>CAZTJN010000057.1:0-2665 GCA_964613955.1 uncultured archaeon | reverse complement strand
TAGAGCGCGGGTCTTCTAAGGTTCCCCTGAAAGTGGAGGAACTGCTTGGAAGAATTGAAAGCGAACTTTGTTCGCTTAATGATAGCGAAGAAACCGGTTAAAGCGTTTGATGCAGGTTTCACCTGCGCCGCCCGAATTTAAAGCCTGAGGTCGAGGGTTCGAATGCTGATCCCTTTCTTTTCAAAAGAAAGGTCTAAGCTTCACCCCAAAGAAAGGATTTACGTGTCCGATCGGGGTTTTGAGAATCCCTTCACGCCCATTATTTTTTTATTTTTTAAATTCAATATAAACTGGGTATGAAATCTGAATACAGAAGGGCAAATGACAAGTACAAATTTCTAGAAGAAATATCAAAATTGCCTATTCACGAGGCCAATTTAAAACTCATAGAAACATACCAAAATACCAAAAACAGGTCTTTGAAGGAAGCGGCAAGGACAAAGCTTGGTGAGCTCAACCTCGGGTTCATATATGACCAGGTGAATAAAAGACGCAAGAAAATGGACCCAAAATTAAATGCCAGAATCCCGAGAGAGGAATTTGTCAATGAAGCTATGATGAGAATTCTGCAATACGTACCTGAAAATTACAAACCCGAAAAGGGAAAACTAACGACATACATGACCAAGTGCGTAGACCAAGCTGTTAACAAGGTCATTGAAGACACGTTATGGACTGTGTATATACCTCGGGAAACAAACAGGGACAGATTTGAAATATCCAAAATTGAGTCCAAAGATTATGAGGAAATCTCGCTTAAGACAGGAATAACGGTCAGGCGTGTAAGGAAGGCTCTGGAAGTTCCCGAGCGGGTTGATGTCCTCGATATAGAAAACAGTGATATTACATACATGGGTTTTGATGATCCCACTGTGAGAGAAGTCATAGAAAGGGAAACCTCGGAAAAAATGAAATTGATTTTAAGTAGTTTAAATGACAGACAGTTTTTTGTTTTGTCCCAGCATCATGGATTGGGTTATGGTCCTGATTTTAATGGTTACGAATATGTGAGAGAAGACAAGAAACCTTACAGGGATATCGGGGAATTAATGGGAACCAGCTGGCAGAATGCGCAACAGATGGAAAAAAGGGCATTTCAAAAATTGGCAAAAAGAGAAGATATAAGACAGATGGCTGGGCATTAAACAAAATTATTTTTTTATTTTGTCCTGCTTTTTCAGAAATTTTCTGTGTTTTTCCAGTTCGCTTAAAGAGACCTCAACGAAGTATTTACCAACGTATCCGCACTTTTCACATTTGTATTCTGTTGGAAACAAACCCATCTTCGAAAGAGCAGTCGGCTGATGAAGATGTATTCTCCCCCCGCAGCGGGGGCACACGCGGACGTAAACTTCTTTCATTATTTAAATTTTTATACAAATCAATAAAAATGGGAGAGGAAATGACATTTCCCTACGTAAATCTGGGCAAATCCAGGCAGTGCTATAAAGAAATATTGTCCTGGAAAAAATCAGGCATCAAATTCGAAAATGAGGACAAGGTTCTGAGTTGCGTGGGGTTTGGAAAGGGAAGCTCGGAAAGAGAGATGATATCAAATTACATCAAAAATGTAGATGGTGAAATGACAGCTGAGGAAGTACTGGATTTGCTGGAGGAAAAACTGAACCCTGATAAAATTGCTGATGACAGATTATATTCCTTGCCCCAGGTTGTCGAAATTACCAAAATGAAAATAAGCACACCATCTCTTAAAAAAATTGTTGAGCGCGACAAAAATGTCAAACTGGAGAAGTACGGGTCACACTGTTGCATAAGGGGAGAATACATCCCGTACGTCAGGGAACTTGTGGAAAGAGAAAGGCAAAGCAGGCGCGCAAGACAGTATGAATACCCACCGGTTGAGGATGGGGTTGATTATGTCCCCTTGGTGGAAGCAATGAGGGAGATGAACATATTCCCTTCCAGATTGGACACCGTGTTTAGAAAAATGCCCGAACTCAGGAGAATGATCCGCAGAGGCGAAGGCAGAAGGAGAATGCTCATCAAGGAAAGGGAGGAAGAATTTAAAAAGGCTGTAAAATCTATTCTGCAACAGGCTTAACCTTTATCCCGATACCCTGGAGCTTGTCTTTGAATTTTCCAAGTGCCTTGTGTATGTCGTCTATCTTATGCGCTCCCGTGCATATTATTTTCCCCGAACCGAAAAGCAGGAATGCGACGCGAGGTTCGCTTATCCTGTAAACAAGACCCGGAAACTGCTCAGGTTCGTATTCAGCGTTATCAAGCGAAAATGCGATGTCCTCGAGATTCAGTTCTGCATTTATCTTGGCGGATGCAACAATGTTCTCGACCTCTATGGGGTAATTTTTTGGGACTTTCACACCCGACTGTTCGATCTTCTCCACAACCTTCTTCATTGCTTCCTTCGCCTTTTCGATAGATTTCGTCCCTGTGCATACAATCTTTCCGGAAGAAAATATTAACGCGGCAGCCCTCGGGTTTGTGGGCCTGTAAACAAGACCCGGAAACTGCTCAGGTTCGTATTCCGTGTTCTCAACATTCCCGACAAGGTTGTTGAGAGAAATCTTCACATTAAGGGTGGTGAACGCAACGACGTTTTCTATTTTTATATAGAACTCTCTTTTCGTAACCACAATTAGACACCCGTTATTTCGAAAGACTACCTTCGCTTTCGGTTCAAGTC
>CAZTJN010000056.1:0-2762 GCA_964613955.1 uncultured archaeon | reverse complement strand
GTGGTCACCCAAAAATGAGGAACCCTGAACGGCTGGCAGGGTCAAGGGTTTTAAATTTGTTTAAATAATTTATAACCTTTAAGATATAAAAACACGGTTATTTTTAAGGTTAATAACAATTTTTATTACTTATTGTTCAATAGTGAATTATGTTCAAAAATCTGTATAAAAAACTGTTCGGAACTAATGAAGTTATAAGGATAGAAAATGTAGATGTTCTCGGGGAAACTCTGACCGATAAAAATTACGAGCCACAATATTGGTTATCCCATATTTATTTTCCAGGTACCATTATAACGCCAAGACCATCAAACAATAAATTCATATTAGTTGATGTTAAAGCAAAAAGAAAGGACGGATCACTTCTGGACAGAACATACAGCATTCCTTCATACTGCGCACATGGAATAACAAGAAAAATGAAAAATTATGAAGGTAGGGAAGTGAAGGTAAGGATGAGGAACAAGCTTCCCAAGAAACTACCTCATATGCTGTAAAGGCTTTAGATGATATCAGCTCAGTCTAATAAAATGGCCTAAATCTTCTTTTACTGTCTATTTTCAGCCACATTCTGTAGCCGACCTTCTCGAAACCGCTTTTTTCATATAGATTTATTGCGGGCTTGTTTCTAGCATCAGTCATTGTTTCGCATATAATGCAGCCATTTTTCCGGAAAAAATCAACAATTTTTTCTATCAATTTGGTTCCTGTTCCACGTTTCCTGCTTCTCGAAGAAACGGAAAGTTCTTGTATTTTGCCTATTTTGTATTTTCCCAACTTTTCAATAAATACCCACACATAACCTTCAATCCTTCCTTTTTCTTCAGCAACAAATATAGCATTCCTTTTGCTTCTAACGGCGCTAAGCTGTGATAATTTCTTCTCTTTCCACCATTTCTCGGAAATGTCGTAGAAATCAGCATCGAATTTTTCATGGTATTTTGTTGATTCCCTGTCCAGCTCGTGGATGGAGATAATGTCGCTTTCCCCGGCTTTCCTTATTATCATATTTAATACAATATGTAGAAATACCTATTAAAAGTAAATTTTAGTCACAGCTATTTTTAGGCCGAACACATTCCGCGGGATTTACAGAATAACCTTATCCAAGGCTGCGAAGATACGCCCTTCGCTTTAACTTCCGTGGGTATTTTTTCGATTTTAAGATGATATGTTGTATCCCCAAATCCCGTGTATACATCCAGCCCTTTCTTTGGTCTTCCTGTTTTGTATTTATCCATAGACCTCACTTTTTCTTTATATTTACATTTAATTTATTTAAAGATTTATTGTAAACAGAACAAACAACCGGATCTCTGCCGCAGACATTTCCATATTCCTTGGCTCTGAAACGGCAGCCTCCGCGGCATTTTTCAAGAAATTCACACGACGAGCATTCCTCAAGATCGGCGATGGAAATGCCCTTGCGGTTCTTCCAAGCCTTTCTCAAACCGGTATCTCTTATGGTACCCATCAGCATATCGTTTTCATTCAAAAAGGGACATGGGAACACTTTCCCGTCTGTTAAAACAGTGCATATATGTGAACCGCAGGTAAAATTGGTTTTTGATTCGTGTGGTCCTCTGGCCCGGCTGTAACGTCTCATTATGTCTGCTGCCGTCTCCAGACTCACACTCAATCTGGAATTGTCTTTCCATCTCCCGAACACGGAAGGTTGATTTATTATCCACTGATTGATTCCATAGCCCTCTATCATTCTTTCAATGTCGTCAAATTCGTTAACATTCTTTTTGTGTATCATCGTCGAGACGGAAACTTCCATGTCAGCACCTATCAGATTTTCAATGCCTTCAATGGCCTTTTTGAAGGAGCCCCTCCCGCGCATAAAATCATGGGATTTTTCCATACCGTCTATGCTGACCTGAACGTGGTGAACATTTAATCTCTTTGCTGCATTCTTGTTTATCATCGTGCCGTTGGAAAGTATTTCAAATCTCAGATTATACGATGGTAATATGTCATTCATCTTCCAGAAGTGAGGATAACACAAGGGCTCGCCGCCAGATAAAAGAACTATTAAACCCTGCATTTCCTCCATCTGGTTAAATATGCTGTTTATCATTGAAAAGGGGATATCCGTGCTATTTTGGGGGGATGCATCTGCATAACAGTGCCTGCAACGCAGGTTGCATCTGAGCGTGAGGTGCACGAGGAGATAGCGCAGGGATGGTATTGCTGGTCTGTACTTCTCTTCTACAAGAAATTTTCTCTCGCGAACCTTTTTTCTGCTGTTTAAAAGCAGGCCTTCGCTGAAAAGAAACCTCAGGAATTTTTCCATTTCCGGAGAGGTTACAGATGATTTCGGTATGCTTTGGTGTTTCATCAGAAAGTTGAGTGTATCCTCATTTATTCTGAAAAGATTGTCTCTTTCTTTGTCATAAATGCAGGGATATTCTATATATTTTAGTGAACATGAGGGGTTTAAAACAAAACAGGGAAAGCTCTTGTCACCGAAAGGGTCTCTTTCTTTGGGCCTTTCCTTCAGGGAACCTTCAGCCAAACTATCACCAATATCTTAAAAGTTAAACCCAAAGATTTTTAAACGCCCTTCCAAACAAAAATTAAACATGAGACCCCCGCAGTTTTTGTTCTGTTTTACTCCTTTTCGCCTGCCCTGTTTCCGCTTACGAATTTCACGAGGGCGATTTTGTCGTGAAGAGCGAGGAGACGTCTATCGCATTCTTCTTTGGTGCCAAAAGTATCTCCACAATATTCGCATTCCCATACATATTCTTCTGCCA
>CAZTJN010000055.1:1514-2788 GCA_964613955.1 uncultured archaeon | reverse complement strand
ATAAGAAAAATTGCTTGACAAAGAGACGAAAATATAAAATATTATGTATGAAATAGAATACGATTGCAGAAAGAAAAGAAAAAAAGGGAAAGTAAGATTATAAAGGTACCATCTTACATGGGAATACTACCCCTACGATAATATTAAATGATCATAAATTTCGAAAGAAAACATTATTTTGGGAAGAGGTTATGATTTCCATATTGGTTAGAGGTATACCTACTTGAAATATGAGAAAAGGAGGTGATAGAATTCAAGATACAAAACAAATTAATGTTCTCATTTTTTACAAAAAATTAAAGGAGGTAATGATGAACCACTCAAAGTCACAAAAAAAGTTAGTTTGCCTGATGGTTTTTGCTTTAATTGCCTGTTTTCTGATGAGTGGAAAGGTCTTTGCCCAATCTACCGTAGTTACTGTAGAAGGCACTGTTACTGACGAAGAAGGCAGTCCTTTACCAGGGGCGACTGTTACTGCAAGGAATGCGGAGACTGGCTATGTGCACAGCTCGATTACCCAACCTGATGGACGGTATATCATCTCAGGAATTATGCCAGGAAAATATGAAATTGAAGTGACTCTTTCTGGGTTTGCTACTCAAGTAAGGCGTGGGCTAACCTTTGCAGTTGGAGCAAAATTAACGATTGATTTCACGCTTGTGCCGGCAGCTATTGAAGAAGAAGTTACCGTTACGGCAGAGGCACCGATGGTTGAGGTGACCAAGTCAGAAATAGGCAGTGTAGTCGAGCGCGACAAAATTGATGCTCTCCCCCTGTTAGATCGAGATTGGGCCGATTTAACGCTTTTAAAAGCAGGGACTCAGGACGGAAGGACCAGCGCACAACCGGCATCAATGGGCGAATTGCTCCTTGATGGGATACCCAATGAATTGACAGCTGCAAATGCGCCAAGAATTGATATTCCGGCTGATGCTATCCAAGAATTCAGGGTTGTGACAAACATGTTTGCGGCAGAATTCGGAAACGCAAGTGGGCTGCTCAGAAGTGCTATTACGCGGTCAGGGACAAATAATTTTAGAGGCAGAGTTTCTTTTTTCTACAGGGATGAGGTGTTGGATACTCCCAATTATTTTGTTAATCATCGTGGATATAAAGGAGAGAAACTATCTAAAGACGAATATGAAAAAGCACCTTATCAACAATATCGTTATGGAGGTTTTCTTGGTGGGCCGATTGTAAAAGATAAACTCCATTTCTTCCTAGCTTTTGAGAATTACCATAGAACGGATTATAACGTTATTGCGGATACTCCC
>CAZTJN010000055.1:0-1414 GCA_964613955.1 uncultured archaeon | reverse complement strand
CCTACTCGATTAACAGGCCTGGAGGAAATTTCGGCCCAAATCCAGGCCGCCCGTCAGGAGGTGATGAGAATAGGTATGAAATTATGGATAATTTCAGTCTTTTTCTCGGATCACACAGTTTAAAGTTCGGTTTTCATTGGACCAATCCAAGTCATAAAAGCGATGTGTATGCCCTTATTCCTGGCCTGTTTATTTTTACGACAAATGAACCTTTTGATCCTGATGATCCCTCGACATATCCCTTAAGGTTCCGGTATATTGAGGGAAGTCCGTACTCTGAGAATCCCTATACAGACATAGGAATTTTTGCTCAGGATTCATGGAGGATCCACCCTCGGTTAACCCTAAACATCGGATTCAGATACTGCTATTATGATATTTCAGTTCTGGATATCGCGGATACAAGTCCTGGCAACTTTAACGTAAGGTTCGGTTTCAGCTGGGATCCTGTTGGAGACGGAAAAACATCCATTAGAGGAGGCATCGGGACTTTCACTGCAAATCCTCCCCTTAGGGCAGCAGGTAATACCAATCGGAATAATTTAGTTAAAACGGTAACCATAATGTTTCCAGGCTACCCTGACCCCTTTCAGCCAAATCCTTTTAGGCCTCAGCAACCAGGTCAGACCTCCAAAAATGAATACACATCAAAACCTGGGCTTATTCCTGCCCATTCCCTCCAGGCAACTTTGGGTTTTCAGAGAGAGGTTGTGACAAATCTTTCTGTGGGTGCTGATCTTGTCTATGCTAAAACATATAATCTTTGGCGTCGTATAGACCAAAATCCAGTCATCCCAGGTACATATTTTATTCGCAAAGATCCTACCAGAGGAGAGGTAAGAACTATAGATGACGGGTCAAGGGCTGAGTATAAAGCCCTGATGCTGACTGTCAACAAACGATATGCTAAAGGCTGGGCATTTGAACTTTCCTACACACTTTCCGATTCCAAGTCAATGACAGAGCAGGGAGAATTTGATTTACCGCACACTTATGATCCTGATTGCTGGGAGAAACAGTATGGTCCTACTGACAGAGATGCGCGACACAGGCTGGCGGTAAACGGTATATTTAATTTACCATTCGGTTTTCAACTGAGTGGAATTTTTTACTATCGTTCTGCTACTCCCTATACTGCTTATGAATATTATGATAAGAATAAAGACGGCCTTGTAGATGACTATTATGACGACGAACACCGCAACTCTCGCAGAGGTTTCGATCAATCCTATCTTAATACCAGACTCTCCAAGTACCTAAATATAGGCCAATTCAGGTTCCAGCTCTTTGCTGAGATATATAATGTTTTTAATAAAGCTAACTTCTATAATATCGAAGACGATGTTCGCCAAGATAATTTTGGAGAACCACTAAGTGCCGGCGACCCACGACTTATTCAATTAGGAGTGCGTTT
>CAZTJN010000054.1:0-2982 GCA_964613955.1 uncultured archaeon | reverse complement strand
AGACACCGCTGCCGCCTTCTACCTATATCAACGAGGAACTCTTTCAGAGTTTGACCGGCTTCCCGGTGCAGCTTCTAAGAGCCCTGGCCGCCGTCTCCATCGCATATTTTATTTTGAGGTTGTTGCGGGAATTCGAGTATGAGATGAGGAGTGAAATCGCCCGAATGCAGCAGGAGCGCCTGGAGGATGCACAGCGCAGAGAGGCTCTGCGCGGCGATCTTATCAGGCGCATTGTCTCTGCGCAGGAGTCAGAGCGCCACCGCATCGCCAGGGAGTTGCATGACGAGACCGGAAAGGTCCTGACGGCTCTTGGGATGGGTTTGAGAGGCCTCAGCGCGTCTCTATAATGCGACCCTGATGAAGAAGCCGAGAAACTGGAACACCTGGAGCAGCTTGTAGAACATTCCCTGGTGGAAATCCAGCGCATTATCTCAGATCTGCGCCCCTCCCACCTCGATGATCTGGGGCTCCCGGCCGTCTTGCGCTGGTACCTCGGCGAGATCTCCAAGCGGGCCCCTCTGGATGTGGAGTTCGAGGTGCGCGGCCATGCTCATGAAATTCCTCAGGAGGTCAGCACGGCGCTATTTCGAGTGGCGCAAGAGGCCCTGACCAATGTGATTAAGCACGCCAATGCGCGGCACGTGTGGGTGAGGCTGGAATTTGATGGCACGTATTCGCCAGTAGCACTTCAAAGTTGAATCCAAGGAATAAATCAGGGGCTGCCCGCTCGAGCAGCCCCTGATTGTACTCTCGCCAGCGCTATATGTTGCTAGGGCCGCACCATGCCCGCCACGCTGCCACCCAGATCCTGGATGCTGTCGTAAAGCAACTCGAGCGTGTACTTGCCATTATGGGCAAAGGCGCCCGGATCCTTAGTGGCGTACTGGTAGTTATAGGCAGCCTTGAGCAGACGCGGAGTCCAGGCCTGATAGCGGTTGCCATAGTTGGCTTCGCCTGGGCCTGGCTGTCCGTCGCCATCCGTATCTGCGAAGAAGTACGGGTAAGTGTGGGCGTCGTACACGATGGGATTGCCGGTACCTTCGGCATAGGCCTGGATGGCGGCGTGGAGCGCCTCGCGCATCGTGGCGATCTCGCCCGCCAGCCCTTCGGCGGAATCGCCGTCGTCGTCGTAGTCGACGGTGGAGATGCGGATGTTCTCGAGATCCTCCACACTCTCGATGCCCTCGTGGCATGCGCCGCACTGCTCCGCCTTGACGGTCAGCTGGTGCGTGTCATGGCAGGCGGTGCAGGTGCTGTAGGGCCCGACGTGTTCGAAGCGACCGACGTAGGTCTTGCCGGGGTACTCATAGCCGCCTTGAACTTCGGTCCCGAAGATGATGGCTCCGGCCGGGAAGTAGTGGGTGTTGATGAAGCGGATGCTCTCGGATACGGTATCCGCGGGCAATCCGGCCAGGGCCCGATCCACGGAGGCGCCAGATTCGCGCCCCTGATGGCAGTTCATGCACAGGTTCATGTTGGCGTCGCCGCTATCGACCGTGGCTCCGCTGGGAAAAGTCACCGGGCCGGCCTCGTAGCGCGTCCAGGTCGTCAGGTCGTTGTGACAGGTGGAGCATGTGAAGCCATTCGAGATCGGCTGGGTGATGGACACGCCCTCAGTGAGATAGACGGGCAGTCCCTCGGCGGAGTGGCAGCGGCTGCAGCTGGCCGGGACCGTCGGCGGTTCGTCATCATCCCAGTGGCGGAAGGCCTCCTCCGAGCCGGCGAAGTGGCCGTGATTGATGCGATGCGCACCGGTCAGGCCTACCGGAGCGGAGAGGACGCTGTTCAGGTCCTCGGTGGAGTCCCAGAGCAACTGGATAATGTACTTCCCGCCATGGGCAAACCCGCCCGGATCCTTCTGAGAGACCTGGTAGTTATAGGTCGCCTTCAGGAGCCGGGGCGTCCAACTTGCATACTTGTTGGGATAGGTTGCCTCGGCTTCATCCGCAGCCCCGTTGGCATTCGTGTCGATGAAGAAGTGGGGATACGCGAAGGGGTCATAGACGACGGGCGTGCCGACCACTTCCGTGGCGTAGGCCTGGATGGCTGCGTAGAGCTTCTCCTGGAGTCCGACGATCTCGTAGTAGATGCCCTCTTCGAGATCGCCATCGTCGTCGAAGTCCACCAGCGAACCGGGCATACGCACGTCCTTCAGGTCTTCGACCTCCGAGACGCCGGTGTGACAGGTGGTGCACTCCGCCACCTCGACCTCCAGTGTGTGCGGGTCATGGCACTCGATGCAGGTGTCATAGGCGTCCACGTGGGGGAAGTTCTCGTCGTAGGTCTTGCCTTCGTACTCGTAGCCACCCTTCGCCAGCGTGCCGTACTTCGAGGCCGCGGCGGCGTAGTAGTGGATGTTGGCGAAGCCCAGATCCTCACTTACGACATCGTCCTCCACGCCGGCTTCCTCGATGCGGGCGTTCACGCTGACGGTGGATTCGCGGCCCTGGTGACATTGCATACAACGGGATTCATTGCCCAGGCCGCTGAGTTCCAGGCCGGAGGGCATCACCACGCTGTCTATCTGCATGGTGGCGTCGTTGTGGCACGTCACGCAGGTGATGACCGAGCCAATGGGTGCCGCCTGGTTGACCACGCCGGCCTCCGAGCCGTCGGCGCCGATGAAGTCCAGATAGCCATACTCGCTATGGCACTTGGCGCACGAGATGGGGATCTCCTGCGGGTCGTCCTCGTCCCAGTGGCGGAAGGCCTCCGCGGAGGCATCGGCGTGACCAGAGCCCTTCCAGAGTTCCAGGAAGGGGACCTCGACGGCCTCCTCCGGCTCCATCGTGATGGGAACTTCAACCGTCTCGACGATTGTGATGGGTGTCGGCGTCTCGCAGGGGCTGCAGGCTGCGAGGATCAAGGCCGCGCCCAGCAATACCAACACGATGAAAGGAATCTTTTTCATGTTCATGTTTGAGTCCCCTAAAAAAAGGGTCGCCGGAAATACGCGAAATCAGGCCAATGAGGGTAGCATAG
>CAZTJN010000053.1:0-3010 GCA_964613955.1 uncultured archaeon | reverse complement strand
TAACCCCGTTAGCTTCGGCTTTTTACCAGCAGCCTCACGAGGAAGCAAAGGACGACATTATAACAATCAACGGGGTCACGTACCATAGAAACTATTACGTTTATTCTGATACCGCAGACAGGTGTGCAAGTGTCGGCGGAGAGGATTATTACAATGTAGGTAACCCTGCCCATCACCCCAATTTGTTGTGTGATGGCAACAATATTGTTGCATATACCAGAACCAAGCGTACCCAGGAATTTTGCGATTCATGCCAGTGCTGCGCAGATGCGTGCGGTGGTTTGTATTCACCAAGAGGGACTTTCGTAACCATACATACCTGTGGAGATGGTCACACGTGCCTCAGAGATGACTCGGGGGGGCATTATTTCTCTCAAGTACATTGCGTTCAGGAATGCAATACTAATTGTGGGCATTGCGACCCTGAAGCATGCTGTCCTGGTTGGGTGTGCCATTTTAACAAGTGTCACCTGCCCATAGGCGCCTCCTGCAGCAATTATGATGACTGCTGTCCCGGTTCCACCGGTTTTATAGGATGTGCATACGGAAAATGCTGCGGGAGGCATGCGTTTCCTTGCAGTGATGATTCACAGTGCTGCAGCGACCCTGTCAACACCGGGGATTTTTACTGTAGCACCAAAGGTTATTGCACACTTGACTGTGGCTCTACCTATTGCACTCCGTGGGCAGACGTAGGCTGTGGTCAGGGGGGATGTGCCTCCAATGAGATGTACCAGACAAGGACATGCACCAACAGGGGCTGTTCAGAGAGCCAGTGCGTTTATGAACCTGCCTGTGAGTGCACCAGCCATGCCTATTCCGCCTGTTATGACAACGACAGATACTGGTATGACAGTTGCGGCGCAAGGGAGGAGAAGAGGGAGGAGTGCGGAAGTGACAGCTGCGGTTCATGGTATACGTGTAGCGAATGCTGGAATGCAAGATACGAGAAAGAATGCCAGGATTGTGTAGACAGGGGATGTTTAAGTGACGCCTGCTTTGCCAACAATTACCAGAATACAAGACAGGGAACTGACTGCGGGACAGACACGTGTTCTGATTCCGGCAGCAGCTGGTACATTAAGGAGTACGTGGATGACAACGAGGGATGCTCTGGTGGCAGTTGCGGAAGTGATACAAGAAACTGGGATTTCTGCTCAGGAGATGTTGTGCATGACAGAACATGCAGCGGAAGCGATTTGGGGGCAGACCTTACGCACAATTGCAATGTCGATGATGGGTGGTACTGCAACGTAGACGTAAGGGAGAACAGGGATTATTCCTGTTCAGATGGTGCATGTGTATACAGCGTAAGCACTTCAGAGGACTGCTCGACAAAGGCCTCAACTGATTCTGACGCTGGAAATGTTCCCCTGGCATCAGGTACGTGTACGGATTATACAGGCTGTTCCAACGGGGCATGTTCAACCACTCCGTATCCGGATACATGCATATCAGGAACGCAGCTCAGGGAGCATTACAATTCGGGAAGCTTCTGCACGTTTGAGATTTATGACTGCTCGGACTTCGAGGCCGCCGCGACAGGCGACACGAGCGATGACCCGACAACCACGGGAACGTGCACGGCAGGGACAGGAGCCACATGCTCTTCCGGGGCGTTCTCAACCGCGTCCGGCAGCAGCGGGACAGAGGGATGCATAGACCCGAACGCCTGTCCGGGTGGGGCGAACTGCGTTTTCCGAGAATACTACGCAATCGATTCGACTGATGCGTGCCCGGGTCTTGACACATGCGTCTCGAAGACGTACGACCCTGACACAAACCCCAACACATGCCAGGCGTGTCTGGGGAGCGGGAGGTACGACATAGGCGGAATAGCAAACTGCTGCGGGGACGATAACAGCGAACACAAACTCACGAGGGTGTGTCAGGACGGGGTCGGTTGGAGCGTTTGTGCAACAAGCCCCAGCGACGATGCATGCTGCGACCAGACGAGCGACTGCATCTGGAACAACGCCTGCTACAACAACGGAGCAGACCATCCGGGTGTAGCAGGGGCAAAATGTGATAATGGCATATGGAAGGACAAGACATCGCCTATAACAACCATCACAGTTTCTGGAACTGAGGGCTGGAACAGCTGGTATACATCGGACGTTCAGGTCACATTTTCCTGTTCCGACACAGGAGGTTCGGGCTGCGATGTTACGATGTACTGTGTTGACACGACAAACACCTGTTCCCCGTCCATAACTTATTCCTCCCCGTTCACGGTTTCGAACGAGGGAGTGAACTATGTGAGGTATTTTTCAAGGGACAACGCCGGCAACCAAGAAACTCTCCAGTTAATGCAGGTAAAGATAGACAAAACCGACCCCATATTCAACTCCTATTCAGTCTCGGGATGCGATTACAAAGATATCGACAATAAAATATGCTGGGCAGGTCCGGGAACAGCAACAATCCATGACATACAGCACACCGATTCTGTATCCACTCCCTATGTGCAGTACCTTGCCTTCACAAACAACTGCAACCCGAACAACTGCGGCTGCGGCTGGGACCAACTATGTGTATCAGGGGATGAGATAAAATCGAGCGTTGAAACCGACACGGGAATTTTGACGAGCCATATGTGGAATGACGATTACATCAACATACAATCCGCTTCCTGCGTAGGCAGCTGCACGGGAGCGAGCGTTGATGAACAATGGAGCGTGGTTACGGGAAGCAGTCCCAAGGATTACAGAATATACGCGTTCCTATATGACGAGGCAGGGAGGGGAACTGGATACATAGATACAGGGTGGAGATACATTATTGACACAGGAGGTCCGCAGGTATCAATTGTTATAAACAACGGCGATGATTACACGAATTCGGCATCCGTAACACTGAGTCTGAATTATTCGGACCCAGGGGGGTCCGGTGTTGATGCCTGCAGATACATGAACGAAGGAGGCTCGTGGACGGCCTGGGAGAGTTGCGTTAACACGAGGGAGTGGACCTTAACATCCGGGGACGGGGTGAAAATCGTTTATTATGAAGT
>CAZTJN010000052.1:0-3185 GCA_964613955.1 uncultured archaeon | reverse complement strand
ACGAATCCCGCCACCTTTCTATTATGAAATTGTTAAACACCATTACTTTATCACCTTTTTGGACTTTCAGGAATTCCGCAATTACCTCCCTTCTGATGTTCCCAAAGTCAACCAGCGCTTCTTTCCCTTTCACCTTCAATACCTTTCCCTCAAGAGCGATGCACATGTCATTCCTCCTTCAGCAGGTAAAGCAAGAGGGCCTTCTCTGTATGCAGCCTGTTTTCTGCCTCATCGAAGACCACGGAATTCCTCCCGTCAATAACCTCACTTGTCACTTCCTGCCCCCTCGAAGCCGGGAGACAGTGAAGGAATATGAAATCCTGTTTTGCGTGCTTCACGAGTTCTGTGTTAACTTGGTATTTTTTGAAATCCCTGAACCTTCCCTCCCTTTCTTTCTCCTGTCCGGGAGAGATCCATTTATCCGTTATTACGACATCCGCGTCCTTTATGCCCTTCACCGGATCCTTTTCCACCTTGATACTCCCCTTTACATATTTTCTTACATTCTCGAGAAATTCCTGCCCAGGCAGATATTTCGACTTATTCGGGCAGACCAACGAAACATTGGCCCACAACTTAGAAAAACCTATCATGGTGGACGTTCCCATATTGAATGCGCAGTCACCGATGAATACCACCTTAAGGTCCTCGATTCCGCCCTTCTTTTCTATCACGGTTAAAAGGTCTGCAAGGGTCTGGCACGGATGATACATATCGCTCAGGCCGTTGATAACCGGAACATGCGAAACCTTTGACATCTCTTCAAGGTCCGAATGCCTGTAGACCCTTGCCATTATTGCATCACAGTAACGCTCGAGAACGCGGACTGTATCCGTCAGGGTTTCTTTTTCTGCGAGTTTTGTTGTCTTGGATTCAAGGAATATTGCATGCCCTCCGAGCTGATGCATGGCAACCTCAAACGAGACTCTCGTTCTCGTCGATGTCTTTTCGAAAATCATGGCAAGTGTTTTACCTTCGAGGTTACCTTCAAGCTCACCTGCTTTTATCATTTTGGCCATGTCCAGGATCTTTCGTATCTCCTTCTCTGAATAATCAAGTAACGTCAGAAAATTTTTTGCCATACCCACCCCAATTTTTATTATTGAGACAGCATCTTTAAAACTTTCACAGCATCTTTTATTGAACTGTAGATAGGATAGGAATCCCTCAAAAAGAACCTTATCTTTCTGAAATCTTCGTCTCCAGGAGTGCATACAACAAGGGGCTTTCCCGTCTTTACACGCTTTAGAATTTCAATATCCTCAACCTTTAGCAGGCACGATTTTAACTGGCTTATCACCAAAACCGAGTCCACATTCCTGTCCCCTACCACCACATCCAAGATATTTTTGAATCTCTTTCCATCCGCATCCGCACGTATATCTAGGGGATTTATTGTCTTGAGTTTGGGGTATTTGTTCCGAATTTCCTTTTTTGACCTTTCCGAAAATTCCGAAAGTTCCAGCCCAAGCCTATGACACCAGTCAGCCGCTACTATCGATGATCCTCCGGTGTTGGAAACTATTGCAACTTTCTTCACTTTCCTGTTCCCGTATCTTTCTAACGCAACGGCATAGTTGAACAGGTCTCTCACGTTGTCCACTTCTTTAACACCGGCCTGTCTGAAGGCTCCTGAATAAATTTCGTGGTTTGTAGACAGCGAATCCGTGTGTGTTAACGCCCGCTCCTTCGATTCCTTCGAAATGCCCGACTTGAGAACCATGATGGGTTTTTTCGCACGTTTCGCTAGATATATAAACCTCCTCGGCTCTTTGATGGATTCCAGATAAAAGGCGATTACTTTCGTTCTTTTATCCTTCAGAAGATACTCCAGGATTTCGGATTCATTTACATCGATCATATCTCCGACCCAGACAAATTTCGAAATCCCAACACTGTTCGATATTACCATGTCGAGCATTATCGCTCCAACACCTCCGGACTGTGAAACAAGCGAAATTCTGCCTGACCTGATACTCAGTTGCCTCTCGAATGTTGTGTTCAGCCCTGTTTTCGGATTTATAACCCCGCAGACAGAGTTCGGTCCAAGAAT
Organism: uncultured archaeon; assembly: GCA_964613955.1. GTDB lineage: Archaea > Aenigmatarchaeota > Aenigmatarchaeia > QMZP01 > QMZT01 > CS3-C152. The sequence goes on along the minus strand of CAZTJN010000052.1, from coordinate 1,132 downwards.
TCGGAATTTCCCCTTAGAAATTTTAAGTAATTTCCTTCTTTGGTCAGGCGTGAACCCTCCGGAAAGAATCAGGAGGAACTTGGTTTTCAGGACCTTTGAAATCTCGATAATCTTTTTCGGCGGAAGGCTCATAATTGTAAGGTCGGCAGGAGGGTACCGATGGGATTTTTCAATATCCGAGAGAAAGCCATGACCCTCGAAAGAGTGAAGGTTAATGTAAACCCTTCTGAAAATACTAGGGGAGACCATTATTTTAGGTATATCCAGCTTGGATGAGCCTATAAGGAGAACGGATTTTGGTTCGAAAAGTGCATCCAAACTCATAATATTAATATGGGATTCCGGTATAATAATAATATGAAAAAGCATACGAAAAAACTAACCGAGGCCGAATGCAAAAAACTGATGAAGAAATACAGAATTCCAACACCCAAGGAATTTCTTGCAAAGACACCTGAAGAGGCTGTAAGGTTGGCGAAAAAAATCGGTTACCCTGTTGTCATGAAGATAGATTCCGAAGACATAGTTCACAAAACGGAATCAAAAACAGTGGAAACGGAAATAGAAAACGACAAGGAAGCTGAAAAAGCCTTCGGTAGGATAATCAAAAACGCGAAACGTTACAACCAGAAAGCGAAAATAAACGGTGTTGTCGTCCAAGAACATGTGAAGGGCTACGAAACAATTGTAGGGGGGAAGACAGACCCACAGTTCGGTCCCGTCGTCTTGTTTGGTGCCGGTGGCATACTAACGGAAGTTTTGCGTGATACCTCGATAAGGATATGCCCCATCGAAAGAAGGGATGCGAAAGAAATGGTGGACGAGATAAAATACTCAAAGATTCTGAAGGGTTTTAGGGGCCAGCCACCTGCAGATATGAACAAAATAATTGATGTTCTTCTAAAGGTCAGCAGAATAATGATGGACGAGAAGATAAAGGAAATGGACATAAACCCACTCATAGTTTCTAATAAAGGAGTGAAGGCTGTTGACGTCAGAATCATAAAGTAACCCTTTAGAAAGATCTGCTGCTGGTTTCCTCGCGGGGTGTTACGATATGATTGCAGAATGGAAGGGAACCCGCAGGTGGTTCCTTTGGCGGCAGGAGGTGTCGGAACCCGCAGGTGGTTCC
>CAZTJN010000051.1:0-3399 GCA_964613955.1 uncultured archaeon | reverse complement strand
AAATGGGAATCAGATTATTCTGGAATCGACTAGACTTATAAAAAAACCTATCTAACTCGATGAAAACTTCTTTTCATTCAAATAGCAAAAATTACCAGAGAATAATTCTCCCTGTTTTAATTTTTCTGATTATTGGAGGAACAATTTTTTACAATTTACTGTATTATAAATTCATTAGAATTGATCCTGATGAAGGAGTTTTAATTGCCGATGCTGAAAAAATTTTAGATGAACCATTTCCTTATTTAAAATTCAATCTTCATATGCCAGGACGTTATTATCTTTTGGCCTTGTTTTATAAACTTTTTGGTCGCTCTGTTGCAACCGAAAGAATCATGTTTATTTTCATCCATTGCTTGAACAACATCCTTCTCTTTTTCCTTTCTCGGAAATTGCTTCCTGATTTTTTAAGCCTCTTCCCCTCTCTTCTGCTCCTCCTCGTGCCTGGCTACTGGTTCAAGGCTTTTTTTGCTCTTTTTATTCTATTGAATTTAATGTCTATTTTTTTCTATTTGGAAAATCCTTCAAAAAAAATACTCTTCCTCTCAGGAGTGATTGTCGGTATCAGTTTCTGGTTCCGGATTGATTGTGCAGGATATGCTGGTCTAGCCTTTTTTATTGTTATTGCTCTTCGAACTCTCCGGCTGAAATTACCTTTTAAGGAAATGATTTCGAATTTTTTGATTTTGTCTGGGCCAATCATCATGATTATCGCATGTTTATTCTTTATATATTTACTAAAAGATGAACTGTATATTCCTCTAAAAATAATAATTAACGATATCAAAGTTGCCCAACTTCAATCTCCTTCATTGCCTGGGCCAGGAGAAATGTTCAAAGGTCCGTTTCGATTAAGAGGGAAATGTGCTTCCTTGTTTTTTGTTTATTCTTCTTTTTTAGCACTTTTTCTAGCCGCCATAATGAGTATCAAGGAGTTACTCAAGACACGAAGCGAGCTAATTAATTGGCATTTAATAGCATCTTTTTTATTAGCTGGGTTGTCTTTTACTCATATTTGGAAATGGACTTCGATTTTTAGACTGCCCCAAAGTGGAGCTTTAATTCATCTCCTGTGGTTTTACTTAATATATATATGTTTAAAACAGAGACCCAGGCGAATAATAATTCGCCAACCGCTAATTATTGTATTTTTAATTTTTGCTCTTCTTGTCCAAATTTATTTCGTTTATTTCAGTTTTTATGGGCCTCCAAAAGTAATCCAAGATGCTTCCTCTCTTCCTCAGCGATTTGGAGATCATTTGCCTTTAAAGTCGCCCAAGGGTAAAATTTCTCCTCCCTCTAGACAAGCCTTTGCTTTAAATCGTCTTTGTACTCTAATCGAAAGAAGGACCAAACCAACTGATACTATCTTTTGTTTTGGGGAAAGCGTGCTGTATTTTCTTGCTAACCGAAGAAATGCCACTGATTTTACAAATATGATGAATATGATTGTTGATGATGAATTAAAAGCTAAATTAACGCAACAATTAATTTTGAATTCTCCAAAAATCATTATTTGCAGAAACTTTGAATATAATTATTTTTATCCATATTTAAAAGATGTATTTGAATTAATATCTGGAAGATATAGACCACTAAAAAATGTTGCCAACTATAAAGTCTATATTATCAAATGAGAGATAAGCTAAAAAATAACAAATAGTTGCAATATTTAAATTAGACAATTCTAGGCAAGGGTAAAATTTTACTCGCAATTTGAACTTGAGAAGGGAAACAAAAAACTCACTTACTTGAGATTGTTCTTATCCTTAAAAAAAAGAGAAGGAAAAAGAAAACTTGCTGGTCCTCCAGCTTTATCAGGCAAGGAGTCATCATAATAGAAACTAAACCCTCCACTTACTTTAAAATTCCGAGGAAGAGAAGGAATAATCATTGACTTCTTGGCACCGCCCTTTTTCTTACCTTGGAATGACCCCAATTTGCCTTTAAAAATAGGCAGATCAAAAACGACCTGACCTCTTTTATCTTGGATTTGAGCTATTGGATTAACCAAATAATCATTTCCCCAGCGTAATTCTCCGCCATAAATTTGACTGAAAAACTTAAATTTTTTTCGATGGGGAGTGATGGTTACTACTTGAAAATATTCATCACCGTTTTTGGCTGGAGACGGGCGATAAAAATAGAAAAAGTTTAACTTTTTCCTTTTTAAAGTTTCAGAAGAAAAACCGTCAACAAGAAGATATTTTTTTTCATGAGGGCCTGATACAGCAAGAAAAAGAGGTTGGGGATCAAAAACATATTCATATCCAATGAAAATTTTTGATCGAGGGCGGAGCACGATTGATGATTGTTCTCCTGAGTAATGGATTTGATTTAATGTGTTTAGGGTGAAAGAGGTGTTAGCCAGATAGATTCTGGTTGATTCTTCTTGCTGAGGAGAAACGATGTCGACAAAAACACGGCTAACTTTTTCTCTACCCGAATAAGGAGAAATAGCCAAGACTTGAGACTGGATTTTCCAGTTTGAGATTTGTGTTTTAGTTAAGGATATCTGTTGGGCATATTGCTCAAAATTCCCAGGGAAATCGTAGTTAGGTAGGGAACTTAAATAGTAGATTTTGATAGTTGGATTATGTAAATCAATTAAATCTTCGTTCCAGCGGGGCTTAAATTCTTTAATTAATACTGTCTTTTCATCCAAGGAGCGATAAAACTTTGCTTGTTTGGGATAGTCTTTGGGATTGGTGATAAAGCGGTGATACATAATATCACTGATAATGATGAAATTAACCTCCCGGAAGGCAAGAAACTCCAGGTTCACATTTCCTATAGTGTGGCGATAAAGAAGTTCATAACCGCAATTAAAAAGAGGGGGGCCATACATCTCAAGAGCAATCTTGCTTCCGTGAGGGAGATGTTCTAATACCCATTCTCGAGCCTGGGTTCTAGTATCCTTTTGAGTTAAACTAATGTCGAATCGAGAGACTTTATAGGCTTGGGGGAAAAGCAAGGGAATTCCCAGAATTATTGGAAAAAGATATTTGTTTTTAGAAAAAACTTTATTAACCCTAAAGCTAGAAGTGGGTAATTTTTCAAATAAAGATTGGAGATTATCAACAATTTTTCCACAATAAATAATTAGAAAAGGAGTGAAAGGCAGGAGATATCGTACGGCTTTAGCTTTCCAAGTAGAGACAATAACAAAGAGAAGAAGAGGATAAGAGAGGAGGATTAAATCTTTTTTTTTAGGACGAAGGAAAAAAAGGATTAATCCAAGGAGAATTAACCATTGGGCAACAGGGCCGAGGTTATCACGGAAACCGTAGAGAAGATAGAAAACAAAGGCTGATTGAGAAGTCGAGCCTCCATAATGACCCACAGTATAAAGATGTTGAGATTGCCACTGAAAGTCCTTCCAGAAAGTCTTGAAATCGA
>CAZTJN010000050.1:0-3461 GCA_964613955.1 uncultured archaeon | reverse complement strand
TTTTATAACGTTAACTACTTTTTGGGGGTTATTTATATTCGCTCTCCTGTTTGTATTCAGATTTTCTCAAAGATTTTTAAATAATCCGATTCAATATTACATATGGCCTTCGACATCACGCTGACGGTTACTTATTTTGCCTTCCTGCTCGGCTTCGGAGTGATTATAGCGAACCTTCTCAAGAAGGCCAGAATCCCGGACACATTCTTCCTTCTCCTGCTCGGCCTTGTCCTCGGCCCGACTGTTTTCATGAATCCTCTGGTAATGAAATACATTAACATCGTACTGGTTGATATCAGTGCAATGGGCACTGTCCCCGACTTCCTCCGAATACTTGCCCTCATCCTTGTTGTGTTCACGGGAACCTTCAATCTCAGATGGAAGGTCTTCAAACGGTTCTCGGATGTATCGGTTAATCTCGCATTGGTTGGCGTCATATTCAGCACGGTGTTTCTCGGTCTCTTCGCGCACCTGCTTTTCGGGATCAACCCTGTTTACGCCCTTCTTTTAGGAGCCGTTGTAAGCGGGACAGGGACAGGCGTTTTGTACGCCTTCGAGCATTCGCTTTCCAAGTCGAAGAAGGCGCTCAACGTGATAAAGCTCGAATCCATATTCAATTCCCCGCTTACTGTTCTGCTCCCGATAATATTCCTTGACCTTGTGGTGATGGAACCCGGGGCGCTCCTCGAGCCCCTCAAATATCTCGCACAGTTCTGGCAGATGATTGTCGCCGGCGTTGGAACCGGTATCATAATCGGGTTCGCTGTTTCCAGGATAATGAAGGGCATGCTAAAAGAATATTCTTCGCTGATACTCTTCTCGATCGCTCTTATAACGTACGCACTCGCTGAAAACGTAGGCGGTTCAGGCATGCTGGCTGTGGCGGTCTGCGGGCTGATAGCAGGCAACCTTGTTCTTTCGGATAGGGAAAAAGACGAGGTCAAAACGTTCGAGGACCAGCTCTCGGAGATGCTCAGAATTTCGGTCTTCACTCTGCTCGGTGCCCAGGTCATGCTTCCGCTGAATCTGAACGTGCTCTTCGTTTCATTTGTGTTTTTCCTTGTGGTTTTTGTTTCCCGCCCGATATTCCTCATACCGACCCTTGGAAGGGAGAGGAAAAAGATCACAAAACGCGATATCGTGCTCATGAGTTTTGTCGCTCCGCGGGGCCTGGCAGCAGCCGCAATGGCGCCCATAGTGGCGACCGTCCTGACAGGCATAGGAGCCCCTGATGTGGGGAACCAGATAGTGAATATAATATTCCTCGTTATCCTCTTCTCCGTCCTTTTCTCTACCGTTGTCGCTGCCATAATGAGCACTGAGAGGATCCAGAGAATGGGCAGGGAGGAGAAACCCCAAAGACTGAAAGAGAAAGAATCAGAAGAACCGGGACCCACAAAGGAAGAGGAAGTCCTTGAAGAAGTAGAGCAGTCCGGGTAAAAACAAAATCTACATTCTGAATGACTTCTCCAGCTTCTCGATTGCTTCGTCTATTTCCTCTTCGTTAACCGTAAGCGGTGGACGGAAGCGTATGGACTTCGGCCAGGAGGCAAGGACTGCCAGACCGTTCTTCCAGCACCTCATGCGGAAGGAATCCCGTTGTTTTGTTGAAGGCATTTCGAAAGCCACGAAACATCCGCACCCGCGCACGTTCGAGACCTTTGGATGCTTCCCGGCGAGTTCCCAGAGCCTTTTCACAAAGTATTTCCCCATCCTTTCTGCGTTCCAGAGCAGATTGTCTTCCGCTATTATTTCCAGATATCTCCTGCTCCTCACCATGTCCACAAGGTTCCCGCCCCATGTGGAATTTATCCTGCTCGAGACGTGGAAAACGTTGTCCTTCACTTCGTCCACACGTTTGGAGACCATGATCCCGCATATCTGGGATTTCTTACCGAACGCGATGATGTCGGGTTTTATCCCGAAATGCTCGAAGGCCCACATTTTTCCTGTCGCCCCGAACCCTGTCTGTATTTCATCCAGGACGTACATTATGTCGTTCTCCCTGCAGACCCTTTCGAGCGATTGCAGGAATTCCTTACGGAAGTGGTTGTCTCCCCCCTCGCCCTGTATGGGTTCGATTATAAGGCAGGCAATGTCTTTGGGATATTTTTTCAAAGAGGATTCTATCTGTTCCAAAGATTTTTCCTCAGCCTTTTTGACATCCATCAAAACCTTTTCGGTAACAGGGAATCTCAACTTCGGGTTCAGGACCCTTGGCCATCTGAACTTCGGGAAGTATTTTATTTTGGTGTCTGACGTGTTGGTTAACGAAAGCGTGTAACCCGAGCGGCCGTGAAAGGCCTCTTTGAAGTGAATAACCTTTTTTCCCAGCTCTCGCTTCGCTCCTTTAGAGAAGTTCTTCCTGATTTTCCAGTCCATCGCTGTCTTCAGGGCGTTTTCAACTGCGAGCGCTCCGCCGGCTATGAAGAAGAGATGGCGCATGAATTTAGGAAGAGCGAGCCTGCTGAAAACGCGAACGAAGTGAGCGTATTCCTCGGTGTACACGTCCGAATTCGCTGGGTTCTCAAGAGCGGCCGCCTTCAGCTCCCTTAGAAAATCCTTCTCTCGCATCTTCGGGTGGTTGTGCCCGATCGGCAGGGTCGAAAAATACGAATACATGTCCAGGTATTTCCTGCCGTTCCGCGCGTCCACCATGTACGAACCCTTCGAGCGTTCGAGGTCAACCACTATGTGAAATCCGTCAACAAGAATGTATTTCGCCAGGGTATCTATGACCTTGCCCGGCCGCACGTCTTCCGTAAGAAATCTGCTCTTTATCCTTGGCATGATTAATATTTGTCCGGACTTAATAAATTGGTTCGTAGGGTTTGTAATTTTCATAATTAAAGAAACGAATATTTATTTGCTTGTTGTTATTCGAATAGAGGGAGGTCACGCTATTCTTACATGCTCACCCAATGTATCGCTCGCTATTTCTTTGTATTCAAGTCCGTGTTCCTTCTCCTTCTGCCTTCTTATTCTTCCCAGTTCATGCGGGCTCAGTTTTATGATCCTTTCCAGCGGAAGTTCATTCCCGTAATCTTCCAGACCGAAGCGCTCAAGCAATGCTTCATAGGCATCCTCATCCAATCCCCCGATTGTAATCCATCTGCCGCCAAGGCCTTCCTTGTAGGACCTGGCCCACTCCCCCTTAACATTCCAGTTCCAATCAACTGCATATTCCGTGTACGAATCCTTCTCTTCAGGCGTGTACAAGATGCTGAAGGTCATTTTACCAACAATTATAAATTGGGAATTAACTTTTTATTTTTTTCAAGAGGTAGCAATAACAACGAACGTTCTTTACGATTAATAAATTATTTGAAAAATCAAATTTTCTGAAAAAACGAGCCAAAATTTAAAGCAGAGACGCTCGGGATTTTCTATCATCTCGGAGAAGCTGAGTGGATTATTGTAAGAAGAGTGAAGTTAAAATCCTAAAAGCTCGGCGGCAGAAC
>CAZTJN010000049.1:0-3572 GCA_964613955.1 uncultured archaeon | reverse complement strand
TAACCCTCAGCTGATAATCGTTGCTGAGGAACCCTAGCCCTTTACCCGGAAGTCGGAGATTTGCAAAATGTCCGACAACCTTAAGGTGGTGGAGATTCTCACTCCACTAGTGCTGCTACTATCGGCAAGATTCTTATTCCTGCAAGGTCCATTCCTCCTCACAAAGGAACTTCTGCCCTAGCAGGACACCTCCCTACGCTATTCCTTTCGGAATCTGTGGTCTCGGTATCAGGCTTAGTCCCATCCATCTTCAAGGCCTCCAACCTAGATAGGTGAGCTATTTTGCGGCCAAGATGCCGATTTTCTTTTTCTTGGAGGGATTTGCAATTGGGATGGTCTTTAAGAATTTTTCATTATCCTTTTTTGATAATCTAAGAACGAACCGTGGATAATTGCCATTTTTATTTTCATACATACCAACGTTCCCCGTGTTTATATCCAATTTCTCAAGAAGCTTTTTTATATCATTCAAAGGTGGGCATTCTAAACCATTCCAAGATAAGTGAAACCTTATCTGGTGTGTTCTTATATCAAATCCACCTTCTGCATCCCAAAAACCCGCTATATACCATTTAATGAATTCCTTATTTTTTGTTTTCATTAAAATCTGGGGGGTTTCCCACGTTATCTGTGATGTCAATGGATGCTGAAATTCTTGCTGTATCTGTGTTGCTATCTTCTTGGAATATATTCTTAGATATGGTGTTCCAGTTATAGGTTTACAAAATATTTGCTTTTCATTGAAAATCCTTTTCAATGGCTTTGATAGAAATTTTAACCATTTGATGTCTTTGCTATAGAATGTTATATAATGGTGTATTTTTCCTTGCTTGTCGCTGTATCTAAGAACTGATCCGTCTCTGAGTGCTCCTAGTAAATAAGCCAAATCTTTGGTGAGCTCCATAGTACTATTTAGGTGGGACAACTTAAAATTTAACGACATCCTGACTTACGCACTCTTTAAAGGGTGGCTGCTTCTAAGCCAACCTCCCTATTGTCTATGGTTGAAGACACTTTTCCTCACTTAGCCTGAATTCCTCGCCCGACGCTCGCCAGGGAGCGTCAAACTTTTAGGGACCTTAACCGCAGTCTGGGTTCTTTCCCTTTCGGATACCGAGCTTACCCCGGCACCCCCACTCCAGCCTTCTACGGTGACAGTAGATTGCAGACGGACCGCCTGAAAACAAATAGATGACCTTAATTCTTTCAAGCGATCAAACGTTTTCTGAGTTTGATAGGGCAACTGGAGACTGAGAGCCATAGGCTTTTCTCCCCTTGGTTACCCAATCAGTATCTTTACCCTACTGTCTACCTCGGGCCAGGCTGTGCTTAGACACATTTCGAGAGGAACCAGCTATCGCTGAACTCGATTAGCATTGACGAACCGATGTTTCTCCCGAAACATCAATCCCTTTTCACTCCTAGCCTCAGGTCACGAGAGCGATGTGTCCCACCACAAGCCATAGCTTTCGAAAGGCTTGAGGTGTTTGAATCTCAGCAACTCTAACGGGCTTCCATCCAGGTTTCCCTGGACTTCACCCTGCCCAAGGCTAGATCGTCCAGCTTCAGGTCTTATCCCCGTGACTGTAGGCGCTTTCACACCCGCCTGCCTCCAGAGTGCGCAGGACTCGCTTTCGCTTAGGCTTCCATACGCAGACTGACGTTCAAAACGTCGAATCTTTTACGTTAGCCTCGCCACGAAGATAAACTCCTTGCCGCGTGTTTCAAAACGGGCGACACCACCTCCGCGAACGAAGGCAATGCCTACCTATAGTTGTATGGTTTCAGGCTCTTTTCATCTCCGGTTAAGGATACTTTTCAGTTTTCCGTCACCGTATTCACTCCGAAAGACTCAGGCTACGCCCAAGTCGATCGATCTAGTGCGCTATCGGACTCGAATTATATTTAGGATTAGGAGTTACTGGCTCCCGCATTCCCAATGGATATTCAACCATTGGTACTCTGGATACCCGCTATCAACCTTCTTCCTTCCTTCTACGAGGCTATCACTCTCTATGGCGGATCTTTCCAGATCACTTCGAACTGGGAAGTTAGGCTGAGCGCGAGTCCGAACCCCACATCCCCCCTGGCTCTCACCAAAGGGTTCGGTTTGTCCTTTTCCCTTTTCAATCGCCTCTACTAAGGGAATCGCTATTGCTTTCTTTTCCTGCCCCTACTAAGATGTTTCAATTCAGGGCGTCCCCGTTGACCCGAAGGTCAACGACCGAAGTCAGGAAGTCCCATTCGGAGATCCCGGGTTCAAGGGATGCTTGCGCCTCTCGGGCGGAACAGCGTGTATTCCATATTTCCTACACGCTGACTGTACCCCGGGCATATCGCAGCTTGCCACGTCCTTAAGGGCGCGACGGCCTGATTAAATCTGCTCAAGCCATCAATCGCTTTCCTCGGTATTCGAGCCGAACCATCCACCACACAACGTAGCAGATCCTTTAGACCGGAAAGACATTCGCCAGTGAATGTCGAACCACTAGTCAGGACAACTCGCCTATGCTTATCATTAAGGAACTCGTTTGGTGTTCACCTCGTCATTAGATTTCAAGTGACGCGTACGAAGTATGCATCATTCGACATCCTCTGGTGACCGTCTACCACTCATCATCCCTTTCCAATCAGCCCGTTAAAGGAGCTAACGAGCATCATATTTTCTGAAAGACGTAGGTATAACCTACATCAAACAACACGTTGCGAACAGTTCAACATGATTCCCAAGATGCGTATCCTCCAAGAACTCGTTCAGAGAAAGAGACATACTCGCGTACGCCACCCTGACTGCACACCTTGCCTGCTGTCACCAAGCATGGCACGACTCTGAACAGCCTTGGATAGCCAATTTTCGATGGACGCATAGGCAGTATGCGCCATCCGTAAACATCAGCAACTATTATATTATCACTAATTATTTAAATAGCTTTATTCCCATTAAAGCAGATTGATCTGTTCCTTTCTTTAGTTATGGACCGAGTGGGATTTTCTGCCTTCTGGTCCGAAACCCAAAGGCTTTTCGAACCCACGGCCTCTGCCTTGCAAGGGCAGCGATCTTTAGCGACCAGGGAAGCGTAAGCCCCTGTTTTTGGTTAACTTTTTTGGACAAAGGGTTACCGCTGATCTATCGGCCCGATTCGTTTTACTTTCTGGTAAACCTCTTTGCGATTTGCGTAAGCGTCCGTAAAGAGGTTTGTAGGAGACTGATTCGAGCGAACGAGATATATATAAGGAGGTGATCCAGCCGCACGTTCCCGTACGGCTACCTTGTTTGTCGAGCAGTGAGATGATATTTTTCGCCAAAGCTAACGTTCGAGCTAAGCCCGATTTCAACGCACACTAATAGCTGTCATTAAAAGTCGTTTTGCGACTTTCTCAAATTGCCCATCTCACCACTTTACGACTTTAGGCCCCCAATAATAATCGGCTTTTTATCCTTTAAGTTATTATCGGAGTTAGCCCTCCTTGCAAAGTCTTGGTTCGATCTATCCCGAAGGACAAACCTCGCCAAAACTCCACTCGGATGGCTTGACGGGCAGTGTGTGCAAGGAGCAGGAACGTATTCGCCG
>CAZTJN010000048.1:0-3620 GCA_964613955.1 uncultured archaeon | reverse complement strand
CCTTCATTTCAACCTTCTGCCAACACACAACCCTTCAAATTCTGGTGTTGAAATGATTTTCCATTACGTTTCCGGGCTGAGAGAGGAGACAAGCGAACTTTGCGTAAACGAAATTCTTGATTTCTCACTGAAGCTCGCAGGCAAATACCTTAACGGAAAGAAGATGAAGATACTGGAGATGATAGCAACACACAAAGAACCAATGACCATAACTTCAGCAGTCAATATGATATCCCATATGCTATGCTGCCCAAAATCCACAGTATGGGCCAACATCAACTTTCTCAAGGAACTTGGTCTCATAGAAAACGGCAGGGGGAAGCCGGTGAAGTTAACAAAAATAGGAAGGCTGATGTTCAGGGGAAAGAGCGACGAAGAACTGGAGGAGATGAAATTATGAAGCGTTCCCGGATAATCGAGGTTGAGGAAAATGGATTCGGAGAAAGAGCAGAAGAAAGGGCTTTTCATACAAGCCCTGGGAGACGGGGCAAAGAAAGCGATAGAGATGAGCATGGTGACCGTAGCCACAGGACTTCCCGTGAATATCATATTCCTCTCCTCGGGGACGGTGTTCGTGGGTTCGTTAATTTTCAAGACTGTGAGGTTCAAATTTCAGAAGGGAGGTGAACTGAATGAAAAGAGCAGAAATACACGCAAATGACGTGGAGAGAACCATGAGTCTGAAGGTGCCGGGGATGTATTCAAGTGCGCTGCTCATAAAAACAAGGGACGGGAGGATATACGTAGAGAATGGAAACAACCTTAATCAGGTACAGGAGCAAAGTCCGGAACACGAATATCTTCAATATTTGGTCAGCATGAAAAACCCGCACGTAGGGGCGGAAGCTATGAAAGGGAATAGGTTGGAACTGCCTTATGGAGTATTCCATGATGAGGGGATAGTGTTCGAAAAAGGAAAGGATGGTGCTTACTTTGAAAGCAACACAGGGAACACGTTCAGAAAGTTAGAAAAGATAGAACCGCTGAAAATAAAGTTCCCGGAAACTTCAGAAGGTTATGGAATATACGGAGACTAGACGAGAGGGAGAGAGCATGGACGACAGACAGCTTAAAAGAAAAACAATCTGCGGAGTTAAAAAGAAAGAAATCTCCCAGAATGAGTGCATATTCAGCAAAGGTCTCTCATGCCCATGGTATAGCGTATGCTGGGGGTGGAGATAAGATAGGAGATGGTAATATGAAAGATGCGAAAGATTGTGAAAAAAAGGAAATCCTTAGCGATAGTTCGAATTCTTTAGAAAATCTCTGGCTCAGTTAAAATAGGCATTCTGGGAGGTATAGGACCGGAAGCTACAGGACAATTTTACAACAAATTAATATTCGAACTTCAGAGGAGAGGAGTGATAAAAAATAATTCTGACTTCCCTCAAATCATCATCAACAGCATTCCTGCCCCTGAATTGATTCATGATAAGTACAGCGACAAAGATCTCGGACAATATATCGAAGGCCTGAAAGAACTGGAAATGCATGACCCTGATTTCATCGTGATGGTTTGCAACACGATTCATTTCTTCCATGAAAGACTGCAGAAAGAAGTTAAAACTCCAATAATAGATCTCAGAAGAGAGGTTCGAGAACACCTGAAAAACAACAAAGTGAAAACAGTAATCGTACTCGGCTCTCCAATTTCAATAAAAGGCGAGCTCTACAAATTCGAGGATATCAATTACGTGGAGATATTCGAGCATGATATAGAAAAGCTTTCTGAATCAGTTTACAATTTCAACAGAGGTTTCCAGAGGGAGAGACAAATTGATAGAGTGAAGGGAATAGCCAGAAAGTATTTTAAAAAGGAGAGCAACTCCTTGATTATTCTTGGCTGCACGGAATTGGAGCTCATGTTGAAAGATGAGCTGCTCCCAAAAATCAACCCCATGGACATTCTGGCGGATTCTGCAGTAAGAAGAATTTTAGCAAAAAAAAACATCTAAGGAGGCGAAAGTATGAAAGAAAAGAAAGGTGGTGGTCTCTGGCTCCGGTGTAGATAGGAAACACCTGCAAGATTATTTCTATTACCTTGTGTATGACGCATACGGGGAAGAGGTCGCAGAGCGGATATTTCCTGAAGACCAAACATATAATACCTCGCATGCCCAAAAATATAAACATAGAAATGGAAATGTTAAAGTAGCGGGGGAGGAAACATGAAACCCGAAATCAATCCATGGGGTTCCGAAGATGTTAAGGACTACGAGAAGCTTTCGAAGGAGTTCGGTATCCAGCCTTTCGGACCCCTGCTCAGGAGAATAAAGGAGCCTCACCTACTCATGAGAAGAGGTCTGATATTCGGACACAGGGATTTTGACAAAATACTTGATGCTCTCGAAAGAAAAGAAAGCTACGCTATGATGACAGGTCTCATGCCCTCAGGGAAGTTCCACCTGGGCCACAAAATCCTCGCCGAGCAGATAATCTATCACCAGCAGGTCCTCGGTGGAAGGATATTCCTGTGCGTTGCTGACATAGAAGCTTACAATATGCGATTGAACAACATGGAAGCTTTGCATAAAACAGCAATAGAAGAATACCTTCTGAATTACATTGCGCTCGGCCTGAAACCGAAAAACTGCGATTTCTACTTCCAGAGCGAACGTTCGAAAGATCCGGACCAGGCGAATGCCTTCTATCGCTTGGCAAGCATGGCCGCGAGGAAGACGACTTTCAATGAGATGCGGGCGATTTACGGTGATGTCTCTCCGGGTAAGGTCATGTCTGTTATGATACAGGTTGCCGACATACTCCATCCCATGCTCCCGGAGTTCGGGGGATTCAGGCATGTGGTCGTTCCCGTAGGCGTGGACCAGGACCCGCACATGCGTCTGACAAGGGATATCACCTCGCGCTTTAACAAAGATGAATACAAATTCCCTTCTCTTCCTTCATCCACGTACCACCGCTTTATCAAGGGCCTCAAAGGAGGGAAGATGTCGAGTTCCGACCCGCTCTCCTACATCGCCCTCACGGATGACCCGAAAACTGTTAAAACCAAAATTATGAAGTACGCCTTCTCCGGCGGCAGGGAAACAATTGCTGAACACCGGAAGAAGGGGGGGATTCCTGAGGTTGACGTTTCTTATCAGTATTTATATTCCCAGTTCGAGCCGGACGACAAAAAAATAAAAAGAATTTATGAGGAGTACAAGTCAGGTTCGCTCCTCACGGGTGAGCTGAAGCAAATTCTCATAGAGAAGCTTGAAAAATTCCTAGAAGACCATCAGAGAAAGATGGAAAAAGCAAAGAAACAGATAGACAAATTCTTAAAATAGTTTTTATTAATGCTTTATCAATAATTTCTCATATGTAATTCGGCTTAGATATGGTCTAAGTCCTTCGAAAATGACACGACGCATACACAGTATGCGTCATTCAAACGTGTGCGGGGGTACCCAAGAAAGCCTTTTATCCAAAAGGCTTTAGCGAAAACAGGAGCTAAAGCTTCCGATAGGCTTTGGCAATGGCTAAAGGGGCAGGAAGGAGAGCGAAGGACGCAGACTTCGTCCGCGTCAGCTTATCCTTGCCAAACTTAAGGTAGGACTTAAGTTATGAGACTTCGTGTCTATGAGTAAAAAGCCCTTTAAGAAATCCTGTGGCTTAGA
>CAZTJN010000047.1:0-3694 GCA_964613955.1 uncultured archaeon | reverse complement strand
TATCCCCTATGTTCCTCACCTCCAGCGAATAATTGTACGTCACATTCGGCTGGATGCTCCTAATTTCATACCACGGATACTCGGGCCTTTGATGGGCAGCCAGACTGAACTCAAGGTGCGATTCGCCCGAATAGTTCATGGTTTTTATCGGATACGGGACAGATTCCTCTGCGTACCTGTCTGCGTAGGGGTCAGACCAGTTAAGTGTCCATCTCGCGTTTCCAAGACTTGATTTTGTGGTCGGTGATTTTGCTTGGTATGTTGCAACCACGTATTCATTGTTTTCGAGGATGTCGTATATCCACCATGTCAATATGTTGTTTTCCAGGTCCGTGTAGGAATCGTAGTTCACGCTCCCTTCAACCTGAGGGTTAGCGGGTGTCCATCCGGACGAAACTCTTTCTTTCAGCGTGATGGTTCCTGACGTTGGCCCGCAGCCTTTGTTGTGCACAACAATCTTTGAATTAAAGACTTTGTTGTCGTCCACTGTCTGCGGAGTTTCCCTGATGACTTCGAGTATCGAGATATTGTTCCCGTTCTCTATTGCATAGCTACCCGATACGTTTCTGTTGTTCGATGGGTACGTGTAATTAACGGAGACGTTTATGGTTACGTTTTCATTGGTGTTTGAAGAGTCAACCTGGAATCTCAAAGTCTGATTTCCCGGCTCTGAAAATGTCAGGTTCTGATATGAGGGTGAAACGCTCCAGCCGGAAGGCACGTGAATTGTGACGTTGTAAAAGACATAATCATAGAATGGGTGATAGATTGTCACATTGAAATCCTCGCTCGAAAGATTACACATATAATCAGGCGAAGTAATGAATACGTCAGGGCTGTCATAAACAAATCTTTCGCTCCTCTCGGAAACTTTGTTGCTGTATACCACGTAACCTTTCAGAGTGTAAACACCTTCAGGCTTTCCAGTGAGGTTCAAGTCAGTGAAGTTTTCCAGAAGTGTGGAATTGGACTGGATGCTGACGAAGGTGTGTGTTGTTGAGTTTACAACGGCTCCGGAAGAGTTGGTTATGTTAAGCGTCACGTTCGCGGTGAATGAGGTGTTGCGTGAATTCTCTATTTTCAAAGTTACATTAAAGAATTCATCACTTCCGTAAACCATACCATTTGTTTCATTACCATCAATATCCGGTATGATATTAAGCACGGAAATCCCCGGTTCGTAGTAAGCTTTGAAACCCAGACTATTGATGGTAATGTTTGAACCACCGAGATTCCCTACCTTTGCCAGACAGTACCCGGAACCATTGGGAGCTATCTGTTTTCTGAATATGGTGAGGTTGTTTTCTTCTGTTGAGTTGACTTCATAAGAATGCAGTATATCAACCCAGGCAGTGGAGTTGTAGACATAAATCCTAGCGAAACCGCTTCCTGTCCAGTTCATCCTCAGATGGCCTATCCTGTAATTGCCTGCGGGGCAATCGAACCTGAATGTAAGGTTGGAATGAGGGGTCACATTTGCGGGCAAAGAGTCCAAGGTAAATGATTCTGTGAGTTTGTATGCTCTCACCGTTGTGTAATTGTCATCCTCGTAATATCCCTGTGTCGTGGGGGCTGATGTGTTCGCAGTCACGTTTAATTTGTATACATCTTCGTACGGGGTGAGGTCGGTTGCATTAACTGTCCAGAGAACGTTCGTTTTGTTTTCCTGCCCTACCCCCGCCAGTACCGTTCCCAGGTACTGAACTTCCGAAGGAAGGACGCCCCAAGAAGATGTTCGAAGTGTCGCATTCGTGTTCTCCGCGTTTCTTCCTCTTATCCATATGGTTGCGTTGAGAACAAATGGGTTGTACTGAAAGACTTCGGAAGGAGAATATATCTCCGTCACGTTGAATTCAGGACATTGAATATCTAGGGTGACGTTCCACACATCTGAATACGAAGACTTGTAGTAGCTGTCGCTCGCCGCAACCACCACCCTCCATTTCTGCTTGCCCGGATCGTACGTGCAGTCCGCGAGGAACTCGTAATTTGCATAACCAGTCGTGTTTGTTGACGTGCTTCCTTCGACAAGGTAATTGTTGTCGTTCTGCGTCACCTCGACCTGTATGTTCGCCTGCGGATATGAGCTGTTGACCAATCCTCCCCTGTCCGTGTCGTTGACCATGACCCTGAACCACGTGGACGACGTTTTTGTCGTGGTGGTTTCGTTGCCGTAGACATGCACGAGCTGAACATCATCCTTTTCCACAGTCGTTGTGTTATCATCATTCACATAATCTCCCGCAGAAACCAGTGTTGTCCGGTTGTTACCCTCTGTGTCGGTTGCATTGAACTTGAAATACCATGTTCCGACGTTGGTATAAGTGAATGTTTTGTTCCACCATATCAGCTGGTTGTTACAGTCTTGGCATTCCTGTGACTGACCTACCTGTTGCCAGTCACCCGTGGAATTCTTAACCCACAGGCGAACGGTTACGTTGTCTCCTATATCCGTTACGTTGACCGTGAAGTTCTTCTCTATTGCCCAGCCTTCTGACCTCGGATTAACGTTCGCAGATTTGAGCAGCGGTATCATTGTCAGATAGAAGGCATTGAGTTTCGAGGAGGTTCCGTTGTTGTAGTAGTTTTTCCATGATATCATCGTTACGTTGTACCAGCCGGAAAGCTGGTTTGTCGGGTCCCATCTGCAGCTGTAATTGCTGCCTGTTTCGTTTGTGACCCAACCTGTTTCATTCGGGCAATAATGCGTCCCTCCGACGCTGGAATTGATAATAAACCTTACTTTCGCGTTGGAAATGGGTTCATCGTAGCAGTCCTTATCTGTAACGTTCCCTGCCAGGGTTATGTTGCTGCTTGATTCAAATGTTTCCCCGTTCGGCGAGGTCACGTTGTTTCCAAGGAAACCGTAGATAGTGACGTTGAATTCGCTGGATTCATTGTCCTTGAAGCACGTGTCACTGGTTATGTTCATCTTCCACTTTCGGATACCTGGCGTGTAGTTACAGCTGGCGTTGAACGAATAAGAGTAGTTGTTGTTCGGTGTTACCTGCCTCCCGGAATCCCAGTGCGTGGAGTTGAGCATAACCCACAGATAGACGGAAGGTCCTGTGGTGTTAAAGGTGGAATCGTAATCATAGACGTACGTTGCCAGCGTTGTCTGGGCAGACCTGTTGACTTCCGACTCGTTCCCTTCCAGGTGGTTTATGGAAACCGAATCCTTTTCAACAGCATGGCTTATTATGGTTGAAACGTTCGCTTCGTTGCCGTTCTCGTCTGTTGCATTGAAGTAGACATACCACGTCGTAAGGTCTGAGGAGTCTCCTGCGGAACAGGAATAGGATCTGTTGAACGCGAATTTCGTGTCGTTGGTTTCGTTGTCCTGTTTCTGCTCCTGAAACTCCCAGTCACCTGTTTTTGTTGAATTAAGCCAGAAATACACGGTCACCGTGTCGTTATCCTCGTCTGTTACGTTCACCGTGTAATTATATGTCCTGTTCCACCCGCCCGACAACGGCGAAACAGAAGGACTCTCCAGCAGGGGCGAGGATGAAAGATAAAATGTTGTGTTGTCCGTATCCGGGTTGTAATAACTTCTGTTCGTGTAGAACACCACGTCATACCATCCCACTTCCTTCCCTGTTGTATCCCACGTACAGTTGTACCAGCCGTTGCCCTCTTCCACCAAGTTATTGGATGTGTTGCATGCGTATGTCACACCAGTCCTCTGGTTCGT
>CAZTJN010000046.1:1610-3724 GCA_964613955.1 uncultured archaeon | reverse complement strand
TTGGTGCCAAAAGTATCTCCACAATATTCGCATTCCCATACATATTCTTCTGCCATAACCAGTATGATAATTGATTTTCCATTTTAAAAGTTTAGTTTAGGTTTAAACGCAAGGATTTTGTTTCCCTCCTTTAGCTATATTTTGAAGTAAAAACCAACATCCTGCGACCAATAGCAAGCTTTATAAGCCAGGAAAACAAGAGTTATATATAACTACTGAATAGTTAAAAAAGGTGTCTTGAGATGGGTGCTGAAAAGGCTGCAGAAAGGATCAAAGGCTACATGAAAGGGGAGATAGATATTGACCAACTGAAAGGTCCCTATGTAGTCAAGGGTATATTCATGAACAACGATTTCCCTGTTGAAAGGCTGGAAGTGGGGGAGGCGCTGGAAACAGGTTACAGACCAGTCATACAGCTCACACTGGATCCCGGGCCCAAAATCGAAAAAAGAAAGGGTTCATACCTTGATGCCGAAGATTTCTCGGGAAGCGTATATCCTTTAACAGTTTAAACAACATGGAGCAAGGATTTTAAATCCTGTAGGAAGACCGAAAAAGTTTAAACATAACAATTTATTCCAATTTCTGTTAATTTCAAAATGGCGAATGAGCTGGAAAGGATTAAAGGAAAATTGAGAAAAGCTGAAAACATAAAGTATTCTAAACATGCCGAAGAAAAGCTTATCGAAAGAGGAATAGATAAGGGAAATGTAGAAGAGATTCTCAGAAATCCTGAAAATCTGATGGCATATATTTTTGAGAGGGATAAATATCCAGGAGAGAAATATGAACTTTATTTTAACCTCAGCAAAAGGAAAAGTCTGAAAATCGTTGTCAGCTTTGTTGGCAAATATTTAAATGTCATCACAGCACATATAATATCAAGTAAGAGGGCAAGATTGGTGGAAAGATGGCGAAAAAAGCATTTGTAGATTATGACAAAGAGAATGATATACTGTACATCAGCACGAAGCAAAAAATCAGCGATAGCTTGGATTTTGATAATTTTGTTATTGATTTCTCCCCCCAAGGTAAAATCGTTGCTGTTGAAATAATGAGGGCCTCCGACTTTGTTAAAAAATTCATCAGAGTTTCAAGAACCTCTCTTTCTAAGGTAAAGCATGCGAGCATGAGCATAATACAATCGAAAGAATACGCCATGATAAAAATACTTTTGGCAATCCCGAAAATAAAGGAAAACGAACCCCTTTTCGTGCCTGCTCCTGTTCCAAGGGTGGCGAAATAAACAGGTGACCACATTAGAAATTCTGTGGCCACCCAAAACATGGGCCTGATTGCAAGGATTTTAAATTTGGATTTTTATTATTAACCTATATTCTATCAAAATGGGAAACAGAAGGATCGAGCTGTACGATTTATTTGATATTAAACCAGGGCCAGATGTAGGAAAAGTCCTCGGTCGCGTTATTCCTTCACCATATAACTTTACAAGGAAGGTAAGAGAACTGGTCAGGGGCTCTATAAAGGGCTACAGGGGTGATATCGATTGCTTCGTGATGTCGTGCATGGAGGCGAACGTGGCCAGAGTTTTCATGCTGTTCGGGGAGGACGTGTTTTACGAACCGGAGTCATTTCAACTGCAAATTCGTGCCGGTCACAGGTGGGAGTATGTCGGAGAAGAGTCATCTTACGTTCCTGATTTTGCCGACAGAAGGAAGATATTCTATGAGGTAAAGGGCGGGTGGAAAAACGACAGGAACGGAACTCGTGCAATGCTGAGAATTTGCAATTTCCTCGAGGAGTATCCAGACAAAGAATTGGTGCTGATTCAAGATGGTGACTTTCGGAAGGTATTTCCCGGCCTCAAACCTAGGTTCAGGAAGATAATTTCCTACAAAGACCTGGAACGCAAATACAGAAAGCTGATAGATGAACACCCCATTTTACGCGGATGGGAATACGGAACGCGAAAGCATGGCTTCAACCTCGCCACACACCCCGACGTATTTTCTTAAGGCTCGTTATGTTCCCCTCACACGCTTTGTGAATATCCTTTAAGAGAGATGTCGGAGGCAGAGAAAAACAAACCCGTGCCCGTAAATTGCGTGTTCAGGCACGGACATCCTGTTTTCTTAATCACCTTCCTGGAAGTT
>CAZTJN010000046.1:0-1510 GCA_964613955.1 uncultured archaeon | reverse complement strand
AAATTGCGTGTTCAGGCACGGACATCCTGTTTTCTTAATCACCTTCCTGGAAGTTATCAATAATGATAACTTTAAATACCCAAAATAAGAATTATATATTGTAAGGTGATCTGTATTATGAAAAGCATAGAAATTCTGGAGAGACTAAAAACAAAACCCGTGTTCAGGGTTCAGGACATCGAAAGGATAGCATTTTGCAACAGGGAATATGCAAAACTGCTCCTGAACAGACTGAAGAGGAGGGGGTACATAAAAAAGGTTGTGAAAAACGTGTACACCACAAAGGATGATATCTTTGTAATAGCCAGCAACATAACTTCTCCCTCTTATATCTCGTTCTGGTCCGCCTCCTATTTTCTCGGTTATACTGAACAGATACTGAACACTGTTCAGCTTGCTACCACAAGAAGATTCAAGCCAGTACTCTTTGAAGGGTATAGAATCGACTTCGTGCCGATAAAACATTTTTTCGGATACAAAAAAACAAGAACAAGTGAAGGTGAGCTCTTTATAGCAGAGGACGAAAAGCTTCTCATAGATGCCCTGCTGAGACCGGAAAAATGCGGGAATTTTGATGAAATAGAAAAAATATTTAAAAATGCAAAGATAGACAGAAGCAAACTTGTTATGTATTTAAAGAGGGTAGGAAGTCAGACTCTTATAAAAAGAGCCGGATTTCTTTTGGAAAAAATAAGAAATATCGATGTTTCTGAATCTTTCAGGCTGGACAGAAACTACGTGGTGCTGAATCCGTTTTACAAGAGATGGAAGGATGTAAACGCCAAATGGAGGGTAAAGACATGATAACCAAGGAAGAACTAAAGGAATACGCCAAAAGGTTGTCGCTGAAAAATCTTGGTCAGGCAGAGAAGGACTATTTCCAGAATTTGATATTGTTCGTTCTTTACCAGAACTACGGGAAGGGCATTATTTTCAAGGGTGGTACAGCCTTAAAAAAGGTATGTGGTCTGGACAGGTTTTCCGAGGATTTGGATTTTACCTGTACGGAAAAAATAGATGTCAAAAAGCTTGAAAACGGCCTTAAAAGGTTCAACCTGGAATTCGAGGTGGAAACAAAGGGATACGAAGATGGTCTGAAAATAACCCTCAGGATAAAGGGTCCTCTCTATACCGGAATAAGACAGAGCCTTTGTAAATTTATCATAGATTTCAGCCTGAGGGAAAGGGTGATCCTCAGGCCGGAGGTAAAAACCATAGGAAGATTCCTTGAGGAAATACCCTCCTTTGATGTTTTTGTGATGCAGGAAAGGGAAATACTCGCCGAGAAGGTCAGGGCGGTAATGACAAGGGCCAAGGCAAGGGACGTTTATGATTTGTGGTTTCTGCTGAGGAAGGGTGTGAGGTTCGAGCGTGGGCTTGTTGAGAAAAAGCTGGAATTTTACGGAAAGGGATGGGAACTGACGGAATTCAAAAGGAAACTCGCCATCAAAAAATCCATATGGGAATCAGAACTCAGACCTGTGCTCGCCCGTGTGCCAAAGTTCAGCGA
>CAZTJN010000045.1:0-3759 GCA_964613955.1 uncultured archaeon | reverse complement strand
GTCATCATCCTTCCCGTTGCACGTCTCGTTCGCTGGTCCAGTATAGCCTATGCATTCACCCCACTGGCCGTCCATGCACACCGATGTTCCATTCGAGCACTCCCCTATGTTGGAACCGCATGCCTTGGTTTCACCTTCCGTGCAGTTGCAGTCTATGCCGTCATCTATCTGCCCGTTACAGTCATCATCTATCGCATTGCATATCTCTTCGACCTCCCCTGGATGAATAACCCCCCCGAAGCACGCGCACTTCGTGGCTTCAATGGAATTCTTCCCGTCAACATTATCTATAACCCCGTCACAGTCATCATCCTTCCCGTTGCACGTCTCGTTCGCTGGTCCAGTATAGCCTATGCATGGTCCCCACTTGCCGTTGTCGTCGCATGTGCTCGTCCCGTTCGAACACTCCCCTATGTTGGAACCGCAGGATTTCGTCTCGCCAACATCGCAGAAGTGCGTAGTTTCGGATATCTCATTCGAAACAGAAGTCAGTCCGGTCACGTCAGCAGTAACTATTTTGAAATAGTACGTGGTTTCCTCCTCCAGTCCTTCTATCATGTACGTGGTCGTGCCTTTATCAGCAATCCTTTTAATCAGCGTATAATCAGTAGGGGTGAACCCCTGTGATTCGGAATAATGGACCTCGTAACTTTCGAAATCCTCGTCGTTGTTATGGTTCCACTGCAGGGTGACCGAATCCTTTGTGACAGAAATTGCGGGGTCAAGAATCGATGGAGTTGGTGGGTTCTTGTCAACCTTGAACTCAATCGGGCTCGAAAAGCCTGTGTTTTCGACGTTGTCCTTCGCCGCTCCGCACACCCAGGAATGGGAGGAAATAGTATGCGGACTCATGTGATCGTATTCATTGTAGTTATGCGGACAGTTGGCAGGTTGGGAAGCATACACCTTAATCATGAAGCTGTCGGTGTTGCATCCGCTGCCTCCATCATAGCAATCAACGTAAGCATCAACGTCCGCATTCTGCCATTCAGCTGGATTGCCGGTAACCGTCACGGTGGGTGTCTGCCTGTCTATTTCGAAGGTTCCACTCTCTTTCACACTTTCTGTATTTCCTGCGTTGTCTTTGCTGTAATAGCATACCTTTTTCCTGCACGTCTCCCCTGAAGAACAGGGAACGCTCCCTGTGTTTCCCGTGACATATCCCGAGCTTCCGCACGGGTCGTCATAATCAGTAACTTTGAAATATGTTATCTGGCACAAAGAATGTGTGTCTATGCACGTCAGACTGAACGCAACGTCCGTGTTCGTCCACGGCCTTCCGTCGGGGATTATTTGCGTTGCGGGTTTGACCTTGTCAATCTTGATTTCCCTTGTCTTTATGCCTTCTTGGTTGCCTGTGCTGTCTACAGAGCGGTACCTGACGTAATTTTTTCCGTTGCCTGAAACCGTGAATGCTGAGGAATACGTATTCGAAGGCAGGCACGTATTCGTGGTGTCTATACAGTACTCCGTCACGCTGCAGCCGCTCCCCGCATCCGAGCAGGCCAGGGTGACATCCACATTCGACGTGTACCAGTTATCCCCCCCAAGTGTTCCCGAAAGGCTGATGGACGTGAAAGGGATTTCCCTGTCTATCTCGAAGACACCGCTCTTTCTGGTATCTTCCGTATTGCCTGCGGTGTCTTTGCTGTAATAGCAGATTCTTTTCCGGCAAACCTGCCCTGAACCGCATGTCACAGTTCCTGACGTACCTGCCGAGAACCCGGTAGCCCCGCACGACTCCCCGTCGTTTATGACCTTGTAGTATGTTGCCTGACAGCCGGAATCATCCTGACAGTCCAGCGCGAAAGCAACATTTGAATTCCCCCAGGAACTCCCATCCGGGGTTATATTTGTTACCGGCGGGCCCGTGTCCTCTATTTCGCAATTTATGCTTATGTACGTCACGCCGTGCGTATCGTGACCAACGATTTTAAGCGTGTTTGTCGTTCCCAGATCAAGGCCTGTTTTCGTGAATGTGTATTCTTTCTCGCCGCAGTACGTGCAGTAATCGTCAACTGCGTATGCAAAAGGAATAGCTAACAACAATGTCAGCATCAGCACGCTGATGAACAAATTTTTTCCTTTCATATTTTATCTATGTAACCTCTTCTATATACGTTATCTTCATGGCGAATAGTAGTTCCAGTTCTGTTTCTGCCTTCTGTAGTGCTGGAAAGTCCAGTAGCTTGGTTTGGAATTTGAATTGGCCTGGCTGTTCCAGAATATTTTGACCTTGTTCCCCTGACCTCCGTTCCAGTCCACCACTATTACTTCTTCCCTATAATCCCCCAGAACGTCCGCGGCATAAACCCTCATGGCTTCAAGATTGCTGTCCCATACCTTTTTGAACTGCCCGTTAACCGGGTTTAATATCGCTACCCCTCCGTATATGTGTCTCTCCTTCCCGACTATCTCTTCCTTCGCATCACCGTCCCAGTCAATCCTGACAACTTCTTCTATGCCGTGATTGGTCCACCATGAAGGTCTTGAGGGAACATCGTAAAGATAGTATTTCCCAATCACATTCCCCTGGGAGTCATGAACCCAAGGGCACTCCTCGTACTGGCTGACGCTTTCCCTGTCGCACGTTCCGTCACTCGCTGAAGAACGGCAGAATATTTCAAGTCCTGCCCTGCCTGTGTCAAATTCGCCCACGGCAAGCTTGTCCGGGTCATCCTTTTCCCATGGGGTTGGGGCGTTGAGGATAATCCTGTCTCTGTTCACAACTATGGTGTGTGAATTGGTTGCGGCTGTTTCAGCCAGAACAACCTCAAGGGGGTTGGAGGCGCTAACGAAAGAAACCTTTTCAGTTTCCACTTCCGATTCTCCAGCTGTTCCAGAGTCCGTGACGGTCACGGTGTGCGACAACACGGAAGAGTATGTGATCAGTTCAACATTGTATCCGTAAGGGTTAATTCCGTGATTGAGGTCTGTTGTCTTAATTTTTATTTCATAAGTCCCGGTTTCCTGCCATATATGATGTCTTGTTCTTGTCGTACCTGAAGGGACTGTCTCATATTCTGGGTTAGCCGGGTTCCAGCTATGCGTTCCGTCACCCCATTGGAACAGATATGAGATATGATCGTTATCTGGATCGTTAGATTTTACACTGAACGGGCCACATGATTGTCCTTTGACACAGGTGCTTGGAGGGGTTACGGTAAATTTAGGTTTTTCAGGTCTGGTGTTTCCTGTGTTGTCATTTATATCTATCAGGTGTCTGTTGGATTGTGGTGATTCCCCGCCCCAGCTTGTTGCAAGTACCTTATATCCGAATTTATGTTGTGCTTCCCATGTGAAAACCGTGTATAAATCTACAATTTGGCCAGAGGGATGGTCTGTAAGATCACCCCAGCAATTATCATCAGGATATTCGTGGCGACAACTGTAATATCTTATATCTTTTCCCTGGGGTTGGGTGGATGAAACACGGAAAGGTCCACAAATGGTATTTATATCGCAGCTGGAAGGTCCTGAATGTATTACTGGCTTGGTTGGAGGATCGTATGTCGGTTCTGTGCAAGCTCCAGAGCAGCAATACTCTCCTGGAGGGCATGTGCCTGTCGAAGATTGGCAGTTATCATAATAGCTGCATGCAACCTCTTTGCATGTCCCTTGGCATGGGGGATCTGGATAAGGAACGCCCGGATAGTATATGTCAGCAATGACAATGCTATCCATGCCGTAAATGTTGGTTCCCATATCTTTCTGCAGATCCCACGTATGCATCTTCGTTCCGTCATCATCAATCAGTAT
>CAZTJN010000044.1:0-3809 GCA_964613955.1 uncultured archaeon | reverse complement strand
TGGGTTCCGGGATTCTGGAAAACCTTCCTCTTGCATCTGCAAATGCAATATCATACAATTCCGACATTGTAGCAGCCACAAGGCAGGACTGCCTGGTGTTGTCATATTCCAGAGGCAGTTCCTCTTTTTTGGGCGGTGGGAAAAGTTTTTGATACAGTGGTTCATATTCTTTGTTCAGTTCCATAATCCTTTCAAAATCCTTTCTCTCCAATGATTCGACCATTTCTTTCAGCATCCCGTAAAGCTCTCTTATTCCGCTCATAATTTTTACCTCCTCCTCTGAATTTGAAAGGGTTTATTAGCCTGCAATATTCAGAAACCAACCCGCTGATTTCGTTCACATCTTTGTGTCCATCTTGGCTTCATATATTAAACCTAACCGAAAATAATATATTCATATGCCGTACATGTTCGGACAGCGGAAATTCAGGATTTCGAGGGGGCACAAGAAGAAGGACAAGTACGCGAAGAAACGCCCTCCTGTTAAAAAAGGACAGATAATCGAAATTCTGATAAAAGACACCAGCAGACTCGGTGATGGCGTGGGAAAATTCAAGGATTTCGCTGTCTTCGTTACCGGTGCAGCAAAGGGCGAAACCGTAAAAGTAAAAATTGTCGAAGTGAAGAAGAACTGTGCTGTGGGAAAATTGGTGAAATAATTCATTCAACTTCTATCCCCGGCTTTCCGGGCAAGGCCTTCGAAGCCCTCGGACTCCCTGAATCTTCCGCCTTCATAATCTCAATCTTATAACCGAACTCTTTCTCCAGAAAACTTTTCGAATCTTCCAGGGCTCTTACCTCTTCTGGTTGGGTGAGAACAATGTGCGGGAGCTTGCCCGCATCTTTCAGAACGGCAGGAACGATTTTTGCTATTTCCATGGCGTGTTCCTTGTCCATCACCTGTTTTAGAACGAGTTTCGGGTCCCTGGTCTTTTCTATTGCCCTTTTGACTTTTTTGAAGAAGGCATACTTCCATTCAGGGGAGATAAAGAGGCGTATGCGTTTCGGCTTGATTTTAACGAGCTTCAAAACGCTCCTTATGTCTTCAATAGTCTGGTCAAGAAGCTCTTCGCTTGCAATGAATTTCTTGTTTATGAGTTTCTTTTCGTATTTGGGCCAAACTTCCAGGGAAATGAACCCCTTCTTCCCGAGTTTCTCCCATATCTCTTCGCTGAGGTGGGGAACGACAGGATTCAGCATCTTAACGTATTTCTCTGCTATCATATCATATATGGCTTTGAGTTCCTCGTTCGATACTCTTTTCTTGATTTTCTTGAGCTGCCTTGGGATATGGTAAATAACAAGGTTCCCGTAGTCCCTGAGGCGCATTTCACTCAATGCTTCCCCCGCCTCTTTCAGGGAATTCTCAAAATCAGACATGAATGCCTTCCCGATGAGGCCAAACTTTCCTTCCTTCCTTTTTTCTGTCATTTCGAGCAGAAGACTGTAAAGGCTTTCCAGGTTCCTGCGCATGTTCTCCGCTTCTCTGGTCTTCCAGTCAAACGTTCCTTCAAGGGTGGTGGCAGTCGAAATGTACGAGCGGAACGTGTCCGCCCCGTACTTTTTCTTCACGTCCAGCAGCGTGATGACGTTTCCCTTGGATTTGGACATTTTCTGTCCCTCGCTCTGGACGAAACCGTGGAAGGAGATTTTCCTTGGCCAGTATTTCTCCGGGAATATCCCCACGTGCGCGAATATGAAAAACGAGAGATGATTCGAAAGATGCGCAACATACGTGTGCCTGTGGTCATTCGGATACCAGTAATCGAAATTCTTTCTCAATTCCTTCAAAATGCCCGGTTTTATCTTTAGTTTTCTCCCCAGGGATTCGGGATTTCCCTGCCCCAAATAAACGTAATCGAAGAATGCAGGTTCGAGCTGTTCGGGTCTGATCCTGTACTTGCTTATCAGATTTTTGATGGTGTAGAAACTCATATAAATGGTGGAATCGGAAAGGCTCTCTATTATCCAGTTCTTGTCAAATGGAAGCGGCGTCCCAAGACCCCGCCGGCGCGCAGCCGGCCGCTTGTCCAACCAGTCAAAGGTGTCCTCAAACAGCTTTCGCATGGTTTCAGGAAGCAGTTCCATCCTTTTCAGACACCTGTACGCTTTTTCCTTCCAGCCTTTTGCATTGAAATCAAGAAACCACTGGTCTTCGAGAATGGAAACCACTATCTTTGTTCCGTCCCTGCAATACGCTTCTCTTGAGGTTTCGTACATCACGTCTGCGTCCCCCTTTTTGACAAGGTCTTCTTTCACCCTGTCCTTTGCTTCCGAAACCTTCATGCCTTTGTAGGAGCCGCAATTCCTGTTCATCACACCCTTATGGAAGCCTTCCCTGTAGACCGTTTGTGTGGCCTCTTCCAGTCTCGGATCGTTCTGATTTTCAATTTTCATCTTCTCTGTTATTCTCAATGCTGCGAGGTCTCCCCAGCCAGGGATATCTATTATGGGGATGGGCTTTATGTTGCGAATTTCCTCGAAATTCAGTCCGTGTCTTTCGCAAAGGTCTTTGTTTTTTTGAAGGTCCCTCAGGGCCACCCAGTCGTATGGGGCGTCGCTGGGAACGCTGGTCACAATACCTGTGCTTATGTTCGGGTCCACGAAAGACGAGGGGAGAATTATTATCTCCCTTTCAATGCCCGGCGCTTTTACGTACCTGCCGATGAAAACCTTGCCATCCACGTATTCAAGTGTCCGGAGATTCTTTTTTTGATAGGAAAGCTTTTCGTACGCCTCTCTGCTTACGACCCATGTTTCGTCACCGACTTTAACTTTAACGTATTCCACGTCCGGATTTATCCATAGGTTGGTCTGACCGAAAACGGTTTCCGGCCTCAACGTGCCCGCAACAAGCACGGTCCCGTCTTCCATGCGGAATTTGAGAAGCGTGAATTCCTGCTTCATCACAGGATTCGTGTCCGCGTCCTGTATGTCGTCCTCTCCTACCGCGTTCTCGCACATGGGACAGTAAAGGACAGGGTAACTGCCCTTGACAAGATACCCTTTTTCCTTGTATTTGAGGAACTGCCATGTTATGAACTTCTGATAATCAGGATCGCCTGTCGTGAACCTTCTTGTCCAGTCAATGCTAAGGCCAAGGGACGAGTACTCGTCCATCATCTTGGGGGCGAAAAACTTCACGATGTTCCATGGTTCTTCAAACGATTTCACGGTTCTTTCCACCTGCCTTTCACTCTTTACGTAGTTCTTCACATAGCTCTTGTAAAGCTCTATCTTCTTCTGGTCACCGCTCTTTATCGCGGACGATATCCCGAGAATAGGGGTTCCTGTTATATGGAAGGCAAGCGGGTAAAGGACGTTATATCCTTTCATTCGCATATAACGGACGTATATATCGCTTTCCGTTACCGCTCTTCCATGCCCTATGTGAAGGCTTCCGGAGATGTAGGGATAGGGAGTGGTGAAGAAAAACTTCTTTTTTTTGTCGTCGATTTTCGGTTCAAATACCTTCGAGCGCTTCCATCTTTCCTGCCATTTCTTCTCTATTTTTTTGAAGTCCATTTTTCCCATTTTACATCCTCTTCACGTATATAACGTTGTAACTGAATCCTTTGGTGCCATCTGGATTGGGCCCGCTTCTTTTGTATTTCGATTTGCCAAGTCCGTAGACAGCTTCCAATATAGGCATTATCCATCTGCCATTTATTAAGAGCGTTACGTATTCCTCTTCTTCGTCTCTGAATATCTTATACAATTTCAACTTTTTGAAATTCAGGAAGCTCATTATATTCTATTTATTTAAAATATAATTAATATAATCTAATGAATATGGGCGTGTAGCTCAG
>CAZTJN010000043.1:0-3871 GCA_964613955.1 uncultured archaeon | reverse complement strand
GGAATAGATTGCTACACCATACAATTCCAGTACAACGACACGGAGAGCTTAAGCGGATGGCAGGATTTTCTTGCATGCACGACCCAGACATTCGAGACATTCAATGCCTTTGAGGAGGCGGGAAGCCCGCCGGATGGTATAGGAAATTACACCTTCTACTTCCGTTCGCTTGCGAAGGACCTCGTCGGAAACACTGAAACCAAAACAACCGCCGACACACAGACAATAATTTTCATTCCAGAACTGGCCGAGACATACGTGGTGGACGAGTTTGACAATTCCGTCCCCAACAACGGGAAAACCGCAGCATCAAGAATGGTTTCCATAATAATCATAAATAAAACCGAAGACCAGCTTGATATGACCATTAACTACTCCACGCATTCACCAGCATCCGAACCCTCAACATGGAGCACGACGAGATGCCAGAATGCATATACGTGTGCTGCAACACTAGGCCCTTTCAAAAACGACACCAAGGTCGATTATTATACATACGTATATGACAGTTCCACAGGGAAATCCGAAAGGAACCCTCCTGAAAGCTATTATTCCTTCACGATGTACGAACATCCCATAGCGAACTTCATGACGAACATTTTAATGCCCACGATAGGCAGGTCTGACCTCATAGATATTAAGGTGAGGAATATACATTTGAAGGCGGATGCCGTCCATCTGAAACTGGAGCCTGACAACGTTATATTCTCAGAAAACGGCCAGCAGGAAATTGACATTTATATGAACCCTCAGGAGGAGAAGACGATATATGCCAGGGTTTTGTTTTCAGATAATTTGAGATATAAGATAACCTTGGCAGCCAGCTCTTCAATCGATTCTGATTTAACCGATAAAGACAGCCTGTGGGTAACTGTGGTCTACGCTCCGGATTTCCCCGGACTTTCGAATTTTGCTATCGTGCTTCTTTTGATAATGGCTGTTCTGATTTATGCAAAATTCGTAAGGTCCGAGAACTAGATTTCTAAACCCCACTTCATGTAACGAGGAAGTTTGCGGTCCAGCTCCTCTATTTCCCTGGCAGACAACTTTAAAATTTCCTCCCTTGGTATGAGGGGGGAAGCGGATTCCATAACCCTTTCTCTCAGCGTGCCTTTCTTTCTCTTTAATTTGACACCTTTGTAAAGGGCGGACGCTCCAGCTGCCAAACCTGAAACAAGCAAGGTGTATTTCAGCTTCCTGTCCTGCAGATACTCTCCGATTTTTTTCATAATACATGCCTTTGGAAGGTAAGTTTTAAAAATCTAATCTAAATCTTAAGAAGCCGGCTATGCCACCGAGATGAAGGAACTGCTCCCCGAGCTCATGGTCGCTGCCTATGATGACAACGGACCCCTTCATTTTTTCCTGCCTTTCCATTATTTTTTCAAATTCCCTTATCCTGTCCTGGGAAACAAAAAGCGTTTCCACGGCTCCGAGGTTGACCGCCTTCTCCGTTTCTTTCGCCCCATAAACCACAGGACCTCCGGTCTTTATCCTTTTTAGTATCTCGTTCACGTGTTCGCTTTCTCTTGCTATCCTGGTCTCCTTTAAAATCCTGTTCGCAGACTTCTTTATGACCTCCTGAACGCCGTTTATGCCCGTCGAACTCGCGTGCTCCAGAACGATTTTCTTTGAAAGTTCTTTGTCGCCCTTTTGGATGAACCTTGAAAGATTCTCCCTTTCGAATCCAGGTCCTGCCAGAACAATCGTCCCCATGTCCTGCTTCCTGAGGTACGCCGTTATCTCCTTGTAATAATTTTCCATGTTCTCCCTGTCGTAGTTTTCTATGGCTGCTTTCATCTCAATGCCCGATTCCTTCACAATGGCAAAATCCGCCCGTTCCCTGTCGAGAACGCATACGAGAAGAAGGGGTTTTTTGATTCTCGCCCTGTTTATCCTTTCCAGATGGTAGGATTTCCAGCGGGCCTTTCCGATTGTCAAAACAACGTTGACATCTACCTGTATTGTGTGGTAAGATTGTTTCTGGACGTTGTCAGGCCCGGAAAGTATGGGACCCGTTACCCTGAGGACACCGGAGTCCTTCTGGAATTCGATTTTTTCGGCCCTTATGGTCAGGACCATGGATTTCTTCTCTCCGTAATCATATGTTCCGGCCCTTTTGACAACGGTCTTTCTCATGGTCCTTGCGGTGATCAAATCCCCTTCCTCTATCACGTGTTCGAGATGCCAGAGGTCCTCGGGGGTTTCCACCTTTAATTTCACCCTCCCGTGCCTCAAATCCTTCGAAATGACCTTCATAAAACCACGCTCAACCTACATATTTAAACTTTATCAGCAAATTATTAAAGGAATGGACGAAAATATGTCGTTCGCTGTGTTGCTCGTTGTGGCCTTCGTTATTATAGCTGTGTTAATGGCGTTCGGAGCGCCCTTGGCTGAATGGGGAGGAGAAGCGAATGGCAACTACATATCGCTCGCCACCTTTTCCTCGCTCGGAAGCGTTGGGTTTTCGGAACAGAACGTCGAAAGGTCCATACACTTCGGTTCCTTCACGCTCGGTCAGCCCCAGACAGAGAACCTGAAGCTTAGCGGGGCCGAAAGCCTGCCGAACCTCAAGGTTTCATCTGCTGCCTGGTTCGGGCTCACGCATCCGGACACGAAGAAATTCAACGTCAATGTTGGACAGTATATACTCAACGATCTCAGGAGCGTTAGGATAAGCTTTGACTTGGGAGAATCAAATCTTCTGGGGAATCTCGTTATAAAATGGAACGGGGAACCTGTTTTTGAAAAAGTAGCGAATCTCAACCATTATGAGGTTCCTGTTGACACGGGAAGCGTCAGGAGTTCCAACGTCCTTGAGGTTTCCGCTGAGAGTCCGGGTTTCCAGTTCTGGTCCTCGAATGTTTACAACCTCAGGAACTTCAAGATAACCGCCGAATACGGGAATGAAAAATTCTTTTCGTTCGAGGTTTTTCCGAACGAGATGGAGGCATGGCACCAGGGGACGCTTCGCTTCTACACAACGAGCGGTCAGACCGGGGAGATTACTATCAAGATGAACGGCCATGAAATATACAAGGAACAGAACCCTTCCCATCTTGTTTCCATAAAGCTCAACTATTCCGAAATCGCAAACGTCATGAAAATAGGCGATAACATACTTTCACTCAAGGCGAACAATGTTTTCCACATAGATGACCTTAAATTCGACATAGTTTTGTCCACCACCACCGCAGAGCGCACGCGCGAATTCAACATAACCGAAGAGGACTACAATCTCCTGGGCAGAGGAAAGGGAGAGATTGCGTTCACGGTGGACAGGGTTTTCAAGGACGGGAAGCTGAACCTCGAACTCAACGGCAGGAAAATATCCGTTCCGTCTCCCCAGACGGGAGAAAACAAGGCAGAATTCGCCACCAGCGACCTTTCGAAAGGAAAGAACACCCTGAAGTTCTCTGGAACAGGGGGTTGGGACATCTCAGATGTTAAAGTAGGCGTGGTTTATTAGATTCCTGGAGCAGTGGAAAAGTGAGCGAATGCGAAATCTGCGGGAAGACTGTTTCTCACCCGAAAAAAATCGAACTTGACGGTGTTTTGCTTGATGTGTGTGAGGAGTGTACGAACCTCGGAAAAGAGATACCAACCGAGAGGCTGAAGGCCGTTGTCAGCAGGAGAATGGTCAGAAAGGAAGAATTCGAGGAGGAGCCGAGAGAACTTGCAAATGATTTTTCAAAAAAGATCAGGGAAGCCCGGGAATCGCGACGGCTCAAACAGGATGAGGCCGCGAAACGCATGGGCATTTCACCTTCCCTTCTGAGACGGATAGAGAACGGATTCAAACCCGACGACAAGACCTTATGGAAAATCCAGAGGTTTTACGGGATGAACCTTTACAAACAGGATTAGG
>CAZTJN010000042.1:0-4182 GCA_964613955.1 uncultured archaeon | reverse complement strand
TGTTTAATACTGATTTTTATTAAAGCTGATATTATGATTTATCAATCGTTAAAAAAACATGAAGCGACTTTTCACAGAAAACTCTGGCATCATTGCATGAAACTCACAACTTCTACTTATAAATATATTACTGCTTTATAAGCCTTGGTACAAACAACTATCCTGTCTTATTAAAACAATATCTGTAACGCCAATACAGACACAATTAAATGGCAAAATATTACTCTCTCAAATTTTCTATAATCTCTGTCCAGATATTCTCCTTTGAGCATGAAAACATGCTCTCTAGAAATAATCACTAAAACACAATAAGATTAAATCTATTATCAGGTGTTCTATGCTCACATTTCCTTTATATATCATGTCAAAATAGCCACACTGTGTGATATTTCCATGCAACAGATTCCAGGATATAGCAAAAATAAAAACCAAAAACATCAAACCCGAAAGAAAACCAGAGTGGCGTGGATAGAATCCAATTATTAAGGCAATTCCGACAAGATACTCAAACACTGCAATAAACATAGCAAAATATGGAATTATCTTATACGGGAGAAGATTAAAATTCTGAACTATTGATGCAAATTCATTTATATTTATAAATTTACTCAAACCATTAATAATAAATATAGCAAGAAATAAACGTATGAAAAACACAGAATATCTATATAATATAATTACTCATTCTTATTTTATTAATGTAATTATATCATCTTTTTCATAATAATAAACATATATAAAAATATCAAGTAATTTTTTAACATATTTACTCCTCACTGAAAAAATCATGTTTATGAGGGTTAATACTGGAAATTTAGAGCTCGAATTCCAAAATTGTCTAATAATTTGGCCAATTTTCTTAAAACAAAATAGGGCTATAAGAAAACTGCTAACAGTTTTCTCATATTAAAACCACAACCACTCAGAATACCATTGATCCTGTCGCCTTCAATGCCCCTCAAATAGTTTTTTGACATACGATTATCAGATTTAACATGTCCAAACACAGGTTCTATGGCGCTCCTACGCTTAAATCACTTCTTAACTGTTCTGGTTAATCTTTTCATTGTCCTAAAATTGACTACATGAATTTCTGTATCTCCATCGTAACCATGACCCCGATACCCTTAGGCAACATATGTTTCTTTTAACTTCCACCCTATCAGCCGTTCTACCTGCTCCATACTCTCTTCTAATTTGTATTCATCATAGTGATTATTGTGAAACGCTTTTATCCCATAATCTGGTTAAACTGCTTGAATCTATCGGCAAGTTCATGTTGAAAATATTCAACCCCACAAAAGTACTGCCAATAGGGATTCTCTAAAAATCAGGCAAGTACTGATTCATCATAAGTAAAAATAGACCCCTATTGTATAAGGAGCCGATTTTACACCTAAATCAATATAAGTATCTTTTATTCTAAATATATTTATGGATCATTTCTTGGGTGGCGGATTATTCCCACCACCACCAGCTCCTCCACCTGGAATATTGCATTCATGGCAAACTTCACTTTCATACTTATAAACCCCCCATATATTCTTTATCTTGTATTTACATTTTGCCTCAATCTGCGGCTGTTCACCTACCGGGCAAAGTCCATTAACCCCTTTAACTCCATATTGATCAAGTTTATATATCTCACATTTGCAGGACCCACAATTGTATTTACTCGGAGCCTTTTCTGGATCCCAAACACAATATGCCTTTGCTGAATTGCTTGGTGTATCACCCATAACATTAGTACTCACAATAACTAACAACGGCATCAAAACAGAAATTACTAAGTGACCAAATATAATAATTTCCCTCTTCATGATTACTACCTCCTATCAATTTTAATATTTTTATTACACTTCAATATAAATAGATAATCTTCAAAATTGTCGATGCATAAAAACTTCTCAGTTTCTTTATAACATATTAACCAATCTATGGTTAAAGGAATGGGCTCGTCATCTTTATAAATGGGTTTATGAATATATTCCCTTACAATGTTACCATCACTGTCTATTTCATATATATAACCATTCCCGCAAATATAAATTTTATTATTATCACAGCACTCTATATCTGTAAAATAAGTATAATAATGACGTCTCTTCTGGTCTTTTTCTTTTTCTTCTTCAAGCATTCTATTTATCTGAAAACTATTTATTCTTTTATTAAATATTAAATTACCGTCCGGTCCATACTTTCTTATCCTTGGCCTGTTATTAAAACAAACCCATAAGTTATCAGACTCATCACATTCAAGTGAAACTATATTATAATCATAAGGAAATATTTTGCTATTTATTGGCTTTCCCAAGGTGCGTACCTTCTTACCATTTGTATCTATTACCACTATTAAACTGTCTGTATATATTGTATTTAAATAGATCATTCCCCTTGAATCAACAGCAAGATGCGCCTCCATCGGAATTGAATAATTTACATTAATGCTTTTAATAAACTTGCCCCTTCTGTCAAATATCGAAATCCTGCGATTCCAAAAACTAATGATATAAACATTTCCCGCATTATCAATATCAAAATCTGTTGGCCGGATTAACTCTCCAGGCCCCTGACCCAACCTCCCTATCTGACGTATAAATCTCATCTCTCTGTCATATATCATGATCCTATGGTTGCCCGAATCGAGAATATAGACGTTGCCATCTCTATCTGTCTTGATCTCCCTTGGTTTGTGGAAAAGGTAGTGTGGGACCCTCTCCTCTTCAGGATCTATTATAACTTCTGGCTTAAGCTCTATTATTCCAAGCTCTGATGGTAAAGGTATATTCTTTTTATTTCTTGAAAAAAAAATCATACCCAATACAATTGTGACAATCACTACCAAAATAATACCTGTCTTCTTCATCTTATTTACTCCTTATCTATATACCTTTCAACAATTTCATGAATTATTTCATTAGGTGCAGCGCGAATCGAAAGTCTACAGATGTTGTGCTTATCAGCAATAAGAACATATCCCCCACATGATTGAGTCATCGGAATCTTTAGTTTCGTTGATATTGTTAGATCCTTATCTAAAAATACATCTATATAAGATCTTTCTTTTAAAGTTTCTATAATCTCTGGCCAGATATTCTCCTTAACTTTATATGGAAATTGATATAATAGAAACACTCTTAAAGGTCTATCAGAATATTTCTTTAAAAGTGAATCAGCATATGCAATAGTAGCATCAATAGTTGCAAGTGATTTTGGAGTAAAAACCAAGAAAATATTTACTGTGCCCATTAAATTTTTTGATGAAATCATCTTCCCATTAAATGTAGTAAATAAAAAATCTGAGATCTGCTGACCATATGCGATTGTCTCAATATTTTTTTTCAAATGTTCTGCATAATTTTTCTCATTAATAATAAAACTTTTTAATCTCTTAAGCTCCTCAGGTGAGCGAACCTTTGGCCTCGGCAGTGCAAGTACAATCGTTATAAATGCAATTAAAAATATTATAATAATTGTTTTAAAATAGCTGCACTTTTGAAATCCAGGGAATTTAATATCATTCTCCTCAATATCTGTAAGATAACCACTGAGAGTGAAAACATGCTCTCTAGAAATGACCACTAAAACACTAAAACACAATAAGATTAAATCTATTATCAGGTGTTCTATGCTCACATTTCCTTTATATATCATGTCAAAATAGCCACACTGTGTGATATTTCCATGCAACAGATTCCAGGATATAGCAAAAATAAAAACCAAAAACATCAAACCAGAAAGAAAACCAGAGTGGCGCGGATAGAATCCAATTATTAAGGCAATTCCGACAAGATACTCAAATACTGCAAGAAACATAGAGAAATATGGAATTATCTTATATGGGAGAAGATTAAAATTCTGAACAATTGATGCAAATTCATTTATATTTATAAATTTACTTAATCCACTAATAATAAAAATTATACCGAGCAATAAACGCATTATAAGAACAAAATATTTATAATATAGTTTATATATTATCATTTTGATTTAATTTATTTAAATATATTACTTATTTTTAATTATAATAATATTTATTATAATAAATAAATTTAAAAATGTCAAGTAATTTTTTAGTATATTTAGTGAGATACTGAAAAAATCATGTTTATGAGGGTTAATACTGAAAATTTAGAGCTCGAATTCCAAAATTGTCTAATAATTTGGCCAATTTTCTTAAAA
>CAZTJN010000041.1:0-4206 GCA_964613955.1 uncultured archaeon | reverse complement strand
CAGATAAAGTTTAACCGAACTGCCATTCGGATATGTCACGTTCGCATAGACACTGCCCGAATCCACACCTATGTTATCCGTTATGTTCGCTGAAATCGTTACGTTCTGACCGTAGCCCTCGAACCAAGGGCTCGCATTGAAATCATTTATTTTCGGGGGTTCGAGGTCGACTGCCGACTGCACAATCAGCGTCCCAGCGGGCGTTGCGTTAACGTTCCCGTACGTGTCATTCGCGTAAAATCTGTACCCTGTAACTTTACCTGCCGAATACGTGGGTATTTGTTTCGTCGTGTTCGACCAGTTGCCTTTCCCGGAGAAATTCTGTAATGATTGGTTCTCCCAGGAATCATCATTTGTTGCGTTCCACGAGAATATCCAGCCTGAAAGCTCATAATCATCCTGCCAGTAGGAATAGAATTCAACGTAATCTCCAACCGCCGGATTCGTTTCGTTTGCATCGACGTTCGAATAATCCGGGGCAGAGGGATCATAAACTTCGAGCAAACGTGTGCTTGAATTTGAATCATCTGCGTTCGATGAGTTACACTGGACCCTGAAGTAATAGTTTCCGAAAACCCTAGCGGTTATATTGAACGGGAAGTTTTCCGAAGTTGTGTTTTTCGTGACGTTACCTATACTGTAAAAGGAGACGTTTGAATAAACATCTGAAGGAGAGGTCGCCGTCTCCTCCCACACCCCGCTGCTGTTGTCCCATAATTTTATGAAGACATCTGTTGCGTTCAGGACGCCGTTTACCTCGGAGCAGTTGCCCTGGAATAGAATGCTATGGTTGTAAACTATCTGGGGCGTCCCTTCAAAATTCCCTGAAGCTGAAAGATTCGCAGGCGTGAACGAGTACGGAAGCTCAAGGACCTGCCAGGATATCTCTCTGTTCTGCCCGCCGTACCTCCTTTCGTAATGCAAAGTCGAGCCATCCTTCGTAATGTACCACCACTGCGTATGCCTTGGCTTGGCTGTTCCGTCCCCGTTGCATGAGCCTGAAACCCACACAAGCGAACGGTTTGCCTGAACGGCAGGCGAAAGCACGTCGTCATTCACGTAATCGGTCGAACCCCATGCCACATGCGTATCTTCCAGTCTGTCGCCCACCCCCTGACCGAAGTCTATCACATACCACCTCACGCCCCTGTTATACGTGCTGTCATAGTTGTAGAAGCAGACCTGCGTATCACTCGATATGTAGCCTGCTGTTGCCGACGTATCAAGACCATCATCTCCTATTGCATGCGTCTGGAACACGAGGATGGAGCGCGACTTGTTTATGTTTGTTGATATGGTATCGCAGAAGGGCGAGGTGTCCTGCCCATAACCCGTTGTATATCCTTTCGCGAAACCACCTATTTTCGACGTGTTCCACTCAACCACAACCCATCTTATTTCGCCTGATATGCCTGTTGTGGATTGCCTGATGAATGTGATGGTACTGCCATCGGTGACATTCGAGTAAAATTGCGTGACCCTTCCGTCCCTCGTTGTAGACGACGTCCGTATGTAGTGCCACGCCATGGATTTCGAGGGGTCAACCTGGTTCGTGATGATGTCGGTTGTGGATGTTCCGGTGAAAGATGAAAGTGCTTTCTCCCCTCTCTGAACCGTGAATTCGTTATCGAAAGATTCAAGAACCTGCCATCCTATCCTCAGATCCCCGTCATCGGATGCATACCTCTGAACCCTGATGTGGGTGGAGTTATATATGTACGCGGTTACGAGCGCATCATCCGAATTCATGGCAGGATCCGAACCAGTTGTTGAGTCTGCTGTTACGTTCTCCTGCCACATGAGGTTCGGCATGAGGACAAAGGCATGGTCAGGGTCGACTGCGTGGTCAAGCGGTATGTATGCATCGGTTCCGGTGAAGAGGAAGTCACCCTGCTGAACCCTGTATCCTGTCATCCCTGCCAAGTTATGCGCGTATTCAGCATCGCTCCCGAATTCAAACCTGAGTGTGTGCCTCCCGGCTGTCAGGACTTTGCTCACCTCGTATCCGGTTTCGTCACATTCGTAGTTCCCGATGACCACGGAGTTGTTCACCCACTGATAATCCAAAATTTCGTTCCCGCACCTGATTTCCAAAAACTTCAGATCATTATCTTCGTTGGCATCGCTCCAGGTTGTCCCGTCCACGGCCGTTATCGTCAGATTCGCTGTTCCGTTCGTTGTGAAACGGACGGTCCAGTTCCCTCCCACGGTCGGATAACTCTGGACGTTCAGAATCGTTATGTCGATTTCAAAGGTCTGGTTTGAAAGATGCGGTGTAACCCACTGCACCCTGTCGATAAGGTCATTATTGTTCCTGTCAAGGAAGACAACATCGTTGAAGGGCTCTCTCCTTCCGTTTTTCAGCCAGTAAACCTTTATGTTCTCTTCCGGGAACTCCGTGACATCCGTGTAAGTCAAAACATTCTTATAATTTATTTCAGAATAAACGGTTACCCTCTTCCTGTAGGGCGTTAGCCACACTTTCTTGACTTTCGGGGCTTCTGTGTAATACTCGATTTCAACTTCTTTGACCTCTTCCTCTATCTCTATCTCCAGCTCTTTTGGACCCTTCGCAACGGTCATTCCTGTTATTGAACCAAAGAATTCAGAGAGCTTTTCCAGCCAATTTTTCTCGCGGACAATAATAGCACCTGTTATCGTGTCCATGCCCGTGCCTGTTATACTGACCGGCGCCCCGTTTATCCTGACCTTCAAATTTTCAGTGGCTATCTTTTTTCTAAAATTTTTCTCTATCTTGTTAATTTTTATGTTTGTTGCCTCAGCCGGGAGCTTCACAACCAGACCTTTAATCTTATCCCTGAGTCTTACCTTCTTTACCCATTTGACAGGTTTGTTAATTTCTGCCTGATACTGCATCACTTCCACTTCTGTTTCATTAGTTACCGTGATGTTTGCAGTTACGTTTTCCGGCAAGGTAACATTTGTCACATTTTCGGGTAATTGAGTCACCTCTTCAGGGATTGTTACATTGGTTACGTTTTTATCAGGAACTTCGCTGATATTTGCAGGCATGCTTACGTTGGTTTCGTTTATTGCGGGTCTTGTTATGTTACCCCCTGTTGCGTTTTCAGGAATTGTTACGTTGGTTGCATTAATTTCAGTGATGTTTTCAGCGATCGTTATGTTTGTCACATTTTCGGGCAAGGTAACATTCGTCTCATTCACTGGTGCGGTTATGTTCCTGAAAGTCTCATTTCCGGTTATATTTAACGTGTAATTCAAGGTTTCATTTACCGTAACATTTTCCGTTTCATTGGTTACGCCCCTTACAACGATATCCTTAGAAATGCTTGCTATCTCATTCCCCTTGTATATCAATGCCGCGCTCAGGGTATAGTTGCCTTCTTCAGATGGTGCGATGAAATCAGTTATGGTTATGATTAACCCACCGACCTCATAACCCTCGATGCTTTCATTGCCAATGGTCCTGTTTTCGAGTGGTGCAGAAACCAAAGAAGTTATATCCGAGTCGAAGGTTTGGGTTCCCATCTGCACATGGAGATTCGCTCCTGCCGGGACGAACTTGTTCACTTCCAGAGCGATGGTCTCGCTTATGTTTTGGTTTGGTGTGTAAACGATAAAACCTGTTGTTTGGATATTTAGTAAAGGGGTAGCAAATAAAAGAAGTAGAATTATAGATGTTACGAGTACCGCGCTTAATCTCTTGTTTGTTCTTATATATTGTAATGTAACCGATAACCTGCGGGGACTTTCCGGTTTTGTCCCAACGTAGATGTTCCGAACATTTCCATTCTTGTCTCTAACACTTTTGTAGTAATACGGGCCATACAGTTTGCCCTTTTTTTTAATGTAACGGGCGTAAGTCAAAAAGACCATCCTCTTTTAGCTAACATTGTTAGCCGCTCATATGCCCGAGATTTTTGTAATGTAACCGGTTACAGGCACCCCAATATTTAATAATTGGTATGACCTTTATTTAAAATAAGGCTGTTTTTTACATATTGTCCGCATTTCCATAGTCCATTGCCCATACTTAGCAACTTACATGTCCAGAACAAATACAGCAAAAGCAGCAGTCTCAAATTTTTCCATAAAACTATAATGAATTATTAAAATTTATTGTTATGTTTAACCCAAAAAACTAGGAGGCTAAAACTCGTATCCAAATCTCTCCAGCGTGTCTCTCATCTTCAACGAATCCTTCTCAAGAACCGGGCTTTCGGA
>CAZTJN010000040.1:3178-4357 GCA_964613955.1 uncultured archaeon | reverse complement strand
ATTGTTTTCATAATCTTTTCCTCCTATTTTGGGTATTTCGTCGCGCGCGACTATCGCGAGCATTAAACGCCCCTCCTCGGCGTATGGTTTTGTTTAATTTCTTTGAGGTAAGCTTTAAAAGGGTGCTACTTTAAAGTAGGAAAACTTTATAAACATATATTGTTCCAAAACATGTCAAACCCATAAAATTGGGCTTACGTTTTTACCCTGCTGTTTCTGTAGTTGCCTCCGTTAAGGGTGAGAAGTTTTTCGATTTTTTCTGTGTCGCACTTTCTTTTTATCTTGCGAAAGATTTTTCTGATGTTTTCGCTGTTGTCTGATTTCAGGCCCCATATCGAACGAAGAAGCTTCTGTCCCTTCTTGCGGAATTCCCGGACCTCGACAAGTTCGTAATCCTGGAGGATGTCCAGGTGATAGAGGGCAGTCCTGTGGGAAATCCCGAGACTCGAGGCGATTTTCTCGGCTTGCAGTTCGTTTTTAGGCGATTTCTTAAGAAGATAGAGGATGCACAGGCGGTTAAAGTTGGATGTCACCATGCCCGTGATGATGTTGAGTTCAATGGAATCAATATCGACAACATGTTCGTTATCTATCATAAATACCTCACGGTTGTGTAGTAAAATATCGGTGATATTGTTTTTGCAAGAAGTTTTTTATACCTATGCGGTGAAAAACGAAAGGTATTTAAAATTAACGGGGTGTTCACTATTGTTTTTTAAATGCGGATTGTTCCATAATGTTTCGCAGATTTCAGGAAAATCACGCCTCACGCGCTTTATTAATATTGATATACAATATTAATTAATTATGAAACTCAAGTCCAGACCAACGCTGAGGGAGAAGAAGCGTTATATATTTTTCAGGGTGCATGGTGAGGGGGTGGAATACAGAACGGTTAAAGATGCGGTAATGAATTCCATGTTCAACTGGATGGGAAGCAAGGATTTTGCTCTTGCGAAACCATGGCTGATAAAGAACCTGTGGGACCAGAAAAATAAGAGCGGGGTTCTCCGCTGCTCGCACAAATACGTGGATGATGTGAAAGTCTCGCTGGGTTTGGTTCACCAGATAGGGGATTCCAAGGTGATAATACAGACCTTGAGGGTCTCGGGAACGATAAAATCGGGGAGGAATAAATCGAAAAATAGATTTTAAAATCGAAAAATCGATAAATATTTA
>CAZTJN010000040.1:0-3078 GCA_964613955.1 uncultured archaeon | reverse complement strand
GAAAGGAAAACAATTTAAATATAATTAAGGATATAGAGAGAATATGGTCAAGCAGAAATTTCCGGAAACGGACGCCCGCGTGTTTCAGAGGGTATTCATCTGCATGAAGTGCGGAGCGAAGCTGAAGGCAGATCTCACCAAGGTCAGGGCGGGCAAGGTCAAGTGCAGAAAATGCAGGAGAAAACAGCTGAGGCCGATCCATAAGGAACACAAGGTTTAAACTGCCTGTTACCATTTCTGTTCTGTTTCACCCGTATTTTTTCTGAAATCCGTTGTAGGCATTTCGGATAACCCCCGCAGCACCCGGTCTCGCAGGAAAAATTTTATTTATTTCGGAGAAGAATTTTTTGTAGTCCCCTTCGCATTTGTAGGACAGCAATATAACATCAGAACCTTCCGCAGGAGTTAATAAGCTTTTGCTAACGAGTTCTTTGATTAACGGCGTCAAACACTCATCCAAAAAGGGGTCTCCCTCTGCCTCAAGGTGGTAGTCAGCTTTCATTTCCATGAAATTATTTTCAAGGTTAAATTTTTAAATACCATTGCTTAAATCAGTTATTTATATTTCCTCGGGGGAAGGTTATAATATGTTCGAGCTTTTCGAAATGATGAGACCCTTCAACTGCGTAATGGGGTCCGCCGCAACTTTTATAGGCGCTCTTCTTGTCGCCAGGCAGGAACTGGGGGTGTTTTACGTTCCTCTTATTTTCGCTCTGTTCGCTGTCTTCGTGATAACCGGGGCGGGGAATGTCTTCAATGATTATGTGGATGTGGAAGCAGACAAGGTAAACAGGCCGAAAAGAGCGATACCATCGGGAAGGGTTTCAAAGCGTTCAGCCCTTATATTCTCCATGCTTCTTTTCTTTCTGGGGATACTTTCGGCGGGTTTCCTGAACTGGATATGCTTCGCGATAGCCGTTGTGAACTCCTTGCTGCTCGTGGCGTACTCGCACGTTCTGCAGAACAAGCTCTTGATGGGAAACATAACAATAGGCTACCTCGTGGGCTCAACATTCCTGTTCGGCGGAGCAGCAACGGGTTACCTTCCCATGATTGTCATCCCTCTCATTCTCATGATGCTCGCAATGCTGGCGACAATAGCACGAGAGATAGTGAAGGACCTTGAGGACTTGGAAGGGGACAGGAAGTCGTTCCTCAAGAGGATCGCCAAGAAGGTGACGGAATCAATAGGCGAGAGGTTCGGCCTGGGCAAAGGAGGAGCGAAGCTGAAGTACGGGGAAAAAACGATGAGGATTATAGCGGTCGCGTGCCTGATGCTGGCGAT
Source organism: uncultured archaeon (assembly GCA_964613955.1). Classification (GTDB taxonomy): domain Archaea; phylum Aenigmatarchaeota; class Aenigmatarchaeia; order QMZP01; family QMZT01; genus CS3-C152. The sequence goes on along the minus strand of CAZTJN010000040.1, from coordinate 1,793 downwards.
AATATTCTCTGCTCTTCCGTATTATTACGGTATCATGCATACCAGCTATCTTTTAATAGTTGGCCTGGCAGATATCATGTTTCTCTGGTGCATCTATTCGGTTATAACTGAAAGAAGGATAAAAAAGGGCTACGCCAGAGTGAGCAAGCGTTTGAAAATCGGGATGTTCATAGCTTTAATTGCCTTTATTGTCGGCGCGTTTGTATAATCATGTTATAAAACTTGCTGCCAATTCTTAACATTATGGGGAAGGTTGTCGATTACAACGGGATGGAAGTTCCTGTAGGAACGCATGAAGACAGGTTAATAATTATAGGCGCGGACCACCGTGGCTTTCGTTATAAGCGGGCTGTTACAGAGAAGTTAAGGTCACAATACAATGTAATAAGCATAGGAACCAATTCCAGTGAAAGGTGTGATTACCCGCTCATCTCGGACGAGCTGGGAAGAAAGATAAGCGAGGATCCGCTGGAAAGGGTGGGAATCGGAATTTGCGGCTCGGGGATAGGCATGCTTATACCTGCATCAAAACACAGGGGAGTTTATGCAGCAAGGTGTTTAAACCCCAAGGAAGCCGAGACCTCACGAAAACACAATAATACAAACCTGCTCGGCATAGGGGCTGATTACATGGATTTGGACACGGCCCTCGAAACCATTTATACCTGGCTGACCACGCCTTTCTATTCTGACCCTGAAAAAGAGGAGGCCTATTTCAGAAGATTCGTTCAGACCATGGAACTGGAAGCGAAAACCAGCCGCAGTGAGTGATTAAATTTTTAAACCCGGCGGGCACATAACTTTAGTATGGAACGGAAATACAGGTTCGTGAGCAACCGGGTCATGAAGAACTCGAAGGGAGAGGAAACAGGAAGAATGAGGGTTCTCGTGAAGGTCAACTCGGATGTCGCCGAAACGGACTACCAGTGTCCTGAATGCGGATTCGAGGGGCACACGGAGGTGGAATGGAAACGTCCCTTCGCTGTTAAATGTTCTAAATGCAGTTTTCTGATGCGCCTCCCGAGGCTCAAGGACGAAATCAAGAGGGAAAAGAAAAAGGCAAGGCGCTGAATCTTCTGAATTTTTTGTAAAAAGACATTTAAAACCTGCCTCTAATTTTTAATATGGCTGTAAACAAAGAACTTCTGAAGATCCTTGCATGCCCCAAATGCAAGGGCGATATCAGGGAAAGAGGGAAGTTTCTGGTCTGCAAGAAATGCAAACTGGCGTATCCTGTTCTTGACGGAACCGTCCCGAACATGCTCATTAATGAGGCATGGTCGCTGAGCAAGGCACAGAAAGCCAAGTTCGAACACGATTTGAAGCTTTAGCCTCCGTCAGAACGCTATTTATATATGCACAATAATAGAATTATAGAATTTATAGACGTGCTGGGATGGCGGAACCAGGCTAACGCGCCGGACTTGAGCACTGGATCTTAAGAGTCGCTTTGTGCGACGATGACTTCATGGCTTGACTCTGATGAGCCTTTTCCGAGAGCTGACACTTCTTCAAAAGGCTCAATCGAAAAGGTGTCGGGGAATTCGGCGGAGATGAAGATCAACCAAAACCAGTATTCCTCCAGGCGAGTCCGAAAGGGCGAGCTTCAGGAGATCCGGTGGGCATATACAGCGGTTGAAGCAGGTTTAACCTGCTTCCGTTGATGCAGGCCCGTGCAGGTTCGAAAGAACCTTTTGCGCACGTAAACGCACAAAACGTTCACGAAAACAAGCTGTCGCAAAGGGCTCCGATCATCCTGCTCCCAGCGCTTTTTTTATTAACGCCCTTTTAAA
>CAZTJN010000039.1:2789-4622 GCA_964613955.1 uncultured archaeon | reverse complement strand
ATGAAACAATTATATAAATTATGAAAAAACGCAGAGTTGGGGTTAAAAGAGTGACGGAAGGTTTCCGTGATGTTTTCATAGAACGCCGCTCCTTCCGGGCAATGATAACCTCCGCGATAGAGGTCTACAACAGGGAAACGAACGGAGCACTCCTTGGGAGGAAAGCCGTGCGGAGAATAAAGGGGAGGAAAACAGAGGTCATCTCTGTAAAGGATGTTTACCCGTTCCAGACAGAGAAAAGGACGCCTTCCGAAGTCATACACGGGAACAAATCCGCTTTCAGACGCGTCCTGAGAGCGATGGAATCGCTCGAAACCGAAATAATCGGCGGCTATCATTCCCATCCCTATCCCTACGGTTTTGTCGGGCTATCCGAAGGGGATGTTGTATCTGTAAAGGAGGATATAGAAGCGATGTCGAAGATCGGACAGGAACGCGTCCGGAACGGATGGATTGAAATTCTGCTTTCCATAAAAAGGGCTGATTACAAAAGACCAAGTGAAAGGGAATGGTACATATGTGATTATGTCAAGAAGCTGAGGGTAAGGGTCAGGACAAAGGAGAAGACCGGCTATGATGTTCTCGTATCCGCCTACTGGGTCTACCCGAAGGAAAAATACGGAGAAAAGCCAATAAAGGAAATGAAATTCGGAGTGAAAGAGGTCGCGGTTTACGTCCCATGGATGTTCGAGTGATTACCTCGTCACCTCCAACTTGTTCACCTTCGCAAGCAGTTCTTTCGCCTTCCTGTTCTTTTCGAAATGTTTTCTCACCGGGTCGAGAAGTTTGTTTATGTGGATGGAAACAGCATTTTTGAGGTCCATGGGATGGATTTCTCCCTTTGCATATGCCTTCTCAAGTTCCGCGCAACTTTCGAAGGAAACGTCCCCGCCAAACTTCGGTGGCCTCTTTATTTCGAATTCCCTGAACTTCTCGAATATGATATACCTCGCGTATTCCAGAACTGGGTTTTCCTTCGTCTCCTTTGGGGGGCAGTAGGCCTTGTTTATTTTGCGGTTAACGTCCTCCGGGGGATCCGTCATGAATATCGCAGAATCCGGTATTGATTTCGACATCTTCAAATCTATCGTCCTTTCAATCTTGTCCCTGGCCGAGCTCTCAGGCTTCAGCAAACCCATGAGCATGTGATGGGAAACAACAACCGGTTTCCAAAAGCCAAGTTTCGGACCGATCTCCCTTGCGAGCACATTCACCTTTCGCTGGTCCATCCCCAGCTGGCAGATATCCGCCTTCAGCTGGAAAATGTCAGCAGCCTGCATGCACGGATAAAGTATCTGGGATGCCTGAAGGACTTCGCCTTCCTTCCTTCCCATTATCTGGCCGCAGCGCAGGATCCGCTTAACGGTCGAATTCCGAGCGACCTGCATGACTTTTTTCCAGTACTCGTCATCCTTGACCAAATCAGAGGCCCACACAAATTCCACGTTTTTCATTCGCATCCCGCACGCCTTCCACACCTCCATAAGATATTTTCCAACCAACTGTATGTCCTCCAGAACACCTCCCATCTTGTTGTTCGCCCAGCCGTGCCAGTCCGCCACGAGCATCTTAAAGCGGCAGCCCGCTTTTGTCATCTTGTTTATGTTTATCGAACGCAGAATTCCCTGGGCTATGTGAACCCTTCCGGAAGGCTCGAAGCCGTCGTAGGCGATGGGATGGGATTTCGTTCGGAGGAGTTCGCGCAAATCCTCCAAGGTTATAATTTCTTCACCCACCTGTGAAATCAGGTCGATTCTTTTTCCGATATCCATGCAATCACTTAATACTTGGTTTGCATAGTTAATATTTTTTAAAGCATTGCCGGAATGTTCA
>CAZTJN010000039.1:0-2689 GCA_964613955.1 uncultured archaeon | reverse complement strand
TTGCCGGAATGTTCATAGGTTCTTATTTTGGGCGCACTACTCGGACAGAATAGGAAATATGTGGTTAAAGAGAATGTTCTTCGTGATTGTTCTGATAATGGCGGTCAGGTTGCTGATTTAGGCCCCAGAAAGATATATTATAGCGAGGGATAAATCTTAATAATGGGATATGGAAAAATACTTCTCCTGGTTATGGGTATGCTGTGCTTTTTCTTTATCTTTCCCGTGAATGTCTCAGGAGACGGGATGATACTGGTTTATAACAATTCTTGGAGAATGCTTGGACAAAATTCGCAGCTGGCCGCAATCAAACACGAGGAGGGAGTGGAGAAAATGATCATAGCTGTCCAGACAAATTATCGTGATGCAACAGGTACAAAGTCCGTTTGGATATTCCCTGTCCCGGGGGACCCCGAGCAGATGGAACTGGATGTGCTTGAAAGGCTTCCGACTTTGAGGGGAAAAAATGTAACATCGCAAGCAAAAACTGATCTAACGGCATCATTTTATTTGATATCACTCTTGCAGATATATAATTCTTTTGTTTCATTGATGTCCCTTCCTATGTATACAACTGGTTTCGCTGCAGAGGGAGGCGGGAGACTTGGGGTAGAAGTTTTTGAGCATGTCGAGAAATTCGGTGTCACCACAGAGCTTATAGAGGTTGATGATTCAGAATCCTTCAACAAATACATCTCGGGGAAGGGTCTCAGTTTTTCAGGGACACCAAAGAGTCTGATAGATGAGTATATAGGTAAGAATTATTCATTCGTTCTGTTCTGGATATCAGATCTTGAGAAATTTAAAAAGCATACCATGGCCGAGTCCGGTTGGGGTATGGGGATGTTCACAAACATCGGGGTTTACGTTTCCTTCCCCTCCGAAAAGATATACTATCCGATGAAATTAACAAGCGCTTACGGGGACAAAATAATTCCCGTCCAGCTTTACATCGTTGGTTACGCGGAGCCCGAATTCTATGATGAGATAGAAAGTTCAGAGGGCTACGTCTGGGTCAATCACCTTTTCCAGAAAGGTTACGAAATCCCTCAGGAGCTGGAGACATTCTTCGGGCAGAGCGAGACGGTAAATTTGGTTTATACTGATGTTAAAATGCACGTGCCCGCTAATTTATTTGTGGAGGACTTCTGGATAGAGCCCAAATCAGATGAGGAATTTTTCTCAAAATATCAGATGCCCATATTCATAAATCTTAACATCCAGTGGTTATCCATCCTTTGGTTGCTCATAATATCCACTGTTTCAAGCGTTCTGGCCGGGTTTGCGATTTTCTGGGACCGGAGACCGAAAATTAAGGTTTTCTCGTTGTTGGGTCTTTTCAACATCTTCACTCTGATAGCATTTGTGATTGCTTCCTGTAAGGTCCTGGGACCAGAGGACAGAACAGAGGTAAAGAAACAGAACACGAGAAAAAAACATCTCATTTTCCTTTTGGTTGTAATTGCCTATCTTTTGTTAGTGAATATGTTTTTTATCTATCTGCCATCCCAATTCAGATACATGGATTTTTTTAGACCTCTCCCATCCGTATTGACTTACCTGGTTGCGCCTGCTGCTTTGGCTTTTATGTTTGGTTTTTCAAAGAGGCCTCAGACAACAAAATTCATACTGGTCTTCACCGCTTTATTTATGCTTCTGAATTGTTTCGTTTACTATGGGCTTTTAAGTCTTATTTGATTCTGTGGTCAATCGAGCAGTCCGCCCCTGGCAAGGTCTGCAACAACCATAAGAACGGCCACGAAAATTATAACGTTCCCCACTACATCAAAGGGTTCAGGGAAGGTTTTGGTCAGAACCTGAAGCTTTATCAGCCCGCCTATTACACCGGTAACCACACCTGCGCTGGCGACCTTGTACGGACCTTTCAGAAGTTTTGCCGCCCTGTCGAGAATCTTCGCGATCTTGTCAAGGGTAGTGGATTTTGGCATGTTTAGAATTTGTTTCCCTTCGGATATATTGTTATGTTTAAACTTTTGTTTAAACATTTTTTCATTTTCAGAAATCCGCAAGGCCTTTTTGCGCCAAAGGTTTTTGCTTTTCGCCCGCTTTCTCTGCCCATCTGCAAAACTCGCAGCTTTCGCTCGGTTCCGGCTCTTCACCGAGAAGGCATGAGACAGCATCAAGGAATATTCGTTCGCCGTGCCTCCTGTCAACAGAGACCTTCACGGGGTCAGGATCGAATATCACATTGTGGTTTTCATCCACCCCCAGGGGATGATAGAATATGAGAATCGCAAAATCCGCCGGCGGGAGTGAATTCTTCTCGAGCAGAAAGGAGTATATGTCCATCTGGGCCTGATAGAATTCATGCGTATTCTCTTTCCTCGGGAAACCCCTGGTTTTGAAATCAAGTGGCGCATATTTGCCTTCAGAAGTAACGAAAAGGTCGTCGATCGCTCCCATTAAAGTCACGCCAGTCTTTTCATCCGTGAAGAGGAGCCCCTGCAGATTGTTTCTCCACGCATTGAGCTTTTCCAGGTCCATGAACAGGTGACCATGGAATTTTCCTTCGAGTTCTTCAGGGACAGAACCATCTTTTCTGTGTCCGTCAAAGTGTTTCTTGAGTATCAAATCCATCCCGGAAGGAAGCGAAGGGAAAGGGCCCGAAGGTCTTTTGATGCCGCGTTTCACGTGGAGCCAGAAACAGCGCGGGCATTCCAAGAAGAGC
>CAZTJN010000038.1:0-4658 GCA_964613955.1 uncultured archaeon | reverse complement strand
AGATCGCCACCTTGGCAAAAGCCTCTCTTTACGGCAGTTCACACCTGCTCAAAGAGACCCTTGGGAGAGAAATATGCAGGGAGGCTTCACAGAATGGTGGAGGCTGCGAGTTCGAATCTCGCCCGGTCCATTTCACATAAAAATTAACGGAGTGCCGCCAAATGTTGTTGCAATTTACTGAAAATATTCTGCGCGTATTAAACATGTCAATAGTCAGCATTTTGTTCCTTCTTGTTGTGGTGTGGGTAGCAGGAGAATTATCGAAAAGGGTCGGCCTGCCTCCTGTTTTAGGCGAGTTGATTGCAGGATTGATTGTAGGACCTCCCGTACTTAACCTAGTGAGTTACACAGAAGGTCTGGACATGCTCGCAAAATTGGGAATGTTCTTTTTAATGTTTTACGCCGGCCTTGAAACAGACCCGAAAAAATTGTTCAAGGCCAGCAAACCGGCCATTTTTATAGGAATCGCCGGAACTTTGTTGCCGTTTACATTAGGTTTGCTGGCAGTTATCATTTTAGGTGGAACCTTTCTTCAGGGCATATTCATAGGCGCCGCGATATCAGGAACATCCATGGTCACGAAATCCAGGATTCTGCATGATCTTAAACTCCTCAAAACTAAGTTGGGTTATACACTCATGGGTTCGGCAATGGTTGACAACCTCTTATCCTTTATCATACTATCTGTTGCCATCAAATCGGTTATGATTGGCGAGTTCACTTTATACGATGGTGTCTTTACATTAATTGAAACCAGCATGTTTTTTCTGGTTTCAATATTCATAGGGTACAAATTTTACCCTCATATAACAAAGTATATGAGAAAAACAACGAGAGGCTTTACGTTTGCTATTATTCTTGGCTTGTTTTTCGCCTTTTTTGCAGAGGTGATGAGAATACATTTTATAATTGGTGCATACCTCGCCGGGCTGATGGTCAGTGAGGAGATGACCGGCTCAAGACTTTTCAATAGAATGAAAGACAGGTTTATGGCCATTACGCAGGGATTTCTCGGACCGCTGTTCATAGTGAGTATTGCTTTCAGCGTGAATTTTTCGGCGCTGGTTGTGTCACCAATGTTGTTTATTGCAATATTGATGGCTGCGTTTTTGGGGAAGATGGGAGGAGCTTTTTCAGGTGCGTATTCAAGCGGCATAAAAAGCAAGGATTCTTTAACAATAGGTTTTGGAATGAATGACAGAGGGACAGTTGAATTGATATTGGCCATGGTAGGTCTGGAGCTCGGCGTATTAACTAATAATCATGTAACCATCTTGGTGATGATCGCTTTTTTGACAACGCTAACAGTTCCCTTTCTGCTTAAGCACAGAATGCGTAAATTAAGCGGTCATTTATTGAGAGAATAAAACATCTCAAACGCCTTCTTTGCGATGTTCCTGACATCAGGAGGTATGTGTTCCTGATTCAATTCCTCTAGAGAAAACCATTTGAAATCGTTGAGTTCGTGTTTGTTAAGTTTTATCTTTTCGGGGTTTTTGGATCTGCAAAGGTAAAAGAAGCAGCAATGTTCGTGATCTCCGACGTTGTGCACATTGACGTAAAATGGGACGGCGAGTTGTTTCGTGATGTTCCCCTCGTTCGGAATATCGCTCCTGTTGACTATCTCAACGTCCAGGTTCAGCTCCTCCCTGAACTCCCTTATAACGGCATCGTCCGGGGTCTCGTTCTCTTCTATGTGCCCTCCCGGAGGAATCCACATATCAAGCTTCTTGTGATGTATGAGAAGGACCCTGTTGTCGTGAATGAGATAGCCTGCAATTACGAGATCAACCTTCATAATAAAAAGAAGGTATTCCAGAGGTTTAAATTAATTCTAATTTAAGAGCCAAAAAATCCCATAATCTTTTCTATGAACCCGTTTATCGAGTCCATTATCATTTCGAAAAAATTCTTCTCCCGGAATTCGGCTGTCCCTGAGATTTTGTATGGCTCGCCACCCAGACCCTCGCATGCTATTTCAATCGGGTATTCGCCTGTGGGAAGCGAGAATTCAAACTCCCTCTCTCCGAAGATTTCACTGGCTTCTCTTGTTTGGCCGGAGATTGTAATCTTAACGTTCTTTATCCTGGATTTCTGGACATCGAGCTTAAGTATAGCTTTCCCGTCCCGTATTTCCGTGCTGTGGTAAACCTTTGGCTCCTCGTAAACCTCTACGGTCTTTGTGGAGGAGAGATTGACATCCGTGTTCTTCACCTGTATTTGGATGTCCTTGGCTCCTGGCGTGGAGAAGGAGACTGGAAGCGAAACAAAATATTTATCCTTCACGGCGAGATTTGCCATGTATTCTTTTCCTTCAACTGCCAGCGTAAGCTTCACATTCTCCTCCTCTGTTCCCATGTTGAGTATGTATGCCGTTACGTTCTTCCTCTCACCGACCTTCAGGTAGTCGGGGACAGTAAAATTTTCCAGGAATATTTTTAAATCGCTCTCTACCTTGTAGTTGAGTTTCTCGGTTTCTCCCGGACCGTATACAATGACGCTGTGATCGCCGGGTGTTTTGGGCGTAAAGGAAAACGTTATCTCCCCGTCTTTCGTGAGCACCCATTCCTCATATTCATTGTCCGCGATTATCCCTATGGTTGTTTCTTCTTGCACGCCGGACACGTCCACATATACGTTCTGCTTGTTCCCGAGTTTCAGGATGTTTGATCCCAGTCTTGCATTTATCATACCCTTCTTTCTCTCGGGGTATGTCGTGTCCACCACCACATTGACCGTCTTCAAGGCGAGAGACCTTGAATTGAGGGTAAGCGGACATGTGAATATCGCCTTTGGGAGATTCTCGCTTACGCGGAACCTCCAGGAAACTACCTTCTCTTCATGGGGTCTCAGAATAACCTTCCTCACTTTGTCATCGATTGAAACAACTTCGTAGTCCCCGGCGCAGGGCTCCAAATCCACCCTCAGAACCTTGTATTCTTCGGGTGTAAATTTCATGACAACAAGACCCTCGTCCCCCTTTCTGAACGTGTCTTGGTTTACGGAAATTTCGTAACCCTCATTTTTGTTGCTCAGAACGTACGAATCCATGTAAAGCTCTGTCTCGTCTGTGGTCCACTGTACATTTTTTATATCATATCCGTTCACCTGAACGTTGTTCTTGACCTGGTTATCCACGTGGTCTCCGAACTTTATGTGTGTCGCATCCATGTATCCAACCTCAAGCCAGAGAGGGTCGACAGGAACCCATTCGCCCAGATAGACTTCGGAATATGCGTGCCTCTCCCATCCTTTTTGACCATAGGCAAAGGCGGAAACGTATTTCGCCGGTATGCCGGCGGATCTCGCGAGAGCTATGAAGAGGGTCGTGTATTCAGCGCATACGCCTTTCTTCGCATCCAGAGCAGACAGGGCGTCCATGTTCCTCCCTGAGTAATTCATATCGTAATCAAGGTAATCGTAAACCCATGCCGCGATCTTTGCGACCTTTTCGAAATCGTCCCTTGAATCTTTCGTAAGACCTTCTGCCATGCTCCTGATTCTTGGGTCGTTGCTCTGAATGTTTTCGGTGGGTTGCAGATAGACTTTTGCCTCCGGGGGTATCACATATGATTTGGGGAGAGAGGTTTGGTGGTTGGCGCGGGAACGCACGTATCCTGAGAAATTGTAACTGAAAACGTTGCCGGGGTTTTCTTCTTCTATGTACCCAACCTCGCTTCCCAGTTCGTTCGTGTATTTGCTCACATTGATCTCGGTGTCCTGTCTTTCGTCATCCTGCGGAATCGTGAGGTTTGCTGTTACGAGCGTGGGAGTTCCGTCGATGGTTATCGTCCCGTATTCAAAAACCCTTACCCTCAGCTCACTCACCCTCGCAGGGTCTTTGATGAGGGTTTGTTCAATAGGGGTAAGGGAACACACCTGGGGGAGGATCAAGAAAAAAGACACCAAAATAATGAATAAACGCCCGTAATTCATCTCCTATCCCTTTTGCTTATCCATATCTCCTCGAACACCTTCCCCTGTCTTGCCTTGACTTTTTTCTGCTGGTCCAGGTGAACCAAAGGGATGAAGTTACTGACTATTTCATTCCTTTCCCATTTTCCGACAATGTGGGAGAATCCAACCTCCTTCTTTCGTAATCTCATGAGGACTGAATTTATCCTCACATACAGATCCTTTATCCTCTCATTTATGCTCTGCTCCCTGCTTATTGAGACACCGCTCCTGAGTCTTTTGCTTCTTTCTATCTTCCTCTTCTGCGAGTTCAGGGCCCTCCTTAGTGCCTGGACAAGTTCCGTAACCGTTACCCTTCTCACAGGCTCCCTTCTGGGAGGTATGTTTATGGGGCTTATCTCGAACTCCTCTCTCTCTTCAAGCGCTTCCAGTTCTTCCTGAAGCTCCTGCTCCTCCTTTCCAGTTACCTGTTCCTTGAAGGCGCGGAGGTAGTCCGATTTCATTTTCAGGAGAACGCAGGCAACCATTATGTACTTCGCGGGAATCCGGAAATCGAGCTCTTCTATGCCTTTCAGGTATCTTACAAATGCACGGGAAAGCTTCGCAAGGTCAAGGTCCCACGGGTTGAGACCCTCCCATGCGATAACCTCATAAATAATCTGCTCCCAGGAATATTCAGAAGTCAGAAACTGCATGATTTTCTTTTCGTCAAACATCGCGCATCTGTTTATTATTATTATGGA
>CAZTJN010000037.1:0-5122 GCA_964613955.1 uncultured archaeon | reverse complement strand
CAGTCCGTACAGTTCCCGGGCATTTCATTCGAGAGATTTATTGCTATGTTCCAGGAAATGTCCTTATCTGTGTTCATTATAAGTTCCCTTCTCAGGTATTGCCTGTCTAGGCTGGATTGTTTGTCAGGGTCCTGCTCAAGCGGACCCAATTCTAGGTCAATCCAGTCCCCGAAATAGCCGATTTCTCTTGTTATTGTTTCACCGTGTTTCAGCTCCGGGACATGGAAGTAGCACGAATGCTCTTTTGTCCATTTGCTCGTCCAGTCCAGCTTCTCGGCGGTTTCCAGGAGATTGTTGCAGGTGCCGTCCATGTAAACAAGGCCTTCTATGCGGGCGAAGTTTCTTTTTGAATTAGCATTTCTTACTGTCACTTTCCTGATGAGATGCTGCTTATCAGGAGTTGATATTGCGGAGGCATTCTGATAATCCCCGATGTATTTCACTTCGATCCCCCTTTCCTTCCAAGAGAGGTCGTAGGATTCGGAAGAACCGGGTTCTATGATGAGGGTTTCAAAACACTCGGGGCAGGAGCCTTTGATATAGTCCTGAGGGTTGATTTTTGGAGTCAGGTTGAGGGGCTGGGGTCTTTGGGAGGAATGTGACTGGATATTAAGGGTCTGGGTGACCGGGAGGTCGTCACCGGCTATCACGCCGTGTGTGTTCATATCTTCGTCAGAATAGTCCAGGTTGAGAAGAGGTTCTATTCTCAGTTCCGTTCCATCATAAAGAGTGTATACGGTGTCTTCGTACTCGCCCACATTTATTATTTCACCATCCGTTTGATTGGAGATCTCTTTCACGGAGATGTCATCGAACCAGACTTCACCGGTTGATTTGTGAAGGTATAAGTATAGGGTTAATTCTGTGGCGGCTCTGGTGTTAAGGGTTAGATTGTACTCCTTCCAGTTATTGGTCCCGCTCAGCTCGGCGGTGTATTCGTTGATTGTCCCGGATTTTTGTCGTAGTCTGATTCGCATGTATACGCCTTTCCCGTCGCCACGCCTCTCAATATTTTTTGTTTTTATCCATCCGGAAACGTTGATTACCGTGTTGGGATTGAGTTTTACTTTTTTCTGATAAGCGTAACGTTCCTCGTGGTTTTCATTGCTGGAAATGTAAAGGCTGTGGTTGCCGGTGTGAGAAATGTCTGAAAGAGACCAGTTGCCGTTTTCCAAGGTCCAATTGTTTAATCCGTTTTCGAAGCCGGGGTTGGATACGCTGTTGTTCACCATGCCGGGATCATAGACTGAACTGACATTATACTCCCAAACAATTACCTCTTCTCCTCGCAGAAAGGACTTGGTATTGACCGGGTATTTGTCGATGGGGTTGCCTTCTTGGTCTTCAATGCCTTTCAGACCGGTTAGTACCCAGTCATACTGACCGTAATCTGCAGATGGGAAAGACCCATTAACAAGGGCATGATAATAAGGAATTCGGGAGAGGTTGGATTCTTGGTCCAGTGAAGGGCTGTTAAATAAAACCAATATTCCCCTTTCCAGACCGTTGTCAGGGATTTTGAACAATAGTTGGTTTTTTTCTGTCCGGTTAGAGGCGTAGGGGGTGAAATAAACGTCCCCTTTGGCTATGAAACTCCCTCTGCACATGCTTGTTTGACCGGGAGAATTGATATTTCCGCATGCTTCTTCGTGTATGAGGGCGTTTGAGGAGCGGGCCTGAAAGACGCAGTCATTGTTACCGCTTTCGTTCCCTTCGTTCCTGCACACAAGAATGAAGTTTATCCTGTCGTTTTCCTGTGTGGATATACGGTCTATCGCAAGAAAGACAGGAACTGGCTTGTTGCCGGAAACGACTGGAATTCCGGTGATGTTTCCAGGTATTTCCACACTGAATGCTGTCTGATTCTCTTCTGTCGGCAGGACTACTGATGAGACTGGATTCGATGCGGAGACGGTATTGGTCACTGCCAGAAAGAGCGAGATGCAAAACGATAGTATAACTAGCAATCTTGTAATTTTCATTATGTCAAATCTGAAAAGATAATTCTTTAAAGTGATGTTTACCAAGTGAATATTTCAGTTTCAAAAGGTTCATAAAATCAACTAAATTTTTATTATGACAGATTTCATTTAGTCAGCATGAAAGATGAAATGGAAAAGAAGAAGGAAACATCCAGCAAAGAAGATGAGAAAAAGGTGAAAGAAAGGCTCAAAGCGTTAGGTTATATAGAGTGAGTTTTGCTTTACTCCCCCCACCTGTACAAATTCACAGCCCCTGCAAATCCGGGTTTCGAAGCTTTGTCTACCCACTCTGTCTTTTCTTTCAGGATTCTCCAGTAGCTTTTCGGGATCCTCGAACCCGCCAGAGAGTCTATCACAATCCACCCGCTTTCGCTGGTTTCAATCACATTTTTCAGGTCATCGAAATTTTTTATTGCAGGGGTCATGGTCCTTTTGTAATATATCCGGGTGCCATCCATCCACCTCTCGGGAGAGAAACCCGAGATCGCGAAAGCGAGCCAATAGTCAGGGGTCTGGTTGAACCACAGGGCAATCTCCGGGTAGCTTGAAACCAGTACGTCGCCCGGGTTTCTGTTTTCGTTAAGGTAATCGTAAACTGAATTAAAGTCGGGCTGAGGTGCGTTAGGCTCAAGATAATACGTATCTGTGGGGATGGCGTTCATGCCGGGGACGAGAAGGATAAGCACACAGAGAAGGATAAAAAGGATATTCTGTATGCGTTCCCTATTCCCTGCCAGAAATCTTGTTACCCAGTCAAGGCTCTTTGAGAAGAACATAAACATCAGGGGAATTATGAAAAATATATACCTGTAACCGAGAAGTTTTATCCCGAATGAAATGAAAGGTAGTGGTATCACCAAAGCGATGATCGGGAGAAGCGAATCCCTCCAGTTCTCCCTGAATGCTGCAACTGCCCCGATTACCGAGAGATAAAGAAAAACAGGAAAAAACGTTTTCAGGTACCTGAGATATTGCTGCGAATAATCCATCCCTGCGTTTAAAACATAGGCGAAAGCCCCTGAAAACCACTCGGCGAGAAACAGACCTGCAATCAAAAGCGAGATTGCCAGGATAGTTCTCCTTTCTGTAAGGATATTTTTGAAGTCCGCATTTCTTAGAGTTTTTATATTCAGGAGCAGGACGTAGAGGGGGATGATGATCAATAGGGAGAATCCCAACGAATGGCTTAGGCCTGCTGCCAGGACAGATATCGCTGTTAGTATCCCGAATTTCTTTCGCCTGTTTTTGAGGTACCTGTGGAATGCGTATAAAGAAAGGATATAGAAGAATTGCAATTGCTGGTACATTCTTGCCTGTCTTGACCATGCTGTTTCGACAACGGAGAACGTTACAACGAGTGCTGTCAGCAGACTCACCCTTTCATTGAACATCCTTTTCGAGAACAGATAAACGATTGCTATGGTTAGTACTCCAAAAATTACGCTCGGGAGTCTCGCTGAGAACTCGCTTATTCCCAAGAGGGACATGCTAAGCGAAACCATAGATGTGTGGAGTATGCCGCGGAGGTAAAGAACACCTGAGGGCATGTGGGGGACGAGATTCTCCATCATCCCTACTGCCGCTGTAATTGAATAACACTCATCTATCCAGAGGGACTGGTTTCCAAGATTGTATATCCTCAGGAAGAAACCATATGCCATAAGGATGAGGAGTATCACGAAAGGTTTGCATTTCATCGGGTAAGAGTATCGATATGCTATTATTTAAAGTTGTGTTTACTGGATAAATTAAAAACATGATTTGCGTTTATCTAATCAACATTACTTTTATAACAACATTTTTTTCATTTTAAAGCAAATTGCAGGCACGTGGGTCCCTAAACAGAAACGGGTTTGCAGGCTTTAAAATTTTGGTTATGATCATGAAGGGGGTAAACAGGGAGAATGTTATCAGCATTATTGTTACAGTTTCCATAATAGCATTACTGGCTCTCTCCGGTCCGATATTTGCCGTTGTTGTGAATGTTTCCGTGGACAAATCAAGCGGGAAGTACAATGCACAAGATAAAAATGTCACATTTACCGTTTCCGTGGATGTGGAGAACGGCGAAAGGATACCCGTACAAAACCTCACGCTGAAGATAAACAGCTCTAATGGACTGGTGGAGAGCTGCGTTTTCTATTCAAACGGCTCGAAAATAACAGGATGTGATAACATAAGTTCCATCGTCCCTCTTAACTCCTCCGGGTATGGCAGTGGACCCTTATGGGGTTACGGATACGGGTATAACGGTTCCTGGGGAACCACAAACACATCATTTGGCTCTGGCTACGGATACGGATACGTTAACTCAAACCCGGAACTTCGCTATAATGTGACGTGGAATCTCACGAAGGCAAACCCGCAGGACGGGACATATTATGCAAGACTTGAAGTTTATGCCGAGAACTCTGGAAAATGGTACATTTATTCATCGTCTTGGACATCTTTCTTGATTGACACTGTGCTGCCAGAAGTATCCATATCAAATCCAGGAAACAATACGTTCGTGAAGGGCACTGTCTCTGTTGACGTTCTCGTGAAGGATGCAAATCTTCCTCAGATACCTCCGCATTTCTATGTGAAGGTATCAACAAATAACGGTCAAACCTGGGATAACACGCACAGTTGTGTGTCCACAGGCATTGCCAACCAGTACAAGTGCTCTTATAACTGGGATACGAGCAAGGAAACGGACGGTGCAGATTATGTAATCCAGGCAAAACTTACAGACACGGCAGGCAACACGGGATACTCGTCGAACGTGACTGTCACGGTGGACAGAACAGCCCCTGCAATAACAAATATCCAATTTGTGCCTGCTGTAATAGACCCTGCTGCAAGTGCAAGAACTTCAGTGCTCTGCCTTGCAAAGGTGTCTGACGCCACAAGCAATGTCAGCTGGGTCAACATAAGCTTCTACAACGCGACTGCTTTCAATTCCTCCTATTCATACTATTACAACCGGAGCATGTCCCAAAGCGGGGAGACATGGAAGTATCTTTCATCTTCGGGAATATTCTATACCCAGAATGAGGGCATTCTCTACTTCAACATAACGGCCGTAGACTCGATTGGGAATATAAACAACACCTACGGCGGATACCTCACCTTGAACTCCAGCACGGGAGCAAATAATA
>CAZTJN010000036.1:0-5215 GCA_964613955.1 uncultured archaeon | reverse complement strand
AATCCAGGAGGCAGCCTCCTCCTGAGTAACAGTTGCCATCAGGACCATCACATATACCTGATATAAACAGGCAGGGTTCTCCACACTGTTTACCCATGCATGGGTTTGCCTCCCATATCCCGTTATTACACGTTGCTGCCAAACTTGGGTGCCCATCACCGTCGTTGTAGCAGACGTTGTTCCAGACGCAGTCGCTCGTCTGGTCGCAGCATGCTTTGTCACTAGGGTCATTCGTACAGGCATACCCGTCACACTGTCTTTCTGCAACATTTTCGTTCAAATCGTCTCCACAGCAACACGATGTCTGGAGTCCAGATGCCTGAGGATTACAATCATCGCCTCCCAAGTTCCAGTATCCAGAACCCAAGCAACTGCTGCAGTAAGCTGAATCATCGTCAGGGTTTTCATCAGCGGAAACACAGGCTCCGCCAGAACAGGAGTAGTCTTGGTATGTGCAGCCAGGGCACGAACCAGAACAGGTATCGTATATGTTGCAGTCTTCTACCAGCTGGTCATCCACCCAAGTCGTGTGGTCCGTACAAGACTCGCCATCACAGTAATAATCGTGAAATCTTCTGTGCCTCCTTACCTGGTTTCCGGAACAGTAATTCTCATAGGAATCGTAATAATCCGTGTTTCTGTTGGATACCGTGTTAAGACAGCTGCCGTCCGAACAGTAATAATCCCTTTCTTCACATCCGTCCTGGTACGGGTAACAGCCGTCGCCGCCGCCGCAGTCGTAGCCGTTATTGGAGACCCTCAGATAATCGAACTCATAATGTGCCCAAGGGGAATTAGCAACATCTAACCTCATATTGCATATGTCCTGGCCATCCCAGCCACTGACACCACTCAAATCCTTTTCAAGCACGTGCCAGTTGCCGTCATCTGGAATCCCCCCTATATACGCTTTGCACTCAAGACCGCCAGTCGATGGCCCGCATACTCCACCACCCCAGTCGCCGTCAATCTGCCAGAAAATCCACACATCTTGGGTGCTCCCGTTCTCATGTCTTCCTCTGATCGTAACCACTGGGTAATTAGCGGCGTTGAACTTGTCGTGAGGCCAGAGGTCATGCCAGCATGGCCCGCCACTGTCAGTGTCAGTCCAGATATAATAACGCAAACCTCCAAGGTCACATTCCCCATTGTTGCTTCTGCCTGATGTCACCCCGTGGACGGTTCCCCCGCTCACCTCAAACTGCCCGCCCCAGCCAGGACGGAGGCATGCACTTTTGGCCCAATACCCAGAGTATTCACCATCAAATTCGTAAATACTTTTGTAATAACAGCCTGTATCCTGATTTGTCTTGTCAATCGTGAAAACGTTGCTTTGTTTCACGGGTTCCTGATTTCCGTCTTTGTCAACACTGTAGAAACAGACCCTTTTATTGCAAATTTGGTCTGCCTGACAGGTCACGGTTCCTGAAGTTCCCTGAGTGAATCCTGTTGTGCCGCAGGCTTGACCGTCGTCTATAATTTTATAATGGC
This sequence comes from uncultured archaeon, assembly GCA_964613955.1. Lineage (GTDB taxonomy): Archaea > Aenigmatarchaeota > Aenigmatarchaeia > QMZP01 > QMZT01 > CS3-C152. Next base: position 3,724 of record CAZTJN010000036.1, on the reverse strand, counting down.
TTGTATCGCAACCAGAACCCGAGTCTGTACATATCAGAGTGAAGACCACATCATCGTTGTTCCAAGGCACGCCGTTTGGTGTTATTGTTGTGGTTGGAGGAGTTGTGTCCAAAGGGCAGAGCACAGGGTCGCTCCTGCATTCTGGCACACCCGAATCGCAAACTTCCGTGGCAGCACAGGTCTGGGAAGTGGACCAGGAACCGTATGTTACGCTTCCTGTGCACTGGTTCGTGTTTCCTGTACAATATCGGTTGTTCGTCCTTTTCTCAAGTGTTGCCCCGCATCCGTTTGCATCCCCTCCTATGCATCGATATTCATCCCAGGTGTTACAGACAGTAGAGCTCGAAGCATAGCAACCGGAATACGTTCCTGTAGTACAGCACGGACCTGAACTGCATTGTGCTGTAACGCATATGCCCCCACAGCATGCCCCATTACAGCATATCCAGCTCCCCTGACTTGAGCAATCACAGCCCTGGTTTACAGGCGTCCTGCAGACTGTCCCGCACGTCTTCCAGCAGGCGTCACTATGCTGGTCGCAGCACCATTCATCATACGAGCAGCCGCCGTCTCCCTGATTGTGCTCTCTTACCGGGTTCCAGGAGTTTGGACCGCCGGCTGTTATGCCCTCACAGTCGCACATGTTCCTACCGCTCCAGGTACACTGCCAGTTGCTGCAAAGGGTCGCGCTGGAACAATCAGGATCGCGGAGACTGTTCCCGCATGTATTTGTCCCGCTTGCGCAGTTGTCGGAACCGCACGTGTCATATCCCTGATTGACCCAATCACAGTCGCACCATGTGCACTGGGAGTCGGCCGTGCAGGCAGATTCTGTCGTGTAACCCCCGCAGTTTGCACCCGGTCCCCTGCACTGTTGAACTCCATACGGAGTAGCAGAAAATGAATCCCAGGTTATGAATGCAGATGCAAAAAGAATTACAGGCAATGTCAAAAATATTTTAGCAGTATCTTTTTTCATCAATTAAATAATTTGTTTTCGCTATTTAATTAATTGCTGTCTCTTGTAACAAATTTTAGATATATCAGAACCGAAATAATAAGCAGAGCAGATACGCCTAACAGATTGAGACCGGGGAACTCAGTAGGCATAAATATCGCGATTCTTATGGTATCGGCATCGTCAAGAGTCGGGTCGGCAATGAGCGAGTGCGCATCTAGGTTCAGGGTGTAACCTTCGAGACCCGATGGGTAGAGACGGGCGTAAACTATTTTCTCCTCTTGCGGATTGAGGGAGACGTTAATATTTTGCAGGCCGTTTTCAACGAACCTTGCATACTCCGAGTCCAGTTCAAGAGAAACCTTGTCGTATTTTGTCTGGATATTTCGAACTTCTATCCCCACAAGCTCTGTCCTTCCTAGTCTTGTTTGAAGTGTTCCTGTGACCACGAAATTCGCCAGCGGGTGGGTGTACATGGTGAAATAGTAGAGGAAGGGCTCGGGCGGGTTTCTCTCATAGATTAGACCATCCCATGCCTCAACGTAATAACTCACCTGCGTCTTGTATCCCTGATAAGGGCCTGCAGTAAGGTTTATGGAGTAAACATCGTTTTTCGTATCCGTGGTCATCATTCCTGTCAAGGGGTTTGAACCAGGGGTGTGGTTGTAATAGGTCAGCGTGAAGTTTAGCGGGCCTATGCCAGGACTTTTGTTCTCGGCAATTATGAGAATTGGCCGGTTTGCTGAAGCCTTGCCCCCGTTTGGAATTACGAATCCCGTGAGGGGGTCAAAGGCATACACATGGGTTAGAACAGGGATGAATATCATGGTTTTCGTGTCTTCCGCTGTCTTTGTTTCCCAGTTGCCTGCATTGTCCCTCGCGAGCGAACGGAAGTGGAAGGTGTATTTGTTCGGGTTCGGGGCGACGCTGGTCGTATCAAACTCTGTTTCCGTTTCTGTCGTGCACGTCCCTCCGTTAATCGTAAGGTTCTCCCAGTCACTCAGAGAGGACGTGTCATTGTACCTGTACTGAACCACATAACAATCTATTCCGCTTTCATTGTCGCTCCCTTCCCATGTTATGTTGAATCTGGTTGCCGTTATGAAATCCTCAAGCGGGAGGACGGCGGAGACCGGAGGTTCGTCATCAACCCCAACACCGCCCACGGATGCGTTGTTTTCATTTCCTGTCGTATCGTTGGCCTTCACCCTGAACGTGTAGAGACCGTCTTTGACCGAACTTATGGCGAAGGGAGATGTAAATGTCGGGTAATTGTCCGTCATCAAAACCCACGGACCAGTGGATGTCGAATTCTCCCACCTGTAATAAACACCGTCAACACCAGAAGTCTGTTCCGTTACAGTTGCTGTAACCGTGAAATCCGACCTGTACCATGTATTTGGGCTTGGTATATTTATCGTGATATCCGGTGGAGTTACATCAATCATGATGTCGACCGTGCCCTCGATTTCATGCCCTAGCGTGTCATTCGCTTTCACCCTTATAGTGTAATCCCCGTCGGCAAGACCGCTTGCATCGAAATTGGCTGTGAAGAAATCCGTCCCGGTTTGTCTGGGCATGGAAGTCCACTGCCCCATGTCTGTCCCGTTCTTCCATCTGTAACTAACGCCAGCCACCTCCGACCACGCATCCGTTACCGTAGCGTTAACAAGGAAACTGGAGCTATAAAATCCAGGAGTGGGAGAATTAATGATTATTGAAGGAGGTGTTTTGTCAACAGTGAAAGTGAAATCGGTTTGGTTCATCTGCAACTCCCATCCATCATTCGCCAGAAAATCTGACCACAGACCGCAGTAATCAATTGTCCATACTCCTTCTGGGTCTGTAGCTTGGATGGTGTATGAAAAAATAATATTGCCTGAACCCCAGTTGTCGAAGTAGACAACGTTCCCGTTTGGTTTTATCAGCACACATTCCGTCAGCACGGTGAAACCGGATGGTTGATTGGATATGCCGTTTATTCTTATCTGAACCGTGTCCCCGTCGTCATAAAAACCCGAGGCTGGAATGTAGGAAGACCAGGAGCCAGTCACCTGTGTCGAGGTCCCGCCTGTTGTGCATGAAGTGTAGCTGTTCGAACACACGCTCGTGGGACCGCATTTGTACGAGCCCGTTCTTCCGCAGTTCTGGTTCGCCCAGATTCTCTGGTCACCGGGTCCCAAGGAAGGCTCGGAGCAATCCAGAAGGCAGCCCCCTTCGGTGTAACAGTTCCCCCAGTCACCGTCACATACCCCTGTGATTACCAAACAGGCTTCTCCGCATTGCTTACCCATGCACGCGTTTGTTTCTAAATGAAAGATATTGCTTTGCTTAACTGCTTCCTGGTTGCCCGCATTATCCGTTGAATAGTAACAGACCCTTTTGTCGCAGGTCTGCCCGAACGGGCAGGTCACGTCTCCTGAATTCCCGTCCGTGAATCCCGCAGACCCGCACACTTCGCCATCGTTTATAATCTTATAATAGGTTTTGCTGCAGTCCGATCCCCCCGTGTCCGAACAGGTCAAAGTGAAGCTCGTTTCGTTCTGCCCTGTAAAATCCCCTCCGTCAGGCGTTATTGATGTGACAGGAGCCCTTGTGTCCTTCCATACCCCATCCGCACATGAAACTCCCCCTAAAGACGGGTGACCCGCTCCGTCGTTGTAGCAGACGTTGTTCCAGACGCAGTCGCTCGTCTGGTCGCAGCAGGCGTCCCCGCTTGGACATGTCAGGTAAGCATCACAGGTAACGGTCTGAACATATTCGCTG
>CAZTJN010000035.1:0-5454 GCA_964613955.1 uncultured archaeon | reverse complement strand
CGCCTTGAACCGGACTCGGCCACCCCAGCGTATGTATTATTTAATATCGATTCTTTATATTAAAGTTATGATTATCTTCGTTCATTTTCAGGGGGAAAAACGGAAAGTTGAAATTCCGGAAAAATCAAGGGTCATAGACGTTATTAGAAAGGTTAAAATAAACCCAGAGACCGTTATTGTAAGAAGAGAGGATGACATACTTCTGGAAGAGGATATAGTCAAGGGGAACGATAATCTGGAGTTCATAAGGATAATTTCCGGAGGATGAGAACTTGAGAGTGAGGATCGGAAATTGCGGATGGACATATCTTAACGCGAGCAAATATTTTCCTGGCTGGGAGAAAACTTTCGCCAGCAAACTCCAGACCTATGCGAAGCTTTTTGAACTGGTCGAAATAAATTCAACGTTTTACCGGATCCCGAAAGTTTCGACCGCCACCAAGTGGAGGGAGGAGGCAGACGAGATAAATGAAAAGTTCGAATTCTCTGTGAAGGTCTCGCAGTTAATCACCCACAGAGACCCTTTTTCGAAACAGGCTTTTTGGGCATTTGAGAAAATGAAGGAAATTGGGAAGGAACTGAGAGCGAAAATCCTTCTGTTCCAATCGCCTTCAAGCTTCAAGCCAAGCAAGGAGAACGTGGGCAAAGCAAAGGAATTTTTCAGGAAGATAGACCGCGAAGATTTCGTGTTAGTCTGGGAGGTCCGGTGGGCAGAGGACTGGACGAAGGATATAATCAAAAACCTTTTCCCTGAGCTTAAAATAAACCAGTGCGTTGACCCGTTCAGACAGGATTGTTTCTACCCGAAAGACCTAGTTTACTACCGCCTGCACGGATTAGGAAAGCCAAGTATGTACAACTACGATTTCTCGGAAAGTGAACTCAAAGACCTCGCTGAAAAAATTAAAAGGGAAAGGAAACCCGTATACGTTCTGTTCAATAACACTGCCTGTTATGAAAACGGGTTAAAGTTTAAAGAACTGTTAAAAACTACCAAAGAATAGTTAATTTTATAAATTTCAGGCCACAGATTATTTGAATGAAAAATTCTTCAATAAAAATTCCAGAGCCGGAGGACCCTGAAAAATTCAGATATGATAAATATTTTGAGCGCACCGTTCAGTACAACCGTTCAAGAATAAACTCAATCCGGTTGTATCTTTCCCGTGAATGCTGTGACACGGACCTGCATGCAGATTGCGGTTGCACAATAGCGATAACAGGGAGCGACGGCAGACTGGAGAACGGCAGAACAAAAATGGCCGTAATGGTGTACACGGACAATTTTCTTGACTTTTACCAGGAAGTAGACAGGATAAGGGAAATGACAAACAAGTGCTGCGGAAAGGAGATTTTTGACAGCGTGAAAGAGATTAAGAATGTGGATTATGACACGCTCAGTTATTTCAGGAACGAGGAGAAAAGGGTTTTCCCCTCAAGGGTAATCGATTCTCTCTACATGTTTGGTGACACCTCACTGATCAAAAGGGCAAAGAAAAAACTGTGCGAGGAAATTACCGGAAGGGATGGAAAGAGAATTCTGGAAAAACTCTCAAAAAAGAGGGCAGATTACAAAAGGATTATGCTTTCAGGAAGACAAAAGTTCAAAAACAAATTTCTTACGCACTACTCCTTGGAAGAAGGGGTTTCGTATTACAATCCTTCAGAAGGGGAGGCTTCATTCAAATACGGCCCTCTAAGATTCATTCAGCAATCCTTTGCCAGGGATGTCCTGAAGCTCATTAGGAACAAGGGGAGGAGCGACATCATCCTTTATCTACCGCAGGATACGAAAAACAGGTTTGACTATATTCTTGAGGAAGGGGCATTAAACCTCAGCAGACCGGAGGTGTCCGATTTGATCGACTCGTATATGTACTTTCTGTGGAATTATCACAGGTCCCAGAGAAGGGCCGAAAAAACCGGGACCGGTGCAACGGAATTCGACAGGGCCGAAGTTCTTGAAAGAATAAATTCCGTGAGGAACATTCTCTCGAAACCCGTTTTAAAATTTTAAACCCTGCTTTCATTTAATCTATATGAGAAAATCCGAAAGGCCCGGTTTCTGCAAATGCGGTAAGCGGGCGATTTACCATCGCAAGTACGAAGGATCGTATCTCTGCGAAAGGCATTTCATTAGAAGCATTGAGGACAAAGTCAGAAAAACCATAAGAAAGGGCAGGATGATAGAGCGCGGGGATAGAATCGCGTTTGCCCTCTCCGGTGGGAAGGATTCCTCCGCGGTTCTTTACGTGATGAAGAAAATTTTCGGAAAGAGGAGCGATCTCGAGTTCTTCGCAATTTCCGTGGACGAGGGAATTCCGGGCTACAGGGAAGAAAGCCTGAAGATAGCGAAAAAGCTCTGCGAAAGGTTCGGAATCCCCCATCATGTCTTCTCCTTCAGGGAGGAGTTTGGAAAAGCCCTCAGCGAGAAAGTGAAGGAGACAAAGAAATCCAAGGGCTGGGAGGGAACGGCATGCACGTACTGTGGTCTGGCGAGAAGATGGCTCTTGAACAAAAAGGCGAGGGAACTGGGAGCAAAGAAAATCTGCTTTGGAATGAATCTGGACGATGAGATACAGGGGATAATGATGGATTACATTCGCGGCGACCTGGTCCGCCTCTCACGAATGGGAGGGGAGGCTGTGGTTAAAAGCAGACTCTTCGTCCCGAGAATAAAGCCGTTCAGAGAAATTCCGGAAAAGGAAATCGGGCTGTACGCGATTCTCTCTGGCCTCAATATACAGGAGAAGGAATGTCCATACCTTGAAGGGCCTAGGTTCCGTGTACGCGATTTCCTGAATGACCTCGAGGCGGACAGCCCCGGCATGAAATTTTCCATTCTGAAGACATTCGAAAAACTCCTGCCTCTTGTGAGGGATCTCGTTGGCAAAGAGGTCAAAATCATGAAGTGCTTGAAGTGCGGCGAGCCCAGCTCTCAGAATCTCTGCAAGACATGCGAATTGTGGAGAAAGTAGAGAAGGAGACTTGATGAGATGAACTTCTTTAAAACTGAAAAGAATCGATTTATAAAATCCCCTTCAATCATATTCTTATGAAAAAGCATCCGGAAATCATCCAGCGTGGGGCGGAAGCGATAATTTACCTTGAGAAAGGAAAGCTCGTAAAGGAAAGGATAGCGAAGGGTTACAGGATCCCAGAACTCGATCATAAGATAAGGAAGCAGAGGACGAAAAGCGAAGCGAAGCTGATGAAAAGGTCGGAGGGGGCCGGGGCATTTGTCCCGAATGTCCAGGTGGAGGACGATTTCAGGCTGGTTATGGAGTATCTCCGTGGAGAAAAACTGAAAGATGTGCTGAACTCAATGCCCACCAAGAAAAGGAATTCTGTTTGTGAAAAAATCGGGGAAATGATCGCGAAACTCCATGCGAATGGGATCATACACGGAGACCTCACAACGTCAAACATGATTCTTTCAAACGGGGATGTGTTCTTCATAGACTTCGGTCTGGGAAAGTTCTCGGAAAAGATTGAAGATCAGGCTGTTGATTTGTTTCTGTTGTACGAGGCGTTGAAATCTACACATTTCAAGGTACTGGAAGAATGCTGGGGAAGGGTTTTAAAGACCTACGAAAGGGACTACAGCAGAGCGGAAGATGTTTTAAAAAGAATAGAAAAAATCAAAAAGAGGAGAAGATACAGAGGTGATTGAACAAGGTCAGAGACAAAATAATTTATAAATATACCAATTAATAATAAGGAATAAATCCAAGGAGATGGCTATGCCTGCCAAAAAGGTCAAGCACGAGGAAACGAGAAAAGAGATAGAGAAGGAAGAGGAGCTTTCGGAAGAGAAGAAGGAAGTGGAAACAGAGAAAAGCCTGAGTAAAAAAACAGAAAAGAAGATAGAGAGACAGATAGTCTCTGGAAAGAAAACCGAAGAAGAAATCCAAGAGGATACACCGAAAGAGGAAACCGAAGAAGAAATCAAGAAAGAGAAAAAAGTGGAGATCAAGAAAGAAAGAAAAGAGGAAATAGAAGAGTGGGTCCCTAAGACAAGGCTCGGAAACGACATACTGAAAGGCAAATACAAATCAATCGGGGATCTCCTTTCAAAAGGGGAAATAATACTTGAGCCCGAAATTGTCGATTATCTTGTTCCTGAACTCAAGCAAGAACTTATTTACATCGGAGGAAGCCCCGGAAAGGGCGGCGGGATACGAAGAACGCCCACCAGGATGACCGCGCGAATGCACAAATCAGGAAGGAGGTTCAAACTGAGCGCCGTCATGGTTGTGGGAAACGAGGACGGAATCATCGGTGTGGGGAGGTCTATTTCCAACGAGCACAGGGTAGCGATAGAAAAGGCCTTGCAGCAGGCGAAACTTAACGTTATAAAGGTTCGCAGAGGCTGCGGCTCATGGGAATGTAACTGCGGCGGAACGCATTCGATCCCGTTTAAAACAGAAGGAAAGGTAGGTTCTGTTAAAGTCAGGCTTTTCCCGACACCCACAGGTGTGGGTATAGTGGCGGATAACGAAACCAAAAAGATAATAAGGCTCGCGGGCATCAAGGATGTCTGGGTCAAAACATACGGCATGACATCCACGAGGGTCAACCTTGCTATGGCGGTTTTCGATGCGTTAAAGAACCTCAGCAGAACCAAAGGTGATATGTGATGTATGCTGTTGTAAGGGTGAGAGGCAATGTGAACATGCGAAAGGAAATAATGGACACTCTTCGCATGTTAAGGTTGAACAGGATAAACCACTGCGTTCTTTTGAGGAAAGACCCTGCGATCGAAGGAATGATAAAGAAGGTGAAGGATTTTGTCACATGGGGAGAGATAGATGACAAAACCCTCGAAGCCCTCCTGAACAAGAAGGGGAGGCTGGCAGGGGACAAAAAACTGGAAGCGAAAGAAGCGAAGAAGATACTTTCAAAAATAAAGAAGGCGAAAACCCTGAAGGAAATCGAAGGTTTCAAGCCGGTATTCAGAATGGACCCCCCTTCAAAGGGTCACAGGGACATAAAGCAGGCGTATCCGAAAGGAGCTTTGGGGTACAGGGGAAAGGAGATAAACTCCCTGCTGAAGAGGATGATGTGAAATGGGCAGAAGAAAGAAAACAGAAAAAATGAGGGGGAGCAGGACCCAGGGCAAAGGCGGGATAAAGCCGGGCGGCAGAGGAGGAAGAGGATACTCAGGATCGAAAAAACACAGGAAATCATGGATACTGCGTTACGAGAGGGAACACATAGGAAAACCAAAAGGTTTCATACCGAAAACCCCCAAGGTTGTCAGGGCCATAAATCTCCGGGACCTTGAAACCCTTGCCGGGGAGAAGAAAGAGATAGTTCTTTCAGACCTTGGGTACGACAAGGTTCTCGGCTCAGGCACGATAACAAAAAAACTGACCGTGAAAGCGAGGTCCTTTTCAAAACACGCAAAGGAAAAGATTGAGAAGGCGGGCGGGAAAGCGATAGCCGAGTGAA
>CAZTJN010000034.1:0-5555 GCA_964613955.1 uncultured archaeon | reverse complement strand
CCTCATGCTCTTTCACCTCCAAGATATTTGTTATTTTATTGGTGGTATTCTGCGCTCAAGAACCAGACCACTGCTGAAGCCGGTGGAATTCGTTATTTAAAAGGTTTAAATTCATATAAATACAGGCTGGCCTTATGAACGAGATGTATAGCATCAGACTTGGATATACCTGCAACAACAATTGTGTAATGTGTTATTTCTCTAATAAGCTCGGAACTCACGACATGTCAACAGAAGATGCAAAGGGGATGATATCGCGCGCAAAAGAGAGGGGGATTCACAAGCTGTTGCTGACAGGAGGGGAACCAACGATAAGAAGCGACTTTTTCCATATCCTCTCTTATGCTGTCAAACTCCAAATACCCGAGATAGAAGTTCAAACCAATGGTAGGATGTTTTACTATGAGGGATTTGTCAAAAGGGTAGCACAAATTGAAAAAAATGATGTAATTCTCAGGTTTTTGATACCTATCTATGGTCCCAGTGAAAGAATTCATGATTCAATAACAAGAAGCATGTATTCATTCAGACAGACTGTCCAAGGGATTGGAAATTTGCTGAAGTATAACCAGACGCTGACAGGAAAAACTGTTATAATGAAACCAAATTACAAATACTTACCCGAAACCGTGAAACTCTTGGAAGATCTCGGAGTCGCATCATTAAATATAAGTTCAATGTGCATAAGTGACGATTTAGATGGTAACAAGAAGAATTTGCTCCCGAGGTTCAGAGAGGTTATGCCTTATTTGTTTAAAACGCTGAGGCTTTCAGTAGGCATGAATTTGAAACTGTCCCTGATTTCCTTTCCCTTGTGTGTTATACGGGGGTATGAGAATCTCGTAGGAGGGGAGATACCATACAAGACCATCTTAGGAGTGGACCCTGACAAAAAAATAATCGAATTGAATGTGCCGGAGGGTGAAAGACAGGATTTTACCAGCAAAACAAAAATGGAAAAATGCAAAAAATGTCTATTTTTTTCAAAATGCGGCGGTGTTTGGAACGGGTATATAAAAATTTATGGTGAGGGGGAATTTTTACCTATTAAAAATTGATGATATTTTAGAAACGACCATAACAGCTTTGCTCTGGGATTTTATGTTTTAATAGCGTTCGTTTTGCAGACTAGAAGCGCAAAATTTGATTTTAATATAGAAATAACATTGACAGATTCAAAGAACTCTCAGATCAGCCAAACTAGTTCTTACTCAACACATATATTAAATTTGATTGAAATAAAGATATTTATGAAATGCGCATTAATAATATGTCCCTACCTGACTAATGGTGGTTATCCACCTCTTGGAGTTGCGTATCTAAACTCTGTGCTAAAATCAAACAAATATGATGTCGATGTATTCGATTTTCAGTTTTTATTCCAGTATGAAAATCACAAACTGTATAACCTTCTTAAAAAACTTGTAAACATAGCCTCTGGGGAAACGCAAGTAACCTTCATTACTAATCCAGAATTTGTTGCGTATTCTTTGTTTTCTGCTGAATACCCTGATTTTGATTGGCAGATCACGGAAAATGAGGAATACAGAGACGAATGTATTTATCTTCATTCAGAGCTAAAAAGCTATGTCAACAGATATGCGAAGATGGTTCTGAAGGAAAATCCGGATATTGTATTTTTTTCAACATACATTTCAAATATCTTATTCAGTCTGATGCTGGCGAAAGAGCTGAAGAGACGTCATCCGGAAATACCAGTAATTTTTGGCGGTCCAGGCTCCGCTTTAAAAGAAACTGCAGAATTTATCCTGTCTCTGAAATTTGTGAATGGGGTAATAATAGGGGAGGGAGAAGAAACAGTCATAGAACTGTTAACAGAATTTAAAAAAACAAAAAAAATAAATCCAAAAATTATGGGTTTGGCAACATTGTCTGGCAGACAGCTGAAATACAAATCAAGACCGCTGATAAAAAATCTTGATGGTATTCCATACCCTGATTTCGATGGTTTTCCTTTGAAGAACTTCACACTGAAATACTATCAAAAAAACTGGAAATATGAGCTTCGTTCTTTATTTTTCGACAGGTTTTTGTTGCCCGTTCAGTCTTCGAGGGGGTGTATAATGAGATGTAAGTTTTGCTCAGAATCTGCGTTCTGGCACTCTTTTAGAACAAGAAATGTGAAATCACTTGCAAACGAAATTGAATTTCAGGTGGGAAAATATGATATAAATAACATTTCTTTTAATAGCAGCCTACTCAACTCTGATAAAAAATGGTATGAAAATTTCTTAGATTCTTTGGAGAAACAGAGGGTGAATATAAAATGGTGGTCTTATCTTAGACCATCAGAAGACCTGAGCAAGGATGTTGTAAAAAAAATGGTCTCCAGCGGGTGCGAATTTGTCAGCATAGGCGTAGAGTCCTTTTCACAAAAGGTGCTGAATAAAATGGGAAAGGAGACCCGTGCAAAAAAAATTTTTGAAATTTTAAAATGTTTAAATGACGCAAAAATTTATGTGGATATTACCCTGCTGACAGGATTTCCTGTTAAAAGTGACGAGATCGAAGAGAATCTCCGTTTCCTGAAGAAGTGGAAAAGATACATAGAAAACAAAAAAAATTATGTATTTATAAACGCATGGGGACTTTTGAGGCTTGAGCCGCAGTCACGCATATTTCACAATTATGAAGGATTCGGCATAAAAATTCATAGAAATCCCATCAGAATACCAAAAGAAATGTCCTTTCTTGGATTGTCACTTTCGAAGATATCACTGACATGGGAAACTCCCTACGAAACACTTGAAGAAAAATATCAAAAGAGAGACACCATGATAAATTATATTAAAAACGATCTGCCTCAATGTTTACTCCATCATAGATTTGGGGTAAAGAGATTCAGAGAAGTGGTGGGGATGGAATAAGAACATTACCAAGTAGATCGCTGCAACCATCGAACCCATATTTTATTTTTCATCATTTATCTGAAACCCGAAATTTATTAGTTTGGACTTGAACCCACGAGGGAGTTAAAAACTTTAGGAACACCGATCTTTGACTGCAGCGTTATCCATAGAGAAATCATCGTAAATGCCCCTTTTAAATTTGGACTCCCAGTCATCATGATGCTTCTCATAATTCAATTTTAACAAATTATCATATCGTTTTTCCCACATATTAATATCCTCGGCCAGATCAGAGCTTGGAATGACAGAACTTGCCAGTCTGTAATAATTTTTCCTCTCCTTCCACCATTCTTTGAACATTATTATTGTACGGTATATCCTTTCATAGTATTCCATGTTATAATATACCTGACTTCCAGGGAAAAATACGTACTTTCCACCGCCAAATGTCAAAAATGTCTTGTACTTTTTATTCAAAAGTTTGAACAGATATTTGAAACTCTCTTTGATTGTCGCTCTTGTTTCACCCGGATGATTGAACGTTAAATAGGTAGTATGTAAAACTTCCTTTTTGTCGCAATGATTGGATACTTTTTCAAACTGCTCTAGGTACCTAGCAGGATTTGAAGATTTGTTCATTATCTTTAGCATTTCAATTGATGCGGACTCCAAACCAAAATCTATCCTGAAATCGAGTTGTGATATGAGGTCGATATCTTTTTTGCTTAGCAGATCATGTCTGGTCTCTGCCCAAAAAGATACATCAAATTTTCTTCTGACAAGCTCCCTCAGGAATTTTCTTCTCCATTCAGTATCTAAACCAAAACATGGGTCGTAAAAAGATATTCTCTTGGGATTAAGTTTGGCTACAACCTCCTCTATCTTCTTGATTGAGTTTTTCACGCTGTAGCTTACCCACGAATTGCCTTTACAGGGCTCCATGCAGAAATAACAGGAAAATGGACAGCCTTTGCTCAGGTAAATGCCTGTTTTTCTTTCTTCGGGCATGTACCCATACCCTTCAACATCTAATTCAAGATAATTTTTAAAATCATCCGGCACACCTTTAATAATTTTAGTTTTTTTGTGGGTATTATTTTTAAGATTTCTGAGAAGATTGGATAATGTTATGCTTCCTTCTCCAGTTATTACATAATCAAAGAGTTTTTCCTTTAAAACAAAATCTTTAGGAACTGCAGTAGGATGATACCCGCCAACTACAATTTTGCAATGTGGGTTAATCTTTCTGGCCATTTTAGCCACGAGGAGGGATGCAGTGTAACTAAGACTTAACCAGCATGATATCCCTAACACGTCAAAATCGTATTTGGACAACAATTTCATACTCTTTTTTTTGTATTGTTCAACAAGTTTTTCATTCCATGGGCGACCCAGTTCAACTTCCAGATCTAGAACCTCAACATCGTGATGCTGTTTTTTCAAAAAGGAATACAGATACAGCAGATAAGGTTTTAGTGATTGTTTTTTCCCCCATTTGGGGGAATATAAATATCCAGGTTGAACGAGCAGTATTTTCATTTTCATACATTCCTTTTTAAACTTTTAAAGCATATTTGATGAGTGACAGGCATTTCTGATACCATTTCTGTCTCGCGGTGGGTAAAGAATTTACAATGCATAATCGGTGTGGGCATTACTCAATTGAAAGATTATAGCTATTTATGATATTGTCAATATCATTTAATGTGTACCCTTTTTTGTTAACACCCATCCCATTATCGACCAAGTAGATATAGTATGGTGCTATGAGAATTCCCTTTCTCGTGAAACGCATTCTCCCAGAAGGCATATCAAAAATCTTTCTATGGAGTTCCTCTTTGATGCAGGTTAGGTTATCCTCCTTGCATGTGCCCAGAACATTTTTGATTATTTCCATAGCAGTGTAGGAGTAACTAAGATATATATCAGATACAAACCTTTTCCCGTGTTCTGCAACGAAATATATGCCTTCAATCTCATTCGGTATTCTAGTGTATCCATTATAATTTTCCGCGGTTCCTATGAAAATTGAGCATATAGTCAAGTTCTCTCTGGTGTTCCTAATATCTTTGATCAACGGAATAAATTCGCTTTCAGTCGCGCCATACCCAATGAAAATAATACCATCTAGTCTGTTTGTGTTGTTGATGATGCTCAAAAGTGTCTGCTTGCGTGCTGCATTATCGGGCTTATAGTCATAGAAAAATGATACATTTCCTTTCTTCTTGATGATACCTTCCACCATCTCTGTGGAATTATCAAAATTTTCATCCACACCTTTATATCTGCTGGTATTTATGCTCATGTAGACCACGCCTATATTTTTCAAACCCAATTCATTCGTACAATAATCAGATAAAACAAGTGATGGTGTCATAAAGATGTCTCTAAAAAAGAAAGTGTTATTTCCTGTTTCCGAGAAGGCAAAAGAACCCGAAGGCGAAAATATCACTATATCATTTCTCACGTTCATTAATTTTTTAACATCAATCCCGTTAACAACGAAAACTATTTTTATGCCTTCGTCGGTGAAGTTGGACACCACCGAACTCATATTCAGGTCTGCCTTCTCAATTATATTAATGGAGTACGGCGAAAAAATCTCACCCGATGCACGTTCTAGACCTTTTCTGGTTATTTGGTTCAAGAAGCTATAGTCAATGTCAAAATAGTTGCTTGAGTCTA
>CAZTJN010000033.1:4627-5795 GCA_964613955.1 uncultured archaeon | reverse complement strand
TACAAACAGGAGAGCGAATATAAATAACCCCCAAAAAGTAGTTAACGTTATAAAATTTATTCCGAAGAATTATACATGTGCTCGATATTCGGCGGGAGGGAAAACTTCCGCAAGAAACTTCAGAAAAGAATCGTTGATCTTTACATTGACCGGGTCAGGGATTATTACACCAGCATACCCGACAAGGAACTGAAACGCCTCGTGAAGGACAAGAAATACGACCTGGGAAAGATAATAGTTTCAAAGGCGCATGAATTCTGGGTCGCGGGCGAGGAAAAAGCAGGGCCCGGCGTGGAAAGAATAATACGTATGCCCTACATCCCGACCAATTTCTACGGTATCCGGGAGGTTTTCAGGAAGGTTATAGAAGAGAAGAGCCTGCCAAAGGAACAGAGAACGCACAGACCGGAGAAAATTTCCGCTCCCGAACTCATAAGGGACGAAAATGACGTTCTGTGGAGAGAACTTGAGCCGAGGGGGCTCGCAGTCAAGGACCCGCTGAAATGCAACCGCCTGATAACCCGCATGTTCAGATACCTTGAAAGCGAAATGGATTTCAAGTACGGAAGCGATATGGAAAAT
The DNA here is from genome assembly GCA_964613955.1 of uncultured archaeon. Lineage (GTDB taxonomy): Archaea > Aenigmatarchaeota > Aenigmatarchaeia > QMZP01 > QMZT01 > CS3-C152. The sequence goes on along the minus strand of CAZTJN010000033.1, from coordinate 5,213 downwards.
TTCGGTTACCGCGAGCTTGCGCTAACTCCTGTGCAGGCGTACGTTATCAAAAAATCCAAAGAGCTCGGCTGGGAAGAATTCCAGGACGTGGGGATAGACTGCGAGGATATGCATCACTTCGCAGCGGCCTGTTTCAAAACAGCAGGCATGGACGGGAGATACAGGCTGGTCGTAGCAGAGCACAAAACAGAGGGAGAGAAAAAAATGCACCTGGGTCTGTGCGTCATGGACGACAGCTTCGAAAAATTTGTCATACTCGAGCTCACCCCGGAGAGAAGGGATACAGGCAGATTTGTCTCGATACGCGACCTCCCGGTCTACGGGGACCCCCGCAATCAGGTTATAATTCCCGGGAACGTGATAGGAAGTTACGACTGCCGGGGGGTCTACGGAAGCTTCAAAGTTCTCGGAGACAGGCAGCCTGTGGGCGAGTGGGTAAATGATAACATAACCCCCGAAAGAACATCGTTCCCCGAAGATATGTTTAGGTGAGGAAATTTGAAATTATTTAATAAGTCTGGGTAAAAATGAAAAATATTGGCGGGTGAACAGAGATTCAGGAGATAGGGGAATGGAGTTGGTGGAA
>CAZTJN010000033.1:0-4527 GCA_964613955.1 uncultured archaeon | reverse complement strand
AACCTAGAATTAAAAAAATTTCTAGTAGAAGATGCTCTAGATAATCAAGAAAAAGGCATTTCAACAACATACCTATGGTATTATAATCCAGAAAACAGACTGGTTGCTTACATTACAATTCTAAATGACAGTATCAAAATTCATGGGACTAGATTAGGGGAAAATCTTCGTGGTAATGGGATTCCATATAAGTCATTGCCCGCTATGAAGATTGGTAGACTTTCAGTAAACAAAAGATACGAAAGAAGAGGAATCGGGACACAAACAACACTTTTCGCATTATCCAAAGCTTTGGAACTTCATGAAAGATCTGCATGCCGTTTTCTGGTTGTTGATGCAAAGAGAGATTCTGTTCATTTTTACAAAAAAATGGGTTTTGAAATTTTGAAGGAAAGGGAAAAAGGCACCATACCCATGTATTATGATATGATAAAATTGATAAGATATTATAAAGAAAAAAAGTTTAGAATTTCCGATGTGAAAGAACAAACTCCTTTATAGAATCAGCTAGACTAATCTCCTTCACTGTAATTTTTGATCTTTCTCTTGCCTCCATCTTTCTGACGAATTCTTTAGCATTTGCCCCCCTCAATTCAGGGGTTGCTCTTATCGGCTTTGCCATATTACCCTCCTGCCTTACATATAATCTTGTATTTAATTATTGTTCAAAGGAATAATTTGCTTATCTGTAGTTGAATATATATATCATTGTATATTGATGTTTGTATATCGATATATGAGGTGTTTAAACGTTAAAAAAAAGCTTTAAATGTGTTTCTTTCTAAACAACTCTGCCAATAAGCTCAGCTGCAACCTTAATTCACGGGGTAAATATGGTTTTCAGTATTTTTCCTTCACCTCCCTCACTTTAATATTTTATATCTCCCAAACAATTAATTATTAAAATTTGTCATGAAGGCTGATATCATGGATAAGACCGTTATACTCACACATTCCGATTGTGACGGCATATGCGCAGGGGCAATCGCCCTTTCGCGGTTTCCGAAGGCCGATGTGTTCTTTACGAAGCCCGTTTCCTTTTATGACGATCTGAACGCCCAGGACGCGGGACGGATAATAATCACGGATATCGCGATACCCAGAAGGGATATTTCCGACGTAGTCAAACTCCTTGAAGAGAAAGGGAAGGACGCCGAAATCTACTACTTCGACCACCACCTGCTTCCCGGGAAAATTATCAAAAGACTTGAGTCCGCCCTTGGAGTGTACATGAACGGGGATGCAAGCGCCTCTGAACTCATATACAGGTATTTCCAGAAGGACATACCGAGGGAAAGGGTATGGGTGGCGATTTACGGCGCTATCGGGGATTATTCCCAGCACACGGAATTCGCCGAGAAAAGAATAAGGAACTGGGACGCGCGCGCCCTCTACTTCGAGGCAAGCACGATCGTACTGGGAATAAAGGAAAGGAAATTCTGCGATTATGACTCGAAACGATTGATAGTTCACACACTTGCGAATGGCGACAACCCATCGGATGTTCCCGGTCTGGTCAAGGCCGCAAAGAAGGCGGTCAACGAGGAATTTGACCTCTACGAAATCGTCAAGAAATCAGCGAAAAAAACAGGTGAGGTCGGTTTTGTTAAAGACGTTCATTTTTTCGGCTTCCGCGGACCTTCTGCCCTGTTTGCAGCGACGGTTACAGACAGCAGGGTAGGATTAGCGGTGTATGTCAGGAGTGATCATCTGGACATAACCATGCGCTCCCGGGATTATTCCATCCCTTTAAACTACCTTGCCGAAGAGGCGGGAGAAGCTGTTGGAGGTTCTGGCGGGGGACACCCGCAGGCGTCAGGAGCACGCATACCTCTGAACAAACTGGACAAATTCCTTAAAGAGGTCAACAAACTTCTGGTGAAGTATCCAAAGGTGGTACAACGGACCTGAAAAATGGAGAATTCCTTGTGAAGTTCGCCCGGAAAACGATTGAGCACTGGGTAAGGGACAGAAAGCCGATGCAGAAACCCCGAAATCTCCCGCCGGAATTCTATCAGGAAAGGGGAGTTTTCGTCACCCTTCACACGCACCCGGAAAAACAGCTTCGCGGCTGTATTGGGATACCTCAGCCCGTGAAACCTCTCATAGAAGCCCTGATAGAGGCTGCCATGGGGGCGACGCAGGACCCGAGGTTCATGGATTTAACCGCAGGCGAGCTTGATAAAATCATAGTGGAGGTTTCGGTCCTCACGCCTCCGGAAAAGATGCGCGTTCACCATTTCAGCGAATATCCCAAAGCGGTTGATATAGGAAAGGACGGCCTGATAATAAGGAACGGGATGCAGAGCGGACTCCTTCTCCCCCAGGTTCCTCTTGAGTACGGGTGGGACGGGAAAACCTTTCTTGAACACCTCTGCCTGAAGGCGATGCTCCCGAAGGATGCCTGGACATACGAGGGAACGCAGATATTCCGCTTTCATTCAGAAATATTCACCGAGAAATCCCCGGGCGGGAAAATAGAAAAGGTCAAAAGTTAGTTTATATAACCTCCTGTGAAAGTTCAAGAGGGGGTGTTATTATGAAAGTTGTGAAAAAGGACGACAGACGAGAAGATTTTGACAAAGAAAAAGTCAGGAGAGCAATTGAAAGAGCAGCCGAGAGAGCCGACATCGACAAGGACAAGGCAAAGGAAATCGCAGAAAAGATTGCAAGAGACATCGAAAACAAGTTCAGGGACAGAGACGAAGTGAGAAGTGCGGATATACGAGATAGTGTTCTGGAAGCTTTGAACAGGGATGAAAGACGCATAGCTGATTCGTTCAGGGCTTATAGAAAGGAATAAATCCAAACTTATTCGTTTTCAGTATCAAGGGTGATGTGTGCAGCCTTGCTTTTAGATAAAGTCACGTTGAAATCTCGGACTCATGCAGAAGGGAAAAGCTTATAAAGCCTAGAGTGCGTTATATTGACCTATAGGAATGCGATTTTCAAAGGAAAAGGGTTACTTTTTCTTGAGTTGCAGTTTAAGTATATGAGTGAATTTAGAAAACTGGGCATTACTGACCCAATATTAAAGGTAATAGAAGAAGAGAACTTCAAGGAACCGAGCGAGATACAGAGAAAGGCGATTCCGATTGTTCTCGAAGGAAAAGACGTGATTGCGGGATCCGCTACAGGATCTGGTAAAACGTTAGTTTTTGCTTCTGATATTATACAGAATACTGATCATGGCAGAGGGATCCAGGCACTGGTCCTCACTCCCACAAGGGAGCTGGCCGAGCAGGTTACTGGCGCATTTCGCAGCTTCTCCAGGTACAAATCACTGAAGATAACTTCTGTCTATGGTGGAGTATCAATAAATCCCCAGATGGAGAATCTGAAGATAGCTGATGTGGTTGTGGGAACCCCGGGAAGGCTGCTTGATCATTTAGGCAGGAGAACCATTGATCTGAGAAATGTAAAGATCCTTGTTCTTGACGAAGCGGATCGCATGCTGGACATGGGCTTCATAGATGATGTTGAGAAGATAATAAGGGCATGCCCGCGCGAGAGACAGACGCTTCTGTTCTCTGCGACAATAACAATGGATGTTGATAGGCTGAGAAGGGAATACATGCACAATCCGATCGAAGTCTCGGTCGAGAGTTATGTTGATTCCAGGCACCTGAAACAGGTTTATTATGATGTTCCTGATAACATGAAATTTTCACTGCTTGTTCACCTGCTCAAACACGAGAAAGGCGGGCTGGTGATGGTTTTCTGCAACACAAGGAAATATGTAGATTTTGTCGCAAGAAATCTTAAAGAATCCGGTGTGGATGCTGTTGCGATACACGGCGGGCTTACGCAGGAAAGACGAACAAGGGTGATGGAAAAGTTCAATTCAAGCAAGGTTTACGTTCTCGTTTGCACGGATGTTGCTGCGCGGGGACTCGACATAGGCGGGGTTTCGCATGTATACAACTACGACATCCCCAAAGAATCCAAGCAGTACATCCACAGGATAGGAAGAACTGCAAGAGCCGGTAAAAACGGCATAGCAATAAACATCCTGGCAAACAGGGATTATGATAATTTCAGGCGTGTCCTGAGGGATAACGAGCTGGATATCGAGAAGGAAGTGCTTCCCGAATTTAAAAGGATACACGTTAAAAGAGATCAAAGCAAAGACCGTTCAACCGGAGCCCTTACAGGAGCGGCCCGAGAGGATATGCGCCCAGGAGAGGCCATGTCAGTCACAGGAGATAATGTTAATCAATATAAACCCGGAAACACTTATTGAAAACAATAAGTGAATATATAGGAGTGATAGAATGTCAGAAGATGTAAAGAAAGACAACTTCGGAAGAGAACTGCATAAAGCAGTCTGCGCCGACTGCGGCAAAGAGACCGAAGTACCTTTCAAGCCTTCGGGAGACAGGCCTGTTTACTGCAGGGACTGTTTCATGAAGCACAGACCAAAGAGAAATTTCGATAACAACAGATCAAGGAGATTCTAGTATCTAGATTTTCGTTGGCCAATTAATCGGTAAGCTATTTCTTTGTTTTTATCCAACGGTTAGCGGA
>CAZTJN010000032.1:0-6075 GCA_964613955.1 uncultured archaeon | reverse complement strand
ACGCAGCCGAATAGATGACTTCCAGAGGGTAGATTTTCGGGTTGATTGATACTATTAAATAATCTCCCTTTTTATCGATTTCCAAATTGTTTATTCCTCTAGACTCTGCATTTTTTTTCATAAATAATCATTGTAAGAATTTTGAATACAAACTTTAAAAACGTTGCCTTTCATATACCTACCATTTTTAAGAATCGAATGAATCAGAGAAAATTTTATAAAAGATAAAACTATTACATTCTTATGTCAAATGAATTTATTAAAAACTTCATAGAATTTACAAACAAAATCCCTTCTGTTGAGGAGGGGGAATTTGGTTCTCTAACTTTTAGCATAATACACGAAAAGGAAAAGCCGGGCAAGAGGAACATGCTCGCTTTGAATTATGAAGTCCGAGGATCACGAATACAAATATTTGTTCAATCACCAAAGGGAGTTGTATTCGAAGGAGTGAATGAAAAAAAACTCCGCTCGGTGAATATTGGCGGAAAAAAATTCTATACAAACTATAACCCCAATCTTAAGGATTTTGTTACAGTAAAGGGGAATTTTTACACGATAGTAAACGATGAAGTTATAACAATCCTATCGCCCAACAAAGATATCTTAAAATTAGTGGAAACTGGAAAAACTTTAAAATTTGAAAAGGATTTGGCGAAGTATGCAAAAAAATTTACAGATAATATTGACGGTTTTGATCTTTGCATGGTAAACTGGAAAATGGATACAGATTTGTGGGATATATCGCGTATGATTTTTTTCAATGTAAAACACAGGACCGAAATTGTAGTTGATATATTTGAAGGAGACAAAGAGGCCATTGAGATTCTCTGGGAAGAAATAGAAGGAAAGAAAAAGCTGAGCGGTTCACTCTATCTAGGAAAACACGACGAGGAAAAGGTTCTATGCTGTCTTCTGGATAAAAAAAGAGTTATGATAGCAAGATGCACAAAGGGGAAGAAAGACCTTTTTACAAAGGTAACACAGAAGATAGTTGAAATGCTCAAATAAAGTCGGTTTAAAGTATTAAATAGTGGTAATAATTATAGGTTTTTCTTTAACGATTATCGTATGTTCGACTTGGGCTACCGCCAAACCCGACCTTTCCCTGAGAACTGGATAGCTTTTAACTGCGTTCGAAACCTCGAGCTGTTTCAAAGCGAAGGAAACCTTGAAAGACGAAAAGCCTTTCTCCACCAGCCAGCGTTTGCAGAAAGGCAGGCCGTTGTACTCATTATTCGCGAGTTCGAGAATTTTTCTGGCCTCTGGCAGGCGGACGGGCTTGGGCTGAACAAAAGAGAAGATTTCGAAAGGTTCTGATTCTTTCACGTAGCCGTTCGTTTCGCAGACAAATGGTTCCAGAGCGATGACGTCCCCTTCCTTCAACTCGATTTCAGAATCATTCCTCACGTTCGGGATGCTTGGGGGCCCGTGGATTACATAGCGATCAAGGCCGTGTCCTGTGAGGTTGACTATTACACCGAACCCGGCCCTCTCAACCTCAGAATATATGGCTTGGCTCACTTCCGAAATCCTGACTCCGGGTTTCGCAAGCTTTATCCCCGCTTCCAGCGCCTTCTCAACCGTTTTTATCAGCTCGTTTTTCTCCGAGCAGTACGAATAAGCCATATCCGCAATCCAGCCGTCCACGTGAATTCCCTGGTCTATCTTAACAACATCCCCGTCTTTTATGGCTGTTTCATCTTTGAACCTCGGTGTGTAATGTGCTGTTATATCATTGATTCCGATGTTGACAGGAAAGGCAGGTTTGCCTCCAAGCTCAAAAATCCGTTTCTCAATAAACTCCGCGAGTTCGAGTATTCTCATTCCCGGCCTTATCCTTTCCAGAACTTCCTCTTTTATTCTCGAACCTATTCTTCCTGCCTTCCTGTATTTTTTAAGGGTTTCTTGGTCCATAGAATTAAATAAAGAAGAGAATTTAAAAATGAAGTTACAGCCCCGCCTCCTTCCTAAGGATTTCCGCTTTGTCCGTTCTCTCCCATGTGAAATCCGGGTCGTCTCTTCCGAAATGTCCGTAACAGGCAGTTTTCTTGTATATGGGCCTGCGGAGTTTCAGATGTTCGATCATCCCCGCCGGCGTGAGCGGAAAGTGTTTCCTGACCAGCGAAACGATTTTCTCTTCCGGTATTTTTCCTGTCCCAAACGTATCTATGTTAATTGATACGGGTTCAGGATAACCAATCGCGTACGCCAGTTGTATTTCGCATTTCCTGGCAAGTCCCGCAGCTACTATGTTCTTCGCTATGTACCTCGCCATGTATGCAGCTGACCTGTCAACCTTCGAAGGGTCCTTTCCGGAGAAACAACCACCTCCGTGCCTTCCTACCCCACCGTACGTATCAACTATTATCTTCCTTCCGGTAAGGCCTGCATCCGCATAAGGACCTCCGCGGACGAAGGCGCCCGTGGGATTAACGAAAAATCTCGTATCCTTGTCTATCCAGCCCTTGCACACAGGTCTGATAACTTTTTCTATCATATCCTTCCTTATGATTTCATAATCCACATTGCCATCATGCTGGGTTGAAACCACAATCGCATCCGCCCTTATAGGCTTTCCGTTCTTGTTATATTCAATCGTGACCTGGGATTTTCCGTCAGGCCTCATCCACTTGATTTCACCCTTCTTCCTCACCTCGGACATCCTTTTCGTTAATTTGTGGGCGAGCATGATAGGCAAGGGCATCAGCTCTGGTGTTTCATCACAGGCGTAACCGAACATCATTCCCTGGTCACCGGCTCCCTGCTCTTTGTTTAGACCTTTGCCCTTCGAAACGCCAACATCTATATCAGGGCTCTGCTCTGTTATCTGAACCCATACTGTACATGTTTCATGCTCTATTCCGTATTCTGATTTGGTGTATCCTATCTCCTTTATAGTTTTCCTTACGGTGTACGGTATATCAACATACGTGGAGGTCGTAATTTCTCCGAAAACCATTACGCCCCCGTTTTTCGTCCCGCATTCGCAGGCGACCCTCGCATTTGGGTCTTTGGCATATATGGCATCCAGTATGGCATCAGAAATCAAATCGCACATCTTGTCCGGATGTCCTTCTGTCACACTCTCGGATGTTAACAAAATCTTCTCTCTGGCCACAACCATCACCTCGAACTTCAAACAAATTAGAATAATTGTGATCTCTTATTTATATATTTTTATATATCTAATTATTTAAAATTATAACTGTTGAGAATATTTTGGTAGGAGCATGATAACAGGAGATTACATAAAGGGATTACGAAAAGAGCGGGGATTGTCGCAGACAGAGCTCGCAAAGCTTGCGGGCATCTCGCAGGCACACGTGGCGAAGATAGAGAGCGAAAAAGTTGACCCTAGGCTTTCAACTGTCAACAGAATACTCTCCGTTCTCAGCAGCTTTGAAAAACAGACAACGTGCAGCGACATTATGACAAGAAGCATAGTCTCGGTGAAACCGAAAGCGCCTGTCAAAAAAGTAATTTCTATAATGAGGTCCCATGGTATTTCCCAAATACCGGTATTTGACAAGGGAAATCAGGTGGGAAGTGTACGGGAAACCACACTTCTCCAGAATATGGAGAAGAATCTTGATGATATCGAGGCAAAAGACATTGTAGACAAGCCTTTCCCCGTCGTTGATTCAAAGGACCCCGTGGACATACTTCCTCCCCTCCTTGATGTACACCCTGCTGTACTTGTTTCGGAAAGTGGGAAAATCTGCGGCATTATAACAAAATCCGATCTGCTTGGATTGAAATAATATTTATTTGAAAAATAATGCAAAGATGTAGTAGAAACCTGTGGGAGACGTCTATACCCAGACCGTCGTCTAATACACCGAAGCCATAATCAAGCGAACATAACGGACTTCATATCCCAGAAATTCTGCGGGGTTTAACCCGCAGATGCATAGCGTTTTAATATATTGATGAATTTATTAACCAAAGATTTTTTAAAGAAGTAGAGGAAACAAGCTATAACAGATAATGTACTTACCATTAACCCAACAATGAAACTGTACGGCATATAGTAAAAAATAATTTTCCTATCATTCGGTTTAACTTTAGTTGAAATCAACCCCTTGTAATATATCCTATTTAATCTAATAGGTTTGCGACGGAATAGACTTACTTCTCTGTCTGCAGCCTTCCAGTTGTAATCAAAATTCTGATTTATAACCAGAATATCATTATCTGTTACGTTCAGGGCAACAATCATGATATTTGGTGACCAGTATTCGTATTCAACATGTCCATTTTTAAATTTTAGATAGACCTCCCCGGTGTAATCTTCATCATCAAAAGTTGATATGGGCGAACTACTATCCAATGCAACAAACTCACAATACGGGGTGCCTTCATTCTGAAGCAATGTGGGATAGAGAGAACTTAATGCTCCATATAATGGAAAATTTTCTACCTGCCTGAACTCTTCACTCTCATTAATTTCAGGTAGTTCAGCATAAGATGAACCGTCCAACAGTTTATAATCATTGGTAGCCAAATCAAATGTTATATAAAAAACCAATATCATAATAATGACTGTTTTCAGAATGTTCAGTTTATTGACACTGAAACTAATATTTTCAATTTTTGTTACTAACATAGCAACTAAAATAGAAAGTATGAATACGAAAACAAATCTCATTCGTGTTGTAACGTCAAAATAATTAAATGGTGGTATATGGTTAAAAAAATTCCAAGGAGCAAAAAAAGAAAAATTACCAAGCATCAACAAAAAAAACATGAAACAGGTTAAAATAAGAGGGTATTCTTTCTTTAATAGCACAGGTATACTGATAAGAAAAAGCACCATAGGAAAAAATCCTGTATATGCACTAAATTCTTCGTTTGACATCCATGGCACAATAAAAAACATATCGTGAATCTCATCGATGTATGAACTGTTCCATACACAACTACCACTTATAACATATTGATTAATCCAATCAATGCCAGGTAATATTTTTACCGAACCTAATAAAAATGAAAACAAAAAAATTAAAATAACGATTTTAAATGATTTTAAATTTCTATTTTTTAACCCCAAAAAGACAGAATGCATTATTAATAGAAGAATTGTAGTTAAGGCAGGATGACGTCCTCCCTCCAGAATCATCAAAACCATGAATATTGAAGATATAACCGTGTACGATTTTTTCTCAAAAGCCTTTAAGTAGAATAAAAACACCAAAGGTAGGTATGCAAACCCCATAAAGTTCGTGTAACCAGCTAGGATATTCCATATAAAAGCGCTATTTAGGACAAATATGATAGATCCTAAAAAAGACGATATTAAACTTAGTTTTAGGTACCTAAGAAGGTAGAACATTCCTATTAGACCCAGTATTAAATGAATTATCATATCAATTTTCAAGCCAACGACTACCCCGAAAATCATAGCATTTAGAGATGTTAAAGAAGGGAAACTTGATTCAGGATAACCCATTAAAGGCATACCACCGCACATGTAAGGGTTCCATAAAGGTATCTGATGATACTCCAGAATAGTTTTTGTTATCGCCCCATTCAGTGCGTAAAAATAATCCCAATCGGAAACACCTAATTTGTCTATGTTTTTTATCACCGGTATACAGAACGCAAGAGTCAGGAAAATTAAAATAATAATTATGAGAAGATTTTGATTTTTGCCTTTAACCCAAGAAATCAGATCCATAATTAACTTTAATTAGTTTCCTTAAAGTTTATTAAATTGATATTTTTGCACATTATAGAAAAAATCAGAAAACACGCAAAACAAAAATATCTGTAGTGGTTCCCATTTTCAATTCCAGTAAACTATCGGACTTTGTTTAAAAAGAATGTGTCTGGGCTGCTTAAATTAATTTTTTAAATACCCCTTATTGTTATAGGTTATGGTCTGGGAACTCTTCTCCAGAGAACTTCAGGAAATAATAAGGGAAAGGGGCTTTGTTAGACCGACTTTCGTTCAGAAAAGGGGAATACCGCCGATAATAAAGGGTAAAAACACGCTGTTGATCGCCCCGACCGGTGTTGGCAAAACTGAAAGCGTGCTCTTCCCGATATTCGATGAATTCGTAAGGGAAAGGG
>CAZTJN010000031.1:0-6482 GCA_964613955.1 uncultured archaeon | reverse complement strand
TGGCATCACTATCTGAAATCAGGTCCTTTCGAAAATTACACGCTTGTTGATGAATACAACTGCACGAACTGCCTGAACTGGACGCAGGTGAATTTCACGTACGATTACAACTGTTCACATATCGCGTCGTGGGAATACTTTTTCAATGCGAGCAACCCTGATGGGGAGAACGAAACCAGCGAACACGGGTATGGGATAGAAAAGGATGACGTAAACGTTTTCAACATAACACCATCCGAAAACGTGAGTATCAATAGGTCACAGACAACGCAATTCATGGTTCAGTTGAACGACACAGATAACCAAACCTATCCTTCAGGAACGGACGGTAAAATAAAGATGACAACGGTTAATCTGGGAACATGGGGAACCTACACCACAGCAACCAACGGGACAGGCCATCTGATACTCACGATGGACACTGCAAGCTGGTGCGATGGGACAGCATGGAACGGGAACAACAGATTCAACCTCGGAGAACACAAATGGCTGGGCGGTTTTGAGGGCTCAACCTGCTACAAAGACAACCTCACGAACCAGCTCACATTCCATCTCTACGGCAATTTCATGAACACGATAACGCATCCGGACAGGACCAAGAATTACACAAGAGGCTCGCAGATAACGGTTAACGGAACGCTGGAAAACTACTGCGGGGACCAGATAGGTGAGGGAACTGTTGTCTTCAACATGACCAATGGAGGATTCACAGACTCCTGTTCAGCATCTCATCAGGGAAGCGGTGTCTGGGAGTGTTCGATATCGACTGACTCAGGCTTCCCGTTCGGCTGGTATAACGTAACGATGAGTTCCTCGAAAAACCTTTATAACACAAACATAACAACTGAAGAAAACGCCTTCGTGCTCGGGACTGTCCCGATGCTCGCAAACCCAACGGTTGATTACGGAACCTACGGGTGCTGGGGGGAGTCCCCTTTCAACTTTACCGTGAACGTCACGGACCAAGACAACAACAATGTAACGGTCAAGTTCTATCTGAACTCCAGCCAGACAGGGTGGCAGTGGGTGGAGTACGGGGAACGTATAATAAACTCATCGCAGTACGGTGACATAACATTCAACCACACCTTTGTTTGTAACGATACGTACAGCGATGTTGGCGTCTGGTACTACAGATTCACAGCCAATGACACATATAAATTCACGAACGATACGCTGAACTTCCTTCCGCTTGGTTCGGTTGAATTTGATGTATTGAAAAACTACCTAGAGGTGAATGTCACAAGCGGTAACAACTCCCTGATAAACCGCTCGGATTCAAACCCAGACCACGAGGTTCTGCTTTCCTATCAGATAATAGATACCATTTTCAGCAACTACACCGTGAACCCGGACAACGCCTCTGAGGTGAGGACGTGGATACTCAACAAGACAAACTGGATTCAATTAAATGAATACGTGAACAGTACGCATTATTATCATTATTTCAACGCTACGTGCAATCCGCTGATATCGGTTGGGGATACCTACTGGAAAGTGAACGTCTCCGGGACGGACTGTTACAACGACACGGAAAGCCAGCAGTTCCCCATCAGCATATACGGGAACCTCGTGAACAACGTTACCTATCCGATAACCAACGTGAGCTACGACCAGGGCGACCTCATACCGCTAAACGGGACGGTTGTGGATGATTGTGGTAATCCTGTTAAGGGGGTGAGGGTGAGGTTTAAGATAAATTCATCATCCAACACGTTTTACTGCCCGACCAGCGGATATGTAACCAACACCTCAGGCAATCTCTACAGCTGCACATGGGATTCCGGTGGAGTGCCATCAGGTTACTACAACGTCAGTCTCGTGTCATGGAATGATTCATACAACAACGGAACGCACATGAGTCCTGGCTCCATGTTCGTTGTTGCCCCTGTTGAACTGGCTGACCCGAATGTCACACCCGACCCTGGAGGCTGGGGGAGCCTGTTCAATTTCACCATAAATGTAACTCATTACATAGACGTAAGAGTGTGCCTGCTGGAAAAGGTGGGAGGAACCTACACAATAACAGAATGTAAGAACGTTTCGAATCCAAGCAACACGCTTGTCAGCTTCAACAAATCATACACCTGTGGGCAGGCGGATACCACAAGATTCTACAAGTTCAATGCAACCGACGTAAATGGGCAGGCATACAGTGAAGAACCGAATGCAACAGAACCGGAAATATACTTTGATATAGTGAAAGATACTCTGGACTTCGTGCATGTCCAAGGCAACGAAAGCGAGGTGACAAGGCAGGGAGATGGTTACGCGGAATTCATTCTTTATGCCAACGACACCATGAGGAACCAGCCTGCCTCCTGGGATGCCTTCTACAACTCGCCCAACGTATCCATTAACGTAACGACAGATTCATGGGAAAACGGAGGTTATCTGAAAGACGGCTTCAACAAGACCAACTCTTCGGGTTACTTTATCTACCACTTCAATCCGACGTGCACGCACAACGCAAGCAAACAGAGCTGGAGAACTTATATAAGTGGCGACCAATGTTACAACGACGTGGTTTCCAGCGAATTCAACGTAACTGTTCTGGGAACGCTCTATCCGAACGTCACATGGCCGAATGGAACAGGATATGAAGAGAGTCTCACACCAAGCGAAAATGTAATCAACATAACCGGAGATGTAATGGATGAATGCAATTTTTCGAAATACATAAACAATGCCTACGTGAATTTCACTATTAACAGCACCGCAGGTGGTGGTTCGTTCGCGTGCACATCCGCCATAAACAACATGGGTAACGGGACGTACAACTGCTCTTGGAATTTCAACGGCAAGCCCTTCGGTTGGTACGACATCATAATGAACGCGTCCAACGTTTCCTATTACAACAACAATTCAAGGACGAAGCCCAGCGCGTTCAGGTTGATACCGCACATATATTCCCCGCCTGACCTCAACAACGAAACGTACGTATACGAGGATGACGGGGGGTGGGGAGAGAACTTCACCTTCAAGGTCAACGTAAGCGATGTGGACGCAGAAGACGTGAACGTAACGTTCTGGCTTTCAAATGACAACCAGACATGGAACGCAGTTGAAAGCAGGAACTGTACCGCCTGTCTCGTCCCGAGATTCATGCACTTCTATTACGCAGGATTTACCTACGAGAACATAACTGACGGGGGAATGTATTTCAAATTCAATGCGACCGACCCGCACAACACAACGGATAGACCTGAATACAACTTCAGCATATACAAGGATGATGTCGAAATTCTGTACGGTGGATACGGAAACAATTCAGATGTGAACCGGTCCGAAACCCTCCTTCTCAGGCTGCTGATAAATGATACGGACAACCAATCGCTTGTAATGGACGGGACCAACGGTAGTATTTGGGTAACGTACAACGATTCGAACTTCGATGGAGGACATACTAACACAACCTCATCAGGCTACCTCAGCCACAACTTCCAGCCCAACTGCAGCTATTCTGTGGGTCCACAGATATGGTACGGCGGAACGCATAACGACAGTTACTACAAGGATAACACATCCTTTAATTTCGCAAATTACACCCTTACGGTTTACGGCTGGCTTAACAACACCATCCTAAAACCAAACGGGACATTCGAGGCCTATTACTATTCGAACCAGAACGTGACTATCGAAGTGAACATAAAGGATTATCTGGATTCTTCCAATGCGGATTGTGGCTTCAACATAACGGATGCGAACGTTACGATCATAGTTTCCCATGACAATTTCAACGACACGTGTTCGCCCGTGTATAACTGGTCCTCTGGCATATACAACTGCACGTGGAACGTATTGAACAATCCTTCTGGTTGGTATAACATAACCGTAAAGTCGAATAGGACATACTACAACCCGAAGACATTTACCAGAAAGTCCTTCTTCCACGAGGTTTCCCCTGTCCTTTCAGGTGCTTACACGGATAAGCTCTCTGTTCCGTGGGGTTCCAATCCCTCGAAATCACGTATAACGTTCTTCGTGAACGTTACGGACGATGACGACAACGTGACACTTCGCCTGTGGGAGGGTCGTTCGCAGTCAGGACCATGGACGCTGGTGACAACGAAATACTGCTTTGACTGCATAAATACGACCGTCAACTTCACAAAAACCTACAGCTCATGCAACTTAGGGGATGACCTCGGGGCGTGGTACTGGAAGATAAACGCCACGGATGAGCGCAACGAAATGCACAACACGAGTGTGGGGACGTTCAATGTTACAAAAAGAAACGTGACCTTCGAGTTCCCTGTCAACGGCAGCGGGAACTATGTAAATAGAACCGGAAACAATCAGACTTACTTCAAGATAAAAGCCATAAACAACTACACGGGAAATCCGCTGACACCCTCGGATATGAATTCTGGGATGGGTCGTTTCTATATTAATGAAAGCATAGGCGGGCAGGAAAATTTTGTGCATATCGGAGCGGATGCGCCCGATGGCCAGGGATTCATTGAAAAATATTTCAACCCGAACTGTACGTTTGACGTTGGCGGGCATAAGTGGAGGGCAGGGATAGTAGGGGACGAGTGTTATGCTGATTCGTATTCCGACAACTATTCTGTGACCATAGAGTCTGTTTTGAACAACACACTGCTCAAACCCCTCAATGAAGAGAAGTACGTGAGAGGGGAGGAACCAGTTGTGATATACGGGGAAGTGAGCGAGCTGGACATAAGCGGCCAGGGATGTGGTTACATTAATCAATCGACTGTTAAATTCAACATAACAGGTGTCAACCAATACTTATGTGATGCGAATGACATGGGCAACGGGACGTACAACTGTACGTGGAATCATCCGCCTGAGAGCAACTTAGGTCTCCACAACATAACGATGATTTCTACGAAAACTCCATTCTTTTACGGGGATGAGGATACGCATAAGAATGCGTTCAGGCTTGTGGAGAGGCCGAGACTGATAAACGTATCCGTGGATAATGAAACAGAGGGATGGGGTCATACCTTCACGTTCACCGTGAGATTCAGGGATAATGAAGAGGGGAATGAAGACAACGTTACGTTATGGAAGGCTTATACAGAAACGGGTCCGTTCATAGAGGTTGAAACGCAGAAAATAGTTGACAACACATCATGGACAGACCTGGAGTTCATTGTTAATTTTTCATGCAACGATTTCCTTCAGGGCCCCTCCGTGTACTACAAATTCAACGCGACAAACCAGTGGGGGAAGATGAACGAAACGGGCATCTACAACATCACCTTATCCAAGGATAACCTAACATTTGAGATAATTGGCGGTTCAAATTGGGAGATATCAAGGGTAAACGGCACGAAGAGCCTCATCGTAAGGTTCTATGATGTCAACAAGGGAGGCATACCTGTAAGCAACCCGCCTGCCAACGGAAGCTTTAATGTAACCAACGATTCATACACCTTCAATGTCGTTAACACCACAAAAACTAATGCGACCGGTTATCTGAATCACCTATTTGATCCTAACTGCTCGTATAAAGCTGACACCCAGTATTGGTATGCAAGTTTCGGGGATAATTGTTATTATGCAAATGAAACTCCATGGACAGAATTCAAAATAAAAGGCCAGCTCATGAACTACCTTTACGAGCCTGCAAAGGGTTCGAATTACAACGTAACGGATCTTATCCCTATAAACTTCAGTATACTCGGTGAATGCGGGGAAAACATATCGGATAGTGATGTGATAAAAAATGTCATGGTTTTCACTGCTGGAGACCAGCTCGCATGTTCGGATATAGACTATAATGGTAACGGGAGCTACAACTGCACATGGGATTCGACCGGGAGGGACGAAGGCAACTGGAGCATAAATATATCCTCCCAAGATCAGCAGAACAGGTACTATGATAACACGACTACATTTAATGATCAATTCTGGCTGGAGAACATAGCACCTGTGAACGAAACCCCGCCTTCAGTCGTTCCCGCACAGGAGGCTTGGTCTATACAATATAACTATACCATAGAACTAAATGACAGTGAAAATGATGAAACCAACTGCACGCTATGGGTATCAACAGACAATCAGGCAACATGGACAAACAAAGGGAAGGATACACTTGCAACAGGTAATGGTATCTGTTCAATAATAGTCAATGATTTCGGGACATCAGATGTGGATTTCGGAAGTGGTTTTGACATGGATAATTACTTCTATTTCACTATTGAGGATGTTGAAGTGAACAACACCTACAACACTTCAGTAACTCAGGGTCCAGTCCTTGAAAAACCAAATATAACCATAACAGAGATCCTAGGGAATGATTCCAATGTTAACATAACTACGGATTCATCTGATTCAACATCGCTCATGCTTAGAGTTAATGATACTGACAACAACTCTGCCCCAATACCCATGAATGTAACAATATGGGTTCAGAAAAACTCAACTCTGTGGGATTCCGGTAACGTATCACAAACAAACTTGTCTGGTTACAGGAACTACCACTTTGCCCCGAATTGTTCGTATGAACC
>CAZTJN010000030.1:0-6727 GCA_964613955.1 uncultured archaeon | reverse complement strand
AAGGGTTCAATGTTTTTTCTCTCATTACTGATATTTCTGATTAATGCTCACGCAGTATCGGGGGATGTTTTTTCATCATCAAGCCAATTAGGAGAATACTACAATCCAAGTCTCGCTTTGGACGGAAATGACAAAACAAGTTGGTGTGCAGACAAGACTACAGTCGATAGTGGGAAAATTACATTGTTTAGGGAGATGTTTGATGACTGGTGGCAGGTTGAATTCGACAAACCTAGGACAATAGGGAGCATATACATGAAATCAGGATTATACTATCAAAACAGACTATATGGGCATAGGATAAGGGATTTCGTCTGGGCTTACCAAAGAGATGGTTCATCAGAGTGGAATAAGATACCTGAAACAGATATATATGCAAACAGGTATCAGCTCATATTTAGGTTTAATCCAATATCAAACATAAAAAAAATTAGGTTGCTCTCAAGAACAAGAGACCCTTATGAAATCACTTTGGGGGGTTGGGACCCAAATAAACCGTGGGGCTCGAATAACCCATGTCTAAGGGAAGTTAGATTTTACTCCGACAAGAATGCTGTCATTAAAACAGACCCTTGGTTTTACACTGTTAACATACGTGAAAATTACCATACATACCTTTCTTTGAATGACAAGTTTGGTAGCATGATTGATAAACTGATAACAGAGATAACGGGTAAAAGATATGCTGATATCACAAGTCCTCTTTGGATAGGAGATTTTCATACTGAAAGGATTAAAGGCATCGTGAATGGAAGTGGTCAGTTACCAGGATATAATGATAAAAGTAGTAAAAGAGGTGTTATCATTGGTAATGAAAAAAAATCGCTAGATGAGATTCCTATTTCAAATAGTTACAGCGAATGGGTACTCCACGAACCAGTACCAGCAGGCTTTTTACTAGGAGGTAGCTATCTGCACTATAAAGACCGTTCACCAGCGTTAATGTCAGGTTTCTATCATTTCTTTAAAGAGAACTATATGAATTATCCTATGTTGGGAGCATGTGGTGGTCATCAGGTGCTGGCAATGGCTGTTGTCAACGATAATTATGAAGATTTTGCTCGGGAATTCAAGCCTTATTCGGATTCCCTGGAGCAGGTAGTTGTGTCTTGCGGGACTGTTTACGGCTGTCCAGATCATTCATGCTGCCAAGAAGTTGGTAATATAAAAATCATTCCCAACATCAATGGAAAGGCAATGACGAACATTTTCTCAAGCAAGAGATATGATATGCTTTTCAATTTTCTTGATAGGAAAGGTGGTTTCAAAACAGACTTGGGGCATAGTGATTATGTTAATCCTGAAAGAATAAAGGATTTTTTTGATATAATAGCTACTTACCCAAAAGATGTTAAAGAGATAAATAAAGATAACTTTTGCTTGGTCCAGGCTGTGAAGCTGAAGGGTCTCCCGTTTTACGGGACCCAGTTCCACTGGAATACCTTTGATATCAGAAATGATTGTAATAAACCATTCAGAAAAGACAAGGAAAGTTTAAGGAATATGGAGAGGGTGCTAAAGAATTTCATTCTTATTGCTATGAATCAGTTGAATGATAGAAATTTAAAAAATATAATCCCCTCGAGCACATCAACCGGTTCTGTTGAAAATCTTTATGATTTGGACAAAAATTCTATGTGGTGTTCAGATGAACGTGGCCCGTATCTTACATTCAAATTCAATAATGCGATAACATTAAGATACATCATAGCGGTGGAAGGCGAAACTTCGTTGAAAAATCGTCCTGCCTTGTTTGGTTTCTCTTACAGCAATGATGAAATTAATTGGATTAATATACCATTTTCACGTACATCCGCATATTATATACAGAAAGAAAGCGACTCTGCCATTACTGAGTGTACCTGCGATACAGGGGGAGACAAGCTTTCAGGTGCTGATGATTATCAGACCATGCTCATATCCTTTGACAGTCCCGTAACTGCAAAATATTTTAGAATCAACATGACCAGCTACCCCAATCATGATTCATGCCTTCGGGAGATTTTTATGTTAGCCTTGAATGGCGAAGGCGGGTCTCTTGATATACCAATGCAAATATCACCCAAGGGTATAATAACCGATAGAACACCGACATTCGAATGGGAACCTGTGGAAGGCGCGAATAAATATCAGGTGTGGATAAGCCATAAAGAAACACCGAATGAATACATCTATTTGAAATCCACAACTTTCACTAGTTTAAACCTTGCTGATAATGAAGCCTTGAATGAAAACGAAGAATATAGATGGTTTGTTCGTGCTTTATACAATCCTCTGACACCTCTTGAATGGTCAGAAGGTATGGACTTTACTGTGGATACCGAAATATGCAATAACAAGGATGATGACGGCGACAGCGAAATAGACGAGGGTTGTGATGATGATAGAGACACATTCTGGGATTCACAAAAGGAATGTGAAGGGAAATATCTTGCTGGTAACGATATTTCATATGATTGCAAACCTGAATGGACTGATCTAGACGACACAAATTCAAAAATAGGGAGCGAAAAATGTAACAATAGGGACGATGACCTAGATGGAAAGATAGATGACGGTTGTGACGACGACAAAGACACATGGTGGGACGAGGATATGATATGCGAAGGGAAATATCTTGCGGGTAATGGTGTTGTATATGATTGCAAGCCTGAATGGTCAGATGGTGATGATGATGATCCTAGCATTGAACATGACGAGATTTGCAATAATCATGATGATGACGGGGACGGGGTAATCGACAACGGCTGTGATGATGATGGAGACACATGGTGGAACTCTGGTATGTCATGCAAAGGCAATTATCTGGCAGGAAATTGTGTTATCTATGATTGTAAACCAGAATGGTCGGATTGTAATGATAACGATCCTAATATCAAACACCTTGAACACATAGAAGCAGATTTAAAACATGATTGTAAAATTGATATCTATGATTTAACAATAGTAACCACACGTCTAGGCCTAACCAACTCTGATTCCGGATGGAACGCAACAATGGATGTTGTCCAGAACGGGGAAATAGACATATACGACATAGTTTTTGTAGCGAGCAGGTTCAGTTGAAATTTATAACAAAAATTCTAATATAAAATTATGAAGGGTGTTTTGGCAGCGGTTCTGATTACCTTTTGTCTGGTTCTGGTTATGTCTTACTCCGCCGACACGCAATCGCGTCTGTTACTTGGCGGAAAGAACGGTAAAATAACGGGAAATCTGGTTCTGGGCTTTGCAGGTTTGAAAGGGATTTCAAAGGAATGGACGTGTTTTAACGGATTGACGTGCCAGAGCAAATGCGAGGATACGAAATACCAGAGGCTCTGGGAAGGCTCAAGCGAAACGAAGGAATACGAATACATGTTCAACGCGCCGCAGGCGGATAGATATGCATGCACCTTCAGGATAAGGACGTGCTGCTACAACAGGGGCGAAACGAACGAAGTCACGGACATATACATAAACGGCAAAAAGGTTGGAAGCACGCCCGATGAGTGCTGCCCGGAGGTGTGCGGATTGTCCGCACCTTCCCGTTTGTATGCTTTGCCAAAGGGCAGCGGAAAGGTTCATCTCTCTTGGAGGATGGTCAGCACACACCCGAACCTTGGTTATAACATATACAGATCAACTGCACCGGGGGGACCGTACATAAAGTTAAATTCCAATCCCGTAACGGGCCAGACCAATTACATGGACACGGGCGTGACGAACGGAAAGACATATTACTATGTTGTGAGACTGGTTGACCAGAACGGAAATGAGAGCGCGAATTCGAACGAAGCGAAGGTAGTTGCAGGAAGCAGCGACGAGGATGTTTATGTGAAATTCACCAACGTAAAACCTCACGAAAGCGAAAACATCGATGCTGATATACAGGCAGGCGACGTTGATGGGGACGGATTATTTGAATATCTTATTATTACAAACTTCACTGCTGGCGGCAAAAACAACAATTACATCACGATGTACGATGATGACGGGACGAAACTCTGGGGCCCGGTAAACACCGGCCTCAGGTATTCGGGAGACCTTCCATGGACCTTATGGGACTTGGATGAGGACGGGAGAGAGGAAGTGATCGGACCGATGTATGATGAGGCAGGCGGTGACCGTCTGTATCTCGTGGCGATTGATGGAATAAGCGGAAACGTGATAAAACAATCGGATGACATACCACATCAATACCCTCAGAGCACAAGCGGGAGGAATAACAGGATCTATATCACGCCCGCTTCCTTGGACGGCAAGAATCCTTACATCATCATGCAGCTCGGAGCTTATCCAAACTCCAATGACGCATGGACAATAGCGTTCGACAGGAATCTCAACAGGGTCTGGATGTACTACAAGGAAAAGGGGAAGCATGAGGGAGGCAGTCATATGATAGTGGCCGCAGACCTGGACATGGACGGCAAGGACGAGGTACTGTCGTGGGGAATATGTTTTGACGGAAACGGAAATATCCGGTGGCAGAGAACGATAGGACATCATGATCTCGTATATCCTGCGGATGTGGACCCGGATGTTCCCGGCATGGAAGTTCTCTATGCCATTGAACAGGGATTCTGGAGCGACCCCGCGACGGGCGCTGTGCTGGTGGATAAGGATGGAAAGGTTTTATGGTATTCCGAAGAATTCAGCAGCGCCGGCGCCGGCGGCTGGGCCGCCAACGTGAGAAGCGAGAAGGGACTGGAATGTTACGTTAAATACGACACAAATGAGGGCTGGAAGCATCGTCTTTATTCGGCAAAGGGAGGGATTCTGGGCTCGACCGGCTTCGGTTCAACCCCCTATGACTGGAACGGGGATGGCACGGCAGATTTCTACAAACCGAAAGAGGTGGCCGGCAGGTGGTCTCACATACATGCGGACATAATCGGGGATTACAGGGAGGAGCTGATTGCCTACAACGCAGAAAATGGTAAGCTCTACGTGTACACCAACAACAACATGAATCCGAACGGGGAGAAGCCTTCTCCATGGGAAAATCATCAGTATGCACTGAATCACAGAGTAGGAACGTACTACCGGAATGACTAAGAGCGCAGTTTCTTAAGGAACTTTCCAATCGCCTTTTCGAACCCTTCCGTTGTGTCGAGAACTATGTGTTTCTCCCTTACGGGCTCAAACTGCTTCTTTATTTTTTTGTAAATTTCGAAGTCAGCGTCGCTTTCGCTTCCTTTCTTCTTTCGCTTTTCCATCCCCTTCCTTATTATCTCCTCGCTGCACGTTACTTCGATGATTTTGTACTTGCTTTTTGCCCTCTCCGCCATTTTTTTTGCCTTCTTTCTGAGCTCTTCCCTGTAGAACGTCCCGTCGAGGACGACGTTCTTTCCTGTCATGAGAAATTTCTCGGCCATCTCGAAAAGCAAATTGTATATTAATTCTTTCTCCCTTTCCGTGTATTTGGGGTCGTCAATAATCTTTCTTCTTATTATATCTGTGTTCAGAACGAAGGACTTCGTTTCGTCGGCTATCATCTTCGCTAGCGTCGTCTTTCCGGTTCCGGGAAGACCGCATACTATGTAAAGCATCATCTCATCTTGTCTCTGTTAACAATTTCACCCGGCAGGGTCGAGAAATTTGGCCATATCTTCCTCCCGGGGTAAATGGTGGTGTTTATTCCCGTTCGGACGTTGTCCCCTATGAAAGCCCCGAGCTTTCGGAGGCCCGTGTCGATTTTTTTGCCCTTTATTATCGTAACATGATTCTTTCCGTCGTGCCTGAAATCAGCGGTGACCGTCCCTGCCGCTATGTTCACATTCTCTCCTATCACGGAATGCCCGATGTAGCAGAAATGTTTAGCTGTCGCCCCGTCCATTATCACCGAATTCACGACTTCCCCCCGGAAGCGGACGTTGTTTCCTATTGCTGTGTTCGCTCGTATGTACGCGTTCGGTCCAATTGTGCAACCGTCTCCTATATAAGCAGGACCCTCTATGTACGTTCCTGATTTGACAAGCGTTAGCTTCCCTATGTGAACATTCCCCTTTATCATGACGTTCTTTTCCACCTCGCCGCGTATTCCCCCCTTCATCCTGGAAAGAATCTGTCTGTTGACTTCAAGGATATGCCAGGGATAGACAACAGAAACCCAGTCCTTCGTGTAAAAACAGCGGGCCCGAATTTTCTTTATCATCTCCCTCAGGGCGTCAGTTATTTCATATTCGCCCCTGGGCGAAGGCCTGAGATTTCGTATGCCTTCAAAAATCCTGTCGTTCAGAACGTAGAGCCCGGTGTTCGCGAGGTCTGATTTTGGGCGGGAAGGCTTCTCCTCGATATCCTTCAGGAATCCTCCTTCTGTAACGAATATTCCGTATTCTTCGGGGTTTGAAACTTTCTGCCCGAGAACTGAAATTCCGTAGGAAGCGCATTCCTTTATCCCTTCCTTAGGGTAAAGATTGTCTCCCATGAGAACTAGGAATTTCTCCTCCCCTTTAACGAACTTCTCTGCCTGAAGAAGAGCGTGAGCAGTTCCCTTCGCCTCTTTCTGTTCGGCATAATTTATCCTCATACCACGGTATTTCTCACCGAGTATGTTGCTGATTACGTCCTTCCCGGGACCAACAACGATTACCGCCTCATCCACGACGCCTTCGAGGTTGTCCAGGTTGTGTTCGAGCAGGGTTTTTCCAGCAATTGAAATGAACGGCTTGGGGCGTTCGAGTGTCAGGGGATACGTCCGCGTGGATTTCCCTGCGCAGAGAATCACGCACTTCATAAATTTTTT
>CAZTJN010000029.1:0-7489 GCA_964613955.1 uncultured archaeon | reverse complement strand
GGAACAGCACCCCTTTTTATAATTTTTCAGATTAAATATTTTAATGAAAAAGACAGGAAATAGAATTAACCATGTCGACCCTTTTTTGCATGTTGAATATGAAAAACCCGTCCAAAGAAAATATAGGAGGGTTTATAAAAAGCTTGACATGCCCTTGGAAGAAATAAAATTCCTACTGGACGATTTGTCTGAACAGGGAATCTATTTGACCTTGGCCGATGCTGCTGGGTTTATCTACGGGGTAAGGATATCATCACGAGTAAGCATGCTGGTCAAAAGCAGAGAGCTGAAATACGAAATTGATGAGAAAGGCAGAAAAAGGGTTAAGCCCCAAGAAGTTTTGAGGATACTGAGAGAAGGGAAATACGGGAAATGGAAAATAATTAAGGACAGGCCAAAAAAGCCAAAGAGATCCCCATACAGGTGTAGAGACAAGAGCAAGGAAGAAATCATAGGTGACCTAGAAAGATTCAGCGAAGCAGGAACATATCTCAGTTTCGCTGATGGTAACGAGATTTTGTCTGGTTCCAGAAGATCAAATTCTATTCATTACCTCATTAAGAGAGGGAAAATTGAATATGTTACAGATGAAAATGGAAAGAAGAAGATAGATCCCGAAGCACTGTTAAAACTCATAGTCGATGGCTATGGGAGGTTTGGGGGTGGTAAAAGGGGTACAAGAAGAAAGACCGAAAGATTCGACTTTTCTGGCAAGAGTGAAGAAGAAGTGATTGGTATTCTCCGGGAATTTACCGAGAATGGAAAATATCTGGATTCTTATGAAGCAGTTTCTGCAATATACGGCGGTAAAGATACATCTACTCTCAGAACGCTCATTGATAATGGGAATCTAACTGTGAATCACAAGAAAGGAAGAAGCCGATTTTTTGATCCGGAGAATATCGTTAAAATAATAAAAAGCGGAAAATATGGCCGGTTTAAGGTCCCAAGGAAACCAACTGAAAACAATGCAAATCCTGAAGGGCAGCCAAAGACAAAATTGAAAAAAACGGAAAAGGTCTTGAAGTTTGTAACGGAAACTACCTTTGAAAAGAAATTGAATATGCTGAGAGAGGAACTTTTAAAGGAGATGGGAAAGTTAACTGGAAATGCCGGAAAAATAAAACATAGTCGGGTTTTAGAGAGGGCCAGCTCCACATCAAAGGAAGATGGTTATCATGGGCTGCCTGTAACAAAAACGTATGTTCAACAGGAGTTGAATCGTCTGAGAACCGAACTGGAAAAGCAGTTCAACTCCTTTGAAAAAAGAATGCTTGAAAAGACCGAAGAGATAAAGAACCTTCTGATTAATTATATCGAAGAAAGAAATAAGATAGATGCCAGAAAGTATAGGGATATCGAGAAACTGAAAAAATATTTAAGAGCATGGGCAGGAAAGGGTAAAGAGGATGTCCAATTAACTCCAGATAAATATGATGGGGAAATCGAGGATATAGGGAAAGATGGTTATCATTGGGCAAAGGGGGCAGCACAATTCATTATTCGCCTGCTGGATGATGGAGAACTTGAAAGTATAAGAGAGAGTGTAAAGTACATGCTAGGCAAAGAACCATTAAGTGATCCTCATTACATGGTTGTGGGACTTTCGAAAGTTCTGCATTTCCTTAGAAAAGATCAGTGGAAAAGAAATCAACTGATAAAAAACTTTTCGGATATGAAAAAACTGAAAGAAAAGGGCAAACCACTATACAGGGAACTGCTGAGATTTATTGACATGAACCCCGAATGTACTGGTGTTCAGGCAGATATTGTGAATTCGCAGATTATTATGATGATGGATAAATGGGAAAAAACATTATATGAAGACAGAATAAAAAGGACGGGCAAAAGTAGGGAAGAAATAGACTAAAAGTGACATGATTTTTAAATTTCCCTATCCAATTTCAAACATGAGGCATGCTGTCATTGGTGTTTTATTTGTGTTATTTTTGATACCCTCTGCAGCAGGAGCCCTCGAAATCCCCGAATACAACATAACGTTTGACATATTGGCGAACGGTTACGTTAACGAGCGCGTATCGATGGTTTTCGCGGGGAGTTTGAACGCAAGCACGCTGAATTACGTGGTTCTTGGCGAGATATCCGACCTCGCAATATCAGGGGGCGGAAAAGATATAGACTACGTTCTGGAGAAATCGGGAAGTGAATACAACGTTAAGTTTATCGTTCCCAAAGGGACGGAGAACCTCACAATAACGTTCACGGCAAAGGATCTCGTTTTCACGAAGGAAAGTCTCTACAGCTTTTTCACAAGCCTGCAGCCGCCTGTCTCTGAAAAAATAAACGTTGTGGCCCTTCTCCCTAGGGGTTTTGCGGTCTACAGGGATGTCGTCTATCCGGAAGGCTATGATATGCTCACGGACGGGGAAAGGATATACCTCAAATGGGATCTGGATAAATCCGGGGAGACGGCGATATACTTCAAATTTTACAACACACACAGCGACTATCATCCATTGATGTTGGCCGTGATGGGATTTTGCGCGTTCGCAATAGTTGTCTATATTGTCGTATACTACAGGAAAAGGGTCAGGAAAGAGTTCCTGAGGGGGTTCACCGAAGACGAGAGGAAGGTGTTGAAAGCGCTCTCGGAAAGAAGGGTGTGCATGCAGAAGGCTCTCGAGAAACAATTCGGTTTCTCCCGAACGAAAATGACAAGGGTTGTTAAGAGGCTCGAAGAGAAGGGTCTGGTTGAGAGGGAAAGGGTCGGAAGGACCAATCGTTTGTTCTACAGGAAATAGTGTAAGCGATGGCTACTGTTTTTTGATAAAACTTTTTGGATAAAAAGTTTTGTTGCGAATTGTTTCACACAACATATTAGTAGATGAAACATTATAATATATACCAGAAGTATAAAAGGAGGTAGAGTATGAAAAAGTTACTGGCGTTGACTTTGGCCTTTCTAGTTGTGGCGGTGATGGGAGTTTCGGTGATGGCAGCGAACGGAAATGGTAATGGAAACGGGAACGGCAACACGGATACAGTAGGAGCCCAGACACAGGTAAGGGCAAGAATCAGGGTGATGGGAGCGCTAGGGAATGGTTTGGCGATTTCCCAGAGTGATCCCATGGATTTCGAGCTCCTAAGGGTAGGAGTTGCAGGTTACAGGGTTTACACCTCTGCGAACGAAACTGCCGTAAGAGTGGGCATACTTCACTTCGGAGAGGACAAATACAAGCTCAAGGACATTACGATAGGAAACGGGTCAATAACAGCGAACATCTATGACGTCGATGACAGCAACGTGGGATCAATAGCAGTGGATTCCTACGTCAAGGGAAACAGGGAGATATGGGCAGGACCTCTTACTTTGAATGATGTTACGTACAACGCTTACATAATACAGCAGCCCAGGTCATTGAAAGCAACGGAGAAGGCAAGAAGGGTCTTCAGTTACTGCGAGGATCACCCTACACGATGTTTGGGTGTAATGAAGGGTATAGGAAACATAATCTGCGACCCGGAACAGGAAGGAAATACGTGCAGGGAGAGGATACAGACTTACTGCGAACAGAATCCAGATGACAGGAAATGTGAAGCTCTTCATCTGGCATACTGCAGGGTTCACCTGGAAGACGCGGACTGCAGGGCACAACTGATGGAGAGATGCAAGCAAAACCTGAGCGAAGAGGCATGCAACAAGCTCGGAGGTCTTTACGACAAGATCGTGGAGAAGAGGCCGCAGGCCTTCCAGAAGGCTCCTGAGTGGCTGAGAGTTTTGAGAAACAGGATTAAGGGAGGGTGATACTCTATGAAATTGATCGGAGTAATATTATTGGTCGCCCTGGTACTGGCGGTAACAATCAGCGGCTGTGTTCAGCAGCCGGCAGGCCCACCTACAGGCGGGTTGACGCAGGAACAGGCAGAGGAACAGGCGTTTCAGGCGTTGGAGCAGGAAATGGAGGAAAACCTTGAGGACATGACCTTGCAAGACATCGAGAACGAGCTTTTCCAGCAGGGGTAACCCCCTTTCTTATTTTTGTTTAATTCTTGTTAAAAATAACCACCTAATAGTAACATTTATAAAATTTTAAAATGATAAATAAAGATAAAGGGATGGACATGGAAGAAGTGATAAAACCGCGTAATTATTTCATTTTCGGTGGTTTTGGAGAAGGTGATGAATACAAATATTTAGTTGCAGATATGTTTACAAAAACTGCTTATACAGGTAAAGAAGTAAACGGTACAATGACTTTTGAAAAATTAACCCCTAGAAAATGGCAATCTTTATTGAAAAAAGAAGAAATTGAAATGCTTCCATGTACTTTAATTCCAGACAAAAAGGATAATTCCATTATGGTTTCGGTTAGGGGAATAAATTTCGAAAATGCAATCCCTAAAAATTATCCTGTGGAATAAATTTAACGCCTGAGCGGGACGAACGCGCAGCCACCATAATTCTTTCGTTCGAGTTCTTTTTTCGTTTTCCTTATCCTTATCAGCTCCTGATAGAATCCTCCGCCGACCGGGGCGAGCAGGATTCCGTTCGTTTTCAGCTGCTTTATCCATGAACCGAAAATCTCGGGGGTGGCACACGTAACGATAATTTTATCGTAGGGCTTTGCCTTTTCGTAACCCCTGCTCCCGTCACCCCTGACGACCTCCACGTTCTTTATCCCGGCTCTTTTGAGATTCTGTTTTGCAAAAGAAACAAGCTCCGGATCCACTTCGATTGAATAAACCTTTTTGACAAGTTTCGACAGGATCGCTGCCTGGTAGCCGGAGCCGGCTCCTATCTCAAGGACCTTGTCCTTCGCTTTAGGTTCGAGCAGCTCTGTCATCATCGCGACCATGTGCGGAGCAGAAATGGTCTGGCCTGCGGGAATGGGGAGCGGATAGTCAGCATAGGCGAATTTTTCGTCTTCCTCCCTTACGAAGAGATGCCTCGGTATGTCCATGAATACTTTTATAATCCTTTTGCTGCCCAGATAACCATCCCTGACCAGCTTGATTACCATTCCCTCTCTCTGTCCCGAGAATTCGTCCATCATTACATCTCATTATATTTTTATAAACTCGCCATAAAAATTAAAAATGAACTTCTACGAATACCATGTGCACCCGGAAGTGGATTTGGGAGGCATGCTCACGAATCTTAGAAAGCTTGGCTGGTCAGGCGTTTGCTTCGTATGCAGATCTCTTGAAGAAATAAGGGAATTGAAAAAGAAACTTGAAAAAACGGATTTGGATATTGCTTTTGGTTACAAAATAGAGACAGACAAGCCGAACAACGTGCCCAAAATCGCCAAAAAAATCAGGAAAAGGGTAGAGCTTATCCTCGTGAGCGGCGGCGACCCTGAAATCAACAGGAAGGCATGCGAGACGAGGGAAGTTGATATCCTGACTCACCCGGAAGCGGGCGAAACCCAGGGACTGGACCACGTAATGGCGAAGCTTGCGAAAGAAAACAGGGTTTCGATTGAATTCAATTTCCGGAATCTTCTCAATTCCTACAAAAGGTCCAGATCGGGCGTTTTTTCCAGGATGCTCGAGAACGCGAAACTTGTGAAAAAGTTCAAGGCACCTTTTATCCTTTCTTCAGGAGCGATTGAACCGCACGAGCTCCGTTCTCCTTCCGAAATCATATCCTTCGGGAAGGTCCTCAAACTCAACCCCAAACGGATAAAGGAAAGCCTGTCAGGAGAAATTCTGGAAGAGAACAGGAAGAGGCTCGGGAAGAAATGGGTAATGCCCGGTGTGGAAATAGAATAGTGTTGACCTAGTTTCCAGCGTATTAATTTTGGGCATAAATAACAGCAGGACCGAGACAGAATATTTTATTTCCTTTGCCTCCGGTTCCCCTAATTTTTTATACCAGGGTTATATTTAAATATAACCTAGGTATATATAAATATGGTCTACGATAAATTTCCGATAAAAAATTTGTTAAAAGGGAAGCTGCTGAAGATTGCAGAACTCCAGGATAAGTTAATAATAGAAATAAGTTCAAAATTCGAAATCGTCCTGCATGGCGGAACAGCAATATGGAGGATCTACGGCGGCAGGAGATTTTCTTTTGATATAGACATATATTATGCAGATCCTTCCGGAATATGCAGATACTTTGAAAAGGCGAAAATGTTTAAGATGGTAAGAAGCAAACTGACGAGTTCGGATGTTTTGTATGCAAGATTCCAAGAAGATGGTATTTTAGTTGAAATAAACGTTTCACCGCTGTTTAAAAAATTAAACGCAGCTGATGGTGAATTCTATCTTGTGGACGGCAATTCAATAATCATAAAAACATTACCTCCTACGGACATGCTAAAGGAAAAAATCAACGCATTCAAAAGCAGGAAAAAAGCCAGGGATTTGTATGATATTTTCTATCTTTTGAATACCGCCAATACCACGAAAATTAAGGAGGATATAAAAACTCTGCTGCCGTTGCTGAAAGGCGTTCCGAAGGATTTTCAGGGCCTTAAGGAATTGATTCTTATCGGAAAGGTTCCTGATTTTGAAACGATTAGAAGAAAGGTGAGAAAATATGCCAAGGATTAGATACAAGGATTTCGGGGAAAAGCTGAAAAATGCAAGCGCATTTAATTTTAAAGCCGTGGAAGGCAGGCTGGGAACTAGTTATGCGAAAATTTTCATTCACAAATTGAAGAGAGAAGGCAAGATAACAGAGCTGATAAAAGGCTGGTATTCATTCAAAAAATCGCCCTATCTCATAGTCATTCCGTTGGGCGAGGCCTACATAGGTTTAGGAACAGCGGCATTCATCCATAATGTATGGAACCAGATTCCCAACATAGACGTTTTGACCACAAGGGCACCAAGAAAAGTAAAGGTGGGGGAAAGGATTGTTGCCGGAAGAAAGGTAATAATAAGAAGCATGAACAAAAAAATGTATTTCGGGTATGAAACAAAATATCTGGAAGAGGCCGGGGCCCGGATAAGGATTTCCGATCCTGAAAAGACGCTGATAGATTTAATCTATTATAACTACCCGTTCTTGGACGAGATATTCCCAGAACTGATAAAGATTGTAAAGAAGAAAAAATTATTAAACTATCTGAAAAGGCTGAAAAACCTAAGAGGGTCAAAGAAAATCGAAAACAAATTAAAAAATCTAAAGATTTTTTCCGAAAATTGATTGATTTTGAATTTCACTACTTCTGTTTTTTTCTCTTCATGTAGAATAAAAGGAGGCCAAGTATTATCACGAGCAAGGCGAGCAGTCCTCCGCCCGTTGCCTGCCCGGCCGTGAACATCCCAAGCAGACCGGCTCCGCCTGCCGGTGAAGGAGGAGTGACCTCCGCTTCTCCGCTCGGAGGGCAACTTCCGCAGTCCTCTTCGCATGTTTCGCATGTTTCATCTGATTCACACACGCCGTTACCGCATCCCCTCTCCTGGGTTCCTTCTTCTGGGGCTGGTGGTGTGTATGTACATGCCTGGATTTCGGAGGGTTTGTTTTCAGACGTGCCGCATTCGTTCTCGTCCGTGCATGTCCTTGTCTGGA
>CAZTJN010000028.1:0-7639 GCA_964613955.1 uncultured archaeon | reverse complement strand
TTCTTCTGGGGAGGACATACATGGTCATCTGTCTGCTATTTCGATTCGGTCGGGGGCGTCAACTTTAACTCCATGTCCGCCTGCATCAGAGAACAAAGCGTTAAACCCAAGGACCAGCTCACGCTCTATTACTTCATGCCACCCACTTCAGTGGGTGGTGGTTGACACTTTATAACTGGAACAAAACCATTAACGGGTCGGCCCGTGTGGACTTCAGGAACAGTAATATGTGCATGAAAAACAAACCTTTGACACGTAACAACTGGGCTGGCCTAGATGGTATTGATGATTGATACGTGAAACGCTCATACCCCATGGATTCTTCGCCCCTTATGATGTTTAAGGCATATTTCAAAGTCTTCCAGTTTGGGAATGTCTCGGTTTTTGAATTTTCAGGGGTCATGGTGTCGCTAGGGGAAGCTAAATCTAACAGACTGAAACAAATTTAAAAGGCGAATTTAATCTACTTATGAGAATATGGGAAAAAATTTTTCCACCTGTTTTTCGAAGTCCCTAAACAGGATACCTATTGTAAAGGGCTTCAAACTGGTCATGTTTCATTTTTCAATTATCCACCACAAAAAGCATCACGGGGTACCTGTAAACGTATTATTTGCCAAATACCGGAAAAAACATTCAAGGGAAGTAGAGCTTTTAATTCAAACCCCCCAAAAAGAAGTACTGAAAAATGTGAATTTTTCAAGTTTTAGAACAATACGCATCGGTAACAGAAAGGTTCACACGGGATACAATCCTGGGTTTAGTTTTTTCCCTTCACATTATTTCTCATACCATTCCCCTTATGGCATGTACACGATAATTTCCGGCAATGAGGTGATCACTATAGCTACCAGCAAAAAGGAAGATATAAATTTTTTGAAGGTAAACCATTTTGTAAAACTGGAACCTACAATTACCAAGCTGATGTTTATGATACCAGATGAGATAAACGATTTTGTGAAGTATTTTGTGAGCCTTGACAAAAGAATGTATAGAAGCTATGTGTCCGTTTTGTTTTTGAATGTGGTAAAAAAAACCGAGGTGAGTATAAAAATTTTTGAGGATGACGAGGCAACCTTAAATGAAATAATAAATGATGTGATAGCATGTAAAAGGAGAATAGACAATCTGCTGACAAAGGGAAAGATAGGCAGAAAAAATTTAATATTCAGCAGGAGAGGTAAGAACATAATGTTGATTTTCAGATGCACGAAAGGTGATGAGAACATATTGACAGAATTTGCTAAAAAGGCGGTTCAGAAATTTGTATAACTTTCTGCGCTGCACTCTTGCAAGAATAAAAAACTATTTTTACAAATTAATCCATAGTGAAGTACATGAGTGATATAACAATTTACAATTATGATTTCATAACTCCTCGCCTGAGTGAATACAAGCACGTACCATTGGGTCAACTTTATCTTATTTCTATTCTCGGAGAACATGGTTATGATGCTGAACTCAAGGATTTTCAGTTTTTGCATCCTCTTAAATGGGAGAGCATAGTGTCATTTTTTGAAAATTCCTCGGATATAATAGGAGTTGGATGTACTACTCAAACCTTGGCTTCGCTCATCTTAGTACTGAAAGAAGTAAAGAAGAAACATCCGGAAAAAACCGTCATACTTGGGGGCCCCGGTCCCACCGATGCTGCAGAAGAAATTTTGAAGGCATTCCCACATATAGATATAGTTGTAAGGGGGGAGGCTGAGAAAACAATTGTCGAGGTTATGAAATCTTTTGAAAAAAACAAGAAGCTGAAAAACATCAGGGGAATAAGTTATAGAGAGGGGAACAAAATTTATGTGAATCCCCCTCGTCCAAGAATTGAAAATTTGGATAGCATACCATTTCCGGCCTATGAAAAAATTGATGTCGACAAATACAGTGTGATTGGTGTCATTTCAACTAGGGGATGTCCATATAGATGTGGTTTCTGTTCCCGAGGTTTATGGAGGAATAAGGTCACATCTAGGACTGTAGATAATTTGATTGAAGAGATAAAATTAATCAATGAAAAATATAGAAAAGCCCGCTTGGGAATTAATGATGATACATTCCCGTTGAGCAAGAAAAAGGTGTTCAATTTCTGTAACAAGTTGAAAAGGGAAAGGATTGATATAAATTGGTCATGTTACGGAAGAATAAACCTGATGGACGAAAAAATTATGAAAAGAATGTCAGAAAGCGGATGCGATAATATATTTTATGGCATAGAATCAGGTTCAAACAAAATTCTGGCCAAGATAAACAAGGGATTTGGAGTAAAAATGGCTGAAGATATTCTCAAGATATCCAGAAAATATTTCCACAAAATAACAACTTCCTTCATCTGGGGGTTCCCCTTTGAAACAGCGGAGGATTTCAAAAAGACGATTGATATGGTAAAAAAAATTGTTTTCAAATGGAATATTTATTCAAGGTTAAATATACTGACTCCAGAAAAAAATACGCAGATTTATGCCAAATACAGAGATTATGTTATACCAGGTTTTTTAAACACCCCTGAAATAATATTCGACTCCCAGTATGCTCCTCTTAAAACACTTTATACGTTGCATGGTCAGAAGAATCTTTCAAAATTTTTAAGAGAGTACCCTCTTACCTCACTAATATACTACCGCTATAAAACTCCAAATTTCTCTGAAAAAATGAAAATTTTAGAAAGGTTTAAGAAGGAATACACTCTTTATAGAGAGATAAAATATAGTGCGTAATTAGATTCTCATTGAAATCGTATCAAATCAAAAATTTTCAACATACTTATTGTCCAAAATAAAATTTTTAGAACTTTTGATTCTTGCCAATCTGGTGGGATTAGGTAGTTTTTTGAACATTTTCCAGCACTGAGGATCTATCGAAAACGGACTTCCGAAATAACCGTTAGCAATGCATTTCGCCCCTCCAGAACATTTTTTAAAAAGTTCGCAGTTTTTACATGTTTCATTAATCATCCCCCTGTTTCTCAGGTCCCATAAAATTTTTGAATCGTACCAGATATCAAGCAACGTGTTCTCCAAAACATTTCCCACCTTTATCGGTAGCCTCCTGCATGGGGCAACATCCCCGTTTGGAAATATGGAAAAGCTGTCATAGCCTGCGGAACAGCCATGGGTTTGGTGGTCTGAATCCTCGATGAACCACAGGGAATCCGAACAGTGTGTGCCTATGAAAATTTCCTTCTCTTTGATTTTCATTTTCATTAATTGTCTGTAAAAATCTCTCAACTCCAGAGGATCCAGCATAGCAAGAGATTTCCCTCGCCCCAGTGTAACCAGTCTGCCTATACCTATTGACCTCACGCCAAGCTTTTTGCATACCTCTATGAGTTCAGGAATATCTCTGAAATTCTCCTTATAAATAGTGACTGATACACCGACAGGCACGTGGTTTTCTACTAAAATTTTTATGCCTTCGATAGCCTTTTTAAAGTTCCCCCTCCCCCTGATCCTGTCATTATTTTTTTCCAGGCCGTCCAAACTTACCTGAACAGCAGAAATGCCCAAATCTTTCATTTTTTTAGCGATATCATCGTTAATTGTTGAACCGTTGCTCATGACTATAACCGATGTGAACATTTCTTTGTATTTTTCGATATGCTCCAGAAGCTGGAAGAAATCCTTTCTGAGGAGGGGTTCCCCTCCTGTTATTGATAGCTTCCTGGGTCTTCTGTTCTTATCCAGCCTCCATTTTTTAATTAAATCCATGTACTGATCTAGAACCAAAAATAATTCTTCAGTGTTCAGCTCCTTCATAGGACCTTCTGTATAGCAGTGTTTGCATTTAAAGTTACACTTGTCTGTCACATGCCACTGCAGATGGAAGGATATTGGCTTGACCATGTACATAAAAATCTCAATTTAATAGATGCCTAAAAACTTTATAACTTTCAAACGGTTAAAAATGTTCGTACGATATTAATCTATATGTTTGTGCTGGTTTTGACAGAGAAATGTAACAGTAATTGCCTGTTCTGTTACCAGAAACCGGGAGAGCAAATGGAAATTGACAAGGCCAAATCACTTATTCTCAAGGCAAAGAAAAGAGGAGAAAGGAAAATAATCCTGTTTGGCGGAGAACCTACAATACACCCAAATTTCTTTGAACTGATAAAGTATATAAAGGATGTGGGACTGGAATTCAGTTTAAACACTAATCTCAGGATGTTTTTTTTCAAAGGAGTTTACAAGCCATCTTCTGGATTTTAAGCCGGTATCTATTAAGACGTCTCTCCACGGTCATTGCGCTGAACTACATGATTACCTGACCCAAACTCCCGGAAGTTTTGGACAAACAGTTCAGGGTATAAAAAACATTCTTGATTACGGATACGAGTCAGGGAAAATAATAACAGACACGGTCATCTTAAAGCAAAATATGCGCCATTTAAAGGATATCGTGGAATTCAGAAAACACACGCTATCGGATGCTGTGTAAGAATTAAAGAGGAATAACTTTAAGATTATTGAAAGTTTTGAAAAGAAGAATGAATCGGGAAGTTCATGGGGAATTAAGGCAAAACCAGCTTAATTTTGAATTTCACCCTTATGGATAGCTAAAAAACTAGATTTTTGATACAACTTCCTTTGCAAAGTCCTGAACTGATTCTTCCTTGCCTTTGTGAAGGTGGAAAACAACCAACCTGTTTTCATCCAGTTTGGAAAATATAATAAATTCATCCCCTATTTTCCCTTTCGTGAATTGTTTGTTTACCTTCTTTTTATTTTCTATTCTGTCTATGAGCTCTTCTATTTTTTCCTTTTCGTCTCTGTATATGTCAAGGCTGATTTCGGTTTTTTGTTCCATGTTATTGAACACAAGGTGGGAGAAATCTTGGTTAAACTCTTTGCTGGTCTGGGCAAAACACATATCAAAATCCTTTATAACTTTCAATTTCTCTACGTATCCGGGAATATCTGACTCGAATTCGACTGTTTTCTCTGGCTTGATTAAATTGGTATCATTTTTATTATCGCATGTAATGCTCAAGGTCTTTTCATTGAAAACTGTGTAGACATCACGCTTGTCTCTGTTATAAAAGCTTATTTTCGGGTCATAATCCGTATAGAATTTCTTTTTACCTATATTTATGGATTTTAATTTCGAAACATCGACCTTCTCCAAAACAGCTTCCTTTGGTGATTGGATTAAAAGTTCGATTTGCTTTTCAAAGTTTCCATATTTTACAATTGTTATATCCCTGGCTTGTCCTCCACTCTTAGAATAAAGGATTGTAAATGTAACAGAGATCGGTTTCAAACCCTGAACATATGAGATATTTTTCAAATGTTCCAGAAACTTATCGTGAAAATCCTCAGTCATATTATCAATTTATTGACAATACTTAAATATTTTACACATTCCCCCTTGCCCAATATTTCAAAATCTTCCTGTTTGGTTCGGAGAATATCAGTTTTTCAAATATAGTCTTTATCATTTCCCTGAATATTCCACATCTCATATCTTCCGGGAGCCTAGGGACGATGCTTCCTTGGGAAGTGTATATGTTCACCGGGCATAACGCACAATAAGCGAACCAAGGACACGCATCGCACAAAGAACAAAATTTAGAGGATATGTCAACCATGCTCGTTGTTGTTGGAGATTTGAAAATATCCTCATATTTACTGGTTTTCACGTTTCCTAGTTTAAATATATCCAAAACCTTCGCTTCATCACATGTGAATATGTCACCTTTGTGATTGTAAAGAAGCTGTCCTATGCCGGCGCCACATGGGGAACGGAAATCTACCATGTTCGTTGATCTTTTACCCAAAATGACTAATGCAATCAACTGTGCCCAGACCTCCCAGAATTCTATCCCCTTTGTATTTATTTTCATTACATAGTCAACTGCCTCTTTCCAGAAACTTAGGTACTCCTCAGCACTGTAACCTATTTTCCCCCAAGTTTTTTCTGCAAAACCAAGATTGTTCATGAACCTAAGCCAGACACTGCGGAAGCCCAGATTTCTGAATTCATCAACTATTTCTTTCGGATAATCCAAAGAGTATCTGGTAACTGTTGTTAAGGCATGGAATCTAAAATCTTCACCCTTCATTTCTTCTCTAAGTCTCTTTATCCAGTAAACCACATCATCGTACGAACCCTTCCCCCCCAAATACCTTCTGTTTTTGTCATGAACCTCCTTAGGCCCATCCAAGGATGTGCACAAACCTATGGGTATGTGATCTTTCAGAAATTTTATGAAATCATCATCCACATTTGTGAGGTTCGTGACAATTGAAAATGTCACCTTTCTGTTTTGCTTTCTGGCAAGTTCCCTAGCGTAATCTATGACAAACTCAACAACATCGAAATTAAAAGAGCAATCCCCTCCCTGGAACTCGATTGTGAAGTTTTTCGCAGTGGTCCTGAACATAAAATCCACGACAGCCTTCGCTGTTTCTTTGTCCATGTCCCAGCCCTTCGCATCCAGAGGTTTTGAAAAAGAATGACAGTAGACACATTTCATATTACAGCGGAAGGTGGGAACCATAATATGCAAATCCGGGCCCTGAAACAAAAACCAGTACCTCTTCCTGTAATCCTCCACTACTTGGTTTATGTTATCTTTCGTAACGATTATACCATTTTCCTTGAGCAAAGCGTACAAGTCAAGATCCTCTTCTACTTTATTTGCCCTGAAAAGTCTGTACTGTTCTTTGTTCAGAACAATCCATGCCCCGTTGTCTGTTGTAATCAGAACGTGCTCGTCATCGAATTTGTGAACCCTGAACTGGTTTATCAGATATTCTCTTTCAGGTTTTTTCTCGAAACTTATTCTGCTCAAAGCCATGTCCATCACACGTTAACTTCCGAATGCTTAACCTCCGCCAACAAGTAATTAATGAATTCGTACGTCACATCCTCGATGCTCACTCCTCTCGCTATGAGTTTCAGTTTAATATTAATTCTGTCCCCTTCCCTTTCAAGTTTCGTATCAAACAACCCTGAAAAATCTTTTATTGCCCTTTTCACGATGTCTTCGGGATAGAAAACAGAGTTCAGGTTCAACTCAGCCCTTTTTTGTTTTTTGTCTATTTTTAGATTTTTCATTGGCTTCCCCCTCCTCCTTGGGGGGTGTCCATGGTTTGGCTATGCCAAGGGGATCTTCTACAAAATCCAGGTCTTCCTCGACATCTTCCCATTTTTCCTCCTCTGCAGACCCATGGGTCCCACCTTCTTTATGCTCCCCTTCGCAGGTTGGGCAGTAGTAATCTCCACATTCCTCGCAAAAAATCATCTCGCACCCACACTTATCACAATATTTTTTCTCTCTTGCGTGCTCTCTGTCCGCCACCGGGCAATACCTTTCCCCTGTTTCAGGATCAATCACTAGCTTGGCCCCGCATTCTGGACAGTATTCTTCGGTGTTTGTAAGGAGTGCTCTCTCTATTATGGCCTTCCTCAGAGGCTGGTTCCTCGTCGCTTGTACCACATAAACTGAATAATTGACCAGTTCATTGTTGAATTCCAGACCGAGTTTTTCCAAATTTTCCTTGCCCTTTGGCTTCATCTGCACAAATATTTCCTCCTCTGGATTTCCGTCAATTGTCAGATATGCTCTGTCCAAGAAAACATACGCAGCCGAATAGATGACTTCCAGAGGGTAGATTTTCGGGTTGATTGATACTAT
>CAZTJN010000027.1:0-8584 GCA_964613955.1 uncultured archaeon | reverse complement strand
CGCTTTTGGGTAAAAGGGTTTAATTTTAAATACCTTGCTTACAATTATTATACAAAGTTTTTTGGGTTGGTGTGATGGTTGTAAAGCATTTCAGAAGATTGAAAAACAAAATTACTTCTCTTGTCAGAAGGCTCTTCAGAAAGAAAAAGGAAATAAAGATAGGGCTTTACGGCCCTGTCAATTCAGGAAAGACCACGCTGGCCAATCGCATCTGCATGGACTGGCTGGGAGAGGAACTGGGGAAGGCGACGAGGGTCCCCCATGAAACGAGGGAGATCCAGATGAAGGAGAAGGTCACCATGAAGGATGACGGAAAATCGCTGACATTCAATCTTGTTGACACCCCGGGCATAGCAACAAAGATAGATTTCGAGGATTTCCTGAAGTTCGGGTTGAAGAGGAAGGAGGCAAAGGAGAGGGCAAAGGAAGCGACAAGGGGAGTTATAGAGGCCATAAAATGGCTGGATAAAATGGACATGGTTCTCGTGGTTGTTGACTCGACCAAGAATCCCATAAATCAGGTTAATGTCACCATTCTGGGAAATCTGGATGCAAGAAACATCCCGTTCATAATAGTTTCCAACAAGGCAGATCTCAAGACGTCAAGCACCAGCAGGGTAAGGTCGGCATTCCCTGGTTACGACGTCATCGGAATATCCGCAAAAACAGGGCTGATGGTTAACGATCTTTACAAGATGATACTGAAGAAGTTATAGGTGGACAATGAATTTGAGAATAAAGCTCATACCCTACGAAAGGCTCAAGAAGGAGAAACCCAAAAATCTTATCAAGGACCTGAAAGAGGGAACCATAATCCTCGTGGATGCGAAGCTTGACCCAAAGGAGGAAGCGGACCTGATAGAGGAGACCATGAAGGTCGTCTCGGAAAAATTTTCCGGCATAGAGCTGAGCTCAATGGACTTGACAGAACTGAAGGAAACAACAAATTTCGAAAGGTTCAAGAACATGATCATAGAAAGGATAATGGGAAAGAAAAGAGGATTAACCATAATAGGCCCGGCAAAGATTATAAAAAAGATTGAAAAGAACCCCGAGGAGCTTCTACTGTACATGTAGGTTTCATAAAGGTGATTTTATTCCGAATAAATGCACGAAATGCGGTAAAATACATCCGGATGATGCATCCTACCTGGTTAATGGCTGTGATGTGTGCGGATCGAAATTCTTCTTCTACGTGAGAGAGGAAGTCCTGGAAAAAGTGGAGAAGGACATAGAAAAAATATCGAAGAAGGAGATGGAAGAGATAGAGAAGGACATACGCGAGATAGTCTCGAAAGAGGAGGGCGTCCAGGAAGAAGAAACCGTTATACTCGATGTGGAGGCCATAAGAGTCATAAAGCCCGGGAAATACAGGATTGATGTTTTTAATCTGTTCAGCCAGAAGCCCATAGTGATAAGGACAGGTCCAGGAAAATACGAACTTGACCTCTCCACGCTTCTCAGCGGGCTAAGGGGGAGGGAAAAATAGGGTCTTTTATGAAATACGGAATTTCAAGCAAAAAATTCAACCTCGCAAACTTCTCTCTCGTTGCCTTGCTGTTTATTGTAGTTGGTATAATCGTCAACATCACGGGCAGTCTGCTTAATCCTGAAATCGCCGGTCAGGGCAATTTTTTCATAACATGGGGTTTCATAATAGCCGTGATAGGGCTTTTTATCCATTTTCTCAGGGAAAAGGCCTGAGGCTATTTTTTGATTTCTATCCCCGTGTTTTTGACGACAACCCTCATGAAATCCTTGGCTGCGAAAGAATTCCTGAAAACCTTCCTTGCTTCTTCTTCCAGTTCCTTGAGATTCGTATACCTCCTTGAGAAGTGCGTCAGAAAAAGGGATTTTACGCCTGCCTTCTTCGCTATTTTTGCGGCCTCTTTCGCTCCTGAGTGCATCCTGTCCTCCATGACCTCGAAGAACGTGGAGTCGTGTATCAGAAGGTCGGCGTTTTTCGAGATTTCAACAATGTTGCCGCACGGTTCTGTATCACCCGAGTAAACTACCTTTACCCCCGGCTTTTTTACGCCGACATCTTTAAGTGTGATCTTCTTTCCCTTGAATACAATTTCGCCTTTTTCTTTCAGCTTCCCGACCAGCCTCCCCTGTCTCAGGCCGAACAATCTTTCTGCCTTCTTTATATCCACGTTTATTTTGTCCCTCTCGCGGAAAGCGTAAGCAACTGAAGGGACTGTGTGTTTCGTCGGGATGGAGGTGATTTCGAAGTCGTCCGTTTCGTAAACCTTCGTTTCTTTATTTCCTTCAGAGGGGACGGATTTCGGTATTACCCGGAAACCTGTTCCCCAGTAATCAAGGTCGAGTATGTCTCCTATGAAACGTTCGGCATCCGGCCCGTGTATGTAAAGCGAGCGTTTCCGGCCCTCGAGGTTCATGGTATACAGCAAACCGATCAGACCTATCCAGTGGTCTGCATGCCAGTGTGTTATGAATATGTGGTCGAGTTTCATGAATGATATTCCTTTGGCTATTATCATCTGCCTCTGCGTCCCCTCACCGCAATCAAAGAGAAGGTTATGCTTGTCATAGTGGAAGAATATCGCGGAGTGATTTCTCGCCTTTGTCGGTGGTCCGCTTCCCGTTCCCAGGAACGTTATCTCCAGCATGAAAAATAATTAGATGGGTTATTTAAGAAATTTCTTTCAGTTCCCGTACTATCGAGTTCTTTATGCCTTCCGCATTCAGCCCGTATTTTTTGTAGAGATCACTGGCTGACCCGGATTCTGCAAGACCTTCAAGGCCTATGGTCTTCAGCTTCTTCAGCCTGCTCTTGGGTGAATAAATTCCGGAAACCTCTCTCGCCACAGCCTCCCCGAGGCCTCCTTCAAGTACATGATCCTCCACGGTCACCATAAGGTCGGATTCAAGTTTTGCCATGTAAATGTTGTCCTTGTCAATTGGTTCTATGCTCGACATATTCATGACAAATGGGTTAATACCACCATATCCGTTCAGCAGTTCTGCGGCTTCGAGTGAGGTGTGGAAGGTGTCTCCGTATGAGATTATCGTTACCCATTTATCATCCCTTTTCCCTGAATGATCACCCACCAGCATGCCCGCCTTCCCGGGCATGAACCTATGATCAGGTTTGTGGATTATTGGTAGATTGTTTCTGGAAATCCTCATGTAGGTCGGACTGTCATTCTCTGCCATAAAATCAAGCATGCCCTCGACCTCCACCGCGTCCGCAGGGCAGAAAACGTAGATTCCCGGTATTGACCTCATCACCGCAATATCGTTTATTCCCTGGTGTGAATCGCCATCCGGCCCTACCGATATGCCTCCGTGCGTCCCTATTATTTTAACATCCCTTTTGTCCCTCGCTATTGCCTGCAGTATTTTTTCGGTTCCCTTTGTCACGAAAATCGCGAACGTGTGCGTAAAAACCTTGAATCCCGTGCTTGCCACACCGGCAGCCTTGGCCTGCATGAATGCCTCGGATATGCCAACTTCCCTGTATCGCTCGGGAAACCTCTCCCCGAAAGTGTTGGCTTTTGTTGATTTTCCCAAATCAGCCTCCAGCACGAATATGTTTTCGTATTTCTTTCCGAGTTCCGTCAGGTATTTTCCATACGCGTTTCGCAGACTGACCTTCTCCCCAAGATTGTATTTTGCGCTCATTCAAAAACCACCTTCCAGCAATTTTTTGCATTCTTCTTCGAGCTTTCCCAAGTATCTCATTGCTTCATCGTGCTGTTCATCATTCGGAGCCTTGCCGTGCCAGTCAACGTTGTTTTCCATGAAGGGGACACCAAAACCCTTTATGGTATTGGCTATTATGACCGTGGGTTTGTCCTGTTTTCTTGCCTCCAGATTTGCCTTCTCCAGCCATTCAAAATTGTGCCCATCAGGCAGGGACCGTTTCCTTCTCTTATTTAATCTGATTTCCCTTCCTACGACGTGCCATTTGTATGCTTCATATTTCTTTCTAAGAGGGTATATGCATGAAACGTTTTCTATACAGCCATCTATCTGCAGACAGTTGTGATCGACATAAACTATCAGGTTGTCCAGTTTCAGGTTCCCTGCATCCCTCACGGCAGCCCATAATTCTTCTGCCTGCTGCTCCCCGTCGCCGGTGACAACTATTACCTTTCGGGCGTCCTTCTTTCCGTATTTTGTTTTCAGCCCGTCCGCAATTCCGACTGCGATACAGAGTCCTGTTCCCAGGCTTCCGGT
Source organism: uncultured archaeon (assembly GCA_964613955.1). Lineage (GTDB taxonomy): Archaea > Aenigmatarchaeota > Aenigmatarchaeia > QMZP01 > QMZT01 > CS3-C152. Next base: position 4,378 of record CAZTJN010000027.1, on the reverse strand, counting down.
TGACACTTCGATGCCCGGGGTCTTTGCGCTCGGGTGACCCTGTATGTATCTGCTCCTGCCCTTCGGGCTCTCCATATCCGCCTTCCTCAGGTTCCGGAGGTCATCCTCTTCCAGCCACCCTGTCATCGTTTCTATGGCATAGAGGGTGGGCACGCCATGACCTTTTGAAAGCACGAACCTGTCCCTCCCTTCCCACTCGGGGTCTTCTCTGTTGTACGACATGCCTCCCATGAAGAAGAGTTCGTTGCCTATCTCCACCCATGAGAGCGAACCACCAGGATGTCCAGAACCGGCATTGTGAAGCATGTCTACGATGTACTTTCTCATCTGCGTGGAAATGAGATAGCCCTCAGGATTTTTCTTTAGATAAGAAGTATTCATCTTTATGTTTAAACGCAAATTTTAAAAATCCGTATTGTTAAAAAACTTTTAAAATTATAAAACAAACGTTTCCTATGAACCTGCTCATTCCGAAAATTCAGGAGATAGCGAACAGAATTTCTAAAGTTGAAAGCAAGAGGAAGAAACTCGCCGAATTTCTGAAGAATGTTAAGACGGATGTTAAGCTTTCGGAAAAGGTCGGGAAATTCGAACCGGACGACATGAAGATAGCGGCTGTGGACGGGGGGATAGTCAAGCGTTCGCTCCACGGCTTTGATTTCATTCTCGCCCGTGGTGTTGGCGTGTGTTTCTCCTACAAAAACGGAAAGGTTCACGACGTCAGATATCACCCCGACAAGATGCCAACGCCCGAATTTTTCGTTCTTGAGGCTTTGTCGGACCTCGACTGGGCGCACGCGACATCGATCATCAGGCAAAAGGCTGAAATACGAACAGCAATCGAGGCAATTGAAAAATTCAGGCCGGATGTCCTTCTCCTCGACGGCTCGATCATCCCGCACTACCAGGACAGACCGGCGAGATCCTCGAAAGTCCACAGAAGTTATGAGGAAATGATTTCCCTTTACAAAAAACTGTTTGAAACGTGTTCGCTTCGGAAGGTTATGCTCGCGGGAGTCGTGGAAGATTCGAGGGGGACGAAATTCTGTGAACTGACGAATGAAAGGATCCTTTCGAAGGTTTCCCATCCGAGCGTTCCGGAACTCAGGAAAATCTTGGAAAAAACAAGGGATACAAATCTTCTTTACTGGATTCTGAACGAAGGGGAAAGAACGGAGGTATTCCCGTATTCCGAAAAAGTAAAGGACCATCCCGTCATGAGGGACTTCAAAAATTTCGCTGACAAAATTTTCTCCTTTTATCTGAAGACAGCAAAGTTCGACAGGCCGATAAGGATTGATTTTCTGGGGGAGGAAAGCCTTGCCGACAAATTCGCCTCCGTTATCTTTTCTATTTCCTCCCACCATTCGGGATACGGTTTACCGAGCGTGTTAATCGAGGCGGATCAGGTCGCGAAGCTTGCGGAGGATGATATAGAGAACATATACGAGCAGATTCTCACGCAGACAGGCTCGCTTCCGAGCATTTTCAAACTGAGGAGGGACAGCAGACCCTTTTAGGGATGAAGAAATTAAAAATTTAAAGTCAGGTTCCAATTCTCAACCATGATAAAGGCAGTTCTCTTCGACTTGGACAACACACTGATAGATTTCATGCTAATGAAGAGGAAATCGTGCGAGGCGGCGATCGAGGAGATGATAAACGCTGGTTTGAAAATGGGCAGGGAGAAAGCGATGCGAATGCTCTTCGACCTCTACGGGAAGAAGGGAATCGAATACAACCGCATTTTCCAGGAATTCCTCAGGAAAACGATAGGGAGGGTTGATTACAAGATTCTCGCGAAGGGGATAGTGGCGTATCGCAAGGCTCAGATAGCGTACGTTAAACCCTATCCCGGAACGGTTAAAACTCTCATAAAACTAAAGGAAATGGGAATGAAGCTTGGAATAGTGTCGGACGCGCCTTCTGTCAATGCATGGATACGTCTGGTTGAGATGGGCATAGAGGAGTTTTTTGACGTAGTTATAACGCTGCACGACACGGGAAAGAGGAAGCCATCGAAAATTCCGTTCCTGAAGGCAATAGAAAAGATTGGAGTTGAACCTTCGAACATCCTTTTTGTCGGGGACTGGCCCGAACGCGACATCGCAGGGGCGAAGGCGCTTGGGATGCGGACAGCGTTCGCGAAGTACGGAAGTCAGGAAAAAATAAAAAAACCAGGAGCCGATTACACTCTGGAGAGAATTGAGGATTTGCTCGGGGTGGTGTGATATCATGGAAGTTGAGGAAGGGATAAGAAACAGAAGAAGCATACGCTCGTATTTGAACAGGCCCGTGGAGGAGGAGAAGATAGAGAAGATTTTGGATGCTGCTCATTGGGCACCATCAGCCGGGAACCTGCAGAGCGTGGAGTACGTTGTTGTCAGGGACAAAGAAACGAGGGAGAAGCTCTCAGAAATTTCGTACGGGCAGGCACAACCAAAAGAGGCTCCCGTAAACATTGTGGTTTGCTGTAACCTTTCGAAAATTGAACATTACGGGGAAAGAGGCAAAAGTCTGTATTCCATCCAGGAGAGCGGGGCGTGCATACAGAATCTGATGCTGACTGCGCATTCTCTGGATTTGGGAACATGCTGGATAGGGGCGTTTGACGAGGAGAGGGCGAAAGAGATATTGGGAATGCCTGACCATGTGAGACCTGTGGGAATAATAACCGTTGGGTACCCGGACGAAAATCCGGAATCCTCCAGAAGGGACTTGAAAGAAATCGTTTTCAAGGAAAGGTACGGATAGTTTACAAAAATTTTTCAGGCGGTACGTAGTCGCCGAATTTTTCTCGGGCGTCTTCCAGACGTTTCCTCTGCTCTTCCAGAACACCGAACACGATTGCGGGGGTGTCGTGAACCTCTCTCCTGTAGATTTTGGTTATCCTCTCTATCTTCTCCAGGTTCTCCGGAATCCTCAGCTTGAACTGCTCATTGTATTCCTCTCTGGTATAATTTTTCTTCAGGACCCTTTTGAACAATCTCCTGAGGTCTTCGTGCCTCGGAATGAGGCCTGTCGGTATGCGAATCGCGTCAACTTCACGATGCGAGCGAAGCTCCATCCATTTCAGCCAAACGAACTTGTCTGTTTTCTCGTTAAGGAAGTTTCCCATGGAATCTTTCAGGAAGTAGTTAACGGAGAATATGGGTGGTGGTTTAACGTTCTTTGCGAAATTCAGATGGTGCAGTATGTATTTTCCGGCAGGGATGGAAAGGAAATCGAGATTTGCCATTGGGTTGAATTTCCGGACGCCTGTTTTCCCGAGAGTGGCGGCGGTTGTTTCTGATTCAAGTGAAGCGCCCATGGTTATCACCCCATGGGTCCAGTCAAAAGATTCTTTAACAGGAACCCACGTGTCAGAATCCCGTCCTCCGTATACTATCCCACCGACTTTGACGCCTTCGGGGTTGTTCAGTTCCGGGTCAAGATTTTCCAGCAGTTTGAGATCAAGCGTGAACCTGGCGTTGGGATGGGAAGGCGGGATTTCTTTGCCTTCGCTGTCCTTCTTTCCTTTTACCCATTCTCCTGAATGGTTCCTTCCTTCGGAAGGAGCGCCCCCGTCTTTCCCTGTCCAGTAGACATCTCCGTCTTTTGTCACCAGGACGTTGGAGAATATGATCTCGCCGGGATTGTGAAGGACTTTCCATATTATCGGATCATCTTTCGAATTAACCCCCATTATTATTCCGAACATCCCCTTCTCAACGTTAACCGCGCGTATCTCGCCGTTGACTTTTCTGAGATATGATATGTCATCTCCAACGATCGTTTCAATGGGGATCATGGAAGTCGATGTTTTCCCGCACATGGAAGGGAAGGCCCCTGTGAAATACGTTTTCCGCCCCCCAGGACCGTGGACACCCATCAGAAACATGTGTTCTGTCAGCCACCCCTCTTTTGAAGCCCGGTTGATCGCCAGGCGCATCGCAAGTTTCTTCAGACCTATCGTGTTTCCTCCGTACTGCGTGTTTGCCGTGTAAACCACATCTTCCTCGAGGTCGATGTATATCCTTCTCTTCTCGATGTTTTTGCTTGTTTTCCTTTCGTCCAGTTCACCTTCGCTGTGGATGAATTTGAAGAACTTCGCTCTTTCTCCGAGTCTCCTGAACTCTTCATACCCCTTCCTATAGAGAAGGAATTCGCTGTGCGCGACGTAGGCTGAGTCCGTGAGCTGCACGCAGGGTATGGAAAATTGCGAATGCGTCGGCCCAAGACAGAAAAAAAGGACGTACAAAGTGTGCGAATGCATTATCCCTTTCATTATTTCATGTATTTCCTTCAGACCTTCTTCCCTGTCCATTGAACGTATGTGCGGGCCGAGGTCCTTTCCCTTCGGGACGAGGAACTTCGTTTTTTCCTTGTCCCTTGCCTG
>CAZTJN010000026.1:0-9106 GCA_964613955.1 uncultured archaeon | reverse complement strand
GTGCACCAGAGGTTGTCTGAGCATGCGTTTGTGTCATCGTTCGTGTTGACGCATACGTAATTCACGCAGGAATCGTCAGTGCAGGGATTGTTGTCGTTGCAGTCTGAATCGCGGGTGCATTCAGGAGTCTGATAATTACAGCTTTCATCGCACGAATCAGTCCCCGGCTCCATTCCATCGCATTCATTATCGGCGGTACAGTCGTAGTCGGCTTCGCAAACTTTTGTGGCCCTGTCAACAGGCTGGCAGTTGTTGCTGCATTTATCCAGTATGAAGGTTTCGCCTGCCTTAGTGCAGTAAGGGATGCTGTCTCCGGGGTTTTTTCCCTCGCACCACTGGGATGCCCCGCAGGCTGGGTCGCAAACACCATCTTCGTTGGTTCCTTCAGTATTGCAGACTGCATCCGAGCAGCAAAGTTCATTTGAATTCCCCGGGGTTTCACAATCCTCACCTCTCCTAAAAATGGACAAACAGGATTTGAGTAGCCTGTAATAGAAATCACCTTCTTCTTTTGATGGTTCGGCATCTCTGTTATATCCAGGTTTATAGGCATCAACAAAGCACCCGATTTCAGAATATTTATCACATGGGCAATTTGCCTTGCCGGTGCAGTCACCTCTTCTTGCTGTCCACTCATTCCATCCCACTATGGTTAACACAGGGATATTGGGATTTTTAAATGCTGTTTCAAACTGTTTCCTGAGAGTAAGCCCCCCCTGTTTAGGAACAGGAGGGCTCGGTCCGTATATTGCACTCATAAACGTTCTCTGATATGCTAAAGCTACGGTTAATTGTTCTGAAGAATGTTTTTGGTTACAGGGTAGATTTGACTCAGGGGAAGGGGTGTTTCTGCACATGGAAATGAAACCCCAAGCACCTTCGCCCGGATGAACTAAGGCAGTTCTCATTTTTTTAATAGTAAAATCTTCACCGAGTATCTTGACCTTTTCCTGATTTATTTGATTCTCATTTTTATAAGTAATCAGCAGCAATGGCTTTCCTTCATAAATAAACTGTAGGTTTGGATACTGTTTCAGTTTTTCCGCCAAATAGTCAACCATATTGGTATTAGGATCGAATGTTGAACCTGTGAATGGAACCCATGGAACTACCTTTGGAGCGTCATGTATAGTGTTCCAGACCTCCAAAAGCTTGTTGTACGGATCGATAATTCTGTCCTTTACTTTACTGCCCTGTAAATTGTTCCAATTAGTTATATCAAGGAAAACGAAATCTATTCCCATATCCCTGATCATTTCAGCATGCTTTTTCAAAACATCCGGCCTTTCCCACAGGCAGTAGAACCCCACTTGTGGTTCGCCCCAGAAATGCACTGTACCAAGTGGTCCCCATTCCTGTTCTCCTGCCAGTATTTTCGAAACCACAAACGGATAGGGACTCCGGACATATGGGCAATGCCATATTGAGTAAAAAATACCTATTTTCGTTGAGGTGGCCGAATTGACATTGACTGAAAGCAGGAATAATATAAAAAAAACCGAAACTGAAAGGGATAAAGCAAGACCTTTTCTCATAATGTAATTTTAACCTGTATTATTATAAATACAGGTAAAGGATTGCGCAGGAAGCCGATTTTCAGTTCCTGAAAAAATGGATAGATTGATTTTTGGAGCGGTCACTTTTCAAGAAGTGAACCTTATTCCTATGTAAACAAGATCGTATATATTGATTTCATCATCTTTGACCAAATCCAGATTTTCGTTCCATTGCTCACTGGATGCATATTTTCCAAACATCAATGATAGTTCAGCCATATCTGAAATATCAACAGACCCGTCGTTGTTGATGTCAGCAGACAAATGTGATATTCCCCCAAACATGTAAACCATGGAAGGCAAAAATGAATTTAAGGTGTATGATTCATGTTTATAGTATTTCCAGGGGCTGGGTTTGATGTAGTAATCCAGGATATTCTGGATGGCTTCTCTGTTGACTTCAGTATCGAAATTCCAGTGGCCCACGAGTCCGTCACTGATGGTTATATTATTCGAAAAAATGTCAAATATTTCACTTTCTGAAAGCGACCTGTTAAAAATGAAGACATCGTCAATGTATCCTTTGAAATGATAGTCCCCTCGTGGTTTGTTTATTGTCGCTCTTCCACCTATTCCGATGTCCCCGTCTGTCACGTCAATCGTAAATGAACCAGTAACTGAGTTGTTTTTGATTCCGTTTATGTATATAGCCAGTTCGGTTCCGTTATAAGTTCCCGCCACATGAACCCAGGTGTTTAACGGTATGTCACCTGATGAATCAATCTGCCCGTCTGACAAGCCAAACCATATTTTGTTGTTGTCTGACTGGTCCCTGAAATCCACCCTGAAGGGGTATCTGCCAACTGTTTTATCCTTTGAAAGCGGTTTGGTAAAATCTGCTTGCTGACCGTCACAGTATATCCACATGGCAACGGATATCTCCCCCGTGATGTTCGGGCTGTCGAGTAAATCGTTATCGGGGATTTTCACATAGTCCCCGTTTCCGTTGAAACTAAGGGCCCTGCCAAATTTTCCATCCACCGAAACTGGGATGTTTTCCTTGTTGTCGGGATCGAAAAGCTTGCCGTCGTTCATGTTGCCTGAAACGTCATCCACATACAGCTGTTTCAACATGTTCCATGTTGCTTCGCATATTTTTTTAACATCATCATTGAATCTCCCCCAGAAGCAATACCCTCCATTGGGGACTGCGCTGGAAAGTCTGTAAGGGTCATAAATACTGTCGCCTTGTCGATAAACATCATTAGAACCGTCAAAATAGTTATGAAAAAGCGGCTTATCAAAATCCTTGTTGAATATGCCATACGCTAACTCATTGGCTAATTTTTCCATTACAGCATCCGAAGGAAAGCTTTGGTTCGTGGCATTCCTGCTGTCATAAAGCGTCATAAAAACATGAACAAATCTGCGCGCGTGGCTTATGTCCCATTTGTTCAATCCGAAGTCAAATGCCTTCACGGGATTTCCTTCGAAGTCGGTCCATTGTTTATCGTCAAGCCTGTCTTGAAGCAATGTGCTGACAATGTCGAAGTATTCCATGTACTGCTCCCTTCTGCTGGTGGTTATGGGGACAAGCGAGGGGTCTTTTCTGTTTGCATCGAACATCTCCGCAGCAGCGGCAAAAGTCCACATATCTCTATCAGTTACGCGATTTCCTTCTGCATAATCAATTTCCATATCAAGTTTCTTTTGCATGAATTCCTTATGGGTGTAATAACCATAACCAAGAGGGAAAAGTTTATTGCCTCCGTCTCCCATAACCCACCTGTGAAGGTGATGATCCATTATCACCGGAAGGTATTTGTTAGCGAATTCCTTCATTTTTGGTGTTCTTTTGTCGGCAGGTACGCCTGCTATAGCATTCATGGTATCCGAAAGCAGGTATATGTATTGACTGCTTACCAGATGAACCTCGTTGTTTTTGTAGAAGTCCATATACCATGCATCGCACGCTTCACTTTCGCAAAGCCAAACGCTGTAACCGTTTAATGTTTTGAGATGCTTATATGGCACTAGGAAGAGTTCTGCAAGCTCGCTGAGAAGTTCGTAGTCTTTGCAGTATTCCGCATACTTCACAAGGTTATTGTTCATTGCCTGCACATTGTACAGAATATAAGGGTCCCCCTGATTAAATGACTCGTCTATTTTGGAGGCATAATATTGCTTCCAGTGGTGCCATACGTTCTGAATTGCATCCTTCAAGTCGCTCGGAAACTGTTCGCATTCCGGGGAATGCGATTCAGCACCAACACAAGAACTGAAGATAATCATAAAGGTTAAAGAAGAAACCAGAATCATCAGGCGATGATTTCTGAAGCTCATATAAATGTTATTAAAAGCCTGAGATTATATTTGTTTTAAGGTTGATTAAATTGATCGACATCTACACCTTCGTTGAAGCGGTCTGGCTGCTCTGGCCCGCATACGGGGCGAATGGTCTCTGCATGCTCGCCAATGGGAAACGGGCAATAGACGGTGGGCGGATGTTTCGCGGAAGACCCTTGTTCGGGCCGGGAAAGACATGGGAAGGTTTGATTCTCGGGGTGATTATCGCAACTCTCGTCGCTACATTTCAAATGTTCGCATTCCCATTCCTTCCTTGGGATTTATCTCCCATCCCTCTGGACATTATACCCATGTCTCCTTTCCTAGGCCTTGTAATCGGCTTGGGAGCGATGGTGGGGGATTTGGGAGGCTCTTTCATTAAGAGGAGAATAGGGATCCCCAGAGGTAAGCCAGCTCCTCTCCTCGACCAGCTTGATTTCATAATCGGGATGTTCGTTTTCCTGTGGTTTGTCGTTCCGGTGAAATGGGAATGGTTCGTGATACTCGCAATTCTGACGCCTGTAATACACTTGATTGCAAACGGGATCGCATACGCGATGAAGATTAAGAAAGTGCCTTATTGAGCCTTTGTCTTTAGTACCAAAATAATTTATAAAACTTGTTTTTATCTTCTATTTATGATGGAACAAAACCCAGGGAAACGAGGTAGGATATCTTTTGAATTTTATTTAAGTGAATTCGAAGAGATATGCAGCCTTCTGGGGAGACTGAATTTGATTGATATACCTGCAGGCATAAAATACAAGATCTCAGCATACCAAGACTATGTAAAAATCCGGATCCCCCATAAAGCCGAAGAGCCGATTGAGAACGTGGATGCCCCTTATGAAACCATCAGAAGAAGCCCATGGACCAGAAACGTTAAGGTAGAATACGCTTAAGATTGATTTTTTATGCGATGTTCTTGGTGGCGTGCGCTTATCTTTCTGGATACGAGGGAGCCGGGCAGGCGTGATGAACATTTTTTAATAGCGTACGCAATAAATAATATTGATCGAAATGCAAGGGAAGTTCATCGTCTTTGAGGGAATCGACAAATCAGGGAAGGAAACACAGGCGAAGATGCTGTACGATTACCTCCACGGCAAAGGAATTCCGGTTATCTACACGGAGGAGCCGAGCCCGAAGAACGTGATAGGGCGAACGATAAAAAAGTGGCTTGTCGGGCAGGCAACAATAACGTCAGGCGAAGCTGTTACGCTTTTGTACACGGCCGACCGGTACGAGCATCTGAAGAACGTCATAATCCCCGTGCTCAACGCGGGGAAGAACGTGATATGCGACAGATATTTCTATTCGACCATTGCCTACGAATCGGCAATATTCGGGGTGGACAAAGAATGGATACGCTTGCTCCACAAAAATGTTTGCAAGCCGGATGTTGTGATATTCATAGATATTGACCCGGAGATATCGTTAAAGAGAGAACGGTCTTCGCCTAACGACAGGCTCGAGAAGGTCGAGTTACTCCGGAAGGTCAGGGAGGCGTACAATGAAATGGTCAACGAAGAAAAATTTTTCACCGTGAACGGGGACCGGACGAGGGATGAGGTTTTCAGGGACGTCAGGCTTGTGATAGACAGGGTTTTCGGCCTCTGATTTTTAAATAAGCGTATTTAAATGAATGAATCAAATAATAGAACTTCTAGGTATGTTTATGAACCGCAAGAAGACGAAGGGCAGAGGTAGAAATCTGACAGAAGGCGAAATGCTAAAAACGCTGTTCCTCCTGGCGGCGCCCGTAGTACTGGGCATGGCCCTTCAGACAGGATTCAATATAATAGACACATTCTTCATAGGCATGCTGGGCTCGGAAGAATTAGCTGCAATAAGCGTTACGTTTCCGGTGGTTTTCATCTTCATTGCAATCGCCTCCGGCTTGGCAATAGGGTCCACTGCCCTTGTCTCCCAGTCAATCGGGGCGAGGAAAACGAGCAAAGCGAGCAATATCGCTCTCCATTCAATAATAATAGGTATAATTACCGGTACAACGATAGCCGTCCTTGGCGTCTTCTTTTCACCTCCTCTTTTCCGTTTCATGGGCGTGAGCGGACATATCCTGGAGATGACAATACAATACGCAAACCTCATATTCTTCGGTTTTGTTTTCCTTTTCATCGGATTCATAGCGCAGGGAATAATACAGGCCGACGGGGACACAGTAACGCCCACAAGAAACCTCGGAGTTGCTGTCTTTCTGAACATAATACTGGACCCGCTTTTCATTTTCGGTTTAGGTCCCGTACCTGCGATGGGCCTGGTGGGGGCTGGCCTCGCAACGGTGCTTGCAAGGTCGGTGGGTGCTTTCCTCAACATATTTCACATATTCACCAACAGGACATCCATACGAATGGACATCAAATATTTCGTTCCGGAGGTTTCGATATTCAAAAGGATTGTTGCCATAGGTTTTCCTTCTTCGCTGAGCAACTCCATCAACAGCATAGGCATGATACTTCTGATGAGCCTCGTGGGTGCATTCGGAACTTCCGCCATCGCGGCTTTCGGGGTTGGCATAAGACTGGAGTCCCTCGCCATAATGCCCATAATAGGACTCTCAAGCGCTGTCATACCTTTCGTAGGGCAAAATCTTGGGGCAAAGAAAATTCAGAGAGCAAAGGAATCGGTTTCTCTTGCTGCTTATGCCGTCATCGCCTTCATGTGCCTCTTCTGGCTCGTGTGGTTCTTCATGCCCGAAATTGTTTACTCGCCATTCACGACAGACCCTGATGTTCTTGCAATAGGGTCCAGCTATCTGAGAATCATATCCTTCGGTTACATTTTCATGGGCCTTAATTTCATTCTGGGCGCGGCCTTCCAGGGGAGCGGGAGAACCGACCTCCAGCTTTCCGTAAACCTGATAAGATGGATTTTTGTAATATCATCGGCATACTTCCTGGTCGGGATATTGGGAGCAAACGGCATCTGGGTGGGCTTCCCCATAGGGAATTTCGCGGGCTTTTTGATAGCCTTCACCATTCTGAAAACGGGCTTCTGGCTGAAGGGGTGGAGGAAGGCAGGGAAGACAGATTTATACATGAATGAACAAAATTAAGATATTGATTGTCATGTTCACAAAGGCGTTCGTTACGTGGAAGAAGGGCTATGGAGAGGATATCGCCCTCAAGGTATGCTCGATACTGAGGGACCTCGATATTCAATACGGATTCTACGAACCCAGGGGCTGCGACCTTGCAATAATGATAGGGGGCGACGGGACCCTCCTCAGAAACCAGTCATTCCTCCGGTGTCCCATATTCGGCATAAACCCCGGGCGCTCCATCGGTTTTTACATGGCTGCAGGTAGGAAGGATTTCGAGAAGGGGCTAAGAAAGATTCTCACGGGGAGTGAAGGCAGGGATTATTTTGTGAAAAAATTCCTGAGGCTGGAAACAAGCATAAACGGGACAGAAATCCCTTTCCTTGCCCTTAACGAGGTGCTCGTTTCACCCATATACGCGAGGAGGATACTGGACTCTGAGCTGAAGATAAAAAGGGAAAGAACAAGGGAAAGCAATTCAGGAATCCTTGTTTACACCCCGAGCGGTTCGCACGCGTACGCGAAATCCGCCGGTGCGAAGCCCCTTAAGGATGAAAAAAGGTTCGGGGTGGTTGCAATCGCTCCCTACAGCGGAAGATTGAAAAGAGGGGAAATCACGCTTTCTGAAGGGACGGTCACTGTCAGGTGCCTGAACGATGAGGGGGAAGTGTGTGTGGACGGCCAGGATCATCAGGTAACCAGGCTCGTGAAAGGGGATGTCGTAAAGGTGAGAAAAAGCAGCAGCCCTGCGCATATAATCACATTCAGATCTTAGAGTGCTGCCCGCGAAAAGATTTAAAAATCAGTATTTCATAAGTTACATAAACCATTTAGACTTGTGTCTAGATTGGGGTGGTCGCATGAAAAGGCTGAAGAAAAAAATTGCCCTGACATTTGATGATGTTCTGCTGGTTCCAAGAAAATCGAGCATACTTCCTGCTGATGTTGACACAAAAACCAAGCTGTCAAAGAAGATACATCTTCACATTCCTGTCATGAGTGCGGCGATGGATACCGTAACGGAATCGAAGCTTGCTATCGCTCTTGCAAGAGAGGGTGGAATAGGCATAATCCACAGAAATCTTTCAATAGAAGACCAGTGCGCGGAAGTTAACAGGGTCAAGAGGTACGAATCCTGGATAATCAAGGACCCCATAACGCTAACGCCCGAAGACACGATAGCAAAGGCAAAAGAAACAGCGGAGGAGAAGAGGATATCAAGCTTCCCCGTAATTGAGAAAGGGAAACTTGTGGGCATACTCACCCACAGGGACCTCAGGCTGAAAGAAAATCTGAATGAAAAAGTGAGAAATGCAATGACAAAAAATCCCATAACTATCCTTGAAAAAACGTCCATGGAGGAAGCGGTTAAAATAATGGACAAAAACAAGATAGAGAAACTTCCTGTCGTGGATAAAAGTGGAAGGCTGAAAGGTCTGATAACGCTCACGGACATCGAGGAGAGCACCAAATTCCCCAATGCATCGAAGGACAAAGAAGGCAGGCTGCTTGTCGGGGCAGCGGTGGGTCCCTTTGACATGAAAAGGGTCGACAGGCTTGTTAACAGCGATGTAGACATAATTGCCGTTGACACGGCACACGGGCATTCGGAGAATGTTCTGAGAACTATAAGGAAGATAAAGAAAGCGTATGACATAGAGGTGATAGGGGGGAATGTGGCAACAGCAGAGGCGACGGAGGAAGTGATTGCGGCCGGAGCGGATGTTGTGAAGGTGGGAATGGGTCCTGCCTCCATATGCACGACGCGCGTAATAGCAGGTATTGGTGTCCCTCAGATAACAGCCATACAGGACTGTTATTCCGTTGCGAAAAAACATAACATACCCATAATAGCTGATGGCGGGATAAAATATTCCGGAGACATCGCGAAGGCGATAGCAGCAGGAGCGGACGTGGTGATGATAGGTTCTCTGCTTGCAGGGACCGAGGAATCCCCAGGCAGGGTGATATTTGTAGGCGGCAGGAAATACAAAAGTTACAGGGGCATGGGCTCTATAGGTGCGATGGAAGGCGGATCGAAAGACAGATATTTTCAAACGAGCAAGAAGCTTGTTCCGGAAGGGATTGAAGGGATAGTCCCGTACAGGGGAAGCATATCCGAGATGGTTTTCCAGATGGTTGGAGGACTGCGTTCGGCTATGGGCTACTGCGGATGCAGGAATATAGAAGAACTGAAAACAAA
>CAZTJN010000025.1:0-9611 GCA_964613955.1 uncultured archaeon | reverse complement strand
ACAATCCTAAGCTTTTTTACCTTTACCAATAAAAATAATCCATGAAGATAGCTTTTGTGAACGATACGTTCCTCCAGGGAAGAGGAGTTGATCATGTCATATTCGAGCTCGCGAGGAGGATAGGGAAAGAACACGAAGTAGACGTGATAACAGCGGAGCACGATTTGCCAGAGGAAAACTTCAGAATAAAGAAAATCAGGGGAGGGAAACTCGTTAAAGGCAACATAACGGATTTTGCATTCTTCAAAAACTTCCCCTTATTCAGAAAGGCAGCCAAAGGGTACGATATTATAAACCTTCATCACTCCACCCTGAATCCCGCCTTCTTCGGTTTCAAGAACGTTGTCGTGACATATCACGGCTTCCCCTTTGTGTTCTTGAGTGAGAAAGGCCTGAGGAAGATAGGCAGAAGCACGGTAAACAGGCTTGGCAGGAAGAGCCTGAGATTCGGAAAGAAGGTTGTGAGCATATCCGAATACCTTAAAAAGGAACTTGTAGATCACGGCGTGCCCAGAAACAAGATAACTGTGATACAGGACGGTGTTGACAGAATATTCAAACCTACATGGAAGGACCGAAATTACATGCTTTTCGTCGGGAGGCATGAAAAACACAAAAACATAGACGAACTGATAAGGATTTCGAGCGAACTGGGTTTCCCGCTGAAGATCACTGGACAGGGTCCTGAAACGCAAAACCTGAAAAAACTCGCCAGAAGACTCAAAGCAGATGTCGAATTTCTTGGGAATGTTGAAAGAGGGGAGCTGGTAAAGCTCTATCAAAACTGCTCGTTCTTTGCCTCGGCCTCGAAATGGGAAGGCTTCGGGCTCATATTCCTGGAGGCGGCTGCATGCGGAAAGCCGTCGGTAGGTTACAAAACGTGCGCGATTCCGGAGGTAGTTTTGAATGGGAAAACAGGTCTTCTGGCGAACACCTACAGCGGACTTAAGGAAAATGTAAAAAGAACAATAGAAGACAGAAAACTGAGGGAATCGCTAGGGAAGAACGCCTTTTCCTTCAGCAGGAACTTCGGGTGGGACAAGGTGAGCAAAGAATACGAAGAACTTTTCGGGGAAATCAAACCTTCCTCCAGAAAATGCTTGCTATGAACATTATGAGCCAGAACGTCAGGAACCTCCCGAGTATGATGCCTGCAGTGGCCTGTGGAAGTGGTATATAGTTTGAAAGTATCAAAGCGAAAACAAACTCCATAGAGCCTATCCCTCCGGGCAGGAATGTTATTACGCCCATAAGGACGGAGAAAGCGAATATGGAGATTATTAGAATAGGATGGAGTTCGATCCCGAGAGAGAGGAATGAAATATAGAATATTAGACCCTCACATATCCACACCAGAATGGCGAGAACAAAAACAAGCGATAGCACACGCTTTTTGATTTTGAAACCGGCATGGAATTTTCTACCGACTTCTTCCTTCCTGCTTTCGGCGCTCTTGAACTTAGAATGAAATGAAAAAATTCTGAATACAGTATTAAAAACCTTCCGCGAGAAGCCCTCGTTTCTGAGCAGGAAGATGCCTGCTACTATGATGAATATTATCAAAAAGACATCAGCATAAACCGCGTATCCTAGATTGAACGTGAACAAAATGAAAATACTCAGAACAACAAGCCCCAGCATGTCCAGCGCCCTTTCCATAATTATGCTGGGCATGGTCTTGGATATGGAGACTCCCTTTATCTTTTTGAGGAAATACGACCTTACTGGCTCCCCAATCCTAGCGGGCGTGAAATTTGAAAGAAAAAGGGCGGGCATATAAGAATAGAAACAATCCCTCCATGTTGAATTTATTTCTAGATTGTTGAGAAATAGCTTCCATTTCATAACCCTGAATAATATGCTGACAAGCAGCAAGAGAACGGCTGTGGGGATGAGGACAAGCCTGGCCCCCGAAAGAACACCAAGAACGTTCGGGAGGTCGGAAAAGTAAAGCAGCACAGCCAGCAAAATAATGCTGAATAGGGGTAGAATTTTTTTGTAATTTTTCATAATATTGATTTGTTCGTTCTATTAAAATATCGAACTGCGCCATTATATGTCAGGGCTGCTGAAGGAATTCAATACGTAAGGATGGTTTATTATTTCACTGTAATGCTGGGAGAATAGAATCGCCCTGTCTATCTGTAAAATGTACAAATACACCAGACACAGGAAGACAACTATGTAAAATGCATAACGCAGTTTGGCGTTTTTTATTTTGTTTTGAATCCCGTAAAAACCAAAGGCCGAAAACAAAGCAAGGAACGGGAATATCGTTAGCACATATCTTGCTGCAGGTGCCAGTGCGCGTAACGACCAGGGAACAAACATGAGCGAATACCAGAATATTATGTTTACAGCAATCAGGAACTTCTTCTTATCGTATTTGAATAGGCAGAACGCGCCGTAAATCATAAGCAGGAATAGCAGACCTGAAGCCACTATGTCAAAGACGTGTATTTTAAGGACCCTGTCCCCCGGTGTTCTCAGAGTTATTATATTCCCCCAATTGAAGAAGAGCGCCCCGGTAGCGAAATGTATCTCATCAGGGACAAATTCACCCACGTTCGTGGAACTGAAGTAATAAGATGAGTAAGCCATTCCCAAGAACCTGAAAGGGCTCTGGAAAAAATTGAAATGTTTTCCGACTCCTTCGGGAGCAGCGTTTATGCTCCATGGTTCTATTGGGTTACTGTAAAGAACATAGTTCTTCATGAAAAATGGCAGAGATATTACAGCTGTTACCAGCATAACATAGGCTATTTTTTTAAGATTTCTGGTGGTTATCAGTTCCTGAGTTATCAAAGCAGGAATGAAAAACAGGCTCGAGTATTTGGAAAGCTGGGCTATACCCAACATCGCACCGGATTTTATTGGCTTCTCCCTGATATAGAAATCGAGCGTGAGCAGAATGAATATCGCGGCCAGAGGTTCGAGATAAGAGGACATGCCACGGGCGATAAGTTCAGGCGTGAATAAAAGGAAAACGTACGTGAGTAAAGCGATCTTTTCGTTAAAGAGCCTTTTCATAAATATGTATGTTGTGTAAACGAGCATGCATGTCAGCACAGGGTTACCAATCCGGCTATCCTTACGCTTTGCGTCAGGATCCAAATGGAAGCGGTTATATAATACCATATCGGGGGGAGCGGGTAAATCAAAAAATTTGGATATTGGGAGAATTTTTCAATTTCTGCCCATCTGACCATGCCATCCCCCAGCTCAAGACCCGTAAACACTTTTGGAACGAACAGCAACAAAATAGGAACTATTATCAGGAAGAAAGTTTTGTATTCCCTCCAGTATTCCAGAATTTTTTTTTGGAACCCATGAATCATATAACCCTATTTGTAACATGTTTTTAAAAAAGATTTTTCAAACAATAAGTAATGAAAAAAAGTGTTATAATACCTGCTTACAACGAGGAGAAAGGAATAGGTGAAGTCATAGAAAGGGTTAAAAAAGTTTGTTCCGATGGAGACGAAATAATCGTTGTTGATGACGGATCGAGGGACAGAACAAAAGATATCGCCAAACGAGCGGGGGTGAGGATTTTGGTGCATGAAAAAAACCAAGGGAAGGCAATAGCCTTGAAAACAGGGTTCAGGGCTGCTAAGAATGATGTTATGGTGACGATAGATGCAGACTGCACATACCCCCCCGAAGAAATCCCGAATTTGATCAAAAATATGGAAGGATGCGATCTTGTCGTCGGTTCTAGGTTCAAAAATGGAATTCCCGAAGGCATCCCTTTGTTCAGAGGATTTGCTAATATTGTGGGTGCGTTCTATGCAAGTTTGATACTGTTCAAAAGAGTCACTGATGTGACAAGCGGATTGCGTGCGTTCAGGAAGAATGTCGTGGAGGAATGCGGGATAAAAGCAAAAGGTCTTGACTTTGAGGCAGAGTTCACCTCTCGCGCGATAAGCAAGGGGTTCAGATACACAGAAGTTCCCATAAGTTTCGAGGAAAGAGTCGGAAGATCTAAATTGAACCTTTTCCAGGACATCATAAAATTTTCCCTTGCGATACTGAGGGGAAGGTTAAGGTAGTTAAAATTTTTCCAAAAACCCGTAACCGCTTCTAAGAAAATTGTAAAACTCGTTCCTTGTTCTTATGGAGAGAATCCTTTTTGCAATATACCTTGGTCGCATGTAGAACGTTCTGTTCGCCGTCCTCACCGCTTCTTCAAGGTCTTTCGAAGACAGGTGTTTGGTTCTGAGGCCAGTTGTGTGGGACTGGTCAAAAACCCCCCAGTCGTTCGTTTCGAAATATTTGCCATGCAGAGTCTTGTACACCTCTGTTCCGGGATAAGGGGTGAGAATGTTAAAGCCCACGTAATCGGGGTCGATCCTGAGGGCAAATCTTACGGACCTCCGAATGGAATCCCAGTCCTCGTCGGGAGCACCGAATATAAAGTGAAGAATAACCTTTATTCCCACGCTTTTCGCTTTCTTGACGGCATCCTCAATCTTCCGTAAAGATATGCCTTTTTTGTAGTATTTCAGAATCTCCGGGTCCGCGGATTCCACGCCTATGAACATTGCATGGCATCCTGACTTCTTCATATTTCTGAGCAGTTCAAGGTCAAGGAAATCCGCCCGTGTGTTGCACTTCCACGTAAGGTCGAGCCTTTGCCTTATCAGTTCGTTAGTGAAATCAATCACCCTCTTCCTGTTGAGTGTGAAGGTTTCGTCATTGAATTTGACTTCCCTGAAGCCGAGGCTCGAAATAAAACTCATCTCCTCGATAAGTTTTCTCGTGCTCCTGAATCTCGGAACCTTCCCGTCGAGAAAACGTGCATTGCAGAATACACATCCGTAAGGACAGCCTCTGGAGGATTCTGTTATGGTGAATGGCCTTCTCTTGACGACAGGGGAATTGTAAAGTTTTTTGTCTATCATCTCATGCGCGGGAAAGGGGAGCTCATCGAAAATTTTCACAAACCCCCTCTCACCCGCGAATCTTATCGTCTCCCTCTTTCTGTACCACAAACCTTTGACAATTTTTCCTGTTTTTATAAATTCCTCCAGCGTTTTTTCAGCTTCCCCTGCCACAACGTAATCTATCATTTCGAAGTTTGTCAGCAGCTCTTCGGCAAGCGGTGTCGCGAAGCCACCCATACATAAAGCCTTTGTTCCGGGAAAGATTTTTTTTATTTCTTTGACGGCTTCCGTTTCCAGCTTTAAGGAAGATGGTGTGGGTTCGAATATCACCAGGTCAGGTCCAAAACCCTTAACCCTGTGCAAAAAATCATTCATTCCAAGGTTCGCGTCAGCATCTATTATTTTCACGTTGGCCGATTCTCTCAACATCCCTGCCCCGAACATCAGCTTCACGGGAGGCCATTTCTCTCCTCCCTTGGATTTCCCCCCGCACCTGCCGAGCCTTACGAAACTCTCCCTGCTCGGCGGAGTGAAAAACAGGACATTCATAGAATAAACAATCACATTTTAAATTTAAATATGGAGCGGCTTTAGGATTTAAATATCAGGGCGATTTTATAATAATATGATTTTTTTACTCCCCACCCTGAACGAAGAGAAGGGACTTTCAGAGGTATTGCCAAAAATAAAGAGGCACTTTCCTAAAACAAAAATTCTGGTGGTTGACGGCGGAAGCACCGACAGAACAAAGGATATTGCCTTGAAGTTCGGATGTGATTTTTTGGTTCAGTCGGGCAGGGGAAAGGGAAACGGCATAATAGAAGCGCTTGAACGGATAGATGACGACGAAATAGTGGCCATGCTGGACGCGGACGGCACCTATGAACCGCTTGATATCAAGGAGATGCTCAAAAAACTTGAAAAAAACAGCATAGTCCTTGGCAACAGGTTCGCCAAGGAGAATGAAAAGATTTTCCGCGGTCTGAATCTTGTGGGAAACAAAATAATCAACATAACTGCCTCCACCCTTTTTTTAAAAAGGATACATGACATGCTGACAGGGATAAGGGTTTTCAGGTGCAAAACATTGAAAAAACTGAATCTGAACGCCCAGAACTTCGAAATTGAAACGGAGATGACGCTGAGGAGCCTGAGGAAGGGGATCAAAATAATCGAAATTCCCTGCCACTACTACGAAAGAAGGGGGGAGACAAAACTCGATCCCTTCAAAGACGGCTTCAGGATATCCAAGAGAATGCTGCTGGAGAGGATTGGTTGGTATGGATGAGAAAACAGATAAATTCCTGATAGCGCTCATAGTTGTAATATCAGTTTTGAGAATTCTGAGTGTGTTCACGATATCAAACAACGACCTTATATTCGATGAGTCCTCGTACATGAACATAGCAAGAGGCCTGACTGAAGGTCTGGACTACGGTTACATTCCGGGAGAAGGGTACAGCGATGCATACAGACCCCCGGTTTACCCTCTTACGGTCTCGTTCTTCTTCTCTATGTTCGGGAGCAACGAATTTGTTGCGAGAACAGTTTCGTCTGTTTTCGGTGTGCTGAGCATCCTGGTGATATACTTTCTCGGAAAGGAACTCTATGGAAAACGCATCGGTCTCCTTTCCTCGCTGATATTATCTTCGGTTCCTACCTATTGGTTTTATTCATCCAAGGCACTGGTCGAGGGCATGTTCATATTCCTGGTAACGCTGTTTCTCTACACTTTCTATTCATCGCTTGGCAAAAAGAAATACATGATACCATCGGGCATTTTGCTGGGCCTGATATTCCTGACAAAGTACACAGGTGGCGTTCTGGTTGTGTTCTTCGTGCTTTTTATCCTGATATGGAAGAGGGATTTGCTGAAGAGCAAATACCTTTATTTGTCTCTGATTGCAGCCCTGCTCACGATCGTCCCTTGGATTTCCTTCAACCTTCGGGTTTACGGGACGCCGTTCGGGTCGGGAATGTTCCTTTTTGGCAAGAATCTGGGTGCAGGGATGTTTGCCAACTTCAATTTGTACTACCTCTTAGCACTGGTCATAGAAACATCACTTTTCCTCCCTTTCATAGCAATTGGTTTTTATACAATGTTCAAAAACAAGGACAAGAATTTCCTTCCCTTTGTCCTGCTCTTCCTCATCTTCATCATACCCCTGTCTTTCTTCGAGGTGAAACGTTCAAGATATATTTTAGGTCTGCTCCCTGTGCTTACGGTGACAGCCGCGTATTCTTTTGAGCAGCTCAAAAAAACCAGAATAAGAGGGATGCGTTTCAGAAGATTCGTTCTGCCTTTGATCATCCTTCTGGTTATCGTAAACGGTGCCATTACGGTATACGGTTTTGAGAACTACCCTAGATCGGAAAGGTTCAAGGTTATCCCCGAGGCGGGTGCATACCTCCGGGAAAACTGCATGGACAAAAAAATATATTCCAACGTGTATGACTATGTCTGGTGGTATACACACAAGGAAAACCACCCTCTGGAAGAGATAAATCTAAGCGAGAAAAACATATGTGTTCTTTACGACTTCTTCTATGCAAGCGATCGCTTCAAAGAAGGGTTCAACAAAAATTTTGAAATAGTTTTGGACATGGACAAACTGAAGATATACAAAAATTAGCCTTTGTTTTCCATGTACCACTCGACAAACCGCTTCACGCCCTCCTCTATGGAAACCCTAGGCTCATAACCAAGCATTTTTTTGGATTTGGATATGTCCGCATACGTCGCTGGAACATCCCCGGGCTGTTCCGGCATCTTCTTAACGATCGCGTTCTTTCCAAGATTTTTCTCTATGAGAGATATAAGGTATTTCAGTTCGACAGTTTTTGAATTTCCCAGATTGAATATCTCAAAACCAAACCTTTTCTTCATCGCACTTATTATACCCCCGACCACATCATCCACGTACGTGTAGTCCCTCCTGGATTTGCCATCCCCGAACATCTCTATGGGCTTTCCCTCGTCTATCAGTTTCGTGAATTTATGTACAGCCATGTCGGGTCTTTGCCTGGGCCCGTAGACGGTAAATAACCTCAGGCACGTCACGGGTATGCCGTAAAGGATGCTGTAGGTCTGGCAGTAGAGTTCGCAGGCCCTTTTGGACGTGCCGTAAGGGGAGACCTGTTTATCAACCCTGTCATCCTCCTTGAATGGCGTTTTGTTTATGCCGTAAACGGACGAGGAAGAAGCGAATACGAAGTTTTCGACTCCGTATTTTCTGCACATCTCCAGAAGATTCAGCGTGCCCCCGATGTTCACATCCATGTAAACAAACGGGTTTTCTATTGATGGTCTTACACCAGCTTTTGCTGCCAGGTGAACAATCTTGTCGATGCCCTCCTTGAAGACATCTTCCAGCCCCTTTCTGTACCTTATATCGAGTTCCAGGAGTCTGAAATTCTTTTCCCCTAGATGGCTCTCTATATTTTTCCTCTTCATCTTGGGGTCGTAATAGGGATCGAAATTATCCACACAGATAATCTCGTTCTCGCCTGCAAGTCTGTCTATCAAATGTGAACCTATGAATCCTGCTCCTCCCGTAACGAGTATTCTTTCGGACATAAGTAATAGGAAGGAATTCGAATTAAAAAGTTTTAGTACGGGTCCCATTCCTTTGGTTTCCTGAATTCCGGTTTCTTTCCGTACTCGTACGAGAGCCAGACCTTCCCCCACCCTGTCTTTTCAAACCTCCTTATCCTTCTCTCCCCTGCAATCGGATACCAGAAGCTGTCATGGTAAACCCCTGAGCAGAGAATCGGAATCTTGAACACCGGCGTGTGAAAAACGAGCTTCTCGATGAAAGGGAAGTGTTTCGCGATCCTCCTCCTGAGCAGCTGGTCAAAGTAAATAACAGGACTTTTCCCAACCCTGAATTTCAGGTTAAGATGACGTATTTCATCACCAACAATATCTATTTGTTTTGTGTCGCCAATTCCAAGGCCTTTGTCATGCGCCATGCGTATGTAGTCTATCTTCATGGGATCGAATCCCATCACCTTTGAGGCGATTGCGTCTATCGCTACCTGGTCTTCACTTGCGAGCAGGACGTTCGCTTCTACGGGTTTCATGGTTCTCGGTCCTGCCCCGTTGCCGGCGACAGAACCGTCCATCACAGCGAATATGCCCGAATGTATTTCCTTCTGTATCTGGAGAAGGTCTACGAGGATTTCATGTATTATCTTGTGGGAGTGATGTCTGTACTTTGGAATCAGACCGCCAAAAGCGTTTTTCATTGCCCCGCTTGTTGTCGTATGTCCGTGCGTTTTGAACGTCGGGAGGTGGAGCACGCCCGCATCGATAAACATCTTTGGAATGATGAGCCTCCCTCCAAAAAGCTCGTTCATTGCAGGCGTTTCGCTCTTTGGCCTGTACGGAATCCATTCAACATCTGTAAGCTGGATGAAGTTGAGTCTGAATTTTTTCAGGATGGGCAGCCATTTGTTGTAGTAAACGCCCTTCCATGGGTGTGTCACAACGGTCTGGTTTTCAACAGGCATTATTTTATAACCGTCTTTTTTCAAAACGTTTAGCACGCCTTCGAGTTGCCATGGAGGTGTTGAGCATGCAGGGAAAAACAGGCTCCATGAAAGGTTGAGTTTCAATATCAGCTTTTTTCTTCTGGGCAGAACTTTCCTGTAGTTTGAAATCTTCATCAATCTTCCGTAGTCCTTCAGCACAGTCTGAGGGGACGTGCGGACTGCGAACACTTT
>CAZTJN010000024.1:6852-9937 GCA_964613955.1 uncultured archaeon | reverse complement strand
ATTTGGGAATAATTCTGAAGGGATTGAGTAGAGAACGGGTAAAAATCTTGGGAAATCCATTTATATGGTTCCCGGGAATCTGTATTCAGAAAGCATACCCCTCACCGACCCCGAGTATTTCATAACCCTTTACCCAAACCCCAGGACCGGCATTGTCCTTTTTCTTTGGCCGGTCCTGCCCCAATTCTTTTAAGTTTGTTCTGCAAATCATCATTATGCCCGAAATAAGTTATGAGGAAGCGGAGAAGCTGCTGAGGAAATACGTGAAGGACAAAGAACTCCTCAGGCATTCCGCGGCGGTTTCGAAATACGTTTATGAAATATCACTCGAAATAAAGAAGAGGCATCCTGAACTGAAGATAGACCCGGAAAAATTAAGGGTTGCCGGCCTTCTCCATGACATAGGCAAGGATCTCGGGAAGTCCCATCTCCACCATATAAACGGCGGCAGGCTTTTGAGGAGTCTTGGCTATCCGGAAATAGCAGGAATCATAGAGAAACACACGTTCGCAAAGGAGGCATCCGAATATGAAAATATATCCGGCAACTTCGAGCCGAAAACACTGGAAGAGAAGCTCCTAACCTATGCCGATGCTCATGTTATTTTCAGACCCGTGTCATTTGAGGAAAGGATGAAAAATATTGAAGAGAGGCGGAGAAGGAGAAATCCGGAGACCCTGAAAATCATAGAAACGGGAAAACCGAGAATCGTCAAGATTTTAAAAGAGGTTGAGAAGTTATTGGGTGAAGAAGATGAATAAAATCAAAATCGATTCGAAAATCGGGAAACAGCTCAGGAACGCGAAGTACGGGGTTTTCGGGCATTCTGCCGTTCAGGTATGCGCGTGGACGAAGAAGAGCCTGCATAACGAAGGTTTCTGCTATAAACAGAAGTTCTACGGTATCGATTCTCACCGCTGCATGGAGTTCTCACCAGCGGCGGTCTTCTGCGAGCAGAATTGCATCTTCTGCTGGCGTCCGATGGAATTCATGAGAATCACGGAAATGAAGGCCGGCGAAGTAGACGACCCAAGGGAAATATACGAAAATCTTTTGGAGGAAAGAAGGAAACTGCTTTCAGGCTTCCCGGGGGATGGCAAAACAGACATGAAGAAGTTCGAGGAGTCCCTGCTTCCGAATCACTTCGCCATCTCGCTTTCCGGTGAGCCGACACTCTATCCGAAACTCCCCAAGCTTGTTCGTTTCCTGAAATCCCTCCCGCAAACAAAATGTGTCTTTGTCGTAACGAACGGGCAGGAGCCGGAGATGATGGAGGCCCTTGCCAGAAACCCGCCCACCCAGATTTACCTGTCTGTGAACGCCCCGAACCGGATGCTCTTCGAAATGATCAATCGGCCTGTATACAAGGATGGCTGGGAGAGGTTTTTGCATTCGCTGGAAATTTTCGCGAAAATGAAGACCCGGAGGGTTCTTCGCCTGACAATGATCAATGGAATGAACACGGACAAACCCTATGTTAAACAATACGCTGATTTGATTAGAAAGGCGAATCCGCATTTTATCGAAGTTAAGGCATACATGTGGATAGGATTTTCGAGAAAACGTCTGGAAGAAAGGAACATGCCATCACATGAGGACATTCGAAGCTTTTCTAAGGCCATAGAGAAACTAACGGATTTTAAGATAGCTGACGAGAAGGAGGATTCGAGGGTTGTTCTGCTGGTGAACGAAAAAGAGAAAATCGGAAGGTTTATAAATAACAAATAGTCTGGACGGAATGAAAAATTTGAATATAGCCGCACTTGTTTTTGCTTTGTTGATAGTATCTTCTTTAATCTGGTTCACGCTGCAGCCTGCAAACCATGACAGCCAAACAAATTCTTCCTGCAAATTCTCGGAAATGAACTATTACTTCAGAACAACCTGTTCCCACTGCATTCGGGTTTCAAGGGACGGATCGCTGGAGAAGCTGGGTGAGCTTGGGGTGAATATAAACAGGTTCGAGGTGGTACGGTGGGGGATGTACGGGATACAAGCGACACCCACGTTTGAGTTCGGAGGACAGAGAATATCAGGTTACAGAACGTTCGACCAGCTGAAAGAGTTATTGGGCTGTTAACGAATCTTTTAATAACTTTTAAAAGTCTGTTCTAATAGAAATGATATAAACTAACCAGCAGGCATCGATATGATATGTTTAATCGCGCTCGTGGTTTTCGGAATTCTTGGTTTGTTCAGCGCAAAGTATCGTACGATAGCGAAGGAGGCATTCGACTGCGTGTTCCGGAGGATCACCCTCCGAAAATGCACGACGGGTCTGGACAGGCGACTAAAATCCCAGATAACGGGAAAACTTATGAGGAGTCATCCGAGGTTCGCCAGAAATGTTTACAAACATTTCGAAGTTATCTCTTGGGCATTTACAATTATCCTGATAGCAAGTCTGGGCTATTCCACTTACAGTGTTTACAACCTGTTCGTTTTTGGTAACTGCAACGGCCCGATACCTGACGCGTTCTGCGTATTCGACCCGTTCATTTCAGGAGGGGAGGAGGCGCAGTGCACGGGCGAAGGGACCCCTGGCCAGATAACAGGAATTCTGGAGGTTCATCCGGGTGACCCGAGCATAGGGCCTGAAAATGCGAAGGTGATGATCATAGAGGCTGGGTGCTTCGAATGCCCATACACAAAGCAAGCTGTTCCCGTCGTAAAGCAGATTCTCTCGCACTACGGGGATAACATACGTTTTGTTTACAAGGACTTCCCTATGAGTTCTACCCATCCCGGGGCTCAGGAGGCAGCAGAGGCTTCGCACTGCGCGCACGAGCAGGGGAAATACTGGGAATATCACGATATCCTCTTCGAAAACCAAGGAAAAACGAATTTCGAGGATTTCGTCAGGTTCGCAAAAACACTCGGGCTGGACACTGATCAGTTCTCGGAGTGCCTGGCTTCGCATAAGTATAAAGCGAAGGTGGACTCGGACTTCAGGGAGGCTTTCGAAATAGGGGTTTACGGGACGCCGACATTTTTTGTAAACAATCACGTTCTCGTGGGACCGAAAACATTTAACGAATTCAAACAAATTATTGACAGCGAACTCGCAAGGAGTGGTTGAATGGGA
>CAZTJN010000024.1:5108-6752 GCA_964613955.1 uncultured archaeon | reverse complement strand
AGTGGTTGAATGGGACTGAATGTTGAAAAGATTCGCGAAGATTTCCCTGTTCTTAAAAGGGAAATAAACGGCAAACCTATAATTTACTTCGATAATGCATGCATGACTTTACGTCCGATACAGGTTATAGAGAAGATTAGCGAATACTACAGGGAATACCCCTCCTGCGGAGAACGCTCGCTCCACAAGCTCGGAAAGCGTGTGGACGAGGAGATGGAAAAGGCGAGAAACATAATCAGGAAATTCATAAATGCAAAGAAGTTCGAGGAAATAGTTTTCACAAAGAACACGACAGAGGGGATAAACCTCGTTGCGAATTCTCTGGATTTAAAAAAAGGGGATGTTGTTCTCACCACAGACAAGGAACATAACTCGAACCTTCTTCCCTGGCAGAAGCTCGCTTTCAAAGGCGTCAAACACGAGGTTGTTAAATCGAGTGAAGACAACACATTTTCCCTGGAGAATTTCGAAAATCAGATGAGCAAGAACGTAAGACTCGTTTCTGTCGTCCACACCTCGAATCTCGACGGCGTGAGCACTCCTGCAAAAGAAATCATTAAGATAGCGCACGATTATGGAGCGAAAGTCCTTCTTGACGGGGCACAGAGCGTTCCGCACCATCCTGTGGATGTCAGGAAACTTGATGCTGACTTTCTCGCTTTCTCCGGGCACAAGATGATGGGACCGACAGGTACGGGCGTTCTCTACGGAAAAAGGCATCTGCTTGAAGAACTCAGGCCGTTCGTGGTCGGCGGGGGGACAGTTATCGACACGACACAACACAAAGCGAAGTTCGAGGAAATCCCGCAGAAGTTCGAGGCCGGTCTGCAGAATTACGCCGGGATTATCGGTCTTGGCGAGGCAGCGAAATACCTGATGAAAACAGGAAGGGAGAATGTTGAAAAACACGAGATTGAACTCAACAAGATTATAACCAGGGGTACAGAAAATCTTGAAAAAATCCTGCTCGTCGGGCCCGAAAACCCGGAAAAGAGGGGAGGAGTCTTTTCCTTCAACGTGGGCAAAACGAGCCCCCATGAGATAGCGATGATGATGGATGAGATGGAGAACATATGCGTCCGGTCAGGGGCGCATTGCGTCCACTCGTGGTTTAATGAACACAAACTTAACGGCAGCGTCCGTGCTTCACTCTATCTGTACAACACCATTGAGGAATGCGAAAAGTTCGTGGAAACTCTCAGGAAGATAACATACCTCGTAAAATAAAGAAACGCGGGTTCTAACCATAGTAATAATCCTGGTTCGTATAATACCAGCTGCCGTCCGCACATCTTACCCTGTATGCAGGGAAATATGTTTTGCTTGATCTCGTTTCCCAGTTTTCGTTGTCCCCGGAGTCCCTGTACTGGTATGCCGTCCTTTTGCCCCAGACATAACCGTAGCTCTGATAAGCATAAGTACCTTCCGTGCACTTGCAGAACTTTTTGAACTGGGTGCTGCTTCTTTTTATGTATGCAAATTCGGAACTCCAGCATTTAGTTGTCGCCTGGCAGTCGTTGTCGTTCGTGTAATCACATCCAGAAGGGCAACAGCCATCATCGTTTCTGCACGTTGAAATTTCTTCGTTATCGCAGACAGCACTGCATGTACCCGGATTGAAACATATATCTGCTGTGCACGCAT
>CAZTJN010000024.1:0-5008 GCA_964613955.1 uncultured archaeon | reverse complement strand
CCGCAGCATATCCCTTCCGCGCATGCCGTGTCATCAGCCACATTCGTATATTCGCATGCGTCGATCCCCTCATTACAACTATCTGTAGTGCATTCATTGTTGTCATTGCAAACCACCGGGTCTCCTGATTGGCAACCCAAATCCACATCACATATTTCTAAACCGTTACAGAAAAGGTCATCGTCACAGTATGAGTTGTCGGGCGTGTTAACGCATATGTCGTTAACCTCGTCGCAGCTGTCCGCCGTACAGGCTATCCCGTCTGAACAATCCTTTGCTGCCCCTTTGCATGCTCCTGACATGCACATATCGTTTACCGTACAGAACAGGCCATCATCACACGGTGTCCCGTCCGCAGCGGCCGGTGAATGTTCGCATGAGTCCGTGTCTTCATTGCACGAATCAGCCGTGCAGATGTCGAAGTCGTTGCAATCCTTTGAAACACCTCCGGTGCACACACCAGCTTGGCAGGTTTCATTAACATTGCAGAACAACCCATCGTCGCACAAAGTCCCATCTGCCTTGTTTCTGGTTATCCCCGTGCCAATCCACCGCGTACCCGTGACCATGTACTGGCAATCCAGAATTGCGTCGCAGTAATAATCCCTGTATTCCTGCTCCTTTTGTTCCTTCTCTGTACACTGATCGTCTGAAACCCATCGTTTATTTCCTGTGTCAGTCCATCCATCTCCCTGGCAGTTATCATCATTCGTTATATATACGCATGTCCCGTTGATACAGCTGTTGTCTGTGCACCCCACGAAATCATTGCAGTCATCATCTACCATGCATTCCGGTCCTGTTGGTTTGACAGCCAAATATGCTTCGTAAGCATTCACAACCCCCGCTCCGGTTATCTCCGGCGTGCACGTTGTCTGGGCCTGCCTGAAACAATAGTATCCCCACCAGCGCGTGCATCCATAACATTTGTTAACCGGGCTTGCCGTGTCGTACAATGCGGTCTTTATCCCATCAGTTGTAAGGTCCGGGTTGGCTTCGAGCAGAAGGGATACGACACCGGCAACATGAGGAGTTGCCATGGAAGTTCCAGACATGTATTCGTATCCGTCATTCAGGTATGTCGAATATATGTCAACCCCCGGCGCCACGATATCCAGGGCATTCCCCCTTCCTGACCAGTAAGGGACGCTGTTCCCGCTGTCAACGGCCCCGACAGCTATCGCCTTTGAGGCGCACCCAGGGGAGGAAACACCCCTCCCGCCGTTTCCTGCCGCTATCACGGCAGTCAGTCCCTGGTCAACGACCCAGTTGACCTTCTCTGCCAAAGGGTCTGAATCGCAATTCTCTCCAGTGTAGCTTCCTCCTCCTATGCTTATGCTCATAACCTTCGCATCTGTTTCCACTGCTGCCTCCATCGCAGCCATCATATCGTCTTCATAACAGCTGCCGCCGGCATCGCATACCTTGTACATGTATATACCAGCGGAAGGCGAGACCCCCTTTGAATCCATGTCATCCGCTCCGTTAGCGGTTATTATACCAGCGACATGCGTTCCATGCCCATGATCATCATCAGGGACAGGGTCATTGTTAACAAAATCATAACCTCCGAGATAAGAGTCCTTCAGCTCCGGGTGATCCAGGTCTATTCCCGTATCGAGAACAGCAACATTAACTCCACTCCCTGTTATACCCTCTGCCCAGACCTTGTCTGCTCCTGTCTGCTCATCCGCCCCAAGGTCCATTATGTGGAAAATTCTGGCTTTCCTTGCATTCAGTCTTGGGAGGATGTCTTCCGGGCATTCGAAAGAGGCCGACCCCTTCAGCCTGTGTTTTAACAGACAGCCCATTTTTTTGAACATCTCGATATGTTTTTTGTCCGCGTGGTCAGCGATGACCCTCTCAAAAAATTTGTTTTTGTCGATTTTGTTGAAAATCTTCGCCGCGTTTTCTTTGTTGAACTCCGCCGATACCGTCACAAAGGAGAACACCAGAACCAGTGTCAATAAAACAGGTGCAACCCAGTAAACATTTCCTTTCATTCTCACTCCCTATTAAAATTGTAAACAGTAAGTTTAAATTCGTGCATGGACACCGAAAAGGGACAATTCCGCCCATCCGGTCACTTCAGCATCTTCCCGTATCTGGATACTATCATCTTCAAAAACACAGGCGTTATCAGAATTGTCAGGACCAGCGCGCTTATTATCATGGAAAAATTTGACGAGGGTATGAGACCGGCATTTCTGCCAAGTTCTGCCATAACTATCGCAACCTCCATTCTCGGAACCATACCGAAACCTATGAGGAGCGTTTCTGCTTTGTTGAATCCCAAAGGAAATGAGACCAGGGAACATCCCGTAATTTTGCTGATGACGGCAACGAAAAGTATGATTGATACCGGAACTATCGAAAATGCTACCATGACAGGATTCAGCAGCACCCCCACATACGTGAAAAATATCGGAATGGCGAAACCATAACTTATGGCATATATTTCATGCTGAACCCTTTTGACCTCTCTGTGCGGTATCACGAGACCAAGAAGGAAAGAACCAAGTATCGCGCTCAAGCCCACGCTCTTGGAAACAAAGGCAAAGAACAGTATGAGCGCCAGTATGAGCGAGAACAGCCCCTCTTTGACCCTGAAATTGAGATGCTCACCAAATTTCAGGAATGGTATCAGAATCCTTTTGCTGAGTTTGAGGACAATAAAGAAGAACAACCCTATTCCTGAAATTGTCAAAAGGAAGTGAAACGGGTCGAAGCCCCTGCCGCCCAGTAGAGCAAGGAGAAATATGAAGGCAATTACACCTATTATGTCATCAGCCACAGCGGCATCCAGTATCGCTGTGCCTGCCCTTGATTTAAGCTTCCCGAGCTCTGACAAGGCCCTGCTGGTTATGCTCACGGATGTTGCCATCAGAATGCCGCCAAGAAAGACCGAACCTGCCATGCCCCATCCCAGAAGCAGGCCTGCGCAGGAACCCAGTATCAATGGGGTAACAACACCAAGAAGCGCTATCGCAAAGCCTTCCGTGAATAATTTTTCAAACCTTTCAATATCCGTATGCAGCCCTATAAGAAACATCAGAAGCACGATGCCTATTTCCCCCAGGCCTCTTATAAAGTCCGTTGGCTGGAGAACAGAGAGAACATACGGGCCGAGCACGATCCCGATTATTATTTCTCCAACAACACTGGGCTGCCCCAGTTTTTTGGCGGCAAGACCACCTATTTTTGCGCCTATCAGAATTATGGCGAGACTCAAGAGCATGTACATATTTAATTATTCGGGTTCGTCCTAAATAAAGTAATTTTGGCTTTGGGGGCGTTTGGCTGACGGTACCTGGCGTGTCCCCGGGTATACCATTCCCTGGCGTATTGAAAATTTATAAATCAAAAAACTGAAATTTCTTTAAAACAGTGTTATATCCGTGATTATCATGTCCGAAGAAACCGGTATGGTGACGAGGAATCCCAAGCTCGTCGCTAACGCCGTGAAGGTTTGGCTGGATAATCCCGTATCCAGGGGACTTTTGAAGTTTGTGTGCGGAAATGATAAAAACGGTGAGAACAGGCTCGATCTCGCGCTCAAGAGGTACTGCGGAGAGCCTGTCAAAGGCGACTGGAAAGATGATCTGGCGTACAAGATAGTGAGTTTTGCAATAAAGAAGGGAGCAGAATCCTTCGGGGTCCCTGCCAAGGAAATGAAGACAGGACTGAAAGATATCGTTCTGAGGAGATCGCTCGTCAATGTTCTTGAAGGCATCGCCTACTACGGCATTCAGAGACCGCAAACCACGATAGCTCCTTTCCTTGTGGTCTGGAATTTCACCCATGCCTGCAACCTTCACTGCAGGCACTGCTATCAGGATGCCGGGGGATTTGCAAGAGACGAACTCACAACAGAGGAAGCCAAGAATGTGATAGATGAATTCTATGAATCAGGCGTTGTTGCTATCGCTTTCTCAGGCGGTGAGCCCCTGATAAGGAAAGATTTTTTCGATGTCGCCAGATATGCCGCCAAAAAGGGATTTTACCTATCCGTCGCCACCAACGGTACGCTGTTAACGAAAGAGATGGCGAGGAAAATCAAGGATTCGGGTATTGAGTACGTTGAGATATCCCTCGATGGCTTTGAGAAAGAGCATGATGAATTCAGGGGGATGAAAGGCGCCTGGAAAAAAACGTGCGAAGGGGTGAAAAACTGCGTTGAAGCGGGTCTTGATACGTGCGTAGCAACGACAGTTACGAAACGAAATTTCAGGGACATCCCAAAGCTCCTGGATTTTGTTGAGAACGATCTTAAAGCGAACAGGTTCATTGCCTTTAACTTCATTCCCGTGAGAAGGGGGACTGAAATGTCGAATGATGATCTCGAACCTGAGGAGAGGGAAGGCCTTCAGAAGTTCCTGTATTCAAAACTCATGGACAAATCATGCAGACTGAATGTTCTTTCAACCGCTCCACAATATGCAAGGATAGCGATGGAATTCGTTAACGGTCCTACGGTAACGACACATTTCACCAATAAGGCAGCTATGAACATGAAGGGACAAACCAGAGAACTGGGTGAGTTCATAGGCGGCTGCGGGGCCGGCAGACTCTATTGCGGCCTAGAGCCCAACGGGGACATACAACCCTGCGTCTTCATACCCATAAAGATAGGGAACATACGAAAGGACCGCCTGAAACATGTGTGGGCAACATCCCCTGTTCTTAAAAAGATCAGGAAGCGCGAAAATTTCTTGGGTTGCGGTACGTGTAAATACCGATACGTATGCGGTGGCTGCCGGGCGAGGGCGTACGGTTACTTCGGTGATGTTCAAGCGCCTGATCCCGGCTGCATAAACAATTCGAAGTACTGGGATATGCTCAAGAAAGGACAGCCGCTGAAGATAGAAGTGGAGGTGCAAAGGAAAAAATTCTTTTTATTCTGAGGCGTGCAAGTATATAACACTGTTATATAAATTTAAAATTCCAAAGAATCAAGGAGTGACTATGTATTCGAAGAAGGTCATTAAATATTTCACCCACCCTAAGA
>CAZTJN010000023.1:6394-11569 GCA_964613955.1 uncultured archaeon | reverse complement strand
ACCACGCCCGCGAATATCATGGGGAACGCGATGTCACCGCCCCCGAGCACAGCGTTTCTTTGCTCTTCATCCTCTCCTGTTTCTGTTTTTTTCCCGATGGATTTGAGCTTGACCTTGTACGAAAGCAGCACGCCGGCGAATGCCCTGCTCTTGGTCTGAAATTCAGCGAGCGAAATCATGTGCTTTGAACGCCAGACGGCGAACATGTCGTAAGCGGATATGGCAAGGAGAAGCAGGGTGACCCATAGTATGTCGAGCAGGGGAACGAATATTATCGCTATTCCCGCGTATATGAAAAGCTCTGTGATGTTGTGTATCCATATGTTCGGCCGGACCACCTTGAAAAACGCGAGGATGAAGCACACGGAAAACGCGAGGAAATCGTACGTGAAAACCCCGATGGTTATCGAGCACGTCATCCACACGGCAAAGAAGTAGAGCGCCTTCCATATCCTGATTTTTTTAAGTTTAACCAGCAGGAGTAAGAGACCCGTGCCTATAAGCACCGCCACGATAATGTAAAGGAAGGTTTCAGGCCCCTGAAGGTTCGGTCTCTCGCCTATTGCCGTATTCTCGTGCTCCACCACTATGCCGCCTTCCGGTGTCTTTTTCACGACCGTGTTCACGTTCAGGGCGTAAAGGCCAATAATCTGGGAAAGAAAAAATATGAGGACTATTACAAGCGTTACGGATAACGTGTGCTTCATAGAATTATTTTGTCTGGGAATGCTTATTAATGAATTCAGACAAAACTAAATTATGGTGCTGCCGGTTGGGCCTGTGGAGACGGAAATACTGATTAAACTTGTTGTCGCCACAGTTCTGGGGCTGTTGATAGGTTTTGAAAGGAGCATCCACAACAAACCTGCGGGCATGAGAACGCATTCTCTTGTGTGCGTCGGTTCCGCGCTCTTCACGATTATTTCCATAAGCATAACAGGTGGCGACCCCGCAAGGGTCGCAGCAGGCATCGTAACAGGCATAGGATTTATCGGGGCAGGGATGATATTCAGGGAAGAAAACAAGGTGAGAGGGCTGACCACAGCAGCCGAGGTATGGGTCATGGGAGCCATAGGCATTGCGGTTGGAATAGGATATTATTTCGCGGCTCTTGCCACAACGCTAATCGTCATCTTTATATTAATCCCCATGAAATACGTGGAAAGGGAAGCTAAGGAAGCAATGGATTAAAGCTAATTTTAATAAATTAGCATGCCTATATAGATAGGTATACATGCTTGTACCGTGATGTTAAAGTGTAAATATGCTCCCGAAAAGTTACGATTTCAGAAAAAGCGAGAAAAGGTGGCAGAAATTCTGGGTAAAGGAAAGGGTTTTCGCCTTCAACCCAAAATCCAAAAAGCCGATATATTCAATAGACACACCTCCTCCGACAGTCTCAGGGAAAATGCATCTGGGACATGCCTTTTCTTATTCCCAGCAGGACTTTGTCGTGAGGTTCAGAAGGATGCAGGGTTTCGAGATATTCTATCCTTTCGGAACGGATGATAATGGCCTAGCGACCATAAGATTGGTCGAGAGTAAAATTGGGATGAAAGGAACGGAGATGGGAAGGAGAGAATTCGTTAAGCTGGTTCTCAAAACGCTCAAAAAGGTAAGACCGGGCTATATCCGTGACTGGAAGAGGATAGGAATGAGCTGTGACTGGTCCATTTATTACACCACAATCAACGACCACTGCCAGAGGATTTCCCAGAAGAGCTTCATCGATCTTTACAAAGCCGGGAGGATATACCGCAAGCGAACGCCATTCATGTGGTGCCCGGAATGCCAGACGAGCATAGCGCAGGTGGAGATGAGGGACGAAGAAAGGGAATCGAATTTTGTTTACATGAAATTTGACACGAGCATAGGAAAGCCGATAGTTATCGCAACCACAAGACCTGAACTGCTGCCCGCGTGTGTCATGATATATGTTCATCCCGGGGACAAGAGATACAAGAAATTCGTGGGCGCGAAGGCAAGGCTTCCGTTCTTTGGCAGGGAAGTTGAAATACGCGCGGACCCTTCAGCGGACCCGGATTTTGGGAGCGGAGCAGTCTATCACTGCACGTTCGGTGACATGGATGACGTGGAGTGGATGGAGAAGTACGATATCCCTCCGATCGAGATAATGAACAAGGACGGAACGCTTAATGAAAAGGCGGGCAAGTACAAGGGCATGAATGCGGAGCGGGCGAGGAAGGCGATAACAGAGGATTTGAGAAAGGAAGGGAGGATAGAGAAGGTCGAAAAAATCCGCCACGTGGTGAACACGCACGAGAGGTGCGGGACGCCGGTTGAAATCCTTATGACAGAGCAGTGGTTCATCCGTTACCTCGACCTCAAGAAGAAATTCCTTCATGCAGGAAGGGAGATCAGATGGTTCCCGCCTTACATGCGTTCGCGTTACGACAACTGGATTAAGGGATTGAAATGGGACTGGAACGTTTCGAGACAACGGCATTTCGGGGTTCCAATACCTGTGTGGTTCTGTGAGAAGTGCGGGGAGGTTATGCTACCAGAAGAAAAGGATCTTCCGGTTGATCCCACTGCCGACAGATCGCACAAGGCCTGCAAGAAATGCGGTTCCCGGAAGTTCAGGGGGGACCCGGATGTTCTTGATACATGGGCTACTTCTTCGCTAACGCCGCAGATTGCCGCTTCCCTGTTCCCTGAAATTTACGACAAGCTCTATCCAATGTCCCTGCGCCCGCAGGCCCATGATATCATAACATTCTGGCTTTTCAATACAGTCGTGAAATCCCAGATGCACAGCAACGTGAATCCCTGGAAGGACGTAATGATTTCAGGCTGGGCGCTCGACCCCAAAGGAAAAAAGATGAGCAAATCCAAGGGCAATGTAATAGAACCTCAGGACGTCATAGAGAAGTACGGAGCGGATTCCCTGCGTTTCTGGGCTGCCGGTTCGAAACTCGGGGATGATCTTCCATTTCAGGAAAAAGACCTGATTACAGGCAAGAAATTTATCACGAAACTGTGGAATGCCTCGAGGTTCGTTACCATGCACCTGAAAGGCTACAGGCCTGAAAAACCAAAGAAATTCGCCGAGATTGACAGGTGGATACTGACAAAGATAAATGATATTGTGAAGGTTTCCACCGACTATTTTGAGAAGTACGAATATTCGAAGACAAAAGCAGAAACCGAGAATTTCTTCTGGCACGTGTTCTGCGATTATTATCTTGAGATGGTCAAGGACCGCCTGTACAATCATGGTTCCTACGAAAAATGGGAGATTGACTCTGCAAAATACACGCTGTATTACGTTCTGCTTTCCATTCTCAAGCTGATGGCTCCCATAATGCCCCACATCACGGAGGAAATATACCAGCAGTACTTCCGGAAGCACGAACGTCACAAAAGCATCCATATCTCGGAATGGCCGGCATACGACAGCTCGCTGGCTGGCAGAAAGTCCGAAAAGGTTGGGGATTGCGCGGTCGATGTCATAGCATGCATAAGGAAGTTCAAGTCGGAGAATTCCATGTCGCTGGCCGAACCGCTGAGGCACGTGACGATTGATTCGAACGATGTGAAGCCCGTTCTTAAGGACATACAGAAAACGATGAAAATAAAGGACATAAGGATAGGGAAGGCGAAGGCCTTTGAAACGGAAGCGTTCGGGATAAAGCTCGACATAATGAAATAAACGCATGACAGGCAGCGATTTTTGGGAAAGCTTTTTAAATAATATTTATATATAAAACCTTTATACAATAGTATAACCGCAGCAAACTGCTCAAAATATAAAAAGGAGGGATAAAGATGGCAGAAAAGCCTCACATCAATTTGATAACATCGGGGCACGTGGATCACGGAAAATCGACTTTGATAGGGAGATTGCTGTTTGACTCAGGGGCTCTGGGCGAGCAGGAACTCAGGAAACTGAAAGAAAAGGCAAAGGAACTCAAGAAAGAAACGTTCGAGTTCGCTTTCGTGATGGACAGTCTGAAGGAAGAGAGGGAGAGAGGACTTACGATCGACCTCATGCACAAGGAATTCCAGACGGATAAGTATTACTTCACCATTATAGACTGTCCAGGGCACAGGGATTTCGTAAAGAACATGATAACAGGGGCCTCGCAGGCTGACGCAGCGATACTTGTGGTTTCAGCCAAGGACGGCATTCAGGAGCAGACAAGGGAACATCTGTACTTGGCGAAGGTTCTCGGCATCGGCCAGATCGTTGTCGCGATAAACAAGATGGATGCAGTGAACTACGACCAGGCAAAATTCAACGCAGTGAAGGACGATGTTACGAAACTTCTGCAGAGCATCGGTTACAAGACAGAAAACATACCTGTTGTTCCGTGTTCGGCTTACGTGGGCGACAACGTGGTAAAGAAATCAGACAACATGGGATGGTACAACGGGCCCACTGTTGTGCAGGCTCTTGACCAGGCAATAACACCGCCTGAAAAGCCACTTGACAAGCCTTTGAGGCTGCCTGTACAGGACGTTTTCACCATTACGGGTGTGGGAACCGTTCCTGTCGGAAGGGTGGAAACAGGCGTGATGAAGCCTGGCGACAAGATTGTAATA
Source organism: uncultured archaeon (assembly GCA_964613955.1). Lineage (GTDB taxonomy): Archaea > Aenigmatarchaeota > Aenigmatarchaeia > QMZP01 > QMZT01 > CS3-C152. Next base: position 7,003 of record CAZTJN010000023.1, on the reverse strand, counting down.
GAGCCTTCAGGCGTTCAGGGTGAAGTGAAATCAATCGAGATGCACCACAAACCCCTGGAAAAAGCTGAACCAGGAGACAATGTGGGATTCAACCTTAGAGGTGTCAGCAAGGAACAGATCAAGAGAGGTGACGTCATAGGTCATCCGAACAGCCCGCCAACCGTTGTGAAAGAGTTTACAGGGCAGATTATTGTCCTGCAGCACCCGACGGTTGTTACGAAAGGTTACACACCGGTGTTCCACTGTCACACGGCGCATGTCGCAGGTAAAATAACAGAGCTTGTCAAGAAACTTGATCCAAAAACGGGAAGCGTCTTGCAGGAAAAGCCGGACATGCTGAAACCTGGAGATGCCGCTGTCATAAAGGTTCAGCCCTTGCAGCCATTGGTCATCGAAAAGCAATCTGACTTCCCGGAGCTGGCAAAGTTCGCTATCAGAGATATGGGCAAAACCATAGCGGCAGGGATATGCATTGATGCACAGAAATCAAAGTAGGGGTTCAAACCCTTTCTTTTCTATTTTCTTTACCCGGGCTAGATGTAGGACTATCTGACAGATGTTCAACAAAAACAAAATTCAGACGGCTCGCTAACTAGTGCCGAATCAAAA
>CAZTJN010000023.1:0-6294 GCA_964613955.1 uncultured archaeon | reverse complement strand
GGGAATTCACCTCTTGACTTCCTTTTCAAAAGGTTCTTTTATAAGTATGGAATTGGGTATGGTTACCGTTTTCCGGTTGACACGTATGTCTACTGAATAGGGACTGATTCTTTCAACGACCCCCGAGTAATTCCTGAATTTCACCCTGTCCCCCACTTTCATCATACCCCTGACATGCACGCCGGCAGTAAAGTTAGGAACGATATCCTTCAATCCTATGCCCGTGATTACCACGATTATCATCAGCATGGCCGAGAAGAGGATAATGAGGGCGTTCACGTCGAGACCTATCATGGAAAGCGCTATTATGAGGGCGATCATGGCTATCGAATATTTTACAATTCCGCCTGAAAATCTGCTAAGGACATCTTCCCCGAATATCTTTGTCATCGCTTCCTCAAAGACCTTCCCAAAGAAATCGGCTATTATGAAACCCACGACCAGTATGAGAATCGCGACTATGAAGCGTGGTATGAACATTATGATCTGGTTGAATATGTTCGCCACAGAAGCAAAACCGAGAACCTGAACCACAACGGCAAGCGTGACTATGTAGATGGACCATTTCACAAGGTCTCCTATCAGCTCGACTATGTTCCCCCTGTAGCCTGTTACCCTCAGAATGTCTTCTGCCCATGTCTTTGTCGTGACCCTTTTCAGGCCCGCAACGTAAAGGATTTTGGATATGACTATCTTGGCTATCTTTCCCACAACGTAACCCACAATAAGTATGGTAATTATCTGTATGATGATCTGGATGTTTGGGAGTATGTAGTTAGGGACGAGGTGCTCAAAGAACGAGAGCAGCCACGCCTGAATAGACTGAAGTATCGCGTTCAAGTCCATATAGAATCTGATTGGGCTTGTGATTTATAAATGTAAACTCCCTGATTTTTACGGAAAACTAAGGCTACCACATCATGCTTTTGTTCTTAAGAACATCCTTCATTACGCTCTTCGCGTCCTCAAAGAATTTCATGAGCATAGGCTTTTCTTTATGTTTCCTGTAGCTTTCATATATGTGCCGTATTATTTCTTTTGGGAGGTCGGTGCCTGTCACCCTGCTGGGTTCGATAAGAGAAGGGTTAAGGTTAACGTTAACCACTTTCGGGTTTCCGTTCAGACTTATGTCCACCCTCGCTATCTGGGCATCTATCGCCTTTGCGGTCTCCAGGGCAAGGTGCCTTGTTTCGATGTCAGGCTTGTGGTTTTTGAAATCGCCTTTGGAAAAGATAACATCTTTCTCCTTTGTTTTTTTCTTTACTGCCGCAAGAACATCCGGTTCGGCAACATAGCAGGAAACCATGTCCTTCACGGGCTCCTCTATGAGTACAGGCTGTCTGAGGCTTTCCAGCGCACCTATGACGGATTTTGCCTCTGTGAGTGTGTTTGCAATCACCCCTGTCTCCTTTCCCGGTATCCTTATGATCACGGGGAACTCGCTGCCCTCTGCTATTGTCTGTGCAGCCTTTGCAGACCTGGCAAGATGGATGTTGAGCGTGTCTATGTTTCTCTTCCTCAGGACGCTCAAAAGGAAGAACCTTTCGGATGCTATAAGGAAAGTGATGGGTTTTATGGGAGTAAAGGTTTCAGGCGGGAAGAGAGAGAGCAGCTGGTAGGCATACGAGTAAAATTTGGAAGGGATTCTGGGGTACACAGAATCGAATTTCAGAATGTCAGAAGAGCGGTAGGAAATAGAAAACTTGTCCGTAAGGCCAATGCCTATCCCGTCTATGGGAACGAAGAATACGGAAGCGAATCTTTTTTTTGCCTCCTTAAGTATTCTCAGGTTGGTATCGGATTTTTCAAGGCCTATTATGCAAAGAGACATAACCCCTCACCAATAAGTTATCAAATTGCATCATGGTTTAAAAAGCTTAACATAGGTATTTTTAAGAGAACATGTTCTTTATCTTTTGAGCTCGTCCTTCACAAATTCTATAATCCTTCTTGCGATGTTAATGTCCGTTGTCTTTTCTATCCCCTTCAGCCCGAAGTTTATGTTCACCTCAATAACCTGCGGCCCTTCCTTTCCCACAACCATGTCTATTGCACAGAGCTTCGACTTTATCGCTTCTCCTGACTTGAAAACAATCTCCTCCATTTCAGGCGTTAGCTTGTAGGATACCGCTCTTCCCCCGAGATGTATATTGGCCTTCTTCTCTCCGGGGGCAGCGATTCTCTTGTAGGAAGCGATGATTTCATCACCAGCCATTATCCCCCTGACATCTTCTCCGGGGTTGGGAATGTATTTTTCAATGAGCAGTTCCTGTCTGAGTATCTTCATGGTTTCTATGATTGATCTGAATGCCTCTTCCGAATCGACCATGAGGACACCCTCGCCCCCGAAGCCGCTCAGAAGTTTTATAACGGCAGGTAGTTTTACCCTTTTCATCACGCTGTTAGCGGTTTCTTTCGAGGAAGTGAGGTATGTTTCAGGAACAGGGATGCCTTTTTTTGCTAGCTGCTCAAGCGTTATGAACTTGTTGTGGGCAATTATAACGGTTTCGGCCAGATATGGCTTCTGAATTCCCATGTGATCAAGGAACCTCATTATAGGATAGCCAACCTCCGCCCTTTTCGAATCTATTCTCGGGAGGATGTAATCGTATCCGGAAAGGCTTTCCTTTCCGTAAAAGGCATCCACTCCCTTCTTGTCCACCCTGAGCTTCACATCTATGACCGGGATGAGATCAACCTTTTTAAAATCCCTGCGCGCCTCTTCCAGAATCCTCTTTGTGCTGTACCCTGCCGCCTTCTCCCCCGGGCCAAGAACTGCAAATTTCATATTATCACCTTATCATATCCCTGACCAGTTTTGATTTTTCGATCTCTACTCTATTATTCAGGGCATTTATTAAATACTTTGAATTCTTGTGCCTCACGACCCAGTAAGGGCAGTACATTGCCTTGACCTCGATTATTTTGATGCCCCACAGCTCTCCTATCTTCCGGACGAAGTCAGGGGAAACCATAAATTCCAGGAACTCGCCTTCCCTTTCCCTTTCATCGGTTTCGTAGTCCATCTTGAGCATGGTGGGTTCGGGCGGGATGTTGATTTCGAAGGCATTACGGAACATATAACCATCCGAAGAGACAAATTTCTTTCTGGTGAGGTAATTCAGGTTTACCTTGACATTGCTGAGGAGCATTTTCAGGTCGTTGGATATCTTCTCGATGGTCGCATACCTGTTCTTCATGAGATAAAAAAGAATCCCCCTTTGGGAGGGGGAAAGATCAAGTATTGAGCGGACCCCTTTGCTGTATTCTACTGAATCCCTGCCGGCGAAAACGAGTTCCCCTGTCACCCCGTCAACATAGAACTCGATGTTTTCGCCCCTGAAGACGCCAACAGCCTTCCATACAGGGTAGTTAAGAAACCGTGTTTCCTCTATTCCTTTGAACGCCTTTTTGACATCTTCCTCTGTAAATTTCGGAACGAAAGCCAGAACCTTCTCTTCGAACTTTATCTTTCTTTCTCCCACCTTTATCGCTTCCCCTCCGTGCTCGCTCCTCCTCACGCGAATGTCCACGAGGAGCGGCTGCTCTGTAACGCCGACCACCAAAGCCATGCCCACAGGAAGGTCTTTTATCTCCTCCTTCGTCCCTATGTTTATTCCCTCAACAGATTCCATTATCGCGCGGATGTCATTCGGGTTTGTAACCTTGAGTATTATCTGCGTGGAGCACTGGGAAAGAACGTTTTTGTCCACCTTTGCGGGTCTCTGCGAGATTATGCACAGGCCTACCCCAAACTTTCGTCCCTCAGCAGCTATCGTCCGGAGTATCTTGGAAGAGGAAACCTCCCCCAGACCCCTTTCCGGACAGAAATTATGGGCCTCTTCAACGACGAAGAAAAATTCAGGTACCTTCCCGTGTTTTCTTGCGTTGAACAGTTCTTTCGCAATCTTCAGGACAGCTATCTGCTGAATTTCAGGGGAGCCTTCCTTGAGGTCGATTATCGTTACCCTGCCTTTCCTGACGAGGTTTTCGGGTTTGGTCGGGTTGGAAGAGAAGAGTTTCGTCCTTTCGAGAATTTCGAGCAGCGATATCAGACTCCATTTGGCATGGGTTTCTATGGCTGATACCTCTTCAATAATATCCCTCAACGTGTAGTCCTTGCCTTCGAGGTTTTTGATTGCAGAGTACAGCAAACCTCTCTGGACCGAGGATATCTTGGCCGGAAGCATCTCGAAAATTTCGTCCGTTGTCAGCCTCGAATCGAGCTTTAAAGGGTTCCCCTCGCCGAGGTCAAACATCTGAATGCTCCTCTTGTAGGATTTCGGCTCCACGCCAAATCTTTCCATGAGCTTCATTTCTTCTTCTTTCCTGTTCTCCTTCGCCAGGGTTGCGTATTCTCCGTGAGGATCGATAACAACAACCGGAACCCCGTTCTCGGCGAGTTCTTCGAGGAGAACGCCGGCGGCGTATGATTTTCCTGTCCCGGTCTTCGCGAGGATGGCGACATGCTTCCTTATCAGGTGTTTGACAGGGAGATTGACGTGTATCCTGTAGCCTTCCAGAAGACCCACGTAAAGACCATCGTCTTTCAACCCGAGGACCTCCCTGATCATGTCCTCATCTGCCGTATAGACAGGCGTATCAGGCTCGAAGGGAACAGATAACGGCTTGAGAAATCCTCTTGAATCACGGTAACCTATGACCTTCGCTTTTCCCACCGTTCTGTTAGGGTACTTTATGATGGAATCAATGTACGCGAGAATCCATTTGCCTTCGAAGTCCTTCACAGCGATGTACTGAAGCTTTTTCACCCTGGCCTCTGCCTTGAAGTTGAATGATTTGGTCGTAACGCTCCCCGAAATTCTCCCCAGCATCATAACTAAATTAATAGGAATGAAGATTTAATAAAATGTTCTTTTCACCATACCCATCCAAAACCTTCGTTCGCCTTCCTTTCCACTCTCTTCTTCCTGTGCTCCCTGCCTATGATGATGTTCGCAAGTATTATCAGGAACCCACCGAATATCACGTGCCGGGGGAGTGACTCGCCAAGTATCAGAAACGCCAGTATTATAGCGGTCATGGGCTCAGTGAGACTGGATATGATCACTGCGTTGTGCGCCCTTATGGTTTTCAGACCCTTTGCGTAGAAAATATACCCCAAAAAAGAAGCAAGGGCTATCCCGAAGATAAAAATCAGGACCGGACCCGAAGGGTAGAATGCCAAAGGCTCAAGCGGGAGGAACAGCATCAGAATCAGACCCCCGATCAGCAGGGGCCAAAAACTCACTTTCCAGTATGGAAGACCTTTCCTCTCGAAATACCTCATGAAAACGATGAAAACGGAATACGCCACGCCAGCAGAGAGTGCCAAAAGATTCCCCCATGCATGTGTTTCGAGTGAAAGTTCTGAACCGTATATTGACCATACCCCTGCCAATACCAGAAGCAAGGCCACCAATTCCCACTTCGTTATTTTCTCTTTCAGCAAAACCCAGGAAAGGAAAGCAGTTACGAGCGGATAAATGTAAACAAGCAAGACGGCATTTGCGACAGGCACGTAAGTGAAAGATTTAACATAGAGGCCAAAGCCCAGCGTAACACCGAAAAACCCGGCTGCCAGAAAATACAGCAAATTCTTTCTCTTTATTCCCAGGGTTTCGAGAGTTTTCAGGTCCTTTGCAAAAAGGATGAAAAGGAGGAGGAGAGCAGCCGCAAATATCGTTCTTAATATTGTCAGCAGGAGGGGCGAAACGCTCGTCCCTATCAGCTTCACCCATATGCCTGTCGTCCCCAGGAAAAAGCCTGTCAGAATCAGGCAGAGGGCTCCTCTCATATTGTATATTATCCATCGCCTTCTATAAAACCATTGGAAAACTTTTAAATAACCATACCCGATAATTATTAGTTATTCAGACACATGGGATGATGCGCATGCCACGGCCAAGCCAGAGATCGCGTTCGCTAAGGCGGGTGAAAAAGAAAACCCCAGGCGGAAGACGAACGATACACTACGAGAAGAGGAGAAACTCGAAGGCGAAATGTTCGGCATGCGGGAAGCCCCTCTCAGGAGTTCCCACAGGGAGGGATTCAGACCTGGCGAAACTCCCAAAAACGAAAAAGCGCCCGGAACGTCCCTTCGGAGGAAATTTATGCTCATCCTGCATGCGCAGGGAGATGAAGAACAGGCTCTTTGAGTCTTTCTCATAGGCAACTGTGGGAGGTGATGCATCAAGAGACGGTGAAAGCCGTCCAGATGGCATGAATATGTTCGAGATAGGAAGAATCTGCATGAAGACCGCCGGTCGCGAGGCCGGGAGGTTCTGTGTTGTA
>CAZTJN010000022.1:1545-11809 GCA_964613955.1 uncultured archaeon | reverse complement strand
GTTGCTGGTTTTAATTAAAAACCGATTAACAGAGAGCCTGAAATTTTGGCGAACAACTATTTCACGCATTTTTTGTTCGCTTAATGGGTGGAATTATGAGAAAAAGCGAATTGCGGATTTTGTTTAAACATTTTCCAGAAACTCCTTGGCTATAAAAACCTGCAGACCACACAGATTTACACCCATGTCGCGAACATGGATATCAAAAAGCTTGCCGGTCTTCTCTGATTAAACGCAACGGCTCTGAACATTTATTAACCTCGCGGACAACAAAATCTTATAGGTGCTTGCATGCTGGACATACGGCTTTTCAGGGAAACCCCGAAACTGATTCGCGATTCGGAAAAGAAAAGGCTCAAAGACACGAAACTCGTGGACAATGTAATAGATATGGACAGTAAATGGAGGGCGGCCCTGCAAAAGGCCGAAAAACTTAAACACAAACGAAACGTGATTTCAAGGGAAATAGCCGAACTCAAGAAATCAGGAAAGGGTGTCTCAGGAAAAATAAGGGAAATGAAAAGGATAAACGAAGAGATTCTGAAAAACGACAAGAAGGCAGAAGAATACCTCTCCCATCGCGATCTTTTCAGGTACAAGATCGGCAATATACTGGACAAAAAAACCCCTGTCGGAAAATCCGAGGAGGACAACGCCTTCGTAAGGGCATGGGGGAAACCCCTGGTGCGGAAAGAAGACCTCCGGAGCTTCAGGAAAGAATCAAAAGGGAAGCTGAAGTTCAGGGAAGCGGATTTCAGGCCGAAGAGCCATGTCGATGTTCTCAAAAGCCTCGACATTGCCGACACTGAAAGGGCTGCGAAACTTTCGGGTGCCCGCTTTTATTACCTGAAGAACGAGCTCGTTGCCGTTAATCTCGCGCTCATAAGGTTCGCAATGGACTTTCTTGTTAAGCAGGGATTCGTCCCGATATGGACGCCGTTCATGCTCAGAAAGGACCCCATAGCGAAGGCAGCAGAACTCGCAGATTTTGAGGACCAGCTTTACAAGATAGAAGGCGAAGACCTCTTCTTGATAGCCACCGCGGAACAAACGCTCGCTTCCTATCACATGAACGAGACATTCCGGGATGGCGAACTCCCGAAGGCATATGCAGGTTTCTCCACGAACTTCCGCAGGGAAGCAGGCTCGCACGGAAAGGATACGAAGGGGATATTCCGGACGCACCAGTTTGACAAGGTTGAACAGTTTGTTTTCTGCAGACCGGAGGACTCGAAAGAATGGTTTGAGAAGCTGATAAGGAACGCAGAACTCATATATCAAAAGCTCAATATACCGTACAGAATAATGTCCATATGCTCAGGAGAAATGAATGACAACGCTTCAGTCAAGTACGATCTTGAGGTGTGGATGCCGGCCCAGGGGAAGTTTCGCGAAGTAGTTTCCTGTTCAAACTGCACGGACTATCAGGCCAGAAAGCTTAACATAAAGTTCATAGACAAAAAGGGTGAGAAGCACGTCGTCCACACGCTTAACTCCACTGCGCTTGCCACAGGCCGAACGATTGTCGCCATCCTTGAAAATTTCCAGAGAAAGGACGGGTCAATCGAAATCCCGAAGGTTCTGAGGCCCTATCTCAACTTCAGGGAGATCAAAAGATGATTCTGGACGACATCATAGGGAGAATGGAGATAGACAGAAGAAACATGCTGGTCACCGCAAGAAGCTTTCCGGAGCAGTGCGAGGAAGCGATAAAAATTGGAAGGGAATTTTCAAAAAAGCTCAGAATGAAAAAACCCAAGAGGGTTTTTGTGTGCGGCATGGGCGGGTCGGCGATAGCAGGCGATATCCTTCGAACATGGTTAAAGAATTCCGATATAAATGTAATACGATCCTACGATCTTCCCGGATACATAAGCAGGGAAGACCTGGTTTTTGTCAGCAGTTATTCCGGAAACACAGAAGAAACACTCAGCATGTTCGGGCAGGCTGTTAGAAAGAAATACAAATTAATCGTAATAAGCTCGGGGGGCAAACTGGAAAGGAAATGCAAAGAGGCAAAGATACCTCTGATAAGGGTTCCTGCAGGCATGCAGCCACGCGCCGCGATAGCGTATTTGTTTTTTCCCATGGTTGTTGTCCTGAAAAAACTCCGCTTCTTCAGGGAAAGGGCAGACCTGAAGAAAGTTGTTGAAAACCTCAGGGAAGTCCGGAACGAAATTTCACCTGAGGTGAGGACACGGGAAAACATGGCGAAAAGGATAGCCATAAGATTGAGGGGGAAAATCCCCCTGATCTACGGTTTTGGCAGATTCGAAGGGGTCGCGCTTCGCGCGAAGGCGCAGTTCAATGAGAATTCAAAGGCCCATTCTTTCTGCGAAACACTCCCTGAAATGAACCACAACGCCATCATGGGATGGAAGGCTTCGAGGGAGCTTAACAAGAAACTTGCCGTTATATTCATAAGGGACAAGGAAGAGAGCGAAGAGATGACGAAGAGGGTAGAGTTCACAGAGGATGTTGTGAAGAACGCCGGAGGGAGCGTTATTGAAATACACAGCATCTACAAATCAACATTATCAAGAATTCTTTCCGTTATGTACACGCTCGATTTCGCCAGCATTTATCTTGCGATACTGCACAGGAAGGACCCGAGTGATACGGAGCTTATAACCGATCTAAAGTTTATATTAAGAGAATGCGATAAAATATAATTATTATGAAAATGATATTTGTTTCCGGCGTCAGGGAAATTGACACAAAAACGATCATCAATCTGGCTCTGCAGAGGTCGGGCTACAAGGACAGGTTTAAGTACGTGGATTTCAATGATTTTGGTGACGTAAACGAGGATATGAAATCCGCCGGGGATATGCTGACTGCCAGAAAGATGATGTCGGAATTTTATGAGGCGATGGAAAAGAGCATAATAGGCGAATTGAAGGAACAGCTTGGGAACATAATAGTGAACGGGTACCTGACGGTTTCCACTCCCAGCTTCGGATATTTCCTCGCCACACCCGAAACGTTCTTCAAAACCTTCAAGCCCGATGTGATAGTCGTAGTAGAGATGATAACCAAGGATGAAAAAATAAACGAGCAGCAGGCGATCAACAGGCACTACGCCGCCACATATTCTTCCATGTGCGGGTCCAACCTGAAGATAGTAAAGTTCAGGGAAGACGAAATGATGCAGGCCGTCAACGAACTGAGCAAGCTTATAAAACACTAGCCAATTTATAAATAAGAACAACAAATAGGATTAATCGGGTGATTAGATGTTCTTGCCGCATGTAGAGATTTTCATATGGGCGATGGCGCTATCCTTCATAATTACACTTGTTTACAGGATTTTCACCAAACCGGAGGAAATGAGGAAGATAAAGGAGGAAATGAAATTTTACAAGGAGAAATCGAACGAGGCAAGAAAAAGGAAAGACATGAAGAAGGCGGAGGAATATATGAGCGAGATGATGAAGGTTAGCCAGAAGCAGTTCCGAATGAACATGAAGCCCATGTTTGTCTCAATGATTATTGTCATCTTCCTTCTTGGTTTTGTTCACCAGGCCTACAATGGCGTTGCCGTTAAAACCAACCAGAACGGTATCGGATATTTCTCCTTTACCGGCTTTAACCACACGCTTAGGATTGAAAACGAAAAGGTTTCGATAGACGTCAATGATAACGGGGACTTCTCCGATGAGGAAGCATATGCGAAAGGCGATGTGGCTCGCGTAGGGGGGGTATACTGGAGTGTTTCCCCTGAAAGCGATGAAAAAACAGACATGTTCCTGCTCATAAGAATGCCATTCCCCCTCCCCATTTTTGGCTATTACCTGAACTGGCTGGGCTGGTACATACTGTGCACGTTACCTGCAACCTGGATTTTCAGAAAACTGCTGGGCGTTGAGTAGGTCTATTCTGTTCCCCTGTATGCAAACACTCCGGGAACCCATGTCTTTATTATTAGATAGACAACCAGCGTGTCCACGAAAAGAAACAGTCCTACGATGATGATGCCGAAGATGATAGAGAAATTCAGTTCATCCATTTCGCAGCTCAGAACTGTGGACCCCTGCCCGTATTCGCACGACATCTTGGTTGCCAGCAACGTATGGAATGTGAAGAATATGAAAAAACATGATATAAAAACAGTCAGCAGACCAAGGGTTATTATCAGCTTCATTGTTTAATATTTTGTTTCTCCTTTATATAAGGGTAACGAGAAACAGAACCGCAGACCAGACACGTCACGATAACTGCCCGTTTGTCTTTCCTCGTTCGAACCCTGCAGTTAACACCGGGTTTAAGGTAAGATAGACACTGCTTGCAGAATTTCCTTCTCAATTCCTTCGGAATGCGGACGTTGTAACGCATTCCTATCCTGCGGGCGAGCTGGACATAACGTTTCGAACGCTCCGGATGCTTGGAAAACGATTTCCCGGCCTCTTTGAAAAGGATGGAAATCCTTTCTTCTGCTATTCTCCGCCATCCTTCTGGTCTTGAACGTCTATTCTTAACCATAATTAAAATTAGAAATAGAAATAAAAAGGGATTCTGATGCTGACTGAAGTTTTACTTTGCCGGAGCTGCTTCTTCTTTCTTTCCCTCGGCCTCTGCCCCCATCCAGAATATCACTATTGCCAGTATTATCACGAAGAAAATTATTGTCCAGAAGTCTGTGCTTGCTGCCCATGTGGGAACTCCGACCAACCAGTATCCGCCTGCCCCGAAGAATATCACTGCCCCGATGAACACTATCAGCAGTACCACTATCCATTTCGCTTTGCCCTCCTTGGCCGGCCACAGTTCGGTGGGCTTGAACCCGACCAGTGCAAGCAGTATTATCACGAAGAGAATACCTGAACCTATTATAAGGAAAGCCCCTGATATGTTGGCAAAGAACTGAACGATCATGTAATTCCAGCTTGAATACAGCATCACGAAGAACGCGATGATAAGCGAAATCACTCCTGTCGCTGATTTTGGCAACTGCTCAGGCAATGCCCATCTGAGAAGCCCGTAGACTATCGCTAAGGCGAGCAAGAACGGGAAAAGAAACTGGAAGAACTCCAGTCTCATCATATTCTGTATCAACGTCTGAAATGCTGCCATATTAATTAATTGCCCTATCACATTTATAAGGTTTTACGCTTCCATGAAAAACATTTTTATCGTTAACTAGCTGGTTGCAGGCGCGCTTTTTCTGCTCTGGCTCCATGCATAGTAGAACATGAAGAGGAGAATAAGGATTCCTATGCCCCAGAGGACGTTCTGATCCCCCAGAATAGTTGAGCTGATGCTGGAATAAAACGGTGATGAGGGCGTCGCAAGCTGGGCAAAAACAATGAGAAGCAGACCCAGAACAACCAAAAGAAGCAGAGGATCTCTCTCACCTCCACCTCCGCCTTTCCCCCTGAAAGGCTTTGCTATGAAACCTATGAAAAACACGACAATGAAGAATATCGCGGCGAAGGGAAGAACCTGATGGATAAAGCTAACGACATCAGCGTTCGATATTGCGAAAAATCCGAGGGCCACTGCTATAATTGCCTTCACGGCCCTGTTCCGGAAAACCCCGGAGACCTCGAGTGCCCCGTATATAATCGCGAATATGAAAAAGAAAGGAATCAGGAAATCCAGTGAGATTAAATTAAATGGAGTCATTTCGCCAACCTCATGCCACTTTCCTAATATGAAGCTTTTTCCTTTGTTTTTTTATTGCCTCTTGTATATCTTTTTCAAATTTTTTGTACTTGCTGCCGGGTTTGGTCCCCGCTATATCTATCGCCTCTCTGTACTTTGCCAGAGCACCTTCTGCCCTCGCCACGGCTTCTGAAAAAGATACATCCGTATTCGAAGATTTTATCTGCTCTACAGCCCTTCCCACTTCATCCTCCAGTTCCTTTTCCAACCCTATCGCTTTTCTGTACAGCCTCCCCGCAATCTGGCCTCCAATGCCGCCGATTGTCCTGCCCTTTGTAACGCCTCCTTCCTTCTTCCCCCTGAATGAGAAGAAGGCCATGAATGCCGCTATTATAACAACGATAAGAATCCAGAACCTGCTGAGATACGCGAAAAACGAATACCATCCCTGAAGAATTATGAAGGCGAGGACGGCGATACCGATCAGTATGCTCAGTCCCCTGTGTCTGGAAAACCTCTCCATCACCATCCACACAAGGATGACGATGAAAACCATGGGGAAAAAGAACAAATAGAAAAGCTGATAGATGGGACCTTGGGAAGAGTATTCGTTCACGAGCTGCGGGCTTATTTGAAGTATCTCCACGAGCAACTGCAAGATATCCACAGCCATGTTTTAATATTGCCTCTGCACTTTTAAAAATGAATAAATTACGCTCTAACCAGTTCTATTTCTTTCGGGAGACCTATCCATTCATTCAAGGTATGTGTTGTTGTTCTGTATAACTCTTCCCACCAAGCCTCCAACAACTCCTTCTTGATATACTTGCCTACCAATTTATCGTATATGCTGGCAACTCCCCGGAAAAACAAAGCCTGCACACCAAAGTATAATCCTTGGCCAATATCCAACTTCTTTGGATATGAAACATAAACATCTCTGCCAAGCGAATCAGTTCCAACAGGTGTTAGATCTTTGGCCCTCCACCTTAATTCGTCCTGACCAAATTCTGCACGTGCTGTTGTAACGTCTTCAAGTCTATGATAACCCTTAAAAGACTCTGCAGAACCAAACTTTGTGAAATCAGGATCGTAAATTCTCCTCTCTGGTACAACGTAACCGCCTAAGGCTGGACCAAATCCTTCAAACCTTCCCGTGCTGTCTATTATAATCTGGTTTACATTTGCATTAGTTAGATCAACACCTGTATCGCCTTTGGCTCTCGGAATGACTATATACTTCTCAGGGGTTTTGATGTAGATCAATTCATCTATCTCGCTTTCATCCAAGGGACCGTCCATGTAACCATAAAATTTTGAAAATGGCCCGAGGTTGTCCTTGTACCAACCTTTAATGGTGTCAGTTACCACAAGCTTCGCGTCTTTGTATAGTGCATCTACCAGTCCCATATCAACTCACCTAAGCCCTCGCCGCAGCAGGCCTGTATTTTTGAACCAGATATTTTTCCAGACCTTTGGCCTCCTCCTTTATTTCAGGGATCAATTCGGCCAGATCTTTTGCCATCTGCCTTCCGGCTAGGTATTCATAAGCATTAACAATCTTCGCGACAGCATAAACGCTTTCCAGGTCTTTCCTGCCTCTAAGATAATTCAGCGTTCCAAGTTCTGTTATGAATTCTTCATCCTCTTTCGTCATGCCATCCCCCTTGACATAATGAACATTTACATGATTTTCTTCATGCATCTTACCATAGGCTAACAAATTAAGAGCAAGCTCTTTCATGCCAAATCCTGTCCTCATTTGCATGTAATCCGTCACAGGTTTTTCCAGAACCTTTGTCGGGTCTTCTGGGCGGTAAATCTGATACGTTCCATCTTCGTTTATTTTAATTGCTCCCAGATGGGGCCCCTCCTCACCAGTGATTTTACTTAAAAATTCCTGGGAGGCTGGGACGGTCCCGTACAGTTCCTCTTCCAGTCTTTTTCCGTTCATTCTAATCACACCTTCACAGGGGCGTACGAGTAGACATATGGAGGTTCAGGCCAGTTGAATCCTTCCTTCTCGTCCCCGGTTACATATTTGAAAAGTGTATTTAAACCGGTTTTATCGAAAAGTTTGTCTATCCACCCGCCGACCTTTACTGCAGTATATTCCACAGCCTTCTGGACATAATTATTGAAAGGACTACCGTAAACATTCACGTATCCGGATCTTGTGGCATCGATATCAAAAGTGCTAACCCTGTCCAGTTCTTCCCCGCTTAAATAATTTTTTCTCAATTTCACCATGATCACCCACTCTTATTCGTTACCTCTATATAGTAATTACTTTATGGGTATATAAAGCTTTCGCTTGATGTAAATCGATATCTAGAGAGCATAAAATAGGGAGAAAATCTGGTACGATCTCGTTCGTGAAAAGGCCGGAAAATGCTCATTTCTGGCTGAAAGGGCCGTAAAAAACCCCAAATGGAACATGTGGTTACGTGGGAGTAGATAAAATCCGAAACAGAAAAATCAGGACAGAAATCTTTATAAATTCCAAATGGATAATAATATTATTAAATTTTTAAACGGTGTAGAAAAAGTTCAAAGCAACTTTGGGGAAAGTTGCACAAAGCTCAATTCATTGGGGGATGAATTGGCTTTCAGGCGAATCTGGTTTTGTGGTTATCTGTCAGTATAAACTACTTTTGCAAGAAATATTTGAAATCTATAAATAAAAAGATTTCGCCATTTCAAAATATATTTTGGGGTGGTTAATGAAAAGGAGGGGGGTAACATGGACTCTTTAATACAAAAAGCATTTGAAAATGTCTTCGAAGAAGACGCCAAAGAAAATGAAAAGAAGGAGAAAACCGAACAAAAACCTTTTGTAAACGAAACAACAGAAGAAAAGCCGCAGGAGCTTGCTCCAGGTGAAGCAGAGCAAAATGGAATGCTGGAGCAGAAAATACGCGACGAATTTGATCTCGATGTTATGCGGGCAAAGATTTTGGTTATGGGAATGGGAGGGGCCGGAAACAACTGCATAACGAGACTGACCGATATAGGTATAAAGGGAGCTGAAACCATCGCCGTTAACACGGACGCAAAACATTTGAGCATAAGCAGGGCAAACCAAAAGTTCCTCGTAGGAAGAGAGCTGACGAGAGGCCTGGGGGCAGGAGGTTACCCCAACCTGGGAAAAAAGGCAGCAGAGGAAAGTGAAAGAGACCTCCGAAAGTTGATGGAAGGAATTGATATGCTATATATTGTGACCGGCCTTGGCGGAGGGACAGGAACCGGAGGATCCCCCATTATAGCGAAAATAGCGAAAGAGATGGGGGCGATAGTGATAGCGAGTGTGACCATGCCCTTCAAGGTGGAAGGTGCGCGAATGGGCAAGGCAGAGGACGGGCTCTATCAGCTGAGGCAGGTATGCGACACTGTTATCGTAATTGAAAACGACAAGCTCTTAAACGTTGCAGGAAACCTCCCCATCCAGCAGGCCTTTGCAGTTGCGGACGACCTAATAGCGAACATGATAAAGGGCGTAACAGAGACAATCTCGCAGCCGTCGCTGGTAAACCTTGACTATGCAGACGTCCGAACAATAATGCACTCCGGTGGCGTTGCAACCGTTGGCTTCGGTGAATCTGATTCAAAGAACCGCGCAGAGGAATGCATCATAAAGGCAATGACCAATCCTTTGCTCGAAGTAGACTACCACGGAGGGTCAGGAGCGTTGATACACGTGACCGGAGGGAACGATTTGAGGCTGGACGAGGTGAACCAGATAGGTGAATACGTTTCGAAACAGCTGGATCCTGAAGCCCAGGTAATATGGGGGGCCAGAATAGACCCGAATTACGGCAACAAACTGAAGGTCATAACCATTGTGACCGGTGTGAAATCCCCCTACATTCTCGGACCGGTTGCACATCAGGAAGGAGAAAGAGACATCCACAAGGAACTTGGAATAGCAATCATGAAATAAGGCGTGAGAAACAGACCATTCCTGTTTCAAACGACCCCCCCCTCCTTTATTTATTTCAGACAACACAATTATTTTTTATGAAGGGACAAATGTTCGTTGTTGCCATAGTTTTTCTTGTTGGTTTGATTTTTATGATACAGCAGGTCCTCTTTCAATACACCATCCTGGACATTTCTGAGCCCGCGCGCATGAGCGACACCCACGTTATCAGGAGCCTTACAGAAGACATAAACCGTACAATTAAGGCAAAGCTTGAATGCAACGGGAGCGACGACAGTTTCGAACGCTACTTGGAAGAACTGGATTCTTCGTTAAAGAAAGAGGAAACAGGAAGGATTCATGTCATATCCATCTCGGAATCCCTTGACTGCAATTACTGGAACAATCTCCCGCCGGCCGAGAACCCGCTCAACATAAGCATACGCATAACCGGTCTGGGGAAGGACACGGTCGGTTCTTTCAAGTTGTATCACAGGGAATAAGAAATAGCCCCGGGCGGATTTTCGATTAAGGCAAATCGTAAGCTGCTGTTTTTAAGCTTATTCGAACCGCCGTCGCCGGGTTTCCCCTTTTTCACTGCAGGAATTCCTGCTCAACGCCTTGGAAGCGTGAGCTCCCTCTTGGAACTTTCGACGGACGCATACAAATATGCGTCATACGCTCCTCCGCTTCTGTTGGGAATAGGAGAAGCGGTTCTCCAAGGCCCGACATGCCAAGCCA
>CAZTJN010000022.1:0-1445 GCA_964613955.1 uncultured archaeon | reverse complement strand
TTGGCCACTACACTACGGGGCTAAACACCATGTAAGGCTATTTAATTAAATTGCAGCAATGTCTTAAAAATAGATTATCACTCTTTAAGGGCCTTCATGCCGTCATGTGTTATCGTGTAGCACGGAGACCCGACGGCGTCAACGAATTTTACGTAACCCATCGATATCAAGCGGTTTGGTATCGAGGCACCATCATCAAATCCTTCTTTCTTCAAGGCACTCTTCAGTTCTTCCTTTCTCATTAGAAGGTGTCTGTTTATGATTTCTAGAACCTTCCTCTCCTCATCGCCTAGCATAATATATTCTATGTCAGAGGACACTTTTATTTTTAATCCGGAAATTGCCGCTTACTTTAGGGTTTTGAGTTCGCCCCTGAATTCGTTCGCCTTTTCTTCGAGTATCTTGGATGCCTTGAGTATTATGTATTTCGGGTTCAGGCCAGAAACAGATTCCACTTTGAATATGAACTTGTTCGGGTCGCCCTTAACCTTCACTCCATTCTCGCTTACATCCTCGCATACCATGCACCCGTCACAGCTGTACGGATCCTTCAGAACAAGCTTCCTGTTCCTGACGGCCAGTGCGCCTTTCGGGCAGGCCCTAACGACCCTTTTCAGGTCCTTGAAGTTGCCCACTTCGATCTGGGGGAAATACTGGTATGAGACGTTTGCTGCCTGCCATTTTGCATGGTCTTTTCCCTTTCCGAGGACAGCGAACGCGTCGAGTTTCAGGTGCTGACCCTTCAAGAGCTTGACTATGATGAAATTCGGGTCCGTTGGTTTAACGGCCCTGTTCGAACTTTTCATGTCTCCCGAATAAACAGTGCAAGGGCCTGTTTTGTCGAGGGAGAAAACCACCTGACACAGAGGACACCCCTTTCCCTTGCATTTGCATTCATCCTGGAAGTTGAATTTTTTCGGGTCAAACACCAGCGGAATCAGGCCGATCCTGTTTGCTATCACCTCATCAAAAAGAGCGGATGTGTTGTCATGGAAATCAACGGTGTCGACAGCAAGCGTAGGAACTTCTGAAATCATAACCCTTCGCAGGGCATTCGCGAATGCGGGTGTTGCATCGCCAAGAACGAACTTCCAGATATCTCCCTTCCTGCTGATAATTTTTATTTTCAAAGGACCACCAATAATAAGTATAATTAAAGCAATTAAGAATATAAAAACTTTTAAAGCTTATAAAAGTTATCAACGTATGACGACTTGAAACAAAAGCGAAGGTCGTCGTTAGAAAGCTTGCGGGGGTACCCAAGAAGTCTTTTCCAGACGCAACGCAAGTCATAAAAGGCTTCATCGAAAAGGCAAAGGCTTGGGACCGGTCAAGCACGTGACCATTCGAAAGCGATGGTCTGGGGCTAAAGGGGCTGGGCTAAGGACCCAGTAGCTTAGAACCCTTTTCCGGGAGCTGAAAAGCGCTCGAGGAAAAATTCGGGT
>CAZTJN010000021.1:7985-11861 GCA_964613955.1 uncultured archaeon | reverse complement strand
TGCTGACCCGGAGAACGGCGACTTCCATCTCCAGCCAGACAGCCCCTGCATAGATTCCGCAACATGGCTTACAACGACTACTTCGTCGGGGAGCGGAACCCAGATTCCTGTCCAGGATGCAACCTACTTCTTCGATGGATACGGGATAGTTGATGGGGATTTAATACAACTGGAAGGTCAGACCCAGACTGCCAGAATAACAAACGTGGATTACGACAACAACATTTTAACAGTGGACAGGTCTTTGGCATGGTCAGCCGATCAGGGAGTTAGTCTTCCTTACAGCGGAGAAGCCCCAGATATCGGGGCGTATGAATACGCAAGCAGCGAAGAAATTCAAGGCGACATCAGCGGGGACGGTGTTGTGGACATAGAAGACCTTTCACTGATAGCAATGGATTTCGGGAAAACCTTCGGTTTCAACCCAAAGTCTGACACGGACGGGGACGGGGAAATAAACATATATGACGTGGTTTTTGTGGCGAGTCGGTTTTCCGAAGCGACCCAAAATTGCTCAGGAACATGTAATATAATTCGCGCTGCAAGCGGGACCACTGATGACATCCAGGCCGCCGTGGACATGGCCAACGACGGAGATATAGTCCAGATTCCTGCCGGAACCTATGATTTTAATGGTACTGTAAAAATTGTTGACAAAGAAATTCATATCCGGGGGGAAGGAAAAAATAAAACAATATTGAGAAAAGTGGGGACAGGATACGAAAAAAGGCGCATGTTTGAGGTTCTCATGTATGGAAAGAAAGGGATTAGTTTTTCTGACATGACACTCGTTGATACCTTTGGGCCGCGCGAGGAATACGACCCTCTGGAATACACATCTGGAATAGGCCTTTTTTTGGGTGTATGGGGGTTTAAGATTTATAACATGGATTTCAGAGGATTCAGCAGCGGAGGGGTGTTCGCAAAGGAATACGGAGGGAGCAGCCCATCTGTAACATGGTGGAAAAATAGTGGGGTTATATACAACAACAGCTTTATTGATTGTTACATGCCCGGGCTTGGTTATGGCGTGCTTGTCTCCGGTGCGGACAAAAAAGACTGGGACGAGCCAGAAGGTTTGGGGAGTGAGTGGTTTGTGTTTATTGAGGACAACTACTTTGAAGGCTGTCGCCATGCTATTGCAGCCGGTAATGGTGCACGTTACGTGGCCAGATACAATCATATTAGGAGGAACAAGAACTCCCATGCTGTCGATGCTCATGGAAAGCCTTATGGTCCTTGGAATGACACAGGAGAACACGGGACAAGATGCTATGAAATTTACAACAATGTTATGGAAGACCCATGGCATGTTTTCTATAGAGACACAGCCGTTGGATTAAGAGGTGGAAGTGGTGTTGTTTACAACAATCTCATCAAAGATATGAACGTTGGTATAGAGCTAAGCGTTGATTCGTGCGGGGGGGATCGTTATCCGTGCCCTTACCCCGTGCCAGAACAAATACATGACGTGTACATATGGAATAATACCTTTAAGAATATGCAAAAGGACGACCTTTATGTTTTTGTTGATTGGGAATATGAACACCTAATCCAAGAAAAGAGAGATTATTTTTCGTATGCAAAACCTGATTATACTCCCTATCCCCATCCTCATCCTCTCAGGGAGTAGAACACAACCCAGTTAATTGATATATTAGAGGGGAAACCCAAATATTTAAACAGGTACCATGAAACGGGGGGTTCTCGGGGTTCTTTTAATCACTTTCGTATTTTTGATTTTCTCTTCCCTTTCCATGGCAGACATGACATGCGTTAATGACAATGACTGCGATGAGGGATATGTGTGTATGGATAGTATATGCATCCAACAAGACGGCCACGGAACTTTTTGTCCTGAAACCAAAGAACTGCGGACCAATATCTCGAGCGAATTCGGTATAATGATTTATGACAAGTGCGAGCTCGACTCGGACCAGCTGAGGGTGGTTTATAGTCTTCTGAAAAGCGTCCCCAAGAGGCTTTACAAAATTGAAAAAATAACCACAACTGGGATGGGAGAAGGCAATAAATACGATTCCTACACGCTTGTAATTCAGGACATACCGGTGGGCGAATTTTTTAAGGATAGCATACCGGACGGTATAGAGCAGCAGGCGGACAGATTTTCACTTCATTTTGTTAACCGGTTCAACAGGAACATACGTGACAAATACTATGAAGCGTCATCGACTTTAAAATACAGGGAATACCATCTCATCACAAGCGCCGGGGAGAACCACAGCAATTACCTGAGGAATGACTATCCTGACGGATACTTCTTTGCATATCCCAACAGGAGCAAGTTTTTCCCCGCGATTGCCGAGGCATATTTTCAGGATTCCAACCTCACACTGCATCTTGCAATAAAGAAATTTTTTGAAGGATACACACACCCAATAAATCAGTTCCTTTTCTTTGCCCGCGTGTATTCCTTAAATTTGAACAGAACGGAATTTTATAATCTGGACGGGAATGGTAATATAGAAACAGAGAATGTCTCTGTGAACGCCACATTAATCGAAAACAAAAAATACATAAATTCCCTGACTTTTGAAGGATTTACGTATAAATTTTCATTGCATAGCAACGGAAGTGTCAAGAACATAACGGTGATGAAAAACATATCGACTCCTCCAGTACATGAGTGCAGGGATGGAACTCCATACGGTGAATGCTCCCAGAACGAAACATGGGGGAGACCCTGGTACTGTGACAAAGGAACGCTTGTGGAGAATTGTTCTGTGTGCGGATGCCCGGAAGGGTTTTACTGTGAAGAAAACATCTGCATAGAAATCCCGAAACAATGTGATGACGGAACCCTGTATGGCGAATGTTCGCAAACCAGACCCTACTATTGTGATAACGGGACGCTGGTTGAAAATTGTTCTGTCTGCGGATGTTACCTCTACAGTTACTGCAATGAGAGCGGCTCATGCCAGTACAACCAGACATATGAAAACCATCCCCCTGCAATGAATACCCTGCAGGATATAAATGCAACTGAAGGCGAGACCGTTGAATTTTACGTCTCAGGATACGACCCTGACCAGGATGCTGTCTCTTTTTATTCCAGTGGTCTTCCTGAAGGTGCCTCGTTCGTTAGTTATGATGTCTCTAAGATGAAATTCCACTGGGTTCCTAACTACGAGCAGGCAGGGTCTTATGAAGCGATATTCACCATCTCTGACGGGGAATTCAACACCTCGAAAAAAGTCCTTATAAATATCAGCAACGTGAACAGGAGGCCAAAAGCCAAGATTTCCTATCCTTTGAACGGACAGGAATTTTACGTCGGCGAGCTCGCCCGGTTCAGCGGGGATTACAGTGTGGATCCTGACGGAGATGAGATTGTATATGTCTGGAATCTGGGCGACGGGAATAAAATGGAAGGTTCAGTGATGATAAATCACACTTATGGAGACCCGGGGGTATATAACGTGACACTGGAGGTAAGTGACGGGGAACTTTCTGCGATGGACTCCATCAGCGTCATCATTAAATCAAAAGAAGAGCCCATACCTGACGAGGACAGAGACGGCGTGGAAAACTCCAGGGATCGCTGCCCGGGAACGCCCTATCCGGAAAAGGTTAACATGTACGGCTGCCCGCTTCCCGAATACAGGAAATTCAACAACGACCTGACGACAGATTTCTCCAAAATTGACCTGATTAACGCAACCAATGTAACAATCGGCGTTCCCCACAAGGCAAAAATAGAATTCAGAAAGAATATATTGAATTTGGTCGGGAAAAACATCGACAAGCATGTTAAAATAGAAAGGAACAGCATACAGATAGATACCGAAAACATCCCGGAGCTGAACAAATCTGCTGTCATAACATTTTACGATATCGGCATAAAAGAGCCTGTTA
>CAZTJN010000021.1:0-7885 GCA_964613955.1 uncultured archaeon | reverse complement strand
CTGAACAAATCTGCTGTCATAACATTTTACGATATCGGCATAAAAGAGCCTGTTATACTCAGGGACGGGTTGTATTGTTATGACTGCGGTGTAATCGAATCTTCAGAGGACATGATAAAATTTTCTGTACCACACTTCACACGTTACTCCCTGATGGCATGGGCATCTTATTCAGGCTACTGCGGAGACAAACTATGCTCAATATATGAGACATGCTATGACTGTAGCATTGACTGCGGTGAGTGCAAGGAAGAGATTCCGGCGCCGGGACAATGTCAGGAGCAGTGGGTTTGTGGTGCGTGGTCGGGATGTTCCGAGCTCAACCTAAAGACAAGGGAATGCAATGATGTTAATCTCTGCGGAACGACAAAAAACAAACCAAAAGAGGCGATGGAATGCAAGGAGGAGCCATTCCCTTCTCTTGGGCTTTTCGGCCTGTTTGTGGTCATCCTGCTGGCAATCTACCTTCTTGCAGGTTACCTGAAAAAGAAAGGCGAAAAGAAAGAACTTGGTAAATTCGAGATTAATGAGATCATAAGGGGCTACATATACAGGGGGTTCACCAAGGAGGATATAAAGAAGGCGCTTAAAGCGAAAGGCTACACAGAAAAGGAGATAAGGAAAATGCTGAAAGAATTCGAAAAAGAAATGTTCTAAATTTTAGGTATGCCTATGTCAGCAATGACTATTTCTCCGGAATTTTCACGGTTCAGACCCCTCTTCCTGTCGTAAAAAGTTACCGTGAGGTCAGGCATGACAGCAGAACCCATTACCTTCCCTGTGTCAGAATCTATCCCCGAGGGACAATCTATCGAAACTTTGTACCCACCCATAGAGTTGAACTTCTTTATCGCCTTCGCGTATTCATCGCTCACTATGTCTTTCAGTCCGGTTCCCAGCAGAGCGTCCACAAGAACATATGTCTTCAGTTTGGGTACCTTTTTCGTGTAGAATTTCACTGGTTTCCCTAGTGATTTAAGATTCCCCAGTATGCCGTAGTTCTTTCGCGTAACACTGCTTCTGAGAAGTTTTGGGTCTTTAACAAAGTAAACAGCCACCTTCGCTCCGTATATGAGGGCATGTCTTGCGAAAACCAGACCGTCACCCGCGTTGTTCCCTGTTCCGCAAAAAACAAGCACGTGTTTTCCCTTTAATCCGATTTTTTCGTTCAGAATCCTCGCGACATTCGCTCCTGCATTCTCCATCATTATCGACTCGTCTATACCCATTTCCTTCGCTCTCTTCTCTGTTTCGTGCATTTTTGAAATGGATATCATGGTATCTAATAGGTTTCTGTCTATTTAATTAAGATTACATAAAGCTCTTCGCGTCCTCTTTTTTCTTCTTCACTCTTTCGGAAAACTCCTTCGCAGCCTCTTCCAATGGTATTCCACGTTTCGATTCTTTGGATTTGCGCCTGCGAATCCTGACGAATACGGGAAAGTTCACGCCTTCCCCTACAATCAGTCCCGTCCCTACGCGAAGGCCGGATATCTGGTTCAGAACGTCCTTTGTTATCCCCTCGGATGAACGTCCTATATGATCCAAATCGTAGGGATTCGTAACCCTGAGGATTATGTGGGTGTTACACTGGGATAAAGCAGTCGTGGAAAGCTGGATTGGTCTCTGCGAAATCAGGCATAAAGAAGCATGGAACTTCCTCCCTTCGCGGGCGATGGTCTGTATGATTCCACGGGATATCGCATTTTCCGCTCTGGCTGTCTCCGGAACGAACTGGTGTGCCTCTTCGAGCACCAAAAGGAACGGGGGAATCTTGGAATTCCTTCTGTTATTGAAAAGTTTACGGGCGAGATGTGCAACGACCATTTGTTTTTTCCGGGAACTTATGAATGAAGAAAGATCGATGATGCTGACTTTGCCTTGGCGGGCAAGTTCTTTTGCCCCGGGGTAATCGGATGCCCCAAAAAGACCTGTTTCCTTAAGATCGTACAAAACCGATATCAAAACGTCTTTCGTTGCTGATTTCGCTTTCTCGTCCTCCTCTATCTTATTTATCAGTTCATCGATTCCGAAATGTTTCTTTTCGCCTTTCATTTCCCGGAGGAGACGGGCAAGCTCCCTGACCTGGGCAGGAGAAAGCTTCGGGAGGAATTCTGATATCTGGCGTGATGTGAGACCGGGAAGACCTATTTTTATTTCATTTCCAGGGAAGACTATTATCCTGTCCGCATAGTTTGGATCCTCTGCAAATGAAACGTATTCCCCGTGCGTATCCACTATCATCGTTGCAAGCTGGCCGTCCTCCTTCTTCCTTTTTATGAGCTCCTCAATAATGACAGAAACCAGATAGGACTTCCCGGCGCCCGAGATTGCAAGTATGGCAAGATGCTTCTGAAGCAAACGGGTAAGGTTAAGCTTAACGTTGATGTTGTGATATGGAAGCTCGCCTATTTCCAGTCCTTTGTTGTCAAGACCCAGGAATTTGGAAAGGATATCATGCTCAGGCTCGTAAACCTTTGTTCCGGGGGATGGCGGGAAACAAACCTCCTCGAACCTTTCCTCCTTTCCGTATACGCCGAGCGGAACAACATCCGCCACCAGATATTCCCAGTTACTTACGGGAAATATATCACCCATGGGTTTGCTCGATTCGTATTTTTCGACCGATTCCGGTCGCATGAAATAGCGGTTGGTTTTGAAAACGTCCGCAACTCTGCCTATCAATTTTCCTCCTTCCACAGGAAGCTCGACGAACTGTCCTCTTTTGACCATCGTGCCTTTTTTTATCACAAAAGAAAACTTCCTTGTGCATGGGCCCTCAAAAGTCGAAATTACAGTTCCAAATTCGTCCATTCCACTTATTTGTTTCTAAAATATAAAAAATTGAGTTTAAACCTTTACGCAAAATTTACCAAAATAGGCTCTCTACATGGCGATTTTTATCTACGGGGTCTTGGTGTCGCTCTCCTCCCAAACTCTCACTTTTTATGAAATTTAACAATTTATATTCTTTAGTATATATTTTATAAAATATATAATTTTAGATATTTATTAAAAAGTATTCTATTTAAAACATACATTAAAATGTATTTAAAATAAAACATTATTTTTAATGAATACATAACATTTATATTTCCTTTTGTCATAAATTAAGTATGATGAATGCAAAAGAACAAAAACCGGTACTGGAAGACCTATTTTTGAGGGAGAAACCCGCCAGGATACTCCTGGCCCTGAAGACATCGAAAATCCCGGTTTACGCCACGATCCTTTCAAAAGAGGCGGACTGCACGTATTCCCACACGATAAAGATCTTGGATGTTCTGCAGAAAATGGGGCTGGTTGTTTTTGACAAGAAAGGCAGGATCAAGGACGTGAAGCTGACGGATGACGGCTGGGATATTGCGCATAACCTGGAGGCCATGAAGAAGAAACTCATACAGGTTGAGAAGAAATCTGCCAAAAAGACCGGGAAAAGGGAAAGAGCAAAGAAATAAACCGTTTGAACCAAACCCTTATTTTTATAGCCTATTTATTCTAGACAGGGTAGCCTATTTCATCAAAATATGCCATAAAAAACGGTTTAATTCATGTCCGAAAATACAGAAAAACGGACAATCGATATATAGCTTTATATTTAGGTTCAGACAACTATCAAACAGGTGGTTTTTTGGTTCAAAAACTCCCAAGATTCCTCTCACTCCCCGAAGTAGAAGCAATGTTCAGGGCATCTTCAGTCAGCCAGAGAGATGTTCTGATTCTTAAATGTCTTTTCTATCTGGGACTTCGTAATTCCGAGCTCGAAAACCTCAAGATAGAAGATATTGATTTTATAAATGAACATGTGAAGATCGTCCAGGGAAAGGGTAAAAAAGACAGATATGTCCCCATATCCACACCCGTCCTCAAAAATGAACTAAAACAGTATATAGGGGATCGAAAAGAAGGGAAATTATTCTATGTTTCCGACCGACATATAAGAAGGATAGTCAAAAAATATGCAACAAAAGCAGGGATAAGAAATCCCGGAGAAGTCCATGCACATACCCTAAGACACAGCTATGCCACATTCCTGCAGAATCAAGGCGTTCCGTTGAATGTCATCCAAGAAACGCTTGGTCATAAGAATATAGAAACCACTACAATTTATGTACACTTAGGAATCGAGCGTAAAAAGCAACTTATACAGGAGGCCTTTGCCAATCAAAAAAACGCATCACTGCGACCATATTTTGAAAAATAGAGGTCAAATTTGGACCTTGGTTTAAACCTCTAAAATATAGAATTTTTTATCTATATTCTTAATTATATATTAAATAATATATTTTATTTAAAATATTTTTATAAAAATATTTTTTAGAATATATATACTAAAATATATAGTTTATTGGGAATAATTTTTTGATAAAAAGTGAGAGTTTTTAAAATTTGACCCTTCGGCGTGAGAGAGGGAGGGGGAAGCGGAGCCGGGAATAAAAAAATGGGCCTGTAGGTCTCGATTTTTGATTTTTAACCAGCCCAAAAAATGCGAATATAATTGCTAAGCAGGAAAGTGAGTGAAAGCAGGATAGTTGTAGATAGTTATATATAGCTGAGAGGGAATAATCTACTGAGGGTTGATGTGGTATGAAAATCAGCAACATGTTGTTTATTGTCATACTGATTGTGCTGATGTCATTCTCTTGGTTAATGAATATATTCGGTGACTGGTTCTGGTTTTTGAGTCTGAATTACGATCAGGTCTTCCTCAAGATGCTGTTTACGAGCGTTACGCTCGGGCTGCTTTTCGGAATTTCCTTTTTCGTATTCGCTGTAATCAATGTGAAAATCGCCAAGAGAATCGCTCTCAAAAAATCTGAGAGGAAAAAAATGAGAGTAACCGAGAAGTTTATAATCCTGCTCGCGCTGCTCTTCGCTTTTATTCTTGGTTCAGCATTCTCCAACTGGGAGGTTTTTCTCAAGTTCCTGAATCCAAGCGTTTTTGGCGTGACGGACCCTGTTTTCGGTATGGACATCGGTTTTTACGTATTCACGCTGCCTTTCTATATGCAGGTTTTTGCTTTCATGCTTTTGGCTGTCATACTCACTACCCTGATGACACTCTTCTCATATGCCGTTTACTCCAAATCATTCAGAATGGAAAAAAGAATTGAGGAAGAGGAGATTTTAGGGGTAATGGGAGGGGGCTTCGGATATACAATGAACTGGGCAAAAAGCACGGAGAAATCGAAACCTCACATCAGTTTTCTCATGGGTTTGCTCTTCTTTGTTCTGGCGTCCGGTCTTTATCTTGCCCGTTACGGTCTTCTGTTTTCAGGAACCGGAGTGGTGTTCGGAGCAGGATATACAGACATCAGTGTCATACTGCCTCTTATAAACATTCTTTCCTTCGCAGCAGTAATAGTCGGTCTGCTGTTCATGTGGAGCATGAAAAGGGGCAAATGGAAAACGCCGTGGTTTGGGGTGGCGGCACTGGCAGGCATAGCCATACTGGGAGGAATCGCAGCAGGTGCAACGCAGGCCTTCGTTGTTGCCCCGAATGAATTCAACCTCGAGCAGCCTTACATAGAAAGAAATATACAGTATACGCTTGGGGCATATAATCTCGACAGTGTCTCGGAAAAACTTTTCCCTATTTCCTACAACCTGAGCATAGACGATATCATGAAAAACAAAGACACCATAAACAACATCCGCCTCTGGGACTGGAGACCACTCATCCAGACATACAATCAGCTCCAGCTGTTCCGGACATACTATCATTTCTGGGATGTGGATATAGACAGGTATCATCTCGACGGTCAGTACAAGCAGGTTATGGTTTCTGCGAGAGAGATGGATATCCGGAACCTTCCTGAAAACGCACAGACTTGGGTAAACACCCATCTTGTATACACGCATGGGTACGGTATCGTTATGAACCCGGTGGACAGGGTTTCAAAGGAGGGGCTGCCCGAATTTTATGTGAAAGATATTCCTCCAACATCAAATTACCTGGAAATTTCAAGGCCGGAGATTTATTACGGGGAGGGAAATTCCCAGTATGTGGTTGTCAAAACAACGACTGATGAATTTGACTACCCAAGCGGCGAGCGGAATATTTACACTTCCTACCAGGGGACCGGGGGAGTTTCGCTTTCCGATATGTTCAAAAGATTTGTCTACGCCGTCAAATTCGGGTCAATTGAACTCCTTGTCTCCGGCTCCCTCACACCGGAGAGCAGAATCCTTCTCCACAGGGATATAAAGGAGAGGGTCAGCAGAATCGCGCCCTTCCTCGTATATGACAGGGACCCTTACGTGGTGGTCTCAGGGGGGAAGCTCTACTGGATAATTGATGGATACACAATAACGAATGCCTATCCTTATTCCGAACCTATTGATGTGGGGATAGTTTTAAATTACATACGAAACTCCGTGAAGGTTGTGATTGACGCCTACACCGGGGAGACGAAGTTCTATGTGATTGACACCAAAGACCCGCTTATAAAGACCTACATGAAAATCTTCCCTGACCTCTTCCTTGATTTTTCCCAGATGCCTGAGGGTCTTCGAAGTCACATCCGCTACCCTGAAGATCTTTTCCGAATCCAGGCAGAGCTGTATTCTATCTACCACATGAAAAACCCTGCCGTGTTTTACAGCAAGGAGGATGCGTGGGTCATACCTGACGAGATATACAGGGGCAGCCGCCAGGAAATGCAGCCTTATTACATAATAATGAAGCTTCCTGACGAGGAGAGCGGGGAATTCATACTGATGATTCCGTTCACGCCAAAGAACAAGGAGAACCTGATAGCATGGGTGGCCGCAAGATGCGATTTCCCTGATTACGGAAAGCTCATTGTCTACCAGTTCTCAAAGCAGGTCCTTACGTACGGGCCCATGCAGATCGAGGCGAGAATAGACCAGAACACGGAGATTTCACAAAGGATAACGCTCTGGTCACAGGCAGGTTCGTCCGTTATCCGGGGGAATACGCTGATCATACCCATAGACAAGTCCATCATATACATAGAGCCGTTGTATCTGGAGGCGACAGAAAAGGGAACACTGCCCGAACTGAAGAGGGTGATTATGGGATACGGAAACAAAATCAGCATGCAGGAGACCCTTAACGAGACAATCCTTGATATATTCGGCGCTGCAAAACCAAAACCGGCCGGGCCAATCAAGGCGCCGGAAACCGCCGAGGAGAAGCTCTCGGAAATCTCTGGGCTCTACGCAAAGGCGCAGGAAGCCCTGAAGGCAGGGGACCTGAAGGCGTACGCGGATTATATTGAGAAGATAGGGGATATACTTTCCCCATGATGTTTCTTTTAAAAAGTTTCCCACAAAAAACTAAACATGGTTTCAATAACCCTCGATAAGACCAGCACAATATACTACCACAGACACCCGGGAATACAAAAACTCCGGAAGCTCGAGGAAAAGGGCAAGGTGAAACTCTATCATTTTATAAACATGGACAAGGATCTAGAGGACATGAGCAGGCAGGAGATACGGACGTATGAAAAAATCCGTGCAAAGATTTTTGGCATGAGGGATGATATTACGATTGCGCAGCACGCGGATCTCTGCCTGCTGGCGAAACATAAAACAGCGAAAAGAGACTTCTTCCTGAGCCTTGACAAGGGTAATCTTCTGAGGGAGGAGAACAGGAAAGTTCTAGAAAAGATGGGCATTCGAATCCGCGAACCAAGCAAAGCATTTCTGGATGAAATAAAGCCGATGATAAAGTAATCCGGCTAATTCTTTATTTAAATTAAGACCATTATTTAGTATTAATATGGGCCGGTAGATCAATGGTAACCCTTTTATCCAAAAGGGTTAATCGAAAACAGCAGCTGACGCTTGCTGGGTCGTTTAAGATCG
The DNA here is from genome assembly GCA_964613955.1 of uncultured archaeon. Taxonomy (GTDB): domain Archaea; phylum Aenigmatarchaeota; class Aenigmatarchaeia; order QMZP01; family QMZT01; genus CS3-C152. Next base: position 49 of record CAZTJN010000021.1, on the reverse strand, counting down.
CCACCTTGGCAAAAGCCTCTCTTTACGGCAGTTCACACCTGCTCAAAGA
>CAZTJN010000020.1:0-14923 GCA_964613955.1 uncultured archaeon | reverse complement strand
TGCGTTCGGCTATGGGCTACTGCGGATGCAGGAATATAGAAGAACTGAAAACAAAGGCAGAGTTTGTGAGAATAAGTAAAGCGGGACTCGCTGAATCGCATCCTCACGATGTCACGATAACAGAGGAATCCCCGAACTACTGGACAGGACAGTAGTCCTTATTTTTCCATCTCCTCATCGATAAGTTCAATTACCTTCCTGGCGCTTGCCTTCCCTCTGACTTTCTGCATAATCAGACCAAGCAAAATCTTCTTTCCCCTGGAATCCTTCGAAAGATTGGGGTTCTCCATTATGGTTTTCTGGACAATCAGACGCAGGTCATCCCCGGAGATTGTTTCCATTTCCAGTTTTTTCAAAACCTCGTCTATGGTTTGTTTCGGGTCGTCAGCGAATGTCTTCAGAACATCCGGTATCGCTTCTTTCGAGATTTTCCCGGCCTTCAGTGCATGGAAGGTTTCAAAGAAATGACGGTCCTTCAGGACATTGATGTTAATCCTTTTTTTCTTCTCCAGATAGCGAAGTGTTGAAGTTAGAGTGTAAGAAACGATCCTAGGGTCGAAGCCGGAGTCTATCAGTTTGTAAAGGAGACTTTTCCTCCCCATCTTCACAATCTGATTCGTTAATTCTTCACCTATCTTTGCTTTCTTCTTTATTTCCCTTTTTTGCCTCTTCTCCCTTTCCTCGATAAGCTCCGGGAGGTTTTTTCGGATATCTCTTAACATTTTCTGTGTAACCCTTATCGGCATTATGTCGGTCTCGGGATAGAGTCTCGCCGCCCCCGGGAGCGGCCGAAGGTAGTCTGTATCCCCGTTTTCCAGGGCCTTCCTTGTTTCTTCCGGAACGCCTTTCGCAAGAAGGTTTATTCTTTTGCATATGACGTCCATTGTTTTTCTTGTCTGCCCTTCCTCGCCCACGGCAATTATCAGCGTGTCCCCTTTTTTTGCTCTCATTCTTTTTCGCAGGGTTTCGAACTCTTTCGAAAGCCTGTATTTTCTGAGGTCTTCATCGCTGTGTATTATTCCCCTCAGGGGGGTTTTCGCCCTCACGTAGCTTGCTATCTCGTTCCCAAGGGTCCTCGTTGGTGTAAGCTTTCTTTTAAGGAATCCTTCGAACTTGGGAATCAGAATAGCGAAAGTTTTCTTGCCTTTGGTTATCTTTGATTTTGAAGCCCTGAAAATATGAGAAACATGCAAAACCCTCGGTTTAACTGCTTTGAACTTTTTTTTCTTCAATTCCTTTTTAATTTCAAGCAGATTCTTTTGTCTGAGAGCTTCGTTCTCCACCAATTTTGGGATCATGCGGAGTTCCTGCGCACCCTTTATTTCGATCCTGGCTCCGCCAGCTATCGAAATGTTCACGTCCTGTCGTATCGTTCCTATCCCTCTTTTCGCTTTTCCTGTGGAGCGTACGATCATTCCGAGCTTTTCAGCCACTTCTCTCGCCTGTTCAGGCGAGCGGATGTCAGGGGATGTTCCAATCTCGACCAGCGGGATTCCAAGTCTGTCAAGACCGTATATCACACGATTTTCCTCCCTTCCAAGTATCTGGGCGCTCTCCTCCTCAAGGCAGAGATTCGTTATGCCGACATCCCCGAAGGATGTTTTTAGCCTCCCGTTCATCCCTACTATCGCGGTTCTCTGAAATCCCGACGTATTGGACCCGTCCAGAACAGTCTTTCGCATGACGTGAATCTCCTCTGGTATTTCGCAACGGAGGAGGAAAGCTATGGTCAGCGCGATGCCCAGGGATTCTTTGTTGATCTCATGCGGAGGTTCCTCGTCCGTTTCCACCAAACACGTCTCTTCAGGATAAATCCTGTAAACGAACTCCTTACCTTTCAAAAACTCACCCAGAGCAGCAACATCTATCTCTCCAAGTTCCCCTGCAACTGCTCGAAGCTTCCGGACGATCTCTGCATCAGGCTTGAGGGGGGAGAGTCTCGCCTTGCAATTACAGAACAATTTATGTTCGGTGTCGAGTTGCTGGTGTATTTCAATACCGCATTTAAGACCGAGTTTCGAGTAATTCATATCATTCATTCAATCCCTCAACAGAAAACGTGTTGGTTTCGGTTCTTTTCGTGATTTCGCCTGCATAATTGGTCAGCATCATTTCCCTGACTTTCTCGAAATTTTTCGTTTTCCCCAGGACCCACATGAGTTTCACGTAGGCAGTCTCGCTTAACATGTCCTCCCCGGGAATTGCCTTCGCCTCTATGAACAGCTTTCGGAGGTTTGTGTAGACGTAAGGACTCACCCTCCCGTAGATTGTCTGGGAAGTTATCACGAAAGGAATTCCTTTCTCCGAATATTTTCTGATTACCGTGGTCCAGGGTCTTTTCGAAATCTCGGTTGGGACATGTCCCATACCGGTCGCTTCCAGCACGAATCCCTTGCAGCCGTTCTTCACGTGGAAATCAATAACCTTCGGGTATGAACCCGGGTAAACCTTCAGCAAGGCGACATTCTCATCCATCTTCGTATCCAGTTTAACGCGTTTGTTTCTCCTTTCCCTGAAGTTTTTGTTCATTATTTCTATCCTTCCGTCGGGGAACACCTTCGCTAACGGCGGTTCGTTTATCGAACGGAATGCATCCCTCCTCGTGGTATGCATTTTCCTTGCCTTTGTCCCGCGTATGAAATAGCAGAAGCTGTCGCTCGTGTCCCCATGCATGCACACACCCACCTCGCCTATATTCGAAACAGCTACGTGAGAGGCGCAGACCAGATTCATCCCTGCATCTGACGAGCCCCTGTCGCTCGACCTCTGCGCACCCACAAGGACAACAGGCTTGTAGAGGTTTCCAAGGAAGAAGGACAAAGCAGCGGAGGTGTAGTGAAGCGTGTCTGTTCCATGAGTTATTATAACTCCTTTCTTTCCCGAGTTCAGTTCCCTCGCCACATGTTTTGCCAGTAAAACCCAATCCGAAGGATCAAAATCCTCGCTCATCTTGTTTAAAGGACTTGACATCTTCAGACTGGCGATTTTCGAAAGCTCGGGAACGTTGTGCAGAAGCTCTCTCGGGTCCTCAACAGCGTAAACTCCCCCTGTTTTGTAATTTACGCGGGATATTATGGTCCCCCCGGTCGATAACAGAGCGACCTTCGGCTTTCTCGGATCGAACTTCATCTTCAGAAGGCTCCTCCTGGTTTTGCCGAGCTCGTATTCCATTTCCTCTTCCACGGATTCGGGTTCTTCTTTCCCTGTTTTGGAAATCTTTAAACCCTTTATATCAAAACCCATGTTGTACCCGTTGTCCAGCTTTATCACGAGCGTTCCGGGGTCCCCGAACTCCGGTTTTGGCATGAAAAGGCCGAAATACTTCTTTCCTGCCTTTTCTATAACAACACTATCACCTACCCTGATCTTCTTGCTCTTGAGAATTTTACGAATTTCCGGAGAATACATATTTAGAATATTATGATTGGATTATAATAATTTAACGCTGGGGTTTGTAGTCTAAACAGACTCTCCGACCAATTCGATCGTCTCCTTTTCCTCTACCCCTGTCCTTTCCAGCTCATTTTTGCAGAACGGGCAGTGGTATTTCTTTCCCGTGGTTTCCTTTTGCCTCTTGTGGAAGTAGTAGGTGATGGGAACTGTTATCACAAGTAACGGGATGGTTATTATGAATATCGTAACGAACACCGAGAGCCACAGAAAGATGTAGAAAAGCGTTTTGTAGGACTCAGAATCCATAATCCGGAACTGTTTCCTGCATTTTCTGCAGATGTACAAACTCTGAACCATAATTTAAATTTATCAGAAATGCTATAAATCCTTGAAATCTTCGAGCTTCATCTGGCCCTTCTTCTTGGTTGGCTCTTCTCCCTTCATTCTGTAGAGCGTGTTCTTCATGAGTCTTTCCTTCCTGTGCGCCGTCCAATAGTAGGCCTCATCCCTTGTTTTTTTTGTCATCAGTATCATTACCTTTCCCAGTTTCGTCCTTCCTACCCTTCCCCTTCTCTGTATCGAACGTATTTCGCTCGGGACAGGCTCGTAGAATACAGCGAGCTCCATTTCCGGGATGTCTATTCCTTCCTCCCCCACCGAGGTGGTGACCAAAATATTGTAATTACTTTTCCTGAATTCCGAAATCCTCTTTTTCTGCTCCTTCTGTGTCAAACCTTCTCTCTGTCCCATGAATTCAACAGGCTTCGAACCCTCCACTCTCGAAAGCACATTTACGATCTCCTTCACCATGTTCCTGTAATTTGCGAAAATTATGATCTTCGAGCGGGGGTTTTCCCTGAACTGTGAACTTACGATTTCGCATATCCTTCGAATTTTCGGATGTTTGTAGCCTTCGTGCGAAAGTTTCCCTGCGCTGGCCATTGCCTTCTTAATGTTAGTATCTTTCACAAGGCTGCGCGAAGACTTTGATTTCTCGGAGAGCAGCTTCTTGAAATATTCTTGAAGAGAATCAACCCCCTGCGTCTCTATCAGGGTAAGGGCATGCTCCGCCTTTATTGCCTGGGAAACCAGCGAAACGCCCCAGAATTTTTTGTATCCGAGCGAATCATCAGAAGCAAGCCTTTTCTGGAGATTGAGAAGATCGCGTTTTGTAACAAGCCTGACCGGCTTTGTAAAACCTATCCTTCTCAGCTGCCTTATTCTGCGGTCATACGCTTTCCTGAGGCTCTCCCGTATGCTGACGAAGGCCGGGGGAAGTTCGACATGGACCCATTCTATCTGTTTTTTCTTGACAAAGGGAGCGACATCCAAATCCTCTTCGGTTCGTATCTCAACTTTTTCGATCCCCAGGTTTTTCATTATCTCATTTATTTTCTCCTTTGTCCCGCCAGGAGAAGCGGTGAGGCCGAGGATTCTGGGGTTTTGGGAGTTCTCAGCATAAACCTTCGCTATGTAGGGGTAGGCATAATCCCCGATCGAATGGTGGGCCTCATCAAAGACTACGAGCGAGAATTTCGCCAGGTCTAGCCTTCCGTTTCTCAAATCGTTCCTGACTGTCTGCGGCGTGGCAAAAATAATCTTGGAATGTTTGTATTTTTTTTCTCTTTCCTCTGGCTTTACCATGCCCGTAAGGAGAGCAAACTCATTTTCAGGCAGATTTATGGTCTTCCGGAAGGTTTCAAGGTGCTGCTCTATGAGGGGTTTTGTGGGGGCGAGAACAAGTATCTGGGAATCAGGATATTTCTCCAGGCGAAACACCGAAAGTAATATCGCTATGGGCGTTTTCCCGAGACCTGTCGGCAGGACACAAAGCAGGTTTTCGCCAACAGCCTTCCCGAGTATTGCTTCCTGGTACGTCCGAGATTCGAGCGAATGCTTCCGTATGAGCGGGTGTTCAACAAATTTCATACTTATAGATTGGCAGAAGGTTTATTATTTGTTAGAAACCGGTTTTTATGAGGAAAACTAATCCAAGAGCAGGGGATGATCAGAAATCCGGTTTTTTGCCGGCCGTCTGCCGCTCATTCGCATTCAGGGCACGGCATCATAAGGGGTTTGCTGAAAGAATCGTTCCATAGCCTTTCGAAGAGATAACCGCGTTTATCGTGCATGTATTCGTATATGGGCGTTTGTTTTGGGTGATAAAATTTAAAAGTTTATTAGAAACTTCGGCCAATTATAAAATGCGAGCAAAATAGTGGTTTTATGGGAAAGAAGTTAATTGGTCTTATAGAACCCATCAAAATCATAGGGGAAAAAATAGTTGAAACTACCGCCCTCTTCGATACGGGAGCAAAGATAACGTCCATAGACCACGAACTTGCCGCGAAGGCAAAGGTAGGGCCTGTTCTCAGGACGCAGAAAGTTAAGGCACCCATAACAAAAGAAGTTGAGCAGAGACCCGTGGTAAAGGCAAAGATAGAAATCAACGGCAAGATATACGAAGCCGAGGCAAACCTTAACGACCGCTCGCATATGAAATATCCGGTAATAATAGGAAGGAACGTAATTCAGGGCAACTTCATAATAGACATCTCGAAGCATCCTGAGAATGGGAAGAAAGCAAACAGGAAGAACAAGGAGAAAGACTAGTTTTTTAGCATCTTTTGCAAATCCACGGATACGCTCTCTTGACCTCCTCAACGAAATTTTCCGGACTGTAAACTCCGAGCTCGGATATGACCGCCGTCACGAGATCAGGGTTTATTCTTTCGAACGTTGGATTTTCTATCTTAACCCCACTGGGCGGGTTCTTCCATATCTCCTCAGGTCCGCGTTTTTCCACGGTCTCCTCGAATCCGTAGATTCCTTCTGGATCGAACTTCCAGGAATCGCCGCAGACATAAAGCGGGACATCATACTTGTTGGCGATAACAGCGAACATCTCCGAACCTATCTTGTTGTATATCTTCGTGGTGGTTATCGCGTCAACCCCGAAAAGTGCGATATCAGATTTCCGAATCGCGATTCTTGCGGCGGAGTCAACAAAGTGAACGACCGGTATGCGAAGTTTTGAAAGTTCCCGGGCAGTGATTCTCCCCTGGTAAAGCGGACGTGTTTCAGTGTTGTAGACCCTGAACCATTTTCCTTCCTTCTTGGCATATCTGAGTATGTTGACGACAGTCGACGAGTGACAGTGGGTGAACACTATCATGCCTGTGTGTATCCTGTGCGCCGCTATTTTCGCTATCATGCCTTCGGCGTAATCCATATGTTCCAGCACTTCTTTACAGAGTTTCGACAGTGTTTTTTTAAGTCCGGGAACATCGGCTCCCGGGGAACTCTTTAGATTCGAAATTACATATCTTATGCAGTTCCTCATAAGCGGCTCGGTTGGTCTGATTTCGAAAATTTTCGCCTTTATCCTGTCCACTTCGTCAAAAAATTTTTCGTAGCGCCCGGTCTTTATCTTCAGGGCTCTGTAACGGAAGGCCTTCACCCCGTTTATGGCCACGTTCTCGGCTCCCTGTATCTTCACGGACTTTATGTCCCTCAGAATTCTTTCGAATTGATCCATAACAAATTCGAAAATTATATTTTTGCAGGCCTGACCTTCAGACCTATTCCTTCCAGGCGTTTCTTAAAGTTGTTAAGAGCGGTGTTTATGTCCTTGAGATTTCTCCCGCCTGTGCAGATAATCTTCCCTGAACCGAAAAGGAGAAATGCTGTTCGCGGACTTTTCATCCTGTAAACAAGACCTGGGAACTGCTCGGGTTCGTATTCCACCTCGCTCAAAGACATCGCAATATCCTCCAGCATCAGTTTGGGTTTCACCTCTATCTTGGCCGAGGCCACGATATTTTCTATGTTGATCTTGAACTTCCTGGGCATGGAAATCCCGGTTTTGCTTATGTCTTTCACTATCCTTTTCATCGCCTCCTTTGCCATCTCGATGCTCTTGGCTCCTGTGCATACAATCTTTCCAGAAGAGAATATAAGGGCTGCCGCACGGGGGTCCTTTATCCTGTAAACAAGACCCGGGAACTGCTCGGGTTCGTATTCCGTGTTTTCCATTTTTTCCACGAGTTTGTTGAGAGTTATCTTTCTCCCCAGCACGGAAAAGGCAACGACATTCTCGACCTTGATGTTAAATTCCACCATAAGAACACCTCTAATACTATATATATGTTATCACATAGTTAATTAGATTTCCCTCTTTTGCCGAAAAGTGTGGTCTGTTTGGGAGGCTTCAACGGTTTTTTGAGTGCACCGCTTATCTTCTTACCGGGTTTGGTTTTGATTCTTTTTGCGGCCGGTTTTGGTTTGCCTGTCAGGGACGCTTTCATAAGGGTTTCCATTCCTTCGGATAGTTTCCCTTCGACCAGTAATTCGAACAGGTTCTCGAAGGTTCTGATGTCGAGACCGGATTTTTCGAGGTTCTCGAGAAGCAGTTTTCGTCCCATCTCCTCCACGGAAAGTTTGTGCTCTTCAAGGGTTTTGGTTGGCAACCTCCCTTTTTCATCAACCTCTTTCTTGAACGAAATCAGAAGATTCCCGCCAAACTTGTTTTCTATCTCGTTCATCAGCGTGTTCCTGACTTTCCCTTTCAAATTCATTCGCACTATTGGCTTCTTGTTTTGCTTTTCTTTCAGGATTCCCGCGAGTTCCTTTTCGATCGTTTCCATGTCGGGATCTTCGAACGTTTTGTAGTACACCTTCCTCTGGTTTTCAATAACGTTCCACCGTGTTTCGGAGGTGGAAGTTTCGAATGTCCAGAAACCCTTCGGCTTCGTTGACTCCTCTTTGAGCTGGGTGGCTATGACAGAGCCGGTCAGCAGGAAAGGCTTTCCGTCATACGCGGTTTTCTTGGCTTCGTGTATGTGACCGTCCACGTACAGATCAAAGCCTCTTGGAAGATTTTTCAGGTCCATCGTGTACTGCGCGTAAAGGAATTCGCTGATGGACTGGTGGAGGATGAATATGTTGAAACATCCTTCGATGGGTTTCGGGTTCCAGTTCTTGAGAACGGATTCAGCATACTGGTCCGGAACGCCGGACATTCCGTGAACAGCGACTTTCTCCCCGTTCTTTTCGAAGACCACGCTGTTGCAGTGAAGGTATATCAGAAAGCCTGCCCTTTCCAGCGCCTGCACGGGATTCAAAAGGCCTTTCGTCCGTCTCTCATGGGTTCCGTGTATCGCGACCACTGGTATTCCAAGGAGAGACATTTTCGAGACCTTCGAAATGTCCTTACCCACGCCCTTCACTAACTTTGTCTCGCTTTTTTTCAGCAGGGGGTTCACGAGAATTTCCATTGCCTTTGTCAAGACTTCTGCATTTGGGTTTCTGTTGTCGAATATGTCGCCTCCCAGAATTATCAGGTCACAATCCATTGCCCTGTCAACAGCCTCCCTGACGGCGTCGTAAGGGTCTTCCTCCCTCTCCGTTCCGGCAGCAAAACCAAAATGGAAGTCTGAAAGTATCGCGATTTTCATACATAGAAATTGAAAACAGGATTTAAATTTGGTTTATTCTAAAAAAAATATTTTAGGTGTTGGATTTAAAGTTTAGGTTTAAATTAGAGTTGGTAAAATGGAGGATAAAAAACCTGTTTTGTCTGAAAGGGTTAGAAATCTGCCTGACACATCAATAAACTTCGTTTACGGGACAGAAGATGGAGTTGTTAAAGTTTCCATAGATCCCAGCACTGGATTCACGGAATTCAGAAAGTATCCATTTTCAGGGCAGAAAAAACAGAATTACAGATATGAGCAGGAATAAGATGAAGGGATAGTTTTCGCTGTACACAACTAATTTAAAATTTTCTTTCCAATTTGAAAAATTAGAGGTGAAAGCATGGACAAGAGCGGCAAAAGCCTGTATCTGAAGCTGAACACGACCGGATTAATAAAGGCATTGTTCGAAGCGTTTGAAAGCAAAGATGCTGGAAAATACAATCCGCAGTATCAACCCAGTGAGGTAACCTACGACACCGGGACAATACGGGACTGGAAAACAGGGGAAGAACTTGCGGTTGTTGGTGAACCTGACAAAACACACGGCACCAGGGAAGTTAAATTTCTGGTCGCCGGGAACGATGGAGAAACAATCCTGGAAAAATTCGTGGAGATATGCGAAAAAAGACGGGTCGAAGTTTATCCTTTCTGAATCCCTCATTTTATCCATGGTATATCGGCGTCGTCAGTCCTCCATCTTGAATCGACATCTGCTTTTTCTCTTTTTATTTCAGTTCCTGCCCTGTAGGCAAGCATTCCGGCCCAGGCAATCATCGCTCCCTGATCCCCGCTGTATTCTTTGGGAACGACCGAAAACTTCGCTCCCCTCTCCTTTGCCATCGTGTTGAGCACCTCCTGTAAACGTTCGTTAGCCGCGACCCCTCCTGTCAGAAGAACTTCCCTCTTTCCAAGATGGGCGAGGGCCCTTTCGGTCACCTCGGTGAGCATGGAGAAGAAGACTTCCTGAATCGAGAAACAGAGGTCTTCGAGTTTCTCACCTGCCCTGTGTTTGTTGATGCATGCAGTCAGAATGCCTGAAAAGGAAAGGTCCATTCCCTTCACCACGTAGGGCAGGTCCACCCATTTTCCATTCCTGGCGAGCTGCTCGATTTTTGGTCCCTGCGGGAAGTCCAGACCAACTGAACGTCCGAACTTGTCGAGAGCGTTCCCTATCCCCATGTCCATGCATTCCCCGAACACGCGGTAGCGGGCCTCGGAAAAAGAGATAATTTGTGTGTTTCCTCCGGACACGTAAACAACGACCGGGTCTTTGAGACCCGAGGTCAGTCTGCCTATCTCTATGTGCGCAACGCAGTGGTTAACCCCGACCAGAGGGGTTTTGTATTTTTTCACGAGGATTTTTGCGAGTTCCAGGCCCCTGTACAAACACGGAGGAAGGCCCGGGCCCCTGGAGTACGCTATCACATCCACGTCTTTCATATCCAGTTCTGCCTTTTTCAGGGCGTTGTTCAGGACTTTATCCCTGACCTTTTTATGGTGCTTCCCAGCTTCCATGGGAATGATGCCCCATCCCTTCTTGGGCCTGTATGTAGAACGTTCGTTCGCCAGTATTTTGCCTTTCTCGTCCGAAATCCCCGCGCCAAACGTGTGCGCTGTGGACTCTATCCCCAGGCAAATCATACTATCACCATTAATAATTCTGCTGATACATTAATACATAATACATTTAAGTAAATTATACAAACGATTGTTATGAAAGACGGGTGGAAGTTTTTTCTGGGGCTTGGTATTGGAGTTGGTGTGATTCTCGTAATCATGGTCTTTTTGCTCCTCTCTGTACCGGGCATAAGCCTTGGCAGCAAGATTGCTGTCATAAACATTCGCGGGACGATTACCTCGACACCCTCGCTCCTCATGGAAACCGTGACCCCGAATGATGTTTTTTCCATGATAAAAAAGGCAGAGGATGACCCGGGCATACGCGGGGTTCTCTTCGAAATAAACTCGCCCGGAGGTTCTGTGGTCGCTTCAAGGGAAATAGCCCATGCTGTGAAGAACATGCGAAAGCCTGCGGTCTGCTGGATGGGGGATGTTGCGGCCTCCGGGGCGTACTGGATCGCTTCTTCCTGCGATTATGTAATGGCCGACCCATTGTCGCTGACAGGATCAATAGGCGTGACCTCTTCATACCTTGAGTTTTCCAGACTGTTCGAAAAATACGGGATAACGTACGAACAGATAACATCAGGCGAGAGAAAGGATATCGGAAGCCCGTTCAGGAACCTCACGAAAGAGGAGAGGGAGAAACTTGAATACATAACCAACGAGGTTTTTGATTACTTTCTCAGGGAAGTGACAGCCAACAGGGGTCTTTCTGAAAGCCAGGTCGAGAAAATAAAATCAGGGGATATATTCCTGGGCAAGGACGCCGTAGAGCTGGGACTTGTGGACTCCATCGGAACGATACAGAACGCGAAGGAGAAGGTAAAGGAACTTGCCGGGGTCGAGGAGGCGGAGTTCACGGAGTTGAAGAAGAAAGGGCTGAGTTTGCTCGATTTGCTGGGAATATTGTAGAAGGGATGGAATACAAAACTATTATACATTTTTATCTGTGGGCAAAGTAAACCACGACTTCCTTCCGGTTGTTAGAATCAACCCGTCCGAATCCTATTCTTTCCATTTGTATAATTTTGTTTGCCTTGAGGCCTGCCAGTTCCGGCTCACCCAGCCCCTCAAGTATCCCTTCTTTATTAACTATCCGAACCTTAACGTTCGGCTCGCTCACCCACTGTATCTTGGGCATGTCTTTCATTACCAAGTCTCCCGTGTACCTGGGTTTCCTTCCGAGCGTTATGTTGTAAAGACCTTTCAGACGTATTATATTCCCCTTGAATTTCTCGTAATCCTCACCTGAAATGTAGATTTTCGAATGCTCCAGAGGGATTTTCTTCTTCCCCCTTTCAGGGAAATCGGGATGGAGACTTTCGAAAACTTCGCGTTTTTTGGGGGCGTTTGATATCGATAGTTTAACAGGGTTAATCACGACCATGTAGCGGTTCGCTACGGGGTCTATTAACTTCCGGTTCTGCGTGTCAAGATTCTCCCAGCTCAGCTCTATATCATTCTTCGAAAGTCCGCACTGCATTGCGAGGTTCCGTATGGCCTCCGGCTGAAAGCCCCTTCGAAGGAGCGAACGTATGGTCGGAAGCCTTGGGTCGTCCCACCCGGAAACCTCGCCCTTTGCGATCATCTCCTTTATGTCGCGGGTGTGGAGTTTCTCGCCTGGAAAGCGTATCATGCCGAAGTTTATGACGTCCGGGAAATTCCAGCCAAAGAAGTCAGCGATAGCTTTCTGAACTGCCGTGTTGTGCTCATGTTCTTTCCCGCGGAACACGTGCGTTATTTTGAGGTCATGATCATCGATTGTGCAGGCAAAGTTGTAGAGGGGCCAGACAGCGAACTTCGTTCCCTTCAGCGGGTGAGGGGTTTTGTTTATCCTCAAAAGCGGCGGATCTCTAAGAACGGGATTCGGGCTGCTCATGTCTGATTTAAATCTCAGGACCGTCGAGCCCTCCTCCAGCTCGCCTTTAAGCATGGCTTCCCAGAGTTCGAGATTCCTCTCTTTCTTGTTCGGCCTGCAGGGGCAGTTTCTTTTCGAGAGCTTGTATTTTTTGAAGTCTTCGGAATCGCATGAACACACATAAGCGCCACCTTTCTTTATCATTTCCCTCGCATGTTTGTAATAAAGGGGGAGCCTGTCTGATTGGAGGACCAACAGATCCCATTTCGTTCCCATGCGGACAAGATCCTCCTTAATCCATTCATAGGCGTTCTTTTCGATTTTTTTTGCGTCCGTGTCCTCGATGCGCACAATGAACTTCCCCTTGTATTTCTTCGCATAATAGTGGCTGAGGAAAACCGCGCGCATGAACTGGCCTATGGACAGAGGACCGGAAGGCGAGGGAGCGAATCTCGTTCTCACTTCCCCTTCCCTGGCGCTGGAAAGCTCTGACAGCCCTTCCTGCTTTTTTTCCTTCTTTTCCATAAGTTCCGGGGCGATTTTTTCCAGGGATTTCCTTTGCTCTTCCGGGCTCATCAGATTGACCTCTTTGACAATCTTCTCCACAAGAGAACGGGTCTCTGTTATATTCGAGCGTGCCTCAGGACTCTGCGAAGCGATTTTTCCGAGAACAGCCGAGGGGTTTGCCTTTCCTTGGTAAAAGATTGCGTTTTGCAGGGCGTATCTGAGAACAATATCACGAAGTTTCATAAACAGGTATTTTAAAAACGGAAATAAAAATTAATGGGGGGTGGCATGAGATTCGACGTGAAATGCAAAGATTGTATATTTTTCAGAGGGGACGTTCCGCAAACGATCGAATGCGCAAACAACGACGGGTCCGTATGGGACCCGAGACGGCAGGCCTGCGACAATTTCAAGAGGAAAAAATAGCTGTCATTGCATGAATGGCTACTTCAAATCAAGATAGTAGTTCACATAGGAGGAATACATAAACAACATCAGGTAAACCGTGAAAATCATCCTGAAAATGAAGAAGAAGAGGCCATGGACAGACAGCACGGGATACTGACCCGCGAACAGGGTAAACACCACCTGGGGTATCGAAGCCACAAACGAAATGCCTACATATATCGTAAAGAATATTATAAAGAACAGGAACGTGTTAAGCTTGTTCTTCATGACAAGATTCCATGATTTCTTTAGCGATTCTGTCGGTCGGCTTTTCCCAAGAACGCAGAACACAGGAGCAAGGAACGTCATGAACAGAAACACGACCCCTATTATTGACCCTATCAGAAACCAGACAAGACCGAAGATTACGACCGGCAGGGTGTTTGTTTGCCTCAAAAGAAACGGAAAAATTATCAGGGCCAGACCGCCTCCAAAGCACGCTATCATGATGAGAATGATTATTATGATTGTGACCAGCAACGGGAAAAACCTCTCCTTTGCGAGCATGAAGCTCTCGATCACAGGTCTGCGCTTCCCCTTGTAAAACCGCATGGCGTTGTGGAAGTAGAGAGAAGTGAGGAACACGCCGACAAGCCAGCCGATTATTACAATGGGAATAACATAAACCAGTGAGGATATGAATTTCCCTAAGAGTTCTACAGAACCTGCCATCCCCGTCGTCGCGTTCCCGATAAAATAGCCTGTTATGAACCACACGGGGAGGGTTACAATTAACTGGAAAGCCAAAAGCAGAAAGAACGCATCTTTTCTCAAAGGATACCTCAGGGCAAAATTGAAAACCCTCCCAAAGTCAATCGCCATGGTTTATATTTATTTCAGGTGGCTTAAATATTGTTAACATGGGAGTGAAACTAACGTTTCTGGGAACGGCAGGCGGGAGAATCGTTATAATGACGCAGATCCGGGCATCCGGAGGGTTCATTCTTGAGATGGATAATGAAGTGATGCACGTGGACCCCGGGCCGGGAACGCTTGTCAGGGCAAGGCAGTACGGCGTCAATCTTCGGAAATCGACGGCGGTCATTGTTTCCCATGCCCACCCGGACCACTACACGGATGCGGAGATGGTGATAGAATCCATGACGGACGGAACGAGAAAGAAACGAGGTGTTCTTATAGGCAATGAGCACGCAATAAACGGAGGGGACGGTTACAGACCCGCGATATCACCTTTCCACCTGAAGCTTCTCGAGCGCTATGAAATCCTGAAACCCGGAGGGAAAACGAAAATTGGAGAAATCGAAATACAGGCGACGCCCACGAGACATGGAGAACCGAAAGCACTCGGTTTCGTTTTCAGGGGGTCGAAAACCCTTGGTTACACGGGGGACGGTGAATACTTCGAGGGTCAGGAGAAGTATTTCAAGGGGTGCGATTACATGGTTTTGAATGTGCTGAGGCCGAAGGGTGTGGAATGGCCGGAACACATGAACACGGATCAGGCAGCTAAGCTTCTCAAAAAGGTCAGGCCCTCGCTTTCTGTAATACAACATTTCGGAATGAAAATGCTCAAGGCGAACCCGGAAAGGGAGGCGAAATGGATTGAAAAACAAACGGGAGTGAAAACTATCGCCGCCCGCGACGGGATGAGGATAGA
>CAZTJN010000019.1:0-15002 GCA_964613955.1 uncultured archaeon | reverse complement strand
CTCCCCTGACGGAATACAGACCAGAACATGCATGGACATGAATGCCTGCGGGACCTTCAAAAACAAGCCTCCTGAAACAAAAAAGTGCATTTACAAAACAAAGAAGACGAAAACCCCCTCTCCTCCTGTTCCCCTTACCGCACCTCTGATACTTATAGGGATGCTGACAGTGATTACGACAGCACTATGGGCAAAAAAGAGAGTTGCCGGTCTGGATATTTCCATTCCTAACGTGATGTTTTACATCAAATTTAAAATCAAACTCATTATCATACGCATAAAATTTAAAATCAAAGACATTTTTTTAAGAATCAGATACAGGATTTAGTCATGATAGGGACTTAAAAATCCACTTCTGTATTAAAAATCGCGAAGGATAAAAAGGAATCGGAATGTACTCAAACGAAGGAAAAAGAAGAACTCGATAGGCCATACCCTGGTGACAGGAATATTATAAGAAAGTGCAATACTTCTGATTCAGGGCTTTAATTATTTCAAAATTTTATGACAAACCTCAACCCCTCTGGGTAGTATGTCCAACGGAGGATGAAACGCGGGGTTGTCCACGGAATTGCTTGCATGAACCCGTACCTTGTTGAGTCCATACTTAGATTTTGTCCTTTTGCCCTGCAACATAGCGAGGGAGTCAGTCCCCAACTCGGGAAGATAGTGAAACTGACCATGAAAGCATACGCACCTTACATGTTCTGCCCCGTTTTCTATTACCCTGTCCACCGTGTTACCCATGGTCCTCCCGCTCATGATGAGGTCGTCGGGTATCAGAACACTCGCTCCGCTCAGATCAAGGTCAAAGACAGTGTTGTATGTCAGCTCGCCCTGCCCCTCGGAAGCGAGGTTTCTTTCCTTGTCCATATAACCTCCGTCTTTGCATTTTTCACCATCCACGACCCTTTCTTTTTTTAATACTGGCACACCGTCAGGCGTTATCACATACGTCCCGGGAAATCTGTCAACAACATCCTGAATATATGATTCAAGTATATCCGAGGCATCGACGTTGTAAAGGAAATCCGTCCAGTCAGCCAGTGTTTCGAGATTTTTCTGCTCTTCTCCGGGGAGTTCTTCCCAGCGTGTTATTGGTTTCCAGCGTTCCCCTTTTCTGCACTTCTTGACTATCCACCCTTCTTTACCTCTTGAGTCATGGGAGCATATGGTAACGACCCTGTCAAAATATAGTTTCATCAGTTCCCTTAACTCGTCCACCGTACAGGGCTCACCGTATATGACATCCTTGGTTTTCTTTGTAATATATTCTGATTTGTCCTGCTTTTCGAAAGGTTCATTCGGCTCGAACAAGAACAATTTTTCAACTCCCAAGCCGTAAAAAGGCTTTTTCAGGTACGCGCCGAGAGCCAAAAGGTTGACTACGATATTGGCAGGTTTCCAGTTCACTCCGCTTTTTCCCCTGTAAACAACTATAACCTCCCTGTCTTTCTTCAGAGTTTTCTTTAATTCATCAGGATTTAAGAAATAATTTTCTTTTTCAGGATGTTTGCCGTCTATTAACCTGGGCACGGATTCCCCACCGACAAAGTTCCTTTCCAAGAATTCCCCATACTTAAGACCTTCCCTGTATTCCCTCAGTTTCTCGAAAAAGGCCTTGCAGAAACCGTCCCCGTATTTTCCGAGTACAACTGTCATATTTATTTTTCACAATTATAAATTTAAACCTTCTTTACAAAAAATTTTTTTAAAACTCCATGTTATTTGGTGAATATGAATAATCCTAACGAAGAGAGGGAAAAGAAAAGGCAGCCAGTTTCTCTGTGGTGGACGTTTATCCCCATGTTCTTGGGGTTCGCCGGGGGGCTGATAGCATGGAGACTGACCAAGAAAAAACACAACGAGATGGCAATGGTTCTCCTGATTTTTGGAATAGTTTTTACGGTTATTATAATTCCCTTCTACCTGTGGCTCTTGAGTATCTACTTCTGAAAAATTGTTAAGCCTCGGGAGGGAAACCCAAACCGAAAGCTTGCACGCGCAAGCAGATATCACTTACAAATGTTATCGGTTATTCGAACCCCCGACCTATCGGTATCGTTTCGGAGGACGCTTGCTCCGCAAACGTCAGCATATCAAGTCATTGAACGTTTTTAGACCGAAGCGGGCGAAGCCCGCTTCTTTACGTTCTACTAATACCGATACAAGCCGATCGCTCTGTTGCAGGTTGACAGAGGTGAAACCTGTGTCTTTCGAAACTGCCAGCTGAGCTACCGAGGCAAGGTGCGGGTGAAACCCGCCACTATGTTGTTTTGGTTTCTGGTATTTCTTATTATATGCATAACTATTTTTATTTATTAAAGTTTCCAGAATCAGGAACCTGATTTGGCTGGTTTCAGTTTTTCATAAATTTTATCAATCTGCCTGTAAAGCTCTTCTTTCGTCCCGTTGTTGTCCAGCGAGAAATTCGCCATTTTCATTGTCCTGTCAATGGGTTTTTCAGTCGGCCTCTTTTCAATCTCCAAGAACCTCTTGTAGGTCATTTTGCCTTCGCCCTTCGTCCCCCTTTTTTTCAGTCGCTCGAACCTTTTCTTTGCGCTACAGTTTACAGAAATGAGTCTGAAGGCATCACCGTAGGTTTCTCTGAAATACTCGACCTCTTCCGGGAACCTCACACCGCTAACCGCCCACAGACCTTCTCTTCTTATGATTTCGCACAGCGTTGGAACAAGGGCAGCGTTCCCCCCGAATGTTTTCCGCATATCCATTGCCAAATTTATCAGGTTCTCTCTCGTAACCTTCTTTTTCATACTTTTGAGCATGGGGGCAAGAACATTGTCAGTAAACGTGAGCACCCTGAAGCCGTATCTCTTTGAAAGGTATTCGGCAGTTGTGTCCTTGCCTGCTCCCCTCCTTCCGGTGATGCCCAAAACAAACAATACCATAGTATTAATTGCGCAGACAAGTTAAATAAAATTTTCCAGCCTTCTTATTGCTCTCATCTTTTCCTTGTTCCCTAGTTTCGCATTTTCGATCGCGTTCCTCAAAATCTTATTCCCCTCGTCATACGCCTTCCTGTCGACAGGGTAGGGCGTCCCGTCCTTCCCGCCCCTGGCAAAAGAGAACTTGACAGGGTCCTTCCATGAAATTTCGGAACCATATATAAGCTTGCTGGTTAAGGCAAGTGCGCGAATGGTTTTCGGACCCACCCCTCTGAAAGCAAGGATCTCTTCGTAATTTCTGGGCTGGAATTCCTTCAAATCGAGCAGTTTCGAAAAAACCCTTTTGTCTATCCAGTGATAGCGGCCCATTATAAGATATTTCCTTACCTTCCCCAAACTGTCCTTCACGATGTCCACCGAAATCTTTCGCGATTCTTCGCTCTCCTTTGCAACCATGTTGAGCGTGCGATTTCGAAAATCACAGCATATCGCCGTATGCGGTTCCTCCACAAAATTTTCCATTTCGC
Organism: uncultured archaeon; assembly: GCA_964613955.1. Taxonomy (GTDB): domain Archaea; phylum Aenigmatarchaeota; class Aenigmatarchaeia; order QMZP01; family QMZT01; genus CS3-C152. Next base: position 11,569 of record CAZTJN010000019.1, on the reverse strand, counting down.
CCGAAAGCCAGTGATAACGGCGGGCGTATCGGGTTTCGGGATTCATACCCTGCTGTATTACTGACCATTTCCCATTCTCCGAAAGAATGAAATTGTGATGGTAGAGTTGATAGCCGTCCTGGACGGCAGAGGTATCTACTTTGGCCGACATTTTGCTGGAATACTTCAGATATTCCGTTTCATTCTCTGTGAGCGGAAAAATTTGGCTCATCTTTTCGATCTCGTCCGGTGTTTTCCTTGATGCCGACCCTTTTCCCCCCAGGACGGCCACGCCGTGCTTTTCGGGGTCGAGTGACTCTTTCAAAGCTCCTAGAGTCGTTGTGGTCAAACCAGAGGAATGCCAGTCAAAACCCAGAACGCAGCCGAATGATTGAAAAAAATACGGATTGGATATCCTTTTCAGAAATTCATCAGTCCCGTATTCATAGATAATAAATTCGCTGATTAAACCTGAAAGTTTCTTCATTCTTTTGAAAAGCCATGGAGGACATCTTCCTCCGTGTAACGGAAGGTCCGACACACCAACCCTCTTCATGAAAAGAAATTGTTTTCAAAATTTATAACTGATGCTTTTGGTTGCCCGGGATGAGGTTTCATGGACACCCCGGTCTAATCCTCAAATGCCTTCAAGACCTCTTCCGTGTCTTCCAAGGAATTGAAAAGGAAATCAGGTTTTTCTTTCTTAAGTTCTTCTTCAGAACTAAAACCTGTGGCAACTGCAATAGTTCTGCAGCCGAACTCCTTTCCTGCTCTCACATCGTTTACGGAGTCCCCGAGTATGAAGACATTTCTCCTCTCAGGGAAGAAATCATATTTCTCCTTTGCAAGTTCCACCGCCCTCTCAATCATTTCCGACCTCTTCCGTGCAACATCCCCGAAGGAGTGTATCCTGAAATACTTTGAAAGCCCTGTCTTTTCAACAATTAGCATGCCTACTGTCGAAATGTTCCCTGTCAGCAGACCTACAAGTTCACCCCTATGTGAAAGCGTTTCCAGAAGCTTTAAAACACCGGGAAGGACAGCCTCCTCCATGCTCATTTTCCTGAGATTGTGCTCGAGATGTTTTTTGTATGATTTGTACGCGATCTTCATTTTCTTTTCTACGGTCACGGGATCGATCCCCCTTTCTGTCATGGGGTCACCTATGACTATCCGTGCTGGTTTCCCTATGTTCTTGATTATGTCTTCAGGAACAAGGTCAACCCCGAAGACGTCTTTGCCCATTTTTATGAATGCATTTATGTGAAAATCAAATATGTCTACTAATGTACCGTCCAAATCAAAAAGTATGAGATGTCTCATCCATATAATTGGGGCAAGGTCTTTAAAAGAATTAAAAATCAGAGTAAGAGCGGTCAGGCGTTCATTCCTGAAATGACGCTGCCTACCCTCTGATCTCCTCATCAAATTGTGCTATCTGGTGTTTTAACGTGATAAGCATGTCGTTCGTTCTCTGCAGGGATTTCTGTGTCATCTCCTTCTCTCTTTGGAGGTTTTTTATCTGCTCGTTGAGCATCAGTTTCTCTGATTCCAGTTCTGCCCTGTCATCTTTCAGTTCATTTATCTTTGACTTCAAGTCTTCTTCCTGTTTCTCCCTTTTCTTGAGCTCTTCCTGCATCTTGTCTCTCGTTTTCTTGAGATGCTCGACAACTTCCTTCAGCTCTATTTCCTCGTCCTTCAGCTGTCTTACCTTCTCCTCCAGAATCTTCCTCTCTTCTTTTATGTCCAGTGCCTTCACAACGTCATCGGAAAGCGTGCTCAAAACACCTTCAAGACCTGTATGTATATCCTTCATGGATTTTCTCTTTGCCATCTCAACACCTCGCTATTTATTTATAAGATTTGTTTCGTATTTAAACGTTCATTCTGTGTTTTCTTATCATACGGAGTATTTCGGAAAGCTGGTTGTTTATGGTGTCAATGTCAAGCATGCTGGGCGCGACTTTTATTTTCCCTTCATCCAGTGCCCCCTGTTCTATCCAGCCGCCCTTTTCATACGAATACACGTAACTTTTTTTCATGTCCTCCGTGAGCATCTTTATCTTTTCCTCCATGAGCTTTACCAGTTCCGTGAGTTTCTGGTTGTTTTTCAGAAGCTTCTCAACCTGAAGTTTTAGTTCCTCGTTTTCTCTCTTCAGTCTGGAGACGAGAATTCTGTCCTTCTTGAGGATCTCGCGCGGGTCATCCGGAAAAACTTCCTTCTTGGTCTCCTCTATCATTTCATCAAATTCTTCCATAATTATAATGGTGCGTAAGCGTTTATAATGGTTTTCCTTCTCATTTCTGCTTTCTGATTTTGCCAATAAGTCTCGTAATAATGCATGAAAAAATATAGGAAATTGTTATATGCCGATGGCGGGAATTCCAGAAGCTTCTTTCAATAAGAAGCTTCAGCAAGAAGGAGTCTCCCTCCATTCTATTGCGGTAAACTTCCGTTGGAAGCAAGCGGAACAAAGTGGAGTAAAGCTCCTTTCTGCTTAAGCTCTTTCCTGAAAAGAGCTTATTTGAACCCGCGACCTCTGCGTTTCTCACCAACGAAAGACGCAGACAGTATCTACGTCAATTGCAACGCAGACGTGTTCAAATTCTTTCACAGGTTTCGGGGTTTTAGCAAGGCCGTTTCACCGAAACAGCAAGCTTCCCCTTAACCTCAAAGCTCATACTTTCGGTATGAGCGCAGCGCTCTAACCCCTGAGCCACATCGGCATCTGATTTATATAAATGCGTTTTTCGTTCTTGATAAATGATATTAATACGAGTTGCAATAAATAAATATACATGAAGTTTCTGAATATAGCTTTTCACCCCGGTTTTATAGTTTACAGGAACGGTCCAGGCCCTGTGTGGGTGTGTCCACATTCAGGTCCTGCCATCGAAATACCAACGGCAAGGGATCAGTGGTCAGAAACTATCGCTTCCTTATGCTGGCTAAAGCTGGGCGGAACGCTGATAGTTTCCGGTATTCCTAGGAAGCAGATGTACGGCATGGATTTCAATAGAGAGATTCCCCCAAAGGATTCAGCCCTTACACTCTGGCCCGAATTCGTAAAGGATGAAAATAAAGAAAGGCTTGAAAAATACAGAAAGGTTTATTCTTGGACAGCAATAGATGACCCTGATTATAAAAACAGGCTGAAAATTTACAGTGATTTCTGGAACACGGTAAGAAGGTCTGGGGATGTAATAATTTTCCTCCACACACAATTTACAAGAATCAAGAATTTCCCTTCTGTAATGGACGTAATAACCTATCAGGGAAGGGGGGTCAAAAGGGAAATAGCGAATGCCATAATAAACAAAGCTAATAAAATACATAAAGATTTCTTCAAAAATATAGAAAAATCATACAAGGATGAAATATATCATGAACATTATAGGATAATAGAGAGGGTAAAAAATGTTTTTTCTGAATTTAATTTAGATAGCGTAAAGGTAGAATACAAAAAAAATATACTGGATGATATGAAAATCATTAAAAGATATGCAAAGAAAAGCATTTACAAAAGACTGGAAACTGAGTTCAACGAGAAAAATTTTATGCTGGCTGTCAAATCGGCTTTGAACCAGAAGGTATCTCCCCGCATAACTCTCGAATCTATATTCAAGGGACAGAAGGCTCTAAACATGAAAAAACCTCTCTTCGAAAAAGGTAAGTTAGTGATGGAGGTTGAGACCACAAGATTTCTGGGTTACTGGTATCCTAGAAAAGCAAGCGAGATTATAATGGACATTTTAAATGATCTGATATCTGTTGATATATACAGAAAAATGGGAGCAAAGCAAACACAAATAATAAAGTTTATAAAGGGGGTAAAAACTGGGGAGGATGGTTACAGCACCTTTTTCAAAAGGTAGGAAGTCATTTCATCCCACTGAGAAACCGGATTGAATGCCTTTGAACCTGTTGTATTTTCAATTTCTTCCCTCCCAATGTCTGTTACAGTTCCCTTTCCTGTGAAGAAGACGGGGGTGACTCCAAATTTCTTTTTCATTAAGATTTTACCTCCGTAAGCTCCTACGGGATCTTTCACACTCAATATGTAACAGGGTTTGTATTTCGTTAGAAGTTTGCTCTTCATTAGCATTGCACTTTCTCTTTGGGTAATGCCATCAGCAATTTCCAGTATTATGAAATCCGGATTAACTTCCGCTAAGTTTGAGTATATCTTTATGAAAACTTCATCAAGCTCTTTTTTAGAAAGCCCAACGCTCGATGGCCAACCCGCATCGATAATGGAGAGAACCTTTTTTGCCCCTTTAGATTTTGATAGAATTACATCTGTGTCATCTCCAATTCCAGTAAGCTTACCTACACAAACTTTGTAGCCCCTCTTAACCAGACCTTCCGTAAGCCCGGCAATGGTTAGCGTCTTCCCAGAATTTTCGACAACACCCACAACAACAATAATTTTGGGTGAGATTTTAACTTTCTTCACCTTTATACTGTAGTCCACTATGTTGATCTTTTTTCCATTTGAGGAAACAAAACCGAGGAATTCTATTTCTCTCTTCGTATAACCAGGTCTTGCAGATTTTACAATCCCGATTGCCCCAGCGCTCTCCAAAAGATTTAGCGTGTCTCCCTTCTTTAGACGTTTGGGAATAATTGCCCTGAGAATTTTCGGGGCATACCTATCACTGATACATCCCATGAATACATTGCCTTTACGCACCTTGACCTTTTTACGGTTTTTCTTCAGGTAATTTCTGGGTTTTTTCTGAGCTGAAAGAAGTTTCGCGAGAACTACATCTCCTTTTCTGCATACCCCATTCTCTATAAGCTTGAATTTCTTGGGTATCAAGGCATTTTTGGTAATGTTGGTTCTAATAATTTTCATAAAAAGTTTATTGTTTCTGTGGAATAAATATATGTTTAGGCAGGAACCAAATCTAAATTCTGATATATCTTTTTCACTACCCTTTTCGCCCACGTATTGAGTTTGTAATTTTTTTTATCAATTAGCTTTTCAAAAGTTACAATCCTCAGAATTCTTTCATGCGGTTTATAAACAGTATTTTCAAACGGGACACTATCGACTAAGATAAATTCTCCCCTTTCTTTCAAATCTCTCAAATTGTAACCACGTCTGAGATATTTTAGCTTCTTATCCTTCATCATGTAAACCCCAGATTTTAGAGATTTTCTGTTCCTGGCTAGACCTTTGTATTTGTTAAAAAGAATAAGATGTGCACCAGTTTTAAGTTTTTTCATCAACTTGTTGACTTTTTCAATATCTAGGTCGTAACCCTCCTCAAGAAATTCCAAGATGTGAAACCCTATGAGTAAAGGCTCGTTATTCAATTCCTGTACCATTGTAATTACAGGGAATGAACCAAGAAGTCTAGGATTTATTTCGGTAACATAGATTTTATCATTTTTTTTGTCTATGATCATATCCAGACCGAATATTCCTTTATAGCCCATAGTTTTCAAATATTGCCCGATTTTTCTTGCATAAAGATAGGCCTGTTTCTGAATCTCTTCAGGGAAATCATTAGAAGAGGTCCAGTCATGACCGCAGAAGACTCCGTTTCCCACTTCAGGGTTCATGACCTCGTGTATATCCAGCAACTGATACTGCAGGTTCGTATAAAGAATTCCGTGCTTTGTGACACACCCAGTGAGACTCGGGGAAGGACCTTCTATGAATTTGGTGACAACAACTTCTGAACATCCTTTTTCTAGGATTTTCTCTTTAGCTCTTTTGAAATCCTTTTGCGAGTCAACAAAAAACGTTCCCTTTCCTCCGCTCCCCTTAAAAGCTTGGATAACGATCTTATTTCCGTACTTGTTTCTTAACTCCTTGTAACATTTTCTTGGTAAACTGCAAATCTCACCTGGAATCGCTGGTAATCCACATTTATCCAGAATCTTTCTCAATAATGCTTTATTGTCAATTCTCTCGTATATCTCATTTCCTATAATGTTCCATTTTTCTTCATTGCACAATTTCTTTATCTTTTTTGTAACTTTGTAGAACAAAAGATATGGATTATCAAAAGAGTTCAGGAATTTTTTTATAATTTCCAGTCCCAGTAAAGAGCTAGAATTCCTCCTAATTTTTAAATTTTTTTCATTCAGTTCTTCAGCACTGAGGACCTTTACGTCTCTTTTTATCAGTTCCAAATCACGTCCATTGGCTAAACAGACTATATGGTAATTGGATATGAATTTTTCAGGTCCCAACCTGCTGAAAGCAGAAATCCCGATCCCTATTAAAGGTTTTTTAAAATTTTTAAAAATTTCTCTAAGATCATCTATGTTTGTTATCCTCCTCATCTTATTTAATAAGTATAGTCCTCTTAAAAATATTACTCCCCCTTCTTCAGCTTCTCCCATTTCTCTTTGAATTTCTGCCCAATGGACTTCTTCATAAAGCTGTCCAGAGAAATCTGGCCCCCCTTAGGTTCCGGATGAGAAAGGTCTTCTTCGCTGTATCCAACCGCGTTCAGTATCCTCATGGCAGCGGGAAGAATCTGGTTGTTTATGTAATATTCAGGGTCGTAGTTCTCTGCGTACTCGAACGGTTCTGCCCTGCTGGAAATCGATCCCATGCCCTTCGTTATTATGTATCCTATAACCGCCCCTTCCTTTATCGTATGCCCGCGGGCGACGTACTTCTTCGCTGCTGCCACATGCGGGCCTATTTGCTCGTAACGTTCAACAGGCCTTGTTATCTGCGTGTAGATAACGAGCTCCTCCTTCTTCACCTTTCCTGCCTTCAGCCTGTCTATGGTTTCCTCCACGATGTTTACCGCCATTTTCTTGTCCCTGTCCTTCAGGATTGACAGCAAGACCTTCTCCTGCGTTTCCTTTGCTATCTTGCACCAGTCCCTTCTCACCCTTTCAAAGCCCCTGATGACGATTCTTTCATTCTTGTCAAGCAGTGCATAACGTTTCTTTGCAGTGATTCCGGTCTTTGCAGGGACGAATATGCCCGCCTTGTATATGCCTTGGAGATCAAGTCCCATTGTCCCGGGAAGAATTTTGTTGACCTCTTCAAGGAATTTTTTTGCCTTTGATTCGCTGCAGTCCGCCAGAAACAGTGAATCGGTATCACCGTATATCACTTTCAAACCCATTTCCTCTGCCTTCTTTATGACCTTCTGTATGTAATACCTCCCCCAAGCGGCGATCGACTTCGCACAAATCCTCGAGTACCAGCGGGAGCCGGCATAGGCGTAATAACCGTAACTTGCGTTCGCTATAATCTTAAGGGCATACTGCCTGTTGTAGAGGTCCCGGTATTCAGGGGAATCAGGGTCGAGTGAAGCCATCTTTCCTTTTATGGTCATTCTTCTTTCGACAAGGTCCTGCAGAATGGAGGTGATGAAGCCTTTCCTTTTGAGTGAAAAGAAATGATCTTCCCCCGGCACGCTGTTCTTTTCCTTTGAGACCTCCGGGTCCTTGTCTAGGGTTTCAGGAGAAATGTTATGAGTGATGACGGTTGAAGGATAAAGGCTTGCGAAGTCAAAGAGAGCGATCTTTTCGTGTATGCCCGTTTTCGGCTGGTAGACATATCCGCCCGTGTATGGCGAAGCCTCCCTTCTCCTCTTTATTTCGTCATATTTAGGTCTGTTGAGAACGATCTCGTTCTTCTGGCAGGCGTTTTTTATCAGCAGCCATTCAACAAGCTGTGAATAGGTCATTCTCGTGGTATCAAAAAGTGTCTGCCCCACGAGCCTGCATATTTCAAATATCTGCGGGAGCAGGTGGTCTGAAAGCCTGAGAGCGAGTGTGGAGTCCCATTTACAGTAATCAGCAAGCTTGTTGAGATTCTTCTTCTCCTTCCACATCTCCTCTATGTCCTTCCATTTCACGTTTCTTTTGCCCCTGCCCAGAATCTCACGGGAAACCATGTCCAGCGTGAGGGTCTCCGACTGCATGGTATCCGCCAGTATGTGTTCAATGAAATCATAGATATCAACGTGAACCCTTCCCGTTATCTTTGTGGCGTATATCCTCCCCCTCTTTGTGTACATTGCATTGCTCTTGTCCCTTCCCAGAGCCAGATCCATTTTGTAGTAGCCTGCCCGCTTCCTGAGCTTGACAAAGTCGAAAAGGTCCCCGTTGTAGGTAACAATTATGTCCGGGTCCCTTTCCCCCACAACTTCCACAAACCTGTTTATCATCTCCCTTTCATTCTTCAGTATCTCTATATCTGCCTTTTTCTTTTCTTCTTTCCACGACCCGTAGGTAAGAACCTTGTTAAACTTCTTCGAAACCAGAGAAATCATTATAACATCCTCATCCGATATCTCAATGTCCATTGCAAGGACGTTCAGTTTCGGGCGTGGACCTGAAGAAGGTTCGATATCGGAGATTTCCAGGACCCTGTCAACATTGAAATTCCCCTTTACCTCTTCACCGGAGACAGATACCCAGTCAAGCGGAGTTAGACCTTTGTCTATGAGGTAGCGCTTATAAAACGTGATGTCGTATTCATACGGCTTTTTAACGCCTTCCCAGTCCTCTATTATCCTTCGGAGCTTTTGAATGTCTGTCGGGTCCTGTATTACTATCTTGAGAAAGGTTTTCTTCTCCCCGAGGAGCTTTTTCTCCACCAGCTCGAGCTTTTTGAGCTTCTCACCCCCGATGTCTTTCAGTTCCTTTATCCTTCTCTTTATCGTTTCCACACCAGACATGGTCGTAAAGTTTTCGCTCAGTTCCACATAAAAGTAGGGTGAGAAGTTCCGGTCCATCGCGAGAACGCTCTTCCCTGTCTTTGTCTTGCCCCAGAGACGAATGATGGGCCGCTCATTCTCAATGACGTAGTCTATGTCGAGAAGGCAAAAGCTAACCTTGTCCATGATTTATGGTTGCTTTTTGGTTTAAAAAAGTAATTAGTCATATTTATCTAATTGTGCATTAACTTTATTCATGAATGTGCTTTTTATCTGCAGGGGGAACGTCGGCAGGAGCCAGATGGCCGAGGCGTTCTTCAACAGGATGTCCGAGAAAAATCATGCATTCAGTGCCGGGACACGTGCCCTGAAACACGAAGGCCGGAGGCTTTCGGAATTTGCCGGGAATGTTGTTAAATGCATGGCTGCGCTTGGTTATGACTTGTCGGATAAACATCCAAAACAATTAACTAGGGAAATGGCAGAGCGGGCTGATATGGTTGTTTCGATGACTGATAAGAAAGACCTTCCCGGATACGCAAGAAATTCGCCAAAGCTTGTGCTCTGGGACGTGGAAGATGCTAAGGGGAGGTCGTACGAGTTCCACTGCAGGATAAGAGACCGCGTGAAGGGTCTGGTTGAAAAATTAGTTGAAGATATTGGGTGAACAACGAATTCATTCCCCTTCCCTTATCCTCGCAAAAGAAACCACTGCATCTCCCCTGTTCAATCTCATAACCCTGACGCCCTGCGTCGCGCGCCCCATCTTATAGAATTTTATACTTATAGATTTAATGTATTTTTATGTTTAAACATTAAAGACTAAAGCTTATAAAGCTTCACATCAATCTTTACTAAGAAGGTGTCTAGATGAAAAAAGAAGAAAAACCCGATTTTGATGATATAACAAGAAGACTTGATGCAATAATACGTATACTGCTAAGACAAAATCAGGTACAAGAAATGAGCTCAGGAGAGCAAATAGTTTTACTGAAAACAGCTGGTTTAACTGATATTGAAATAGCTAGATTTTTAGGAAGAACAAGAAGTTACGTGTCCTCAGCGGCAACTTTAACAAAAAGAAAGAAGGTGAAGAAAAATGTCAGAAAATGAATCTGAAATAATTAAAAAATTGGATATGTTGATAAAATTGGCAGCTTTGAATGCTCTGAAAGGTAGAGAATTCAGAGACCAAGTTAAAGTTCTATATAATATAGGGTTTCGACCAAAGGAAATAGCTGAGTTGTTGGGAAAAACACCTAACAATATTAGGGTTACACTTTCTTTAATTAAAAAAGGAGGTGGATAAGATGGGTAAAAGGAAAACAGAAAAACTAGATAATACAGAAGCGATAAAAAGACTTATGATATTGAGTTTGGTTAGATCTGGTTTATCATCAGAAGATATCGGTAAAACTTTGGGTGTAACCGGAAGAACTATAAGAAACATGATTCCGGTCAAGGAAATCAAAAATAAAGCAAAAAAGAAAAGGTGAACAATTTGGGTGATGTGTCTTGGTAATGTCTAAAGAAAAAATGGAAACTATTAAGAAACTACAGGAAGCTGCTAACTCAAGTTCTAGGTTAAAAATAATCAAAAACATCAACAAAGGAGAATCTATAAAAGAATTGACAGATAGGTTAGGTATCCCTCAACCAACAATGAGCCAAGCTATCAACAGGTTCAAAACCTACGGATTAATAGTGTTTTTAAAGAAAAAGGGTAATTCTGAGGTGTATGACAAAATACCTATGCTTAAACAGATAGGTAGCCTAGATAGATGTGTAAAATTAAAAATTGAAGAAAGAGAAGAAGAATTACGTAAATCAAAAATTTTAGAGCGTAAACCAATAATCCCCTCAGATTTTCCATTTATTGATTCAAAAACAGAGTCAGATGCAGAAAGAATGGTGGAACCTTATATAATCTTGTATCTTTTTGAAAATTCTCTTAGGAATTTCATAAATAAAATATTATCCGAAAAATATGGAGAAGACTGGTGGAAAAAGATAGTAACTAAAAAAGAAATTTACAAAAAAGTAGATGACAGAAAAAAATTAGAAGGGATACACAAATGGCATGTTCCACGTGGAGCACATGAAATTTTTTACACTGATTTGGAAGATCTTGCATATCTTTTGAGAAAAGAAGAAAAAATATTTAAAAACTTTTTAGGATTAAAAATATGGGACACATACATAACAGAGATTATAAAATTGTCAAGAAATATAGTAGATCATCATAACCCATTACCTCAAAGAGAAATAAACAGACTTAAACAAATTTTTGAAGACTGGAAAAGACAAATGAAATAAATTATTGATTATTTCGAATTCTCAACAACCCTTGCCATAGAAACCAGTTTATCCCCCCCATTTAGTCTCATTACATAAACACCCGAAGCGCTTCTACCGGTTTCCCTGATCTGCTTTGCAATGGTTCTCGTTATCATCCCGTTTTTTGATATAAACATGATTTCATCATCCTCTTTTAATGGTGTTATCCCAATCACGTTACCGGTTTTTTGAGTAATCTTTAGATTAATAACCCCCATTCCTCCTCTATTTGTCAACCTATACAATTCAAATTTGCTTCTTTTTCCAAAACCATTTTCAGTAGCTGCAAACAAATAACCGTCTTCCTCGAGTTTACATACGCCCACTACTTCATCATCTTTCTTTTTAAATCTTATTCCAATAACACCAACAGCATTAGTCCCCATTGATCTTACCTTATTTTCATTAAATCTTATAGCCTGTCCTAGTTTAGTTCCTATTATGATTTCTTGCTTACCGTCCGTAAGTCTCGCCTCCACTAGATCATCCCCCTCTCTTAATTTTATTGCCCTTTTACCTACACTTCTTGGTTTGCTGAAAACCATTAAATCCGTTTTCTTCACAAGCCCACGCTTGGTGACGAAGAATATGAATTTTCCTTCTTCAA
>CAZTJN010000018.1:0-18760 GCA_964613955.1 uncultured archaeon | reverse complement strand
TGGGCAATGCCTTCGTGAGTTCGAATCTCACCCCCCGCATCAACACTGCGCAATAGCTTTTAGAACCTATAAACAAAAATTCAGAGGTTTTAGCTTATCGAAAGACAATAGCTCCAGAATTAGCACTTTTTAGCTATTTTCAAGAAATTTTTAGTAAGTTTGTAAGGGCACAATTTTAAACAAAACACACATAAATTGTATATGGGTGTGCACATATAAGCAGTCAGTTGTATGAGCACACTTTTCGATAAAAAAGATAAATTTATATATGATTGTGCCCATACAATAATTTATGGTTTACCTAGAAAAGCTTGAAAGAGGTGACAAGACTTATTACTATGTTACGAAGAACTTCAGAGTTGGCAATAAAAAATGGAAGAAAATAAGGAAGTATGTTGGCAACAAACCGCCTTCTAAAGAGCAGACAAAGAAAGCAGTTGGCGAAATTGAAGAAGAAGCATTAAAAAAAGGACTCGTGAAACCCAACTCCAAATTCACTTACTTAAGTGATGAGGAAGCAGAGAAGCTGCAAGATCTAAAAGAAGTTTTTAATAAATGGCATGGAAAGCTAAGTGCTATTGAGAGAAAAAAACATGAAAATGATTTTATTGTCAGTTTTACCTATAACACCAATGCGATTGAAGGCAACCGTTTAAGCCTTCGTGAAACAAGCATGATTTTGACAGAGAACATAATTCCTGCTGGTGCCACACCCAATGATTATAATGAAGTCATCAATTCAAGAGATTGCTATGAATTTATGAAACAATACAAAGGGGAATTTAATCAAAGATTTTTACTGAAGATTCATGAACTGCTCACAAAGAATACTAACTGCAAAATTGTAGGTGGTTACAGGAATCATGAAGTTAGGATTTCTGGGTCTGAATGGGCCCCACCAGCACATGAGAAAGTTAAGGAAGAAATGAGAAAAGTTTTCCAGTGGTACTATTCTGCAAGGAAGAAATTGCATCCCGTTGAATTAGGGGCGATTTTGCATAACAAATTAGTCAGAATCCACCCATTTGCTGATGGTAATGGAAGAACGTCAAGAGTTATAATAAATTGGATACTGACCAAGAATAAATTCCCAATGTTCTATATAGAGCTAAAAGACAAGATTAAATATTATGAAGCAATTGAAGAGGGAGATAAAGGTAATGATGAAGCAATAGTGCATTACATTGCTAAAGTCTTGATGGATCAACACACATTTAAGTCAAAATCCGTTTAACAACTTTACTACATAGCGGGTTCTAATGCTGGTTCAAATATCTTACACAGCATAAGAATTATTCATGTTATGGGATCAATTCCAATATCAAATCTTTTTTTAATTTCATAAGAGAATGCTGTGAAGTGGGCATCGTCAGTTAATAGTATGGTTCTTTCCCTTTTCAGATTCTTAATAAAGCAGCATTCTGCAAGTATGGTCATATCATTTGGTGACGGAAGCAGATATCTGCTTCTTTTCCTTTCCTTTACTTCTTCAAGTTTTTGTTTTATATCAGGGCTCATATAAAAGGCTGTGATACTTTCCAGCATTTCTTTAATGTCATCCGGACCTATATTAAAGCAGGACCCGAATCTTGAAATGATTTCTTTTTTCTTCTTCAGAATCTGCTTTATTATATGCATTCTCTGGGCAAAATTCAAAAAATAACATTTTTCGTCAACTATCTTTCTTACTTTGTTTTCATCAAATTCATTTAATATTGTTTTTGTCATTTTTGTCTGGATTCCCCTTTGTCTGTAGCTGCTTATTTTCTCATGGGTAATTGCTATCCTGGAATCCACATTTTCCAGAAGAAACAGGCCCCTTTTTCTTCTGCCTCTCTTTATCTTGGCTGTTTTCATTGAGAGAAATATAACAGCATTTGTATCGCAGATAACTAAACTGTCTCCGGTGCTGTTCGTAGGTCATCACCCCGCGGTTCCTGTTCCTCTTTGAATTCAAAATCCTCCAGATACGCATCCTCACTGAAAGTAGCAGGCAGAATTCTGAATTTTTCCCCCAGATACTGAATAAAGAGGAATAACTCCTTTATTTCAGGCAGTTTTTCGCATACTTCTGGACAAAGTGAAAATGTTATTGTTTCTCTTTTCAGATAATTAATTACTTCTTCCAGAAAATTTATCAGAACATTGTACTGGGTTATATCAAGGCTGTCAAACCTTTTCTTGCTCAGCATTATGATTGCGTAGTCAATCAAAGCAAGAGATATGAACACATGTTCGCATTTGTTTTTCCGGTAGTTTGATTCCCACAACGGCCTTATTCTGAGCAGCTCGTTTTTCACAGCTTCCTTCTTTTTATCGAGTTCCGCCCTTTCAATATTGTACTTTTCATAAACAATGCTTACCAGTTCTTTCCAGTCCGTTTTATTGTATTTCAAAACAAGTTTTTCAACCTTTTTCAGATCCTTCTCCGGAATGGTCCTGAGCAGGGTTTTTTTGACGTATCCTTCCCCCTTTTTTGTTATGCTGAATATCCAGTATGTTTTCCCGGATCTTGCATAATGCCTGACATTTATATAGCCTTCATTGCCAAGATTGAGAAAATCCAGTTTAATTTCCGGGTCATACGGGCCATGTTCATGTTTCGTGAAATTATAGGGTATCTTAATCTTCGCCTCGGAAAAAATCAAAAAAAGCATTTTTTGCAGTTTTATGTGAAGTGATATTTTACTGGCATAATGAAGCACAAGCAGTACCGGCCAGCCTTTGATCAGATTCTCCATATTCATGATTAAACCGGTAACTATATAAATATTTGGCATAAATATTAAATTATCTTATATAATATAAGCAAATACTTATGAATGAAATAATCAGTACAACGGAAGGCAGGATAATGAAGCTGAGGGCCCTGGGATTCACCCAGGCTGAAATAGCAGAAAAGCTTGGAATCTCGCAGTCAGCGGTTTCCCAGAGGCTGGAGCTGATAAGAAAAAGGGCCATACAGGAAGACCAGGACAGGCTTTTCTGGAGCCTTCTGCTCGGCCCGGGGGCTGCATGGCTTTTCGTAAAACTACTGAAAACCCTCGGGGAAGAATAAACACCCGCCGGAGCAAACAGAAGCGGGTTATGAGATTTTCAGCTTCTGTTGGGTTTACAGAAAATTAATTAATAGGGAGCAAACTCCTAAAATATCCAGTGATGCTACAACTGAAGCCACTACTGCTGTTACAGGTATAGTATATCTTAACCTAATAAAACGCCTTATGAATACAAGTGGTGGAAACATATTTATCAAAGGAGCAAAATTTATGACAATTACCCCGAGATCAATACCTATGAATACCAAGAGCAAGCTATAAACTTGTGAGCAAATTGTATTTACCATAATTGAATTTTATCATAAATTTTTATATCCTTGTATTGATCACCTTGTGGAGATAAATTAAGACTCCAAAAACCTTTTTACTGTGTTTACAACATCTTTTACATTATTTGAACTTATCTCTTCAGAAACTTCGTTACCGTGCACTGCCTTATTTCCTTCAATACTTACAGTCTCAAAAGCAGATTTCATTTTTTCACCTACCAATACTTTCTTGCCTTTCTCTGTAATTTTAAGAGATAGTGCCCTCCCCTCTCCAAAATCCCTTTTAATTAAACCAAGCTCTTCTAATGAACGCAGAATTGAAGAAATGAGGGGTCTTGATAAACCCAAATGCTCTTGTACATCCTGAGCTTGGCAACCTTCCTTATTCTTCACGAATTTCAGAACCTGAAGAGTTCTTTTTTCCATAATATCAGTGTTTAACATAAGTAAACAATATTTATAAAGATTAATTACAATTCATTATTGTGTCCTCTAACAGGAAAGGAAGAGGACAGGAGGCAAGGCAGGACCACACTAACAAGACCGAAGACAGAGTACTCAGGACATTTCACCGCTCTAAACTTGGGAATTCTGTTCCATCCCCCGCATTTTTCAGATTTATTAATAAAGCGGTGTATAATTTAAAATATGGCAGTTTTTGGAAAGGACGCGGGTCAGAATCTGGAAAAAATCGCTGCTGAGCTTATAAACAGAGTCAATGAGAACATCCGAAGGCTGCGGGTTCTTGAAAACCGGGTAAAGACACTGGATAACAGGATCAATTCCATGGAACAAGGCACGCTCGCACAGAACAGAAAACTGCAGCAATCCCTCGCGGAAAGGGATGCCAAAATAACATCACTTGAGGAGCGAATGCTCAAGGCAGAAACCACAATAAAGGAAATAGTCAAGCAACTGAAATTCGTTGCCACCAAGACAAACGTCGAGGAATTGAAGAATCTTGTTGAAATATTCAATCCGCTGAAATCAAAATTCGTCACAAAGGAAGAACTGGAGAACATTATAAATGAAAGGATAGGCGAAGGATAATCTTTTAAGGAGGAAAAATAAATATAAATTAAACCGAGTGGTGTATATGTTTAATCCCTTCAAGAAAAAGGAGCCCAGCGAAGAAGGTCCACCTCCCGGACCTGCACCTTTGCCGGGCAGGCCCAGGGGCATTCCCACGGCCGAGGTAAAGGCTCTTTCTTCAAGAGGTGTGGCTGAACCTGATATCATAAACACACTCAGGAGAGAGGGATATTCAATAAGTGAAATAGACCAGGCAATGAAAGAAGCCCTCAGAGGAAGGATCACTTCCGGAGGACAATCAGGCCCTCCCGAACCAGCTCCGCCCGCAGGGCCTCCCTCCAGGCCATTTGAACCAGAACCTTTGCCCCCTCCGGAGCCGTTGCCTCCGGAGGAACCTGTAAGAACACCACTCAGAAAAGAACCTGTGCCTACACCCAGTCCTCTGGGGGAATTCTCTGGCATCCCAAGAGGTGGAGATTTTCTGGGTAAAGAAGCCCCGCCTCAATTGAGGGGACCAGAGTTCCCGGAAGAGGAACTGCCGCCACCCCCTGAAAGAAGGAGAAAGATTAAGGGGGTAGACAGGAAGGAGATAGAGGAACTTATCGAAGTTATAGTTGACGAGAAGCTTAGGGGCTTGAACGAAAGATTCACCTCTATACGATCGCAGTTCAATCAGGTAGACAGCAAGATAAACTCACTTTCGGATGAAGTAAACCGGATAAAATCTGAAAAGAGCGGCGAAGTCAAGGGAATAGAGGAAAAGATAGACAGCTACAAGACCAATATAGACGAGCTCAACGGAAGGATAGAGTCGATGGAACGCGCGCTTAAGGATTCTCTCTCCCCTATGCTGGAATCATTGAGGTCGCTCTCCGAAACCGTAAAAATGCTCAAAAAGAAAGAATAAATTCCAGTTTTCTATAGATGTTAGCATGGAAGCCAGCAAGGTTGTTACGTGTTTCTTGAAGTACAGGGACAGGATACTGATAGCGAGAAGAAGCAAAGAGGTCGGCACATACAAAAGGAAATGGGCAGGCATATCAGGATTCATTGAAGGCGATGAGAACCCGATTGAAACAGCGCTCAGAGAGATAAGAGAGGAAACCGGGATACAGAAGGATAAGGTGGTACTTCTGAAAAAGGGGAAAATCTTTAAGGTAAGGGACGAAAAGATGGGAAAGATGTGGATTGTCCACCCCTTTCTCTTCGAGACTATGACAGGGAAAATAAAACTGGACAGGGAACACAAAGAATACAAATGGATAAAACCTTCGGAGCTTTCGAATTATGAGACGGTTCCTCAGCTTGAGAAATCACTACATAACGTTTTGTCTTCTGACTCACCTTAGACAGCGCATGCATACATTGGGTCTCCTGGTTTTCATGAGCCCCTCTGTCATTTTCCTGTATTTTTCAAGGCATTCCTCAGAACAGAAATTTTTCTTCCATGTCCCCACCCTTCCGTAAACTTCAACCTCTTCGGTTATTCCCTTCCCCTTCTCTATCGGCCCTTTGCAGAATTCGCACTTCTTCTGGAAGAACATGGTTTAGATATGGCAACAAAGAATTTAAAATTTACTGACAACAGAAAAGTGTGGCGATATGACCGAGCGTAAGTTTTGGCAAAAAATTGGAATGAAAATACGTCACCCATTTGACTACAGATGGAAGGATGATCACCTTCATGTATGGGAAGAAACAGGCAGAGAGATAGTTTACATCGGTTCCGATGTGTTGGGTTCTTACAAGTTTGTATGCAAGGGGTGTGGTAAAAGCAAGGAGAGGCCGCTTTTTTCACGTACGTGGATTTCTGATGTGTGGTAATTTCTTGGGGAGTTGGAAATGATGGAGAAAAAATGCAAGCATTTCTGGGAGTTCATAGACAAATGGATCGACTCGAAAGGAACTACGCACTGGGAATTTTTCTGCAAATACTGCCTGAAAATGAAGGTTAAAATAAGAAAAAACGAAAAGATACTGCATAAAAAAACAAAAAGCAAGAGCAGATGACTTCTCTTTAACGCAATTCTTACGTTAAAGCCGATTTAATATATTCATTTATTTTCCACGGAGATGGCCTTACCCCGTGCAGATATTCATATAAAGCGCCCATGTAATCGAGCATTCTTCTCCCGCTTTCCATGGTCGTGGGCCTGAAACCTTTCAGGTACATATCAGGGTTACCCGTGAATTTGCAAACAGAGGGCCCGGAAGGGCAGGGGGGCCGAAGAGGCAAGGCCTTTTCCCGAACTTTACACAGGGTATCTAACACAATCCTGCTGAGCTCTTCACCCGATGGGTCTTTCTCCATCCCTATAATATGTATGACCGTCTTGTTGATTTTATGGCGTTCGCTTTTCCATGCCTCATAAAGACCTTCGGCCAGAGGAATCTCATATAATCTTTTGGCTTTATCCGCATCATATCCCTTGGGAATGAGTGCCGTTCTTTCCAAAGATTTCCTTTCAGGTAGTTCGTACCGCTGCCGCATTCGTTTATAAACAAACCTGTGCCTTTTCCCTGCCAGCGAAGTCCGGCCAAAGAACTCATAAAATTTCCATTCTCTCGTGGGATTCACCAATTGTTTCTTTCCGGAGAAAGTTTTAAAAAACTGGTTTGGACCTCCGGGAACAAGGGACACGAAACTGGAATTACCTTTCAAATTTTTTTGATATCCCCCTGAGAAGGAGGTAGACTGCAAACAGAAATATAGAATATTCTATCAGGATTCCCGTTGTGAATGCTCCTGCATTCATCCATGTAAGTCCCTGAAATGAGGAAAGGAAGAGGGCGGTTGATGCGTAATGCGAGGTCCCGTCCGGGTTAATGTGGATTATGGAAACAAGCAATGCAGCTATTATCATGGAAAGAATAAGCGTTTTTTTTCTGACCATGTATATAATATTTGTTTAACTTCCTTTTATTTTTAACACCGAACCATGCGGATTCCCCAAAATTTATATACAATCAATTCACTATTTCAATATGGATTTGCTGTATTTTTTGAGGTCTGCCTGGCTTTTTGTCATCGGCGTCGTGGTTGCGATAACAGGCATCTTTTCGCTTCTTTTACTGCCGGACGCCGGGCCGGTCTCGTTCCTTGCGATGCTGGTAGGTCTCTTTTTTACAGGGACAGGGTCCATATATGGAAAAAGAAAATGGAGAGGTGAATACGAGATGGTATCAGAAAAGGATTTAAAAAAGCTGGCAAAAGAAAAACCAGAACCTGAAATGGGTGAAACAGAGAAATTTTTAGAGGAAGCTGAACAGGCTGAAGAGCAGAGGGTTGAGCTAAGCGAGGGCATGCAACCTGCAGAAGTTCAGACCAGCACTCCAAAAACGGCAGAGAAGGTAAAGGTTGTGAAGGTTCTGATATGTCCGAAATGCGGGGCAGAGAACCAGGAGACAGACACGTACTGCTTTAACTGCGGAAAAAAACTGAGGCTGAAGCAATTTAAAAAGAAGTAAGAAACAGTCAACTCAGACGTAATCGAGGAAGCATAGTCGATATATCATTCGCATTCTGCTCACCTGATCAGTCTCCACCTTACGCCCCTTTCTTTATCCTCCAAGAGTATCCCCATTTCCTTCAGGTCCGACCTTATCTTATCAGAAACATCGAACATCCTTTTCTCCCTGAGCTCTTCCCTGATTTTGGCGATGACGTCCACCATTTTTTCAAATTGTTCCGGGTCCACCTCTTTGCCTTTCATCCCTCTGATCAGGTGCTCCAGTTCGCTCACAAGGGACTTGTCCCGCTTTTTAAGGGTTTCATGCATATCAATCATCAGGGCGAAGAGTTTCGCGAGGAGTTCAGGAGAGGCCTCAATCTGGGTTCCCAGAACCCCCAGAACCCTGTCAAACTTCTTTACAACGTCCAGGCATTTTTGCGCGTTCCCCCTTCCGATTTGTTTTTTGTCAATTAACTTGTTTACCTCTTTTATGAAATCAAAAAATTTGGCAAGTGCAGTACCTATATCAAGATCATCATCCATAGCCTCTCTGAAGTCCTTCTGAACATTCTTTATCAGTTTGTCCACCTTTTTGTTTTCCTTCCCGCCTTCAATCTCTTTCAGGAGATCGATAAAATTGTATATTTTCTCTACGGACTGTTTTGCTGCCCATAAGGTCTTGTCCGTGATGTTCAGCTTCGAACGGTAGTGCGTGGAAAGCAGGGCATAGCGAACAGCGAGCGGGTCATGTCCCCTGTCCATGAGGTCTTTCAGTGTAAGATAGTTACCAAGACTCTTTGACATCTTCTTCCCTTCCACCATTACATGTTCATTGTGCAGCCAGTAATGAACGAAGGGTTTCCCTGTTGCAGCCTCTGACTGAGCGATTTCGTTTTCGTGGTGCGGGAAAATGAGATCAACACCGCCAGTATGTATGTCAAATGTATGACCCAGATACTTCATGGACATGGCAGAACATTCGATATGCCACCCGGGCCTCCCCCTGCCTATTTCTGTCTCCCAGTAAACGTTCCCGTCATCAGGATCCCATGCCTTCCAGAGGGCGAAGTCCTTTGCCTCATCCTTCGTGTACTCGTCCTGCGATACCCGGGCGCCAACCTTTAGAGAGGAGATATCCAGCTTTGAAAGTTTTCCGTAATCCCCGAATTTCGAAATCCTGTAGTACACGGAACCGTCCCTCCCCCTGTAAGCGAATCCCTTTTTCAGGAGTATTTTTATCAGGTCAACCATATCCTGTATGTGCTCGGTCGCCTTCGGGTAAACCTCGAATTTTTCAATGTTCATTTTTTCCATTTCGCTGAAAAATATTTCCGTGTACTTCTTTGTGAAATTTTTAAGGGTCAGTCCCCCCTTTCTGGAATTCCGTATGGTCTTGTCATCCACGTCCGTGATGTTCATAACATGTTTCACTTTGAAGCCCCTGTATTTCAGATACCTTCTGAGCAGGTCACAGAAAACGAACGCGCGCAAATTCCCCACATGAGGATAATCGTAAACAGTCGGGCCGCATGAATAGATGCGGACGAAGTCCTTCCTCAGCGGTTTGAACACATCCTTCCTCCTGGTCAGTGTGTTATAGAATTTCAAAACCATCCGCTCACCATATCAATAAATTATTTATTTAACACTTAAAAATAAATTTTAGCCATGAGCGGGAGACCGAAAATAGGCGTGGGAGTAATCGTAACAAGGGGAAACAAAGTCCTTCTTGGCAAAAGGAGGAACGCCCACGGAGAAGGGACATGGTGCTTTCCCGGAGGGCACTTGGAATTCAATGAGGAAATAGAGGAATGTGCCCGCAGGGAGGTAAGAGAGGAGACGGGCCTTCGAATAAAAAACCTGAGACTGGGTCCTTTCACCAACGACATTTTCGAAAGGGAGGGCAAGCATTACGTCACGCTGTACGTGATATCAGAGCATGATTCAGGTGAGGCCGAAGTTAAAGAACCCCATAAATGCGAAAGATGGGAATGGTTCGAATGGGGCGAGCTCCCGAAACCGCTTTTTCTTCCAATCCGAAATCTGCTGAAGCAGGGCTACAGCCCGTTCAAATAAGAAATTAACATTTTTAATTCACAGGAACAAGATGATACCATGAAGATGTGGACAGAGAAGTACAAGCCAGGAAGCACGGGAGAAATCCTCAGCCAGGGAAAGGCGATACAGGAAGTTACGGAGTGGCTGGAAACGTGGAGACCTGGTGACAAGGCTCTTCTGCTGTACGGACCTCCTGGGGTCGGGAAGACGCTCATACCCGAGGTTCTGGCGAAGGAGAAGAAATGGTTTCTCGTGCAGATCAATGCCTCCGATAAGAGGAATTCGGATGCAATCGAGCTGGCGCTCTCAGAGGCCTCCAAAAACCTTTCACTCTTCCATTCCGGTAAGATAATACTGGTGGATGAAGTGGACGGGATATCCGGAAGCGACAGGGGAGGGGTCAAGGCAGTAATAAAGATAATAAAGGAATCGAAGTTCCCCGTGATACTTACTGCCAACAACCCCTACGCATCGAAACTCCAGAGCCTGAGGAGCCATTGCATACTCGTTAAACTTTCCAGAATAAACGCGCGTTCAATAGAGAAGAGATTGAGAGAAATATGCGGACAGGAAGATGTGAAGGCAGGTGAGGACGTATTGAAGAACCTCGCCCGCTGGTCCTCCGGTGACATACGCTCAGCCATAACAGACCTGCAGATGCTCTGCCAGAAAAAAGGGGAAATAACTGAGAAAGATATGGAATCCTTGGGATACAGGGAGAGAGAAACTAACGTATTCTCCATCCTTCCGACAATATTCCGGTCCAAAAATATCAATGCTGCCAAGAAGGCGATTGAGAACTGCGACAGGGACCCGGATGAAATATTCTGGTGGGTTGAAAACAATCTCCACCGGGAATTCAAAGACCCCGACTCGCTGGCAAGGGCCTTTGACGTACTTTCGAAGGCGGATATCTTCAGACAGAAGGTTCATGTACAGCAGAACTGGAGGTTCAAGAGGCTGATGATTGACATGCTGGCAGGGATTTCCCTCTCGGGAGAATCCTCCGGAGGCTATATCCCTTACAAATCACCTGACAGGTTCATAACGATGGCCAGGCTGAAAAGAAGGAAAGCGATATTTTCCGGAATAAATGAGAAGTTCGCTTCCTACACACACAGTTCCAGAAAGGTTGTTCAAAATTACTATCTCCCTCTCCTGAGGCTGGTGCTCAAAGGGAAGAGAAAGCCCGACAGGGAGGGGATAGAGCTTGGGGAGGAAGAAGTCAGGTTAATTCTGAACTCGTGATTTTTAAGTTTCGATTTCAAACCAGTAAAACAAAATGTTTACACCTCAAAAACAACAACATCAAGCCCGTTTTTCCATCTCCACTCTCCGTTTACCTTGTCTATGTAAATATCTTCTATCTGACCCGGACAGGGAGCGAAGGTCGTGTCCGAAAGGAGGAGTTTCGTTCCCCCGTAATCCATCCATATCGGGTCTTCACATCCCGGTATCTTCTTCAGTTTTTCATCTATTTCATTGCCCGTCTGGACACCGACAAAGATGTGCCTCCCTTTCAGCCAAACCATCTTCGCATCGATCCCCACCGCCTCCAGGAGGGAAGCAAGAAGTATCGCATGGTCTTCGCAGTCTCCTCCCCCCGAAAGTATGGTTTCGCATGGTGTTGCTATATATTCCTCCCCGCGGGGGTCATCCACATATTTTATTTTTTCATGCACATATTTGTGCAGGGCGATGAGAGGATTTTCGCTCCCGGAAGAAACAATTGAAATTGCGAGGTCCCCCACGATCCGGGGGTTTGTGTACCTCTTTATGTTTCCCTCAGACAGTTCCTCGAATACCCCCGTCTTGCATTCACCTCCCAGCTCAATATTTCTTTCTTCCTTCAGAATTTTATTTTCCCTTTCAAGCCCCCTGATTTTATTCTCGTATTCCCCCAGAGTGGTATGATACTTTTTGAGCATGTTCCCAAGAAGACTCTGACCCCCTCCGGCAGGATTATAGGCCGGTCTATTATATGCTCCCATATTGCTGGCATAGGACGGAAAAATACTGATTGTAGAGAATGAAAAGCTAAGACCAAGAAGAAACGCGAAAATAACAAGCAGAAAAATAGAAATTCTTTTGCGGTGCACCCCACCCCCCGGCATAATATTAATTTGTTTAAGAAATAATAAATCAATCCTAAAATATAATTTTTAATTTTAAAAGCCTATCAGTTAATTATCAACGTGGTCAAATGGAGGATGCCTGGAAACACTTGAAGAATTACATAAAGATGGGCAAAACCCTGGAAATTGGTACGAAGCCGAAAAATAATTTTGCCTCAAACATATATTTCTGTGAAATAGTGAACTGCAGCGAAAATTGTGTCAGAATAAAACCCAAAAGCAATTTGCTACCATCTGTCATGGATATTGAAAAAATGAATGTCCAAATAGTGCTGGATAACGGAAAAACAGTATACAAGGCAAAAACCTGACAACAGAATGTGGCTATTTGAGATAAATCGGACCGAAATCGCTAACATAGATGTAATCATCCTCTGTTTCAGCGCGCTTGATGTGCGTGAGCATTTCAGTTATCTTCGAATCGGTTTCATCCGCCAGGTAAACTGCAAGTGCTTCCGGTATTGCAGGCTGCCTTGGAGAACCATATTCAAACTTTCCGTGGTGGCTCAGCAGCATGTGCTTGACTTTCAGCTGAATGTCCCCCGGGGTTTTTAGCCGGTCCATTTTCTTGACGACTTCCTCGAACGTGAGGGCGAGATGGCCCACGAGCATGCCTTCCTTGGATGTGCGTATGTGGGTGGATACGTCGAGCTCCCTGATCTTGCCGATATCGTGAAGAATCGCTCCTGTCAGCATCAGGTCCCTGTCCAGTTCCGGATGTATCTTTTTGAGGAATTCGCATATCTTCACGACATTAAGCGTGTGCTCGAGCAATCCCCCCAGCCAGCCGTGATGTTTGTACATCGCTCCCGGGTGCTTTATGAATTTCTCCGAGAATGCAGGATCCTTAACGAATGCATAGACGAGCTCTTTCAGATGAGTATTTTCGAGAGAATCTGCAATCTTCGTGAGCTCTCCATACATCTCCTTCGTGTCCTTGTCGCTTTCCGGGATGAAATCGGATTCTTCATATTCTCCGGTTTTCAGAACAGTTATTTTCCCTGAAGGCGGGTTGACATTTATTGCCATGCGGTTGTTGAAAATCGTAGTCTCCCCGACAACGTAAATCACGTCATCCTTCTTTATGGAATTGTAGAGCTTCTCCACCTCATCCTTTTTTTCTGCCCCCCAGTATCTGAGCATTATCTCCCCGGAAGGGTCTCCTATCCTCAGCTGAAAAACATAGCCCTTCGCATATTTCTGTACCGGCTTCTTGAACTTCACAACATATTTCCCGTCAATCGACTCGTACGGAGCAAGATTTTTCACGAGCATGATTAAGATAAGTTTTCTTTATTTAAATTCTTTGAAGAGTCGAATTCATTCACTTGACGCAATGAACAGCAATTTCCCCGAAAATTTAAATCATCAGAAGTCAAAATAAACAATATGACCGAAGATTCCGAGAGCGAATACGTGGACTTCGAAAAGTTGAAAGAAAAGCTAAGGCACTTCACACGCAGGCGGGACTGGGAGAAATTCGAAACGCCCAAAGACCTGGCCATTGCAATATCCGTGGAGGCGGGTGAGCTTCTCGAAATGTTCCAGTGGCTGAAAGAATCGGACATGGAGAGCATAAAGGAAAACGAACAGGTCAGGGAAAGAATAAAGAGCGAGCTGGAAGATGTCGTCAGAAATTGTTTCAGCATGGCAAAGGCCCTCGGCATAGAGCTTTCTGTGTAGCCGGTTCCTTAATATTTATTATTAACATAATTCCATCCATATTATTATGAAAGTATACATTCTCAGGCTGGGGCACAGAATTTCCAGGGACAAGAGGATTTCAACGCACTGCGGTCTCGTTTCAAGGGCGTTCGGAGCGAACGGCATCATATATGCCGGGGAGAAAGACAAGGACCTCATGAAAAGTGTTAAAAATGTATCGAAACAGTGGGGCGGGAGGTTCGAAGTGAAATATGAAAAAAACTGGAGAAATTTCATCAAAAAATGGAAAGGGCGTGTGGTACATCTGACTGTTTACGGTATGCCTGTTCAGGAGAAGATAGAGGAGATAGAAAATTGCAAAAAAGATATTCTTGTGATTGTTGGCGGGGAAAAGGTTCCCCCCGAAGTTTACGAAATGGCAGACTGGAACATCTCCATAACCAACCAGCCGCATTCAGAAATAGCAGCGCTTTCGATATTCCTTGACAGGTTGTGGAAAGGAGGAGAACTTTACAGGAGATTCACCAACGCAAGGATAAAGGTAAAGCCTGCAGAAAGAGGTAAGAAAGTTTTAAAGAAATAATCACTGAAGGAACACGATAGTCTCCATTAAACCTTTGATCTGCCTTTTCCTTCTTTTGTCCACCCTCATCCATATAAGACCCTGCTCAAAATTCCCGTAGAATATGTGCGTCCCTTCAGGGGCGTGCATCACACAGGGGATGACAGCAAGATCCTCCTCTCCGTCAACAAATATCTCTGCCTTCTCCTTGTCGAGCCTTTTCATGCTGTTTTCGACGGCCCTCCACAACTCCACAGTTATATGCCCCGGCGGATTTTTCACCTTTAGCTTCTTGTGTTTGAAGCCGACCCTCTTTCCGAATTTCTTTCTTCTCACCTTACCGTCAATTATTATGAGGTCTGGGATAATGCCGTGCTGTATGAAATAGTAGCTTGTCATATCACCCACAGTTATCACAAATTCTTTTCCGCCTCTCATCTCCTTTTTTACCTTGTCTGTTATATCCTTCCAGGAACCCTTCATGACATTCCCATACGGTCTTCTCAGTTCGGTATTCAAACTTTTTGGGACCTTTAAATCACGTACTATGAAACTTTCGCTCTTCAGAACCTTTTCTATATCCTTCGCAACTTCTTCCGGTGTTTTCTTGGTTGTGTCAAATTCGTATGTGTTCTTGTTCAGCTCCAAGGCTTCCTGTTTGCATATGTCCATGGCCTCTGCCTCGAGATTCTCCTTTATCTTCCCTACTTTCCACTTCTTCTTTACCATGCGTTTTCGGAGCTCCCCGAGCTCCGTCCTCAGAACTATCACTACGTCACACGGCATTTCGTGCGAGTAGTGAGCATCCAACACGATGTTCTTGTGAGAAATTCCGAGGATGTGCACCTCTTCCTTCATCCTCTCGAGGTCCACTATCTTGCACATCCGTTCGCTGTCGTAGCCTTTATACAGTCCTTCTTCCTCTGCAAGCTCGTTGAGAGAAACGTACCACCATCCCATTCGTTTCGCAAGAGCTTTCGCAACTTCCGTCTTTCCTGTTCCCGGCGTGCCTGTAACAGCGACAATCATAGTTAATTGTTGGCTCGGTGGGTTTAAATTTTTGATTATGAACGATTTTTAATCAGAATTTGTTCACGGGTCACTCTCTGATTATTTTGCACTGTCCTTTCTGCTGCAATAAATGCCCGAAAACCGGAACATTGAAAAACCTTAAAAATAACCAAACTATTAGATAGTTATGCGACTCGAAATATGGACCGAGAAGTACCGTCCTAAAACTTTGGACGAGGTCGTGAACCAGAAACATGTCGTTTCAAGATTGAAGGCCTGGGTCAAGCAGGGTTCGATCCCCCACATGCTTTTTGCAGGACCTGCGGGCGTAGGAAAGACGACAATCGCCCTTTGTCTGGCAAGAGAACTGTTCGGGGAGAACTGGAGAAAGAACTTCCAGGAGACGAACGCGAGCGATGAAAGAGGGATAAATATCGTTCGGGGGCGCATAAAGGATTTTGCCAGAATAAAATCGATGGGAGCGGACTTCAAGATAATATTTCTTGACGAGTCGGACGCGCTCACGCCGGAGGCGCAGCAGGCCCTTCGGAGGACGATGGAAAGATTTTCGAACACGTGCAGATTCATTCTATCCTGCAATTATTCAAGCAAGATGATTGAGCCCATACAGTCGCGAACGTCCGTTTTCAGATTCAAAAGAATGTCAGAAATGGACGTGGAGAAATATGTGAAAAGGATAGCGAAGGGGGAGAAACTCAACGTTTCCGAGGACGCAATAAAGGCGATATACGAAATCTCCGAGGGCGATTTGCGCCAGGCAGCCAACCTTCTTCAGGCGAGCTCTGCTCTCGGGAAGGTAACGAAGGAAACGATTTACGAGGCATCTGCGCAGTCAAAACCAGAAGACATAAGGGAAATGGTCAAGAGCGCACTGGAAGGAAGGTTTCCGGAGGCAAGAAAAAAGCTATACGAACTTCTCATAACGCAGGGGCTTTCCGGGGAAGACGTAATAAAGGGCATACACAAGGAACTGTTTTCGCTCAACATCCCGGACGAGAAAAAGCTAAAACTGGTGGAATATCTTGGCGAGTTTGAATTTCGAATGAATCAGGGCGGTTCGCCCGAGATACAGCTGGAGGCGTTGCTGGCGCAGTTTACGAAGCAGAGGAAATGAAATTGATAATGTAAACCGCAAATTTATTTATTTTCAGGGTTAATTGATAATCGTGGTGCATATGGAAGCGCATATCGTGGCCCTCAGTGTAATGGCTGCCTCTGCAATAGGAATCGCTATCATAACCTATGTCAAATTACTGAAAAAAAGAATGAAACGCTTCGTTCTCAGATACGAGAAGATTGAAAAATACTTCAAAGAGGAAAGGAAATGATGTTCCGGATCAGAGAGGTCTTTGTTTTGCTCGCGATTTCCCTAAGCATAATAATTTCGAGCACTCTTGTCTTCTTTCTGGTTGCCGATTCCCCTGACATCCTTGCCTTTTCAGGAGAGACTTTCCTGAGTGGCGAATTCTGGAGAATATTCACATTCCCGTTCATTCATGTGAGTTTCGACCATCTGATAGAAAATGTTTTTTCTCTGTTTGTTATAACCATGCTCGCTTACGAATTGGGTCTGAGGGGGAAGTATTTCACAGCGAGTTTTTTCCTTTCCGGCTTCATAATAGCAGTTGCAGACCTCTTTCTCTTCCCTGCCATTCTCATAGCAGGAGCTTCCTTGGGCATATATGCTGTGCTGGGTTCATTGTCCATAAAAGGCTCGAATTTCATTCCAAAATACATAATTATACCCGCCTTTGCTCTGACCGCTCTTGTCATGCCTCTGATAAGCATGATGTCAAGTCCCGTCCTTAACGATATCATGACGAAGTCCATGATGTTCCACTTGTCCGGTTTTGCAGCAGGAATATTCCTCTTCTATGCATTCATTAAGCTCAGGAGCAGGGTGAAAGTTTTCACAGGAAAACACACGAAAGAGATCAGACCCGGAAGAAGGATTTTCAGTGGAATCAGAAGAAAAAAAAGCTTCCTGAGGGATCTGTGAAATGCAGGAATAATATCAGTTTTTTTCCGGAACCGCCCTGTCCATTTTCCTGTTTATGGCCTTCATTTCATCCTCGATGCCCTTCAGCCTTTTCAAAAGAAGCCTGAGCAACAATGTATGCTCCTTCACGCTATCAACTTTTCTCTGTCTTTCCTATCTTGTGGAAGGGTTCCTGTTCCGGATAAACTGTTACCCCATCTCTCCTTATTTTCAGCGCTCTTATGTTCTCCGAGTGGTCTATGCCCCTCATCTTAACGACCGATACCGCTCTTTCATACATGTTTTCGAAAGGTATTCTGTGGAGCACGATGACGCCGTCCACCACGAAATCCTCGAAGCCGTACCAGCTTATATCTCTCGAGCCTTCCCTTACCTCACAGGTGAGTATGCTTGTGCAGTCAAGTGTGTCCAGCATCGATGTGAGTTCCGCTAACGCCTTCCTCCTCTCAAGATCCGTTTCGAATAACATGGTGTAAAGGTTCACAGAATCCAGTACAATTCTCTTGGCTCCCGTGTCCTTTACAATATCCTTGATTTCGTTTGCTATGTCCGAAAAATTTGCCTTTGTTTTCTCCTTGAAGTATTTAACGTGACCTAAAGGACCGCCAATGAGCGATAGCTTCTTGCTCTTCTCGAGTTTTTCGAAGTCAATACCTATCTGTTTCATATCCTGGACAAGTTTCTCCTTGCTCTGTTCGAAGGTTATGTAAACGCACGGTTCTCCGTTCCTGAGACCTTCCATTATGAACTGGGAAGCGAAGATGGTTTTCCCTGTCCCACAGCTTCCGGAAAGAAGAATAGTCCTGCCTTTAGGCAGACCGCCCCCGAGCAGCTCGTCCATCCCTTTCACTCCGGTTTTCACTCTTTCCATGACCACGTTTTCGTTTTGGTCTTTTTTAAGATGACGTTTACTTTATAAATTCTTAACAATTTTTTAATTAACTTGATTAATTTTTAATTCCTGTCTGCCTGTTTCGATTGATGTACACCAACAACCAAGATTTAATTTACTGTGCCAACCAAAAACTAAAATATGGTTTACCCAATTAACACCGCGTATTTATTAAAACCCGCTGAATTTTCAGTATGAAATTTTTCAAAGCCCCCGAAAGATACAAACCCGAGATAAGCCCTGAAATGTACGAAAAAATCATCGAAAACGCAGGCGAATGCATCGCGTTTCTGGACACCGGAGGGAAGGTATTGGATATCAACAAATCCGTTCTTAAAATAACCGGTCGCAAGAAGGAAGATATAATTGGCAGGAATTTCGCAAAGCTCGGGGTGTTGGACCTCAATATGCTGCCATCCCTAGTGAAAATATTCAAGGATGTTCTTGCAGGGAAACCCGTAAAGGGCTTCAGGATGGATTTGAAAAACACAAAGGGACAAAGGATACCCATTGAAGTCAGCAGCATGCCAGCGAAAATGAAAGACGGGAGAAAGGGCATCGTTGTAATCCTCAAAGACATCACCGAGAGGAAGAAGGCTGAGGAA
>CAZTJN010000017.1:0-20602 GCA_964613955.1 uncultured archaeon | reverse complement strand
TTTAAAATTGGCTACAAACTCTTCCGTGCTTAAAATCCTTGTGTTTGCGGCTGCACTGCTGCACTGCATAACTTTATAAACTTTTTGAGAATATGCTTAAATGTCGGTATGCAGTACAGAATGAGGGGAGCAGAGGATCTTAACGACGTTTTGAAACACGTAAGAAAATGCCTGAAAAGAGACGGGATTCCCCTAAACATGGGCTACTATTTCGATAGATTAGAGGGGGTGTTTGATTTTGAGATTGGTTATCCGTTGAGTTCCAAAAGTCTGGAATATTTGAGAAAGAAGGGTTACAAGATAAAAGGACCGCCGGAAAAACCCGCCAAAGAAACCACGACATAATCATGCGCGCATAAGTCTGAAATCCGTGCTTTTGGGGGAAACTTTTAAAACACCGACACGAATAAAACTCTATGGGATTTTTCGATTTCTTGAAAAAACCGAAGGAAGAGGAGAAGGCAAAACCGGCTGGCAGGGAGAAACCGGTGGAAGTGGAGATGGGCTCTCTGGAAAAAAGGATTAACGAACACATTTCCGACAGGCTCTCGAGGGATCAGGAAAAGGCAAAGGACCTCTATGCGAAAATAAAATCCGATTTTCGCGAGATAAAGAGGATGAACAGCGAGCTGTCGAAGAAAAAATTTGAGGAAGGCGAACGCCTGTATTCGGCAGTGAACATGATCAAGAACAACTACGTGAACCGGGTGTACGGACTGCTCGGCGGGGTTCCGCTGGTCCGCGGCACGGACTTCGAAGAGCTCGAGAACTTCTGTTCGAAAACGAACAACATTCTGGACAAAATGAGAAATACCCCTCCCAAACAGGCGATTCTGCTTTCAAAGTACTTCAAAAAGGAGGCCGCCCAGATTGTCAAGATACTGAAGAATATCGAAAACGAGCTGGGCGAAATGAAATCCCTGATTTCAAACGGCAGCCCCCTCTCTTTTGTCAGCAGCATCACCTCGCAGGCGGGCATGATTATGGATATGAAGAAAAAGTTCGCCCACCTTGAGCGGGAAGAGAGCATGCTCAGGGAGAAAAAGGGAAAGACGGAGGCTGAAAGGAAGAAGAAGGAGGCCGAACTCAAGAAACTGCTTGAAAGCGAGAGGTACAGGGAACTTGTTGAGGGAAGGAAGAAAATGGGCGAACTCATGAAGGAGAAGGAAAGGCTGGAGAATGAGATAAGGGAGGAGTTCTCGTCCATAAAGAGGCCTTTGAAAAAGTACGAACACGTGCTCGGCAGGGCTTCCCTGCCCAGGGAGCAGAGGATCGCCTTCGAGAAACTTATCCACTCGCCCGTGAAGGCCGTGCTCAGCGAAAGGGGGGAGGACATTCTCAGGGAGGTAGTTTCGAGAACAGGGGAAGCGGTCAAAAACAAAGAAATCAGCCTCAAGGAAAGCGAGCTCAAGAAGTTCACGGAATTCACAGAGAAGGTAAAATCAGGCCGGATCGCAGAACTCAAGAAAAAATACAGGGAGATAAGGGAGGAAATCAGAGAGAGGGGGAAAAAGAAGGAAACGCCAATGGGCGAAGAGGAAAAAATAAAGAGGGAAATCGAACATCTGAACCATGAAATCAGGGAATACGAAAGAAACCTCGAAGGCATCTCAAGAAGCAAAGAGTCAACAAAGGCCGAAATTCTTGAGGAAAGGGAGAAGCTCGAGAAAATGATAGAGAGGGGGACAGGAAGGAAGTTCAGGGTAAAGCTTTTCTGAATATATTTAAAATTTACTTCTTAATCAGACATTATGAAGTCCGCATACAAATGGGTTATGGGATCAGCGGCAGGTTTAGGGCTGCTTTTTCTTACTTCCCAAAAAACAGACCACGAGGATTTCAGGGGCTACGAACACATTTCCAGGCCTGCTGTGGTCGGGGAAATCGCCCCCGAACAGGAATACGGAATAAAGGACAGAATGAAGAGGGAAATGAGGAGGCACGAAGAATTTCCTGAACTGAAAATGCACCTTCTGGACAGGTATCTGGGCGAACTGGAAACAATGATCAAATACAACTTGGCGGGAAGGGGTTTCACCAGGTTCGAGATACTGGAGTACTTTGATGCCCTGGAAGAGGTTATCAGAGAAGATCCTGATTTGCCTGACGAATACGCCTCGCAGCTCGAGGAATCAGAAAAATACTTTTTGGAAGGCGAGAAACTTCTCAGGAAAGCGAAGGAAAGGAAAGACAGGTCAAACACTAGGATATGATTCTGTGTTTTAGAATGCAGTTTAAAAACTTTATTTTAAAATAAAAATTGTTATGTTACGAATGAAAGAATCATTTGAAAGGATATGCAATGAATATGATGTGGTAATGCTGGATACGTCTGTCTGTAGGAGGACAGGCAAATACAATAAAAGGGAAAAAGAGATTCTGGAAAGGTTCGGGGAAAACAGAAAAATGGTTCCCTATGGCAACCCTCAGGAAGATCTCAGGTACGTGTGCGAAATGACAGGGTTGGCGGCCGAATATCCAAATGTCTGCACAGTGAAGGGGGTCATAAAAGAAATAAACAAAGGTCTGAGTATTCTTGGAAACATACTTGGCTCGAAGAAACACGGCAGGAGAAGAAAGATAAAGACATACATATCGGCTGTAAAGGGCTTAAGAAATATTCTGAAGGAGAGAATAATCTCCTTCCCTGATGAGGAACTGGTGAATCTTGATATCCTGGAGAACGAAATGGATTATTTTAAGGAAGTTTATGGTATCAGCAATGTTGATTTTGAGATTCTTTTCAATTCAGTCAACGCGGCAACATACAGAGGGGACACGGCCTTGATTTCGAACGACATCCCTCTCCTGAATGCGTCGCTCGATATATCTGTGGATCCTGAAAAAACACTCCTGCCCATAGGGGCCATGCCGCTGAAATACAAATTCAAGCCTCATACCTCGCTCAGGAGGAATTATTTTGCCGTTTATTACCACAGGGTTGCCGTTCAGCCCATCAGAACAATCGATTAAGGGACTAGCTTCTCCGGGGTTCTTGGGAAGAGAATAGCTTCCTGAACGTCCGTCAAACCCAGAATCTGCTTCACAAACCTGTCCACGCCGAATCCTATCCCTCCATGAGGCGGCATCCCCCAGCGGAAGGCGTTCGTGTAGAATACGAAGTCTTTCGGGTTCAGTCCCTTTTCTTTTATCACCTTGACCAGGACATCATATCTGTGTTCCCTCTGTCCTCCGGAGGCAAGTTCCAGACCCCTGTAATCAAGGTCTACCCCCCTCGATATTTCGCCGTCATACATTATGTAGAATGGCTTTATCTTTGAAGGAAACTTCGTTATGAAGTACGCCTCATATCCTTTCTTGCCCATTATCTCGGCGAACTTCCTTTCCTGCGCATCCTCTATGTCCTCCCCCCACTCTATCTTAACTCCGGTTTTTGCAAGCGTCTCAATAACCTTATCGTAGGTGAATCTCTTCAATGGAAGTTCGGGTATTTTCAGGTCGTAACCATCTTTTTTCAAACCCTTCAAAACATGAACCACGAGTTTCTCGAGCGTTTTCATCACGTCCTCCTCGCTGTCTATCCACGCGATTTCGAAATCCAAGGACATAAATTCGGAAATATGTCGCCTGGTGTGGAATTTTTCAGCCCGGAACGCCTGGCCTATCTCGTAAACCTTGTCAAGACCTGAAGCCATCATCATCTGCTTGTATAACTGAGGGCTCTGGCGAAGGAAGGCTTCTTTCCCGTAGAAATCAAATTTGAAAAGGGTGGATCCGCCTTCCGCACCCGCAGCCTGTATTACGGGTGTGTGGATTTCAATGAAATCATTGTTCCTGAAGAACTCATGGGACAGACCCATAACCTTGTGACGGGTTATAAATATTTTTCGGACCTCCGGGTTCCGCAGGTCAAGATATCTGTAATCGAATCTCGTGCCCTTCCCTGATTCTATCTTTCCCGAGAAATCCAGTGGAAGCGGCTTCTCTGCACCGGCAAGCACCCTTACGGAAGAAGGTATTATCTCATAACCAATCTTTGCTATTTTGGATTTTATCACATTGCCTTCTATCTCGACACAATCCTCCTTTCCGATTTCTGAGATGGTATCGAAGACCCCTGTGGGGACATCGGACTTTTTCGCTGTCACCTGGATTAGCCCCTCCCTGTCGCGAACCGTGAGAAACTGGATGTTTCCGAGATTTCGAACGTGTTCTGCCCATCCCTTGACCCTCACCTTCATTCCCGCTTTCAGCTGGTTCGAATAGGTTCGTTCCATAACATCATTTTTGGTTTCTTGTTTATTAATATTTGTCAGTTCTCCCTCAGTATAACGAGCGTTTCCGTGCTCTCTATTCCCTGGATGTCGCGAAGCTTTTCTATTATCACGCGGTCGAGTTCTTCGATATCCTTCACGCGTATGAGGAGAACGATGTCTATCGTACCCGTCACGATGTCCGCCTTCTCGATGAAGGCGAGATTCCTCAGGTCCTTCACAAGATCGTGCTGATTCCTCCGGAAGCCTTTCAGGTATTTGGAATCAACCTTTACGAGGACGTACGCCGCCAGAGGTTTCCCGACCTTTTTGTGGTCTATTTCGATGGTGAACCGTTTTATAACACCGAGCGATTTCAGGCGCTTTATCCGGTTGTGGACTGTCGTGATCGGGAGGAGCGTACGCGAGGCGATCTGGCGGACCGTAAGGCTTCCGTTTTCCTTCAGGATATCAAGTATGCGAATATCTTTTTTATCCAGTTTCGTAACCATATTGAAACATATGTTCCATATAATATATAAATTTTAGTATATTTCGTAAAATTTACCATAAAAATGGGTAAATATTTATAAATAATTCAGGTAAATGGTAAAAATCCGAAAAATACAGAAGGCAACGGAGGTGATATGAATGAAGGGTGATTCACGGAATTTCGAAACTTGAGGAATCCCTGCTAAGTCTCCGGAAGAGACATCTGACCATCCGCGATGAGAGGATGGTATGCGTACTGAAAATACAGGACGGAATTCTTCGTTCTGCGGGTGAATTCCTTTCAAGGGAGGGATTCGTCCAGATACAGGCCCCTGTTATCGGGCCGGCGACGGACCCTGGTTTGAGAGGGGCGAAACACGCGGTTATCGATTTTTACGGAAAACCAATGAAACTGATGGGTTCTATGCTTTTGCATAAGCAAATGGCTGTCGCAGCATTGGGTAAAATATTCGCCTTCTCCCCGAACATAAGGCTCGAGCCAAGGGAAACGGTGGAAACAGGAAGGCACCTGGCTGAATTTTACCAGCTCGATCTCGAAGCGAAAGGATATGATTACGAGAAGATAATGGACGTGGGAGAGCGATTGGTTGAGTATGTGATAAAGGAAGTGAAAAGACACCGGAGGAAGGAACTCGAGTTTCTCGGAAGGGCACTCGAGACTCCCAGGCCGCCATTCAGGAAATTGACCCATAAAGAAGCAGTGGATATATGCAGGACACTGGGATTTGACATAAGTTACGGAGAGGAGATAGCATGGGAAGCGGAGTGCGCGCTTTCGAAACATATGGGTGAATTCTTCTGGGTGAAAGACTATCCGGCGGGCTCGAGGGGGTTCTACGACAGGACCGACCCGGAAGACCCGAAGAAGCTCAGGGATTTCGACCTGTTCTACCCGGAAGGGTACGGGGAAGCGGTCTCGGGAGGAGAAAGGGAAACCGATTTGAAAAAAGTCCAGAAAAAGATGAAGAAGGCAGGTCTCGAGACATCGGGATATGACTGGTATTTCGAGATGCTCTCCCATGGGGTCCCGGACTCAGCGGGGTTTGGAATAGGGATAGAGAGACTCACGAGATTCGTATGCGGTCTGGATTTCGTGTGGGAGGCCTCCCCCTTCGCGAAGGTTGCCGGTGTGATTTCGCCTTAAACAAATAAAAGGAGCAAGGAGAATAAATTTAATAAGGTGTTTGGGATGCATATAGACAGGGTTCCAGAGAGCGTCGGAAAAACCCTTGAAATTAAGGGATGGGTTTACCGAAAGCGCGAAAGCAAGGATATAATATTTCTCGTAATCCGCGACTCGAGTGATGTGGTTCAGTGCACGATTAAAAAAGGCCATAGAGACTTCGGGAAAGCGAAGAAGTTAACAATAGAATCCTCTGTCGTACTCAGGGGGAAGGTCACCAAGGACGAGCGCGCACCCACGGGGTATGAAATCAAGATATCGAATCTCGAACCCATTCACATAGCTGAGAGATTCCCCATAACCAAGGACAAATCCACTGAATTTCTTCTGGATGCTCGCCACCTGTGGCTGAGGTCCCGGTATTTAACGGCGGTCATGAAGGTCCGTCATACGGTAGTGGGGGCGATACACAAGTTTTTCCGGGACCGCGGATATTACGAATTCAACCCTCCCATATTTCAGCCTGCCCAGTGCGAGGGGGGTGCAACTCTTTTCAAAGTAAAGTATTTTGACAATGTTACGTACCTGACCCAGTCGTGGCAGCTCTATGCAGAGGCGGCGATTTTCGCCCTGGAGAAAGTTTACGATGTTGCTCCTACATTCCGGGCGGAACGCTCGAAAACCTCGAGGCACCTCGCCGAATTCTGGATGGCGGAAATGGAGGCGGCCTGGATGGAGCTTAAGGAGGTCACGGAGGTCGCAAAAGAGGAAGTGAGATTCATAATAAAAGAAGTCCTGAAACACAACAAAAAGGATCTCGAACTTCTCGGTCAGGACATAAACAAACTCGAAAGGGTCGCGAAAAAACCTTTCCCCACCATAACGTACACGAAGGCTCTCGATATCCTTAGAAAAAAAGAGAAGCTGAGAATACCCTGGGGAAAGGATTTGAGAACGATAGAAGAGGACAAACTCATGAAACATTTCGACACACCCGTCGTCGTAACGCATTACCCCAAGGAGATAATGGCCTTTTACAAGCCGAAGGACCCCAAGGAGCACAAGACCGCTCTCTGCTTCGACATGCTCGCTCCCGAAGGTTACGGCGAGCTGATAGGCGGGAGCCAGAGAGATACGGACATAAACGAGCTTATCAAGTCCCTCAGAAAAATGGGGGAAAAACCGGAAAATTACGAATGGTATCTCGACCTTCGGAGATTCGGCAGCGTTCCTCATTCAGGATATGGGTTAGGAGTGGAACGTCTTGTAGCATGGCTCTGCGGACTTGAGAGCATAAAGGATGCAATTCCGTTCCCAAGAACCCAGAGAAGATTCAGGCCCTGAGTTCAGGTACAGTAAAGGCTTTTAAAAATTTTTTACAATTATTAAAAGATTTGAATGAAAAGGAGAAAATTCCTCGCTTATGGCGGCGCTGCAGGTCTTTCACTCCTTCTTTCAAGAGCGCCAAAACTTTACGCTGATGATCTGGTGGAAGACAAAGATATTCTAAGAACGTTCAGCAAGGTGTATGGAAAGGTCAAGGGAAGAGGTAATGAATTTGAATTCGAGGAAAGAATAGACGTAAACGGTGACAGAACACCGGACAGCGTAACATTTAAGCTGTATGAAGGAACAGTGACAGAAGGAACGAATGTAACTTCCGGAAAAAGGTTCGAGCTGGAATTCAAACTTGGCGGGTGGGGAAAAAGAATTTACGGGATAGTGGGAAGTGAGGGCAAAATCAAAATAGCCAAAAGGCGATGGTTAAGCCCGGATGATGCCAAAACATATCTTGATGCCGTGCTCAGGCACTACGAAAAATAATTCTGATTAACCTCTCCTCAGGAAGCCGAA
Source organism: uncultured archaeon (assembly GCA_964613955.1). GTDB lineage: Archaea > Aenigmatarchaeota > Aenigmatarchaeia > QMZP01 > QMZT01 > CS3-C152. The sequence goes on along the minus strand of CAZTJN010000017.1, from coordinate 12,898 downwards.
AATCTTTCTCTGCTGATGGTCTCCCACCAAATCTTTTGCGGTTATCCAGGAATGGCGGACCAGACCCCTTTCAGGAAATTTCTTGTTCTTTCGCAGGTACTCTTTCATCCATTCGATCGTTCTTTCGTCGCTCGGGTAACCGCTTCCCTCGAAACCGTATTTCTTTCGCAGCTCCTCTATTTCCCTGTCCCTCTCAACCTTCGCTATTATGGAGGCCGCAGAAACAATTGGGTACTTCCGGTCAGCGAAGTTTTCGACAATTATGTTTGTGCCCGTGTTAACGAGTTTGCCCAGGAATCTGGCGAACTTTTCCGTGTTAACCTCAGGACCGTCGACGTAAATGGTATGCGGGGCAAGGCATTCGATTATCGTTCTCATCTTCAGCGCCTCAACCTTGTTGAGGTTAACGCCCTGTTTTTTGTAGTCGTCAATCCTGCACGGCGAGACCTTGAGAACAACAATGTCTTTCGCTACCTTCTCTATTCTTTTGGCCAGTCTCTCCCTCTGTTTCGGGGCGAGTTCCTTGGAATCGCGAACGCCCATTTTGGCGAGTTTGGGGAGATTTCCCCTCTCGATGGAAACGCCCGTGATGACCATAGGACCAAGAACTGCCCCGCGGCCTGCCTCATCTATACCGCCGACTATTTCCCCCTTCAATCAATCACCGATTTTAATATTTTGCAGTCAGCATTAAATAGATTAGAGCAGATTCTTCATTGACAGCCCGGCGATAAATTTATAAATCCTTTTTTCATTAAAAATACCGTTGATACCATGTTAAGAAAAGCAAGGGAATGGTTCAGGGATTACGGAAAGGCCTTTAAGTACGGTGCTCTCTCAGGGGCCTTGCTGGGTTTTGATGCTCTTTACTGCGCGCACGCTTTGGAAAGCAATAAGGATCCATCCCCCCTCGCGCTTGTTCTAACCGGTTTTTTGGCAGGCGGTTTAGTGAATGAATGTGGAGGGGAGATAAGGGACACGTATCGCATGAGAAGAATTAGAAAAGAAGAGACCAAAAGAAACGTTGTTTTGGATGCTATTCAATAAATACGGGCGCTGTGCCCTGCTCTTTAAGTTTGTTTTCAATTTCATCGATTCTTCTGTTGAGCTCCTCAAGGGTCGGTCTTTCGCCCATCTCGCCCCATTCACGCTTTTCAATCGTTGAGAGCTCCTTCTTTATCTCTTCAACATCTGATACTATGTTGTTTATGTGGTCCTCGTTTCTCGCAACCGCCTTTTTCACGTTTTCGATGTCACTCAAAACGTTCTCGCTGAGCATCTTTCTTTCCCTTTCGGTCAGCATCCTGGGTTTCAGTGTCTTTTCAAGGGATACGATATCCTCCTTTCTCACGAGACTCCTTGAGAGCGTTTCAAGGGCCTTCGTCCTTTTCAGGAGGTCATCAAGTTTCGTTTTCATCGTATCTATCCTCTTTTTTATTGCCGCCGATGGCTTCTCGCCTCCCAGCTCCATGCCTTCCGGGACCTTTATGGGCTTCAGGCCCTTTGTCTTCTCTATGATTCTCGCCAGATTTTCAACCTTTTTCTCAATGGCCACCATCCTGTCCTTCAGGGGGAGGGGAAATTCGCTCTTCTCGGTTTTCTGGGCGTAGACCCTCTCCTTCAGCTTCTCCATGGCTTCCCTGTTTTCGATTATCATCTTCTTCAGTTCATCTGTTTTTACCTTCCCTGTCTTTACGTTCAGTTCGCCAAGCTTGGAAAAAAGCAAACCGCGAAGCTCTTCAATCTCGTCTTCCATCCTCTCGGGCAGGCCCGCTCCTGCCTTGCTCTCCGCCTTTATAACCCTGACCTTCAGGTCTTCTATTGCCCTTTTGTTGCCCTCAACCATTTCTATGAGTTCTGTCACCCTGGTGTTGAGCGCGCTTGAATCCCCCGGAGCGATTTTTTTAATTCCTTTCTTTACCTCCTCTGAAACCTTCCTGTTTTCTTCGATCGCCTTCCTGATTTCACCGGCCTTTGGTATGATTTCTGTGTGGTGCCTGCTGTCAATTATGAGCTTCAGGTTTTCTATGCTCTTCCTGTTTTCATCTACGATATCCTTCAGTTTCTTGAGTGCGGTGGGGCTTATCTTTCCGGAGGGTATGCTCTCTTTCAAAGAACCTATAACCCTCCTGTTCTCCTCTATCGCCCTCTTAAGGTCATCGGCTTCCGGGGGTTTCGCCCCAGGTTTAAGAAGCACTTTTGCCCTCAGATCCGATATCTGCTTTTTAAGCTCCTGAATTTCATCCGAGGGGACTTGTGCGGATGGGCGTCCTCCCTTCATGCCCATCACTCTTTCCCTGAGAAATTTTACTTCGTCCACCGTCTTCTGCCACTTCTTGAACATGTCCGCGTCCTTTGCAATGTGTTCGAGCTCGACTATGTTTTTCTGGATTTCCGGCGGTATGGGGCTGGAAGAAATGAGCTTCATCTTTTCTATCTCGTTTTTGAGGTTGATTATGTCCAGTTCTAAAACGTTCTGCATGTCCTTGATTGAGGATACGGCGTCCTCTATATTTTTCAAATATTCGACCTCGGAAATATTTTCTTCTGCCATCCAGAACCTCTATTATTAAATTAATCCCCTGAATATAAATTATTTAGACAATCAATGCCACCGGTCTGTTACCGGCGGCCTCGATAACTAGAGTTCCGCACTCGGAGAGACCCTCGGGCAGACTACGTTTATTATCTTCACCCTTGTCAGGGACCATGTATCGTTTATGTTGCTTATTTCCCCGTAGAGTATGTGAGAGCTCCCCGGTTTCAGGGGGTCTGTTTTGGATTTCTGCGTTCCGCCCGTTATGTTGACCTCCGGATAAACTATCAGCCTTTCGCCTGAAGGCGTCTGCATGGTCAGTTCAAACGAGAAATTGTAGAGATTCTGCGAGCCCGTGTTTACGATCTTGGCGGTTATGGTCCCGTTGGTACCTGTGAAGTTCCAGTCCACCCCGCTCGTTCCGTAGTCGCTGTCGAAATCATACGCCGTCCTCTGGCATATAATTTGCTGGGTTGCAGAACCTCCTGCACCCCCGGCAGTTTCACCGGCAAGTTCAAGTATCCATGGCCCGACAACGGCAGCCATGGAGATTACTATGAGTATCAGAATGACGACCGATATTATCGGAGATACGCCTTTCATCCTCACTCACCCCTTATTATAAGAAAGTCCTCGCCGGATTCGAGGACAAATTTTATGCTATAATCTATACCATAATCCGATTCCATATAAGCTGTTATCTCACCGTACGGGAGATGGTAACCTGATCTTTCGAGTGTCGTATATCCCTGGCCGCTTGCTGACGTAGGGTCGCTGTCAAGCGTTATTTCGAAACTTTTCATGGGCAGCCAAAGGCCGAGGTCCTTGTTGTAAATACCGATAACTGTCTGATTCATGAAATAGGAGGCCTTGTTGCCGGGCGAGCCTATCTTTTTAATGCAGACCTTCAGGTATTCATTTTCAAGTATTAAGGCCGCCTGGCCCTTGCACTGATCTTCGTAGGCAGACGTTTCCATGTTCGCTCCCACCACCACATTTCCAAACGTCTGGAAGGTTCTCGGAGAAATAACAGGAGCGGAGCACTCGTGCGTCCAGTATATGGTGTCGTTGTCCCCGCTAACGTACAGCCTGCCTTCGTCTATGTTTAGAGTCAAAACCCTTTTTGAACCCTCCCCTTCGGAAGAGACCTCCTGTATGACTTTATCCAGGTCTATGAACGATGTCTTCATTTTTTCAACCGTTGATGCGCACTGAAGGTTCTGTATTATAGGAATGCCTGCAGTGTATATGATAGCAGTTGCGGCTATGATAAAAGCGAGAAACAATACGCCTGCCAAAAGACCAATACCCTTCAAGATTTCACCTCTCCCTTAACGATATTCCCCCCTTTTCTCAGTTCGAGAATAACATAAAGGTTGGCCTTGTACTTCTCTAATAATAGATTCTTTTCCGTCGTATTAAAGCTTATTCCGAGAGTGAAGGATTCCGGAGGACTGGAGAAAAGCGTTGAGTTCGCTCCGGTATCCACTATGTAAAGGTTTTTTGTTTCCCCCGAAACGTTCAGACTCACGTTTGTCGCATAGCCCAGGAAGTTCCCGACCGTAACGTTAAGATTATTGCTCACGTTCTCGGTTAGAACAAAGATTGTCGAAAATGATATGCCCCTCCCCTTCGCCTCCTCCTTAACAAATTCCGTGAAGTTAGTGAGCGTCTCGATTATTTTTGATTCGTTCAGACCGAGATTCGCGGCCCTCGGGTATTCGCTTTTCACGTTGTCCATCAGATAGGTTATAGAGGCTGTCTTGGGAACGGAAATGTTCGCGGGGGAAATCTGTGATGACAACCCAAGGAAAAACACAATGGCTAGAGTGAACGTAGCTGCAAGGAAGAACTGCCCTTTCATCCCCTTCATAATATCACCATATCAGCAGCCTGACCTCCCGTGGTGAATAAAAGTTTTCTCCTGCTATGATGTACGTGGATACCCACACATTCTCCCCTGCCGGCGATGTTCCGAAACACACGCCCTCGAAATCGCATATCTGAATCGCGTGGTTCCGGCCCGGGATGCTTATTTTGGATTCCAGAACTCCTGTCTGGTTGTTCATAACATAAGGTCGAAGCTCCCCCCTGTTGTCCAGGTCCTTGAGTATTTCGTAGCCCACGGCAGACAGGTCCATCTGCGGCGGCAGGAAAGAATATCTAACGCCCAGGGCCAGCACGAAAAAAACCAGTATTATGACTGCCAGAACGCTTTCAAATGTCCTCCAGAAACCCTTTCTCTTCATGCTACCAGACCCTCACCGTTATGTTAATTTTCTTCATATTTTCAAGGAGCACGTTCATGTGTTTTCTGGAGTAGATGTTCCTGTGTTTTGGGATGGGCAATCCGTATGTCTCAGAAGAACCATCCCATTCCATCGAGATATTGAAGTCTTCTGCCAACCCGAGCCTCTCTTTGAAATCATCATAACTCGTGTTGGTCATGTTGTTTATCTTCGAAAGGGAAACAAGTGTTTTCTTCTCGATTGTCCATGGGGTTACGTGCGTTTCGTTCACTATCGGGAATGTCGAACTGCAGTTGAGCGGGGAATTCACATCGGAAAATTCTATGTAAAAGTAATTGTCTCCTGAGGAAAGGTTTGCCAGCCAGTAGAGGTTGTCCCCGATTATCCTGCAGTCCAGGGAAACCCCGTTCCCGAGAACCCTGGTTGAATTTTTCGTTCCGTAGTACCAAACGGAACTCGCGTAAAGAACCGAGTTGTTCTCACCGCTTGAGCTTACCTTTACAGGGACAGTGTACAGACTGGAAGAGAGAAAGCCCATTATTCTCCCGGTGTCAACATCTGCCGCAGGTTTCAGGATGCCGACATCTGCCGGGAACAGCGTAAAGTAATAGGAGAAAGACCATATGGCAAACACCACGAAAACCATGATAGCTACAATCCAGTCTACGTCCATAATTAATTAATGCAAAATCCTGAATAAATAAGGCTTTGGATGGTCATTCACTGTTTTCTCACTGGCGGCAACGAATAAAATGGTTCACACCAAACCTGTCTGGAATTTGGTGTTTCCGGCAAGAAACGCAGAAAATTCAATTTTCCGAAATGGAAAGGTATTTAAAATTTAATTTCAATAATCACTAAGGCGTGGTTATGAGATTATGGGTGATGGTGTATAAGCATGAAGAGAATATTGATAGTATCGCCGCATCCTGATGATGAAACATTTGCGATGGGGGGAACGATATTGAAATTGAAAAGGGCAGGACATTTTATCCATCTCCTTGTGCTGAGTCTGGGCGGGAAAAGCAAGCATCCCTGTTACGATGAAAAGCAGCTGAAAAAAATAAGGAAAAAAGAGGTGCTTGAGGCAATAAATGCATTTGGAATAGACAGTTACGAGTTTGCCAATCTTACTGACACGAAGATTAAAGAGGATGAGGCATACGAGGTAATAAAAAACACCATTGAAAAAGTAAGACCTGACAGGATATATCTGCCGTGCAACCCGGACACGCACCAGGACCATCTTCACACTTCTCATGCGGCCAGACTGGCGGCTTTCCATGAGGGTGTTAAAGAAATTTTCATTTATGACACGAGCACAATGCTCAGCCCGATGGACTTTTATGAGGACATATCCGATTTTCTTGAAGAAAAAATCAAAATATGCCGACTCTATGGTTCCCAGACTATAAAGAACAACTTTAAAATAGAAAAGGTCAGGGCAAGGTCTTTGGCCAGGGGAACTGAAATAAGGAGAGAGGCGGCAGAGGCCTTCAAGGTTATAAGGATTGTGGCCTGAGCACAACCCTCGCTCTTTTCGCAAAAAAGGCGATATTCATGATAAGCAACCGGCATAACGGTAAAATAATCGCAACACATCAGCCTAATTTCTTTCCATGGCTGGGATATTTTCACAAGATATACCACAGCGATGTTTTTGTTTTTCATGATAATGCGGAATATTCAAAAAAAGCTTATATCAATCGCACATTTATAAGAAAGGCTCCCAATTCTCCTGAAAGGGCATACATAACACTGCCACTGAAAAAACACAGCGATTTCGAAAGGATCAAGAATCTGAAGGTCGACAATTCCCAGAATTTCCACCAAAAGCTGCTCAACAGGATAAGGAATGTTTACCAAAAAACCCCGTTCTTCGGTGAATATTTCCCTCTGGTTGAAGAAACGATTCTTAATTCCAGAAATCTTGAATCTCTGGTCAAAATAAACATGGGCACGATCGAATGCATTCTGAAAATATTATCTATTAAAAGAGAGTTTGTGTTTTCGAGTTCCCTTCCCGTAAACGGCAAAAAATCAGAATACAACTTAAATGTTGTAAAACACTTGAAGGGCGCGGTATACTTCAGCGGGTCCGGAGCGAGAGAATACCAGAATGATGCTGATTTTGACAGGGAGGGAATAAGGCTCGTCTACCAGGACATCTACGATTTCCTTGAGGATCATCCCTATGAGCAGTTTCAGGAAGAAAAATTCCTGAACGGACTTTCCATAATCGATGCCTTGTTTAATGTGGGCGCAAAAGGGATAATAGAAATATTCAAGAGTTATGAAAAGGCGATGTCCGAAAAACAAGGAAGGGTGGAAAAATGATAAAATTGTCATGCCCTTCTATCGATAATGATGAAGTGAAGGCCGTTTCTGATGTTCTGAAGGGCCTGAATATCGCGGAAGGAGAAAGGACAAGAGAGTTCGAAGACCGGATAAGAAAACATGCGCAAAGAAGATACGCGGTTGCCGTTTCCTCAGGAACCTCGGCTCTGAGAATTGCCCTGCTGGCATGCGGGTTGAGACCGGGGGACAAAGTCATACTCACTCCGTTTGCCTGCGATGCCGTACTTAACGTAATTCTTGACCTGGGTTGTGAACCGGTTTTCTGCGATGTTGACGAAGACACATTCAACCTTTCGCCTGAATCGCTCATGGAGATAAATACGAAAACCGCAAAGGCTATCGTGTGTGTTCATACGTTCGGCTTTCCATGTGATATGGACAGGATAAGAAAGGTAACAGGCGATATGATATTTATTGAAGACGCCGCGCAGGCCGTGGGGTCAAATTACAAGGGCAGACCGGTCGGAAGTTTCGGGGACGTCTCATTCTTTTCTCTTTATGCCACAAAACTCCTGACAACCGGGGAGGGAGGCATTCTTTTAACGGACGATGAAAACGTCTACAGAAGAGCGAGATATTTGAAAACACCTGGTCTCCCAACCTCATACCTGCTGAGACACCCCGGCCAAAAAAATGAGATATTCCAGGATATCATCCCTCTCAACTGCAAGATGACAGACATGCAGGCCGCCATGGGGATTGTCCAGCTCTCCAAACTGGAGGGATTCTGCAAAAGGAGGAGGGAAATCGCCAGCATGTACAATGAGGGGCTGAAAGACACTGGTCTGAAATTATCGAAGGCCAAGAATTTCGGGGAGCATGTGTATTCAAGATACACCCTGACATGCAGGGATGAAAAGGAAAGGAACCGGTATGTTAAGCATCTGATAAAGAACAACATAGAGATCGGAATCCTCTGGTCCAGACCGCTGCATATGTCTCCGTTGCTGGTGAAATCCGGATACAGGGAGGGGGATTTCCCGGTTGCAGAAAAACTTTCAAGAACGGTTTTCTCCATACCCATACATCCCAACCTGACTGATAAAGAAGCAGATTTTATAATTGAAAAAATAAGGGAGATGTGATATGGTCTTGGTAACGGGATTTTTAATATCAAGTATGTTCATAGATATTGCCACACTTATCATCGCGAAATCAGGCAGGTTTTTGAAGACGTTGTATTCATTATACATTTTCACCCCCTTAAGGCTGTTATATAGTTCAGATAAAATTTTCTTTCGCGATATAAAGAAAATGTATAAAAAGTTAATGAAGGTCAGTTTCTTCTACCGCTACAGCAGATTGTTGGTCCCACCTCCTGAGGTTCCTGCTTTGAAAAAAGACTACAGTGTTTTTGTCATCATACCCGCCTACAACGAAGAAGAAAACATAGGGGCATGCATACGTTCAGCATTCGAACAGACAAAGAGACCCGAGAAGGTAATAGTGATTGATGACTGCTCAACCGACAGGACAGCGGAGATATGCATGGAGGCAAAAAAGAAATACAGGGACCTTGTCGTGATAAGGCAAAGGGAAAACAGGGGCAAAGCGCACAACATTTCGTACGTCATCAATAATTTTTTCTTGGGCGATGTAACGCTTGTCCTGGATGCTGATACCATCTTATCCGGGAATTACATAGAAGAAATAGCCAAACCTTTCGACAATGAAAGAGTCATGATATCCACTGGCATTTCCACGCCCTTGGAGTCTTCCAATATATTCGGGAAAATAATTTTCCGGGGAAGCGTTTTTCAGTATCTTTTTTTCTGTTTCAGGAAGGAGGCCCAGGCCCTGAGGAATGCGGTTTCCGTCATTTGCGGCGACAGTTCCGCGTACAGAACATCTTTTCTTAAGAAACTGGGAGGATTCCCGGAAGGGACTGTCACGGAAGACATGGACCTTACATGGGAGGCCTTGGAGATGGGGCATCTCATAAGTTTCCAGGGCAAGGCCTTTGCCAAGAGCAGGGACCCGACCACCTTTAAGGGTCACTGGAAGCAGATGTACAGGTGGTATTCAGGAGGTTTCCAGTGCATCTACAAGCACGGAAGAAAACTTTTAAAAGCGAAACTTCTCTTGTTCACATCCCTACTCCCTACGTATTTTGACATACTGGTGTATTCTCCATTGTTCCTTCTGGGGCCGGTCCTGTTTTTCTTCTTTCCCACGGTTATTATATGGTTCTACATACTTGATTTTTTGTTCACTTTGCTGGCTCTGCTCTATGTGGACTGGAGGATGGTCACGAATATTCCGGAAATATATGCGATAAAATTTATCTGGAGCTCTGTGTGGCTTTTTGCCGCGTTAAAGACCACTTTCGAATACTTGGGAGGTAAAAGGGTCTGGAGAAGCAGGTGGAACAGGGACGGGCTGTACGCGAAATCATCTGGACACGGTTTTGTCCCGACTCCGACCCTGAACAGACATGTTTCCGAAAAAGGCATCTAAGGGATCCGTGTTAAAGGCAATAAGAATAGTTTTTTTACTCCTTTTGCTGCTGGTTATTGTTTATTACATATACCCTGAAATTTTTGATCCCCTTGGGCAGATAATGGAAGAACATTTTCTTTACCCCAGACTTAAAGCGAGCTGCCTCTCAATAAACGAAGATATGAAGAGAATTGGTGACGGTTCGGTAAAAATGATCGTCGTTCCTTACATAGGCTCTCTTGAAGGCACGATGTCCGAGAAATGGCTGGAGGAGGTCGATTCTCATTTCATAAAATTTCATCTGGAGAATGAGATACCGGCGGTTTTCAGCTTCTATGCCAGCGATCTGGACGGTAACAAGAAATTCGATAGAATACTCAAAGAATTGTATTTGAGCAATTGCTTTGAAATACTGCAGAAGGGGACGGATAAACCGGAGAATGACCCTTTTTTGTATAAAATGCCGTTCGAAACCCAGAAGAAGGGGATTGAACAGGGCAAAAAAAATCTCGAGGGGAAACTAAAACGTTTACTTCCCAACTATGATATAGCTCCAATATCTTTGTTTAATTCGCTGGAAGGAAAGGTTAACGAGGATACGGTCAGGGCGCTGAGCGAACTCGGTTTCAAGGCATACTTCGAGCTGTTCCACGAGGAGGGGATCGAATTTTTCAAACCGCCCAGTCCACGCTTCGATGTGTATCAGTACGGGGTATCATTTACAAAGGTGGGTCTTCCCGGCCCGGGGGCTGAATTCTGGAAAGCGGGTGAAATAATAAGGGAGATAGAGAATTTCGCCTTGAACAATTCTGAAACACCCCTGACCAGGGTGGACAACATCACGGTAATCCCGATATTCATGGAGAATTGGGACATAGAGGGAGTTGACAGCGCGAATCCGGGAGGGAACAGCGAAATAAACACCACAAAGTGGGAGATATACAAACAAGTGCTACTAACATTGAATTCAAGAAATGATACAATAATTTTAACACCCTTGCAAGTGTGGGAACTGAGGCACAGATACGGTCACTTACCAGCAGATTCCCTCGAAGTTAGAAACTTTGTTTCTGTCGAGAATTCTTCTTCCCTCTAATATGACCTTGTTTTTCATGGTTTTGAAGTCCCCGTCGGTCAGGTCCCTGAACTCCTCCCACTCGGTCAGCAGGAGGCAGGCATCACTTCCTTCTATCGCTTCTTTAGTGCTTTCCGCGTATTCTACATCAGGGAATATTCTCCGTGCGTTCCCCACCGCCTTCGGGTCGTACGCCTTCACCTTCGCTCCCTTCTCGAGAAGTTTTGAGATTATCCGTATCGAGGAAGCCTCGCGTATGTCGTCCGAATCGGGCTTGAACGCAAGACCAAGGACGCAGATGGTTTTCCCTTTCAATTCACTTATTTTCTTTTCAAGCTGTTCGACCATCCTGACCTTCTGCCTTTTGTTCAGCTCGTGAACCTCCTCAAGCAGACGAGGTTCATACCTCATTTCTTTCGCCTTTTTTATCAGGGCATCCACATCCTTTGGGAAGCACGACCCTCCGTAGCCGCAGCCCGCGTTGAGGAACTTTCCAGAAACGCGGCTGTCAAGGCCAACGCCTTTCATAACTTCGTTAACGTCTATCCCCAGAAGCTTGCAGATGTTTCCTATCTCATTCGAAAATGAAATTTTCGTGGCCAGCAAAGAGTTGCTTGCGTATTTTATCATCTCTGCTGTTTTAAGATCGGTTCTCAGTATTGGAGCCTGAAAGTTTTCGTACACCTTCTCCAGAACATCACCCGACCTCTTGTCTATCGCCCCTATCACGATTCTGTCGGGCTTCAAAAAATCCTCGAGAGCTCTGCCCTCCCTGAGGAATTCCGGGTTCATGCACACACCAAAATCCTTTCCCGCCTTCTTGGCTGAATATTTTTCCAGAAGGGGTATTACAACTTTCTCTGTGGTTTCCGGGAGGACAGTGGATTTGACAACAATAATCCTGTATCCTTTGTTCGCAAGCGAACGCCCGATTTCTTTGGAGACCTCTTTTATGTATTTCAGGTTTATCGATCCGTCCTTTTTGGACGGGGTTCCCACAGAAATGAAAACTATGTCGCTCTTCCTCATCGCCTCATGGAGGTTATCGGTCGCCTTAAGCTTCCCTTCCTTGACAACCCCCTTCAGGTATTCATCCAGAAGCGGTTCATATATCGGGGACTTCCCGCGGTTCACCTGCTCAACCTTCTTCTTGTCGATATCCATGCATACGACTTCGTTCCCCTTTACGGCGAAGCCAACACCTGCCGACAAACCGACGTAACCTGTCCCTATTATCGATATCCTCATACGCATCTACCGTTCGATTGAATATAGTTAACATAATATTTAAATATAATTTCGGCATCTTTCGGGTCGACCGAAACCTTTAAGCGGTAAGGAAAACACTGACCGGATAAATCAAACCTCTTTTTATTTTCATAATATTGGTAAGCTTTTTGTTTTCATCCAGGTTAAATAAATCTTTTTATCTCATTTCCACCTTTATTTCAAGGAGGGGAGCGAATGGAGGAAGGAGTAATTGAAGCGAACCTCAGAAGGCTTCTCTGGTACGTCCTCGCAGGGACGAGAGGGGGTCTGATGAGAATAAGAATTATTGAAAGGATAAAGGAAAGGCCGTACAACGCAAACCAGCTGAAAAAAGAGCTTGGGGTGGATTACAAGACCATCCAGCATCATCTGAAGGTCCTCCTTGAAAACAGGATACTGATGACATCCGAGGAGAAGAAATACGGTTCTGTTTACTTCCTTTCGCCCCTGGTCGAAAAGAACATCGGCATGGTGGACGAAATAAGTAAAAAATTGGGAAAAACCAAATAAATAAGCTTTACGAAATATGGAGTGGTAGAATATGGTGATGTCACAGCTTGTATCAATTGCCCTGACGGGAGCGAACATAGTTTTGCTGGCAGCCCTGTTTATCATTTACCTCAGAAACTACATCAACCTGAAATCACCATTCACGCTTGGCCTGCTTTTTTTTGCGGGTATATTTCTGGTGAGGGACATAGGTCTGGCGATTTACCACATGAGCGATCTCGCTTTCTACTTCACCCAGTACGCAAGGGACGACATAATGATACACGGGGCACAGCTCGTTGCCTTCCTGATACTGCTGAAGATAACCTGGAAATAGGTCTGAACTATTCGGAACCTAAGGAAAAACTAAACCCTGCTTGTTCAGATGTTAGTTCGCCCGTTCTTCTTCTCGTAGCATTCTTCGCAGTAATATTCCCACGCCTGTGAAGGATACAGTCGTACTGCTATTGTTGAATCCTTCCC
>CAZTJN010000016.1:0-24673 GCA_964613955.1 uncultured archaeon | reverse complement strand
GTAGCTTAGAACCCTTTTCCGGGAGCTGAAAAGCGCTCGAGGAAAAATTCGGGTGAGCACTGCTTTCCAGGGTTCGAACACAGCTTTTCCTGTTCCCAACCAAAAGCTGTGGAGCAAAAGGGAGCTAACGCTTCCAGCTGTGTGAAACTCCCTGCCCCCGCATTTGAGTTTGAGGGACGATATGGATTTTCTCGAATTCGCAAAAAAGGTCAGGACCTTGAAGGAATTGAAACGAACGGGATGGGTTCTTAAGGGAATAAAAGACCCGGAGAGCGTCGCAGACCATTCCTTCATGATCGCGGTTCTGGCGTACGTATATTCCAAGAAATTAGGCCTGGATTCGGACAAAGCGGTGAAGATGGCGCTGACGCATGACATATGCGAGGTGTATTCAGGGGACATAGCGGACAGGATAAGAGATGAGGATCAGATAGTCCCTGACTCGCGAAAGCGTGAGCTCGAAAGGCAGGGGCTGAAAAAACTCATTTCTCTCCTCCCGAAGAATTTCGCCAACGAAATCTATTCGCTCTGGGAGGAATTCGAGGCCCGTGAAACCAAAGAAGCGAAACTCGTGAAAGATCTCGACAAGCTCGAGATGTGCATGCAGGCGAACGAATATTCGAAGAAATACAAGAACCTTGAGGAATTCTTTGAGGACGGGAAGCTTAACATAAAAACACCTGAAATACGAAAGATTTTTGAAAAAATATACAGGGAATTCAGGGAGAACAGGAAATCCTAAGCCGTTCCGTTTTTTCTCGGCTAATATTTATACTTGGTTCAACTAAATAATTTTATGGTCGACTGGCTCTACGTTTACTCAATTATGGCGTTCGTTGTTGCATTGATAGCAATAATTTTGATAGACAGGAAAAACATAACCAGGGATTCCATACTCATCCTGAGGAAAACAAAGAGAGGAAAAAAGTTCCTGTCCATGCTGGGAAAGAGGTTCCCGAGAGGACTTAAGTTTATTGGCATGGCAGGGGTTTTTGTTACCTTTGCAGCCTCTGTGTACAGTTTTTACTTCCTCCTGAATGTAGTCGTTTCAGCCTTGATTGTCAGAAAGGCCATAGGCAGCCTGTCGCTCGTTCTCCCCTCCCCCACTCCAAATGCCGTTATGCTGCCCGGGGTTTTTGGCATACCCTTCTGGCACATGATTATTTCACTGGCGATACTCGTGGTCGTTCACGAGGGTTCACACGGTCTTATGGCTGTGAGGGAGCGCGTGCCCATAAAATCCCTTGGATGGGGTCTGCTTCTTGTCATTCCATTGGCGTTTGTGGAGCCGAATGAAAAGGTCATGGAGAAGCGTGGGGACTGGCCGCAGCTAAGAATTTTCGCCGCCGGATCCTTCGCCAACTTCATCGTTGCAGGTTTCGTTCTTCTGATTTCTTTCCCTCTGCTTTTAGGTCTCTTCACACCGGCAGGCGTTGGTTTCATAGGCTACGACAAGGGCTATCCTGCCGAGCATATCAATCTCACGGGAGTTATAACAGAGATAAACGGGCAGGACGTTAAGACCACGGGAGACCTGGCATCGATAATGAAGACCGTTCATCCGGGAGAGGTCATCAAGATCGTTACCAAAGACCGTAATGGAGAAGGCAATATTGTAACAAAAACATACGAGCTGACAACAGCCGAAAGGCTCGATGACAAAGGAAAACCGACAGGAGAGGCCTATATGGGAATAAAGGGCGTCCTCGACGGAAATGATCTTTCACGATTTTTCCTACCTGCTGTCCTGTTTATCAATCCGGATTTTGACCTGTTCTTCTCCGTTAATGCAGGTTTGGAAGCTTATTACGGAGGCATAAAATTCCTTCTCCAGCTTCTCTCGTTCCTCTTCATAATCAATTTCGGAGTCGGTCTCGTTAACATGCTCCCCGTGAAACCGCTTGACGGGGGGAAAATGTGGGAAATAATTTTCAAGAGAGTGTTCCCGAAAAGGTCGGGAGAAATAACAAGGACTGTTGGTTACATAACCCTTTTGCTCATCATCTCTGCGTTCGTCATACCTAATGTTGTCAACATTATTTAAACAGGAAAACAATCTATTAAGAGGTGATTTTATGGCCGAAAAACAAATGAACATTCAGATAGACCACAGGGAGGAAGGATTTTATTCGGACAACATAAGCATCATATACAACCCCTCTAAATTCATTCTGGACTTCAAACAGGTCACACCAAGGGTGGATCATGTCCAGGGAAAAACACAGGAAACCATCGCAGTGAAGCACAGGGTCATACTCCTTGATGCGAAATTCGCGAAAATATTTTTCAACACGCTCAAAAAATCCATAGAGGGATATGAGAAGAAGCATGGCAAGATTGAAGTCCCGAAGATGCCCAAAAGGAAAAAAAGCGAGGTTGTCACAGGCCAAGAGGATGTGTATATAGGATAAGTCCTGGATACAGAGATGGAAACAGGACTAACAAAGTGAAAATAAAAGAAACAATATCCGGTTTTTAGGTTAATTATCAAACGGCGCGCACTCTGTGCGTCTTTCGACTTCTGAACCTCAATTAAAACTCCAGGATCTTTTTTGAAATGAATTCTTTTATGTCAGGTTCGTCCGGTATGGCGATCGATCTCTTGAATTTCTTCGTACCGTCAGGCAGGAAGAAACCCCGGGATATCGCTATGAACTCATTTTCTCCCTGTTCGGACGTTGCTTTTTTCCTTGCGACTTCAAGGAAGTTGTTCTTTCCGAATTTCACTTCCTCGGCCTTTATGGTTTCGAACGTTACCATTTTTTCCCTCCGTTTTACATTTTATGGTTAATTAACTATATAATTAATATATAAAGTTATCGGTATGCGGTTTTCCGATAGCTAACGTTTCGTCCTGTTTGATTGTCCAAACCCGCACTCAACAAAAAATCAATAAGAAAACCTTTATAAATACCAAAATGTTACTATTTATAAGTGAAAAATATGTCTGAGGGTCGGACAGGAAAATACATTGAGGAATTGGAGAAGAAAATAAGAATCTTGGAAGCTGAAAATATAAAGCTCAGGAAAGAAAGGGGAAGGCTCAAAAAAAGGGCAGCTACGGATGGTTTAACAAAATTATGGAACAGAAGAACGCTGGACAAAATGTTAAGAAAGGAAATATCGCACGCATTCAGACACAAAAAACCTGTTTCTTCGGTTCTACTAGATATAGATTTTTTTAAAAGGTACAATGATACGTTTGGTCATGGAAAGGCCGATGAATTACTGAAAAAACTGAGCTCGTACTTGAGGAAAAGATTCAGGGAAGAGGATGTAATCGGCAGATACGGCGGTGAAGAAATCGAGATTATATTGCCGGATACGGGTTTGCTTGATGCTTACAAAACTCTTAGTGAGGTAAGAACGGATATAGAAGGCAAATTTGGAATAACGTTAAGTGGCGGTGTGACTTCAAGCGAAAATTCCGGTGTAATTCTCCTCTATGGTAAAAGCGGAAGGGAGCTGATAGACAGGTATGTTAAAAGTGGAGGACAGCTGAGATACGTGGAAAGTGACATAAAAAAATACTCGAGAATTTCCGGAATTAGTGAAACAAAAGTCAAAATAATGCTGGACAACATTTATCATTTCTTAATTGAAACAGAAGGCATAAAAACCGATTACAAACTGGATTCCAATTACAGAAAGTTTGGTCCGGAGCTGATGAGAAAGTTTGCGGACGAGGCTTTATACAGGGCCAAGGAAGACGGAAGAAACAGGATTTACGCTCATACAAGACCCCAGGAAATAATTTTAAACCCATGGAAAAAATCATATTATGGTACTTCTACGTTATCCTGAAGCGATTTCTCCCGAAGATACCGGCTTACGGAATGCTATGGGAAGATACATTGACATAACAGAGAACAAAAAATACGCGAAATTTCTGATAGCGAAAACCATCCCTGTGAAATTTCCGAAATCCGAGGAGAGACTTTGGGAAACGCATAAAAACAAAATGATGGAATTCTGGAAGGCTTTGAAGGCACACGACAAAGGAAAACGAAAACTAGAATTCGCGAAGGTTTCATTATTGGATTTGAAGTTTGAAATAGCAAAAAGAATGCTGGAAAAATGCGAGTTCTGCGAAAGAAAATGCAATGTTGATAGAACTAAGGGAAATACAGGATTTTGCGGACTCACGGATAAATCTTTCCTTTCCAGCGAGTTCATACATACGGGTGAAGAAGCGAGTATCATCCCTTCCCACACGTTCTTCTTTATGGGGTGCAATTTCTACTGTATTTACTGCCAGAACTGGCAGATATCACGAAGAAAGGAGGGAGGAACAGAGGTGGACGGGAGAATGCTGGCAGAACTCGCTGAAAAACGAAACAAGGTCAGCAGGAACATTAACCTCGTGGGAGGCGATCCCATTCCGAACCTCCACACAATTCTCGATATGCTCAGATTTTCGAAAATCAACAAGCCTATAATCTGGAACTCGAATATGTACATGTCGGAGAAGACGATACGTTTGCTTGACGGAGTGATTGATGTGTACCTGGCGGATTTCAAGTACGGAAATGACGAATGTGCGAAGAAATTGTCGAAGGTGGATAATTACTGGAAGACAACAACGCGGAATTTTCTTCTCGCTTGTAAACAAGCTGAAGTCCTCATCCGTCATCTCGTTCTTCCGGATCACTTGGAATGCTGTACGAAACCAATAATGAAATGGGTCGGGGAAAACCTGGGAAATAAAATACGAATGAACATAATGGGGCAGTACCACCCAGAATTCGAGGCCTTCATTTCTAAAGGAATGGAACGAAGGGTTACAAGGGAAGAGATGGAAAGAGCATATGAACTGGCGAGAAAAAATGGTCTGAACAATTTTGAATGATTCCAATCTTTATTTATAGGAGTTCTTACAAATTAATACTCTATGCAAGAAGAAACATTGCAGACGGAAGAAACAGAGGCCGGAGCGTCCACCGAAGGCGGGGAAGAGACAGCAGAGCAAACGGAGCAGGCAGAGCAGCCCGAGCAGAAGGAAGAAGAAAAGCCCTGCTGGGAGGTGAACCCGGGATGCGGAACAGGTGAGTGCACATCCATGTGCCCTGCATACGTTAACCGGACGCCCTGCTGGCAGTTTGACTGGGCCTCCGCGATAGAGGGCATGGACGACATGTCAAAGGCAGAAATAGCAAAACTTGTCGAGAACTGCCCCTCATGCCCCGTATACCAGAATCACAAGAAAGAACTGAACAAGGTAAGATCACTGGTGCTCAAGTGAACCGGTCTCCTGTCCTGAAGCTAGATTACTCCGTTATCCTTCAGGATCCTGGTTATCTTCTCCAGGGAAATTGCTATTGCCTCGAACCTCAGGTTTACGTCCCTTTCCAGCTGCTCTGTCCGAAACCTTTTCTGGTCGAAAAGTTTCAGGTCACGCAGGACGTTTTCCAAGGATTTCGAAAGGTTATGCCCTTCCGGGCCTCCAAACTCCAGCCTTTCCTTCAGAAATTCCAGTTCCTTATCAATCCTTTTTATCTGTTCATCTATAGCCATCATTTCACCTAATCCATTTCAGGCGGTTCCACGAATCCTTCGTGCTTCATTTCCTCCAGCCTTTTGATCCTTCTCGCAACCGGAGGGTGGGTTGAAAACAGGCCTGTGAACCAGTCCTGCTTGAACGGGTTGACTATCCACATGTGCGATGTGGCAGCGGACCCGCCCCTCATAGGATTTTCCCTTCCTATTTCGCTGATTTTCTTCAGGGCCGAGGCCAGCGATTCGGGTTTCTTGGTCAGGGTCGCTCCCACATAATCGGCTTTGTATTCCTCGTTTCGTGATATTGCGAGTCTGACGAGTAGGGCCGCGAGAGGGGCGAATATCACTATCAGTATCAGCCCCAAAACATTCCCTTCACCTCTTCTCCCGCTTCCCATGAATATGGACCAGTAACCTATCTGCGCAAGGAATGAGATGGCGCCCCCTATTGTCGCCGCTATTGCCGATATCAGCATGTCATTGTTTCTGATATGGGCGATTTCATGCGATAATACGCCCTCAATCTCATCATCATCAAGGTTGAGTATACCTTCCGTGACGGCCACCACTGCGTTGCTCGGGTTCCTGCCTGTTGCGAATGCGTTTGGAACGTCGTTTGGAACCATGTAAACCTTTGGCTTCGGGATTTTGGCCTCCCTGGCCAGTTTCTCGACCATGTCGTTAAGTTTCTTGTTTTCTGTTGGCTTTGCCTTGTAAATGCCTATCACGATCCTGTCCGAATACCAGTACGAAAAGAAATTTATAAACACGGCAAGGACAAGCGCTATGGACATCCCTATGAAACCCCCGAGAAGGAATCCTACTGCCAAAAGTATGGCCGTAAGAAAGCCCAGCAACAAGACAACCCTGAACATGCTTTCCTAATTTACATTAGGGAAAATAACATATAAAAATAGCTGGTCTCCCCGCAAAAAGGGTTATCACCTTCCGAGTTTCTTCTTTATTCTGCCGAATATGCCTTCTTTCTTGGGCAGATTAGTTTGGGCTTTTGTGTAACCTTCGGCATAGTATCTGTATTTCTCCTTCTCGAATTTTGTCAATGTGGTCTGTTCCTCGCGTTTTCCCGGCATTCTCACAGCACTTCCTATGCCTTTCACCTTTTCTGCTATTATTCCCAGCCTGCCGGATATCCTGCTCTTGGCCGAGGGCTTTGTGAACCCGTAAACAGGATGGTAGCCTTTTTTGGGAGGCAACAGCAGGTAAACAAGGAAGACCACTATCACGACAATCACAACACCTATTGCAACCCATGTCCAGATATCGCCGCCCAGCTGGAACAACACGCCGGACGTCTCCGAAAACAGCTCATCCACCTGAGCCTGGAAAGTTGTCAGCGATTCATTTATGTCGTCAAGGACATCTGCTGCATCCGCATAATGACTGCTGCTGATATATTCCTCGGCCTTTTCCAGCATTCTTAACAGGCTGCTGTACGTTCTGTTGGCCTTGGTGAGGTTGATATCAGACACGCTGCCAGGCTGTATGGCAAGGAATTTTGATTTTAGCGATTCGAAAATGCTCTTGTAGTTTTCGAATGTGCTGTTTATCTTTGCCTTTTCCTCCTCCAGAGGTTCAATGGAAAGCTTTATGGCTTTCGTTGCGGATACGCTTTCGTTGTTTTTCACGTATGCCTTTAACGTCACGGGATGGTTACCAACCTTCGTGCTTTCATTCACGTTAAATTCAACGGTGAATGAATACGTTTCGTCAGGGTCTATGTTGTATGCGGAAGGGGTCACGGTCTGGGTGACGCCCGAAATGTTGTGCGTAACATCCAGCTTGACATCCATTGCGACATTTCCCTTGTTTTTCACGCTGACTTCTGTTACAACAGAACTCCCCTGTACAACACTTACTTTCTCTTCGTAATCGGTTATCGCCAGCTCCCTTTCATACGGGTTGCACTTGTGGTTGCTCACAACACCGTCCGGGCACGAAACAGCGACGCATGTCCCTCCTGAGCAGTATTTGGTGGAAGGGCAGTCGCTGTCAGAAGAGCATTCACTTTCCGAGCCTGGGGTTTCGCCCGAGGTGCCGCCGCCTTCTTCAACGCTAACAATCTTCATGTAGATATTTTCGAGACTGTTGAATGCCTTCTTGTTCGTCGAGGTTATCGTCATGTAGCAGGTCTTGTTGCTGGTGGAAATGTTCGATACGTCTATCTCGAACCTTATCCAACGACCTGTTGCATCGAATGCGGACATATCGAATTCTACATAAACCCCACTTGCGTTCTTGGTACGTGTGTATGAGTGGCTGCTGTCCTTAACATCTGTTGTGAACTGGCTGGTGCATGCTCCTTCATGCAGGTATATTCTTATTTTGGATGTTGAAGGTATTGCAAGAGCGCCGTAGTTCTTAACGGTCATGTTGAAAAGAAGGTTCTGTGTTCCTTCATTGACCTCCCCGAAGCTCATGGGGGATATGGCAGTCAGGTAGACCCCTGTGTCGTTTATCTTGAGACTGTCATTCACACCCACGCCCGTCAGGTTCACTTCTCCCGTCCCCCCGAGCATTTTCGTATTCCACGCCACGTACACATACGCCCTGAACCTCCCGCCCACGCTGTTGGCAGGAACCGTTGCGTTGACATAACAAAGACCTCCTGAACATCCAGAACCTCCGCCAGGGGCGCCTGATACAATAGTGTCGAGGGTGTGGTTGTAGTTCGTTACGTTCGTTTCGAAAATCTTTATGTTCGTGAAATTTGCATAGCTCATTATGCTGGTGTTCGAAATCACGGTCCCGTTCATGAGCCTTACCTGCGCCGTAAACGTTACGTTGTTAGCAGATGTTGGGGGGTGGACGAGGGAGGGGTTAATGCTGGTTATGCTGACGTTGAGCTTGTCCGAAAGGTTAACGTAAAGGGTGATGTTGAGTGTTTTGAACAATGATGACTGGCGTGTGACATTCGTGGAATTGGTGGTGTTGAACAGGACGAATCCGCGGTATATACCGGGCTGGTTGTGGGTGTGGGAAGTGTTGATCTTCACGGAAACGTTCAGGAAACCGCTTGACCCCGGATTCAGCGGAGCGGTGGGGAAGTCCGAAAGGACAAAGTCGATATAGTTCGAGTCGTTGCCTATCTGGTAGAGCGTGTTGTTCGTGGTGTTCTCAGCCCTGATGTAGATTGGATAGCCCCCGGTGTTGTTGTAGGGGATTTTGATTGAAAGCGGGGAGGAGACCGTGTTGAATCCTATGTTGTGCGTTCGCTTATCGCTGGTAACGCTCAGGTTCCCGTTCATTATGAGCGTTCCCGTCCTCACGCTGAACGAAATCGGCAGCCTTGCCTTCCATTTGTTTGTTCTGTAGTATTCCAGGAATCCCTCATAACTCCCGTTCAGAACATTGGTTTCAGGAATCGTTAAATTAATGTTCACCGCCCTGCTAGAGTTCGTATAGCCTGAAGAGTTGAACGTCATGGTCGAATAGTTGGTCGCCAGCCACGAGTCCGGAACGTAAATATATGCGGTCAGGTTGTAGTTGTTCAGGTTTGTCGACCCTGCTGACGCGTTTTTCACTGTTATGTTCCAGAAGCCGTCGTTGCCTGCGGATATTCCCGTGTACTCCACATACTCCTCCAGGACATTTGAAGACGTGGTCTTGTTCGCATTAACGTACTTCCCGAGGGAGGTCCCCCTCAAAACCTTGTTGGCATCCCTGAGATACAGTATCCAGTTTGTGACGTTCTCTCCCGCATCCTGCCCCCATTCCAGCCTTACCTTGACCTTCTCCGCAAAAGGGGGAACGAGCAGTTTGAATGTCCCGTCTGCGCTTTGATTCAGCCATCTGTCAACATGGTAGATTTCCTTGTTTTCCCTGACGCTGGTCAGAACTTGGTCGTCCTCGTTCTTCAGCACGATCTGGTGGTTGGAGGATGTTTCGTTCGCTTTCAGCCCGCCGAAATCGAGCGAAGTTGTTTTCGAGCCCGTTGTGTTCGTTATGTTAAGGGAGGAGAAATAAAGATATCCGTTGTAGTTGGATGACAAATTCCCGTAAACCCTTAATTCGTACATCTCAGGCGTGGCCGGAACAGCATAATGGAGTTCTTCATAAGACGACGTGTTTATGGATTTCGCAAGAAACTTCCCGGAGCCGTCGTAAAGGAACATGTCAATGTCCGCAGAGGAACCCGTCAGGGTAACGGTGAGGTACGTGAGGTTGTCTGTGAGGCTGGTGTTGAAGTGGTAGGAGTGGTAATCCTGGTTTACACTCATCGCCCCTTTGAAGAAGCCGGATTTCGTCGTAACGTTGAACGTGTTAAAATCGCTTATAGGAATCTGGACGGATACGTTCACGGTCAGGTTTTCTGTTGCATTGGTTTTGTTCTGGATATAAAAGTAACCATAGTATTTCCCGGGCGGGCAGAACATATAGGGCGTCAGATAGAAAAATGTTGAATTCGTATTGTTGAGGACCTGACTCGTGGTCGTGAACGAACCGGTCTCGTTCTGGACTCTGAAATCCGTTGTCGTTGGATTGAAGCAAACATAGAAGCTTGTGTCGTTAAGATTTTCATAATCACCAATGATGTATCTTGAATATTGCGAATAGTTGGAAGTTATCTGTGTATCTTCGTTGTCTATAGAAACGGTTAGGTTGTTTGAGTTCGAGGTTACATTAAGCGTTCCGTTGGTCCAGTTTATGTAAACAAGACCAGGAGTTACGGTGAATGCCCCGTTCGAACTCTGCACGGCCAAAATGGGAGAAACGCAATAAAGCAGGGCAAAGAAAAAAACCAGGAATACACCAACCCTCAAAACATCCCTCTTCATAACCCTCACATGCGGAAGCCGTGTAAGCTATATTTATATTTCGCTCCCCTGCTTTTTAACTTTTTTATCCCTTATCTGTCCTTTTCAGGGTGTAACAAAGTTGTAATTATTTTAATGCCCTGATTTAAATTATTTTTATGTCCGGGGTTAAGGGTCTGCTGGTTTTATTCCCGCTCGTTTTTTTTGCGGGGATAATGCTTGGGGCGTTTTTCATTTCTTTCCCTCGGTCATCGCCTGTCGATATCAGTGAAAACCAGGCGGCCCTTCTCAACGACAGGGATTATTTCGAAGGCGTCACTTCGTTCATTTCCGTTGCCAACCACTCGATTCACATGATAATGTTTGATATAAAATATTATCCGGATTACCCGGACAGCCTTGCAAATTCACTTCTTTCCGCCCTCGGGGACGCTGCCGGAAGAGGCGTGGACGTGAGGATAATAACGGACGAGTTCCTTACCGAGAAGCCGGTTCTTAGCATGCTGAAGGAGAAGGGAGCAAATATAAAGTTCGACTCCAGAGACATAACAACCCATGCAAAACTTATAATAATAGATTCAGAGATAGTTATTATAGGCTCCACGAACTGGAGCTATCATTCAATAGAAAAGAACCACGAGGCGAACGTCGTAATTCGCTCGCCGCCACTGGCGAAAAAGTTCGATGGTTACTTCGAAAAGGTATGGGCGGAATCGTGAAAGGGAAAGCGCATTCAGAAATCGAGGAGAGGAGAACGAAACTCGAAGAGTTGCGGAAGTCCGGTGAGGACCCCTACAAGCGGAGATACGAAAAAACACATCTGATAAGCGAGATTATAGAGAAATCAAAGGGCATCAAAAAAGAGGAGAAGAGAAGGACGTTCAAGGTTTCCATCTCCGGGCGTTTGCGGTCGATAAGAAAGCACGGCGGCGTGATATTCGCCGACCTTCAGGACTCCTCCGGCAGGATACAGCTCTTCCTTGAACAGAAAACGATCGGGGGCAGGAAATTTGAGTTCTTCGATTCCATGCTGAACACAGGAGACATAATAGGCACGAGGGGTTTCATCTTCCGGACAAAGCGCGGGGAGCTGACAGTGTGGGTTAAGGACTTCGAGCTGTTAACGAAGTCCCTCCGTCCCCTCCCAAAGGAATGGTTCGGCCTGAAGGACAAGGAGCTTCGCTACAGAAAAAGGTATCTGGACCTCATACTGAACCCGGAGGTAAGAAAGGTTTTCGATACGCGTTTGAAAATCGTTCAGGCCATGCGGGAGTTTCTCGTCAAAAACGGATTTGTTGAGGTGGAAACACCCATTCTTCAGCCCATATATGGGGGAGCGGCAGCCAGGCCATTTGAATCGAAATTGCATGCGCTTGACATGAAGGTGTATATGAGGATTTCGAACGAGCTGTACCTCAAACGCCTGATAGTCGGCGGGTACGAAAAGATATTCGAGTTCTCCAGGGACTTCCGGAACGAGGGAATCGACAAACTCCACAATCCCGAATTCACGCAGATGGAAACCATGTGGGCCTATGCGAACTACGAGGACAACATGCGCTTTTGCGAAGAGATAATAAGTTATGCAGCGAAAAAAGTCCTCGGAAAAACAAGGCTTGTGCACCAAGGGAACGTGATAGAGCTGAAGCCTCCATGGAAAAGGATAAAACTCATAGATGCTGTGAAGAAATACACAAAAATCGATTTCGGGAAGAAGAATTTTGAGGAAGCGAAACAAGCAGCGAAAAAACTGGGTGTGGATCTTTCGAAGTGCGAAAGCTGGGGTGAAGTGGTGATAAAGGTTTTCGAGGACATGGTACAGCCAAAACTCATCCAGCCAACGATAGTTTATGATTATCCGGTCGAAGCAGCGGGACTCGCGAAGATAAAGAAGGAGGATCCGAGATTTGTCGAGTCGTTCGAACCGATAATAAACGGCTGGGAAATGGGTCTTTCGTACTGCGAGGAGAATGACCCGGAACGTTTGAGAGCGTACTGGAAGGAGGCTGAGAAAGATTTCAAAAAGGGAGACGAAGAGGCGCAAAGATTTGATGAGGATTTCATAGAGGCGTTAGAATATGGAATGCCCCCGACTTCCGGGATAGGCATAGGGATCGACCGCCTGGCAATGCTTATGACCGATTCGCTGTCCATACGCGATGTTCTGTTTTTCCCGTTCATGAGACCGGAGGAGAAGTAATTTTTATTTTTAAAAAGAAATGCATAAATATTAAAACTATGGCCGCGGTGGTGTAGCCAGAGCCTTTCCGGGAGCAAGACATTCCACAAAAGCTCTATCAAAAGTTCCGGAAGCTCCTGCAGTGGTTAGCACAGCAGCCTGTGGAGCTGCTAGCCCGAGTTCAAGCGTAGCTTTTCCGGTAGCGAGAGGCGTATGACGCATACACAGTATGCGTCTATCGAAATCTTCAAAACCTACGCCTACCAAAAGACACGGAGCAAATCTCGGCCGCGGCCTTTTATTCCTTTGAAATTCAAATACCTACCCAAGACTTACCGAGTGCACGGCCTGGGATATCATATCCCCGAAGAGGAGGATACATCCTATTGCAACAAGGAAGTAAACAGAGAGAGAAACTATGAGCATCTTCCCACACATGTACCACTGCGAAGTTCTGTTCTCGCCCTGGGTTATCTTCGTGATGAACATGGCCAGTATTATTATAACCTCTATGAGGTAAACGCCTATTATAATCTGGAACAGCGCAGGGGAAACAGAAGATGTGCTCTCACCGAACAACCCGCCGGCCACGTCAAACGGGAGTTCTGTTCCCGTGCTAAGCTCGGTCAACTTTTTGGTCAGTATGCCCAAAACCTGTATGATAATCTGCGCCATCGCAACAATCAGACCCGTGACCAAGGGTGTGAGCATGTATGCCTGGAAGGTCATCGAAGAGACGGATTCCTGCAAAAGGTCGCGGATGTACTCCTGCGTTTCACGGATGTTACGAAGGTAGCGGGAAACAGTGAGCATCCCCTCTGCAGCATACTGGAAACCTTTCTTCGCTATGTCAACTATCATGTACATTATGTTCTTTATCAGTCTGCTTGGATAGTAAGCGACGGATCCCCACTTTGGATGGAACAGAGCGTCCCGAAAGGTCATACCAAGGTTTCTCATGTTCCTCAGAGTCATGGTGAAAAGGCCGGATATGTTCATGTCCTTGACATCGTTTATTGATTTTTCAAGCGCAACTTCAGCCGGCGTTCCGCCTGACATCCTGTTGCCCAGCTGGAAGAGGGCAAGTTCAAACTCGCTTTCTGTTTTCTGCACGTCGCCCTGTATGCGGACCCTCTGGTAGTTTGAAAGTATAAAGTAGGTTGCCAGGGCAAAGCCTACACCAAGCGTTAAAAAGCAGGAGAATGCAAGCGTGAGTGGTGTATGCTCGGGCACGACATCTTTCGGCGGGAAAAGTATATCAGGGTTGCCAGCGAAGAAATAAAACGAAGGCAGTATGAACAGCAGGCCAACGGCTACGGCTATCGGAAGGACAGGAAGCACGATTCTCGCCTTCCCTGCTTTTAAGAGGAAGCTCCCCTTTGGGGGCAGGTCGGGGTGGTGTGATATGTCCACCTGAGAAAATGTGGTGGGTCTTTTCTTCAGGACCGAATTTATGAACCACACCAAAAACAAAGGCAGGATGACATCGTAGGCTATGGCAAAGAACTCCGGCCTGACCATGCTTGACAAAAACACCGCAGCCAGCGGTGCCATTATGGAACCCAAAACAGGGAGAATTATCCCCATCATGTGTATGATTGTGACAGGCATGCTAAGGTCCTGCGCGTAATGCTTCATTCTTGTTTTGGTCCCCTCCAGTATAACATCAAGGGCTTCGTTGAGTATCGCTTCCGAACGCCCGCTGGTCTGCGTCTGGGAGTCCCTTATCAGTCTCAGGGCCTCTGCAAACTCCTCGTTCTCCGGTTTCCACTTTGCAATGTAGTCCGTGAGGGCATGGGAAGCCGAATAATACTTCCCCATCTCGATGTCCCACAGAAGCCTCCTCATATCCCATGCCAGCGGACCCGAAACGTTCGCAGATGAGAATTTCAGGGCCTGTTCAAGGTTAGGGGAAATCCTCATTGAAACAACCATGTAGAGAACGGCAAGAACAACCTGAGAGGAAGCGCGCATCCTGTACGATTTCAAAAGATTCGTGGGGTATTTCAGGAAATAATAGGAAAGACCTACCCCGAACGATACCAGGGCAAGGACACCCACGAGCGGGACAAAACCCGAGAAAAAGAGGATAACGGAAATGCTGACAAAAAATATTATGTCAAGAATAACAAGCGACATGACCTCCTCCGGCCGTACCCTGAGACCGGTAAAGGCCGTCGCGCTTTCAATCTCCTTTCTTGTGTTCTGGTCCGGTCTTGCGGTCAGTATCTTGCCTGAAAAGCGTGCGAGAAATTCGAACCATGATAGGGGCTTTTCCTCTTTTTTCTTGAATATCTTGTATTCCCTGGATACCACGCTGGGCCTTGTTTTCGTTGCTGGCATCAGAAGTTTCCCTCGCCTGTTTTGGAAATCCTCCTTTTCTTTCTGTTTCTTTTTGCCAAAAAACTTCACCATGTTTATTAATTGTTTTTTCCTGATAAAAAAGACTTAGAATACGTAAAGGTCATTTGACCTTTTTTAAGCTACCGTTCAGCCACTTTTCCCATTCCCTGAAGACCTGCTCAGGTTCGGCCGCCCCTGTTTCATTCCTGAGCTTCTCCACAATAAGATGGTATTCTGCGTTCGATCTCGTAACCCAGGGGGCCTCCAGAAGTTCGGGCATCTTCAGCTGTTCGGAGATTTTAACCATTGTCTCCTTTATTTTCGCACGAACCTTTATGCTCCCCCATACCGCTTCCCAGTCACCGGACCATTCCTTCACATAACTGGATATCCTGTTAATTACCTCTGACTCCGCATTCACCAAGGTATCGGTGGGTTTCAGCTTGTCTTCCTTCCCCGAATACTCCATGAGATTCACGAACCCTCCTTCCTTGGCCGGGTTCTTGTCCCAGTGTTTGCGGACTTCGGTTATCTCCGTAATCCTTCGGAAGCGGTGGAGACCATCAGCCGAGCGAAGAGACTTGCATATGGGTATGATATCGGTCGCCTTGAAACTCGTTGGGGGGACGCCAAGGTCGTTTACAACCCTGTCGTAGACCCCGTACGCGGACTCGCCGTGTATGGTTCCCGCCACCACGTTGGACAGCGCACCGATCCTCATCGCTTCATATAAAGCCTTTGCCTCCACTGACCTTACCTCTCCCACAATCAGGGCAGAATCGCCGAGCCTGAGGGCCGTCCTCAACGCTTCATCCGCCGGCATTTCGGATTCTATCCGCGTTATCACAGACCTGGATTTTAGGGATTCTATGTTGTAGTCCAGTTTCCTCAGCTGATCCACGGGCAGTTCCAGCGTATCTTCTATTGTTACAATACGCGTCTTCGGCAGTATCTCCAGCATGAGAGAGCCAAGCACGGAAGTTTTACCTGAACCCCTCCCCCCTGCCACAAGCATGCTCACGCTTCCGTCTATCATGAATGAAAGCAGGCCCGCGCCCAGCGGGCTTATCATCTTGGCCTTTATGAAAAGCGGGAGAGTCCATGGCTTGTCTCTGTGCCTTCTTATAGCGAAGCCGAAACCCTGCGGAGAAAGATTCCTCGTTATCACTGCAAACCTGGCCTTGCCTCCGGGAACGCCGATATCAGTATCAAGGACAGGGTTTGCCTCATCCAGAGGTCTCCCTGAATGTATTCGCAGACGCGTCGCCCACGATTCTGCGTCTTCCCTCGTGGGGATAAGGTTCGTTTTGCATTCCTCAAAATCGCTGTGATAAACAAGAACGGGCTGGCTTTCTATGGGGGAATTGATGTATACGTCCTGTATCTTTTCGTCAGCCAGAATGATTTCCAGAACCCCGAGACCTGCGGTATACCTGGTCAGGATGTTTGAAAGCCCTTCCAAATCTTTGGAGGAAAGGTAGACACCCATCTTGTCCGCTATCTCCCTTATCATGTCCCTTCCTATGTTGTAGAAGACATCCCTGACCTTTTCAGAGCGCACGAATTCCGCTGTTTTCGGCCGGTGGGTTGCCATGTACCTTCGCGCAGCATCGAGAACGGCGTATTTCTCTTCGGAAAGGTCAAATTCGGGCGGGATGACATGGTAGAAGTAGCTTGTGGAATCAGGAAGCCTGTATATCTCCACCTGCGTTTCCCCGACTTTGTATCTGTCCACCACCTTCCCCTTCTCAGGCGGCGTTATCATGTATCTCGTGAGCATGAAGTTTGGACGGACACTTGGGGTGAAAAGCTGTCTGTACAGCTCCCTTGAACCCACGTGGTAACCCGAAAGGTAGGGTTTTGCAAACTTTATTATCCTGGTCCCCTCAAACTTTTCCTGCAGGGGCAAAAGTATGTTATCCAGATAGTGCTTGTAGCACGAGTAACATTTCGTTCTCCTGTGCATCCTTATTTTCAGGCCCCTCCCTTCCCTCAGCAGTTCCACGTACGCCCCTATGGGGTCCCTCCTTAGAAGGTTAATTACTATGTACTGCATTCTCTGGCTGAAATCGGCATAGCATTTCCCGCATACCTCTGGTTTCAGCCTTGAATAAGAAATGAGTTTCTCCCTGACCACGTCCTCTATTAACCCTGCGATTTCCCTCAGCATGACTATCTGTTCGCCTGAGTATTCGTATTCCCTTTCCTTTGCGAGGACAACAGAATTAACATTCTTGAAAGTCAGGAGCTTGTCTATGACCATTGACATGCACACGTCATAATCCTCGATGGATGCCCCGTAAACGCATCCCACGCAATCGATTCTCAATCTTCTCGCTTCTTCATCATACGTGTGCTCACAAACCATTCACACCAACCCTTAGAAATCACCCATATAATATATTGTTTTTTACTGTTTAATTAATATGATTAATATGGATTTCGAGCGAACGGGATTTTTTAGTTTCGATACAGAGCTCGAGGATATAGCCATCAAAAAGGTTAAAAAATTTGACAGGTCATGGAAGGTCACGCGCGGCGGAAGCATCAACAATGTCCCTCTGGTGTGGAAAGATATTGTTTATTTTGGTGCAATGGACGGTTATGTCTATGCAGTTGACCTTAAAACCAAGAAAGAGGTCTGGAGGTTCAAGACAAAGGGAGTTATAATGGAGTCCTCACCAGTTTTGTGCGGCAACGAAACCATTTGCATAGGGAGCTACGATTATAATCTTTACGCAATTAAGATGAAAACCGGTAGGGAAAAATGGCATTTTAGAACTTCCGGAGAAATATTGACTTCGTGTTTTTTCAAAAATGGAATCGTTTATTTCGGCTCAAGTGATGGTTATGTTTATGCACTGAAAGCGAGTAGCGGCAAACTGGTATGGAAATTCAAGACGGGTGGCGAGATCGAAGCAGTTCCTGTGGTCTATGAAAACAAAGTGTTTATTGGCTCGTTTGATGACTATTTTTATTGTTTGGATACGAGGACAGGAAAGGAGATCTGGAGGTTCAAGACAGGGGGAGAAATAGTTAACTCTAACTCACCACTGGTCAATAAAGGCATCATATATTTCACATCTTTTGATAACTACCTTTATGCAGTAGATGCTAATTCGGGCAAAGAGATTTGGAGATTCAAAACAGGGAAATACGGTAATACAGCAAATCCAGTTTTACATGAAGGTGTTCTCTATCAAGACTCAAGGGACGGGAATCTTTACGCAATCGATCTTGACGGAAATGAATTGTGGAGATTCAGAACCAAAGAAGATGTTATGGGAATACCGATCATTCACAAAGACAGAATTTATGTTGGTTCTTGCGACAACAATCTTTACTGCCTTGACCTGAAGACAGGAAAGGAGGTCTGGAGGTTCGAGACAGGCGGCGTGCTTTTCATGCCTCCCGCGATTCATAATGAAAAAATTTATTTCGGCTCCTGGGACTGTCATTTGTACTGTCTGGACCTCAAGGGAAACGAAATCTGGAGGTTTGCAAGCAGCACGATATCCCCTTCGTATTTACCACCCCCTTATGAAGTTTTCGAGGTGGTTGTCAAAAAAACAAGCGAGGAGAGGGAAGGCAGAGAAGAAAAATACAACATCAACTTGACAGGCAGGGTTTCCGAAGACGAGTATTCGGTCAAGAATGAATATGCAAGCGAAACAGCATATGCAACAAAGAAAGATTACGGGGAGTAATCTGGGATTAGCAAATCCTCTGCCCGAACTTTTCCATTATATCCTTTTTCACGTAAACCGGCTTTCGAAACCTCACAGCAATCGCTATTGCATCGCTTGGTCTCGAATCGAGGTTGAGTATTTTGTTACCCTGCTGGATGAGGAGTTTTGCGTAGTACACACCATCCTTGAAGTTATCGACCTTTACCATGAGCACATCAATGCCGTAAAGGCTGAATATGTCTTTGATGAGATCATGCGTCCATGGTCTGGCGTCCGTTACGTTTTCGAGACCCCTTGCTATAGAATATGTCTGCTGCCCGGTGGTTGACATTGCAAGTCTGTGACAGCCCGAAGTCAGATAGATGTTCTTTTCATCAACGTTCACAGCGGTCTGCAGGAATCCGGCAGTTGAAAAGTAAGGGCTGTTCTGAATGATCCTCCCGGTTATGGATTTCATATAAACAGAAGTCGTGTAAACGATGGAAAGGGCGAGGAATATGAGGACAAGCCCGAGCAGAAAATTTTTCATATATTAAAAATGAAAACAATATTTTTATTGTTATAATGTTCTCGGAGGGTTGGGATGAAGTATGTTGACCTGAAGTACAAACCCGGGAAGGATGAGGTTATAGCAGAGTATTTTGTTGAGCCGAATAAAATTTCGCTCGAAAAGGCATGCGAACATCTGGCAGGGGAAAGCTCTATAGGGACATGGACAGACCTGAAGACCATGAAATCCCGCATCGTCCGCACACTGAAACCCCATGTCTTCCATATCAACAGGAAGGAAAAAATCGTGAAGATCGCATACCCGCCGGAATTGTTCGAAAGGGGGAACGTCCCCCAGTTAATGAGCTCCATAGCAGGAAACATATTCGGCATGAAGGCTCTCCGAAATCTCCGCCTGCTCGACATACATCTGCCGGAGAAGTACATAAAGAGCTTCAGGGGCCCGAAGTTCGGCGTGCCGGGCATCCGCAGGAAACTCCGCATTCGAAAACGCCCGCTCCTCGGAACCATAATCAAGCCCAAACTCGGGCTTAACGAAAGGGAACATGCACGGTCGGCGTATGAATCATGGGTCGGGGGTCTGGACCTGGTGAAAGATGACGAAAACCTGACGGACATGAGTTTCAACCATTTTGAAAAAAGGGTGGAAGAAACCCTGAAGATGAGGGACAAAGCAGAAGAAAAAACAGGCGAGGGCAAATTCTACATGCCGAACATAACGGGCGAGACCAATGAGATGCTGAGAAGGGCGGAATTCGTCCGGAATCACGGGGGGGAGTATGCAATGGTGGATATACTTTCGGCTGGCTGGTCTTCCCTGCAGACAGTTCGCGAGGCAAATGAAGTTCTCAACCTCATAATACATGCGCACCGGGCAGGGCACGGCGCGCTCACAAAAAACACCAGGCACGGAATTTCCATGATAGTTCTCGGCAAACTCTCCCGCTTGATAGGGGTTGACCAGATACATGTGGGGACGGCGAAGGTGGGGAAAATGGGAGACTTCGAAACCCCCGAGGTCGAGGATGAAGTGGAGAGAAGGTTCATTTCCGGAGGGAGGCACGTGCTTGAACAGTTCTGGTTCAACGTAAAACCTGTTTTTGCCGTTGCCTCCGGCGGTCTTCATCCGGGAAGCATCCCGGAACTATTGAAAAGGATGGGAAACAATATTATAATACAGGCAGGAGGAGGGGTTCACGGACATCCGAAAGGAACGACGGCAGGGGCAAAAGCTATGAGGCAGTCTCTGGAGGCGGTGATGAAGGGGATTCCACTGAAAGAATATGCAAAGAACAGGAAAGAGCTTGCAGAGGCCCTGAAGAAGTGGGGATGAGATATGCTGTTGCGCGCGAAATTTCTCGAGCTTGAAGCCGAAAAACCCATAGTCATTCTCAACAGGGAAGATGCGGATGATCTCGGGGTCAAACCGCTCGAAAGGGTTGAACTTTCTTTTGGAAAGAAAAAACTCATAGCAATAGTCAACATCGCAAAAAGGATCGTGAGGGAAGGGGAAATAGGGCTTTACGAGGAGATACAGGAAAAGCTGAACATAAGGCCGGACGAAAAGGTTTCCGTTGAGGCAGCCGAGGCCCCCATATCCCTGACATTCATAAAAAAGAAACTTAACGGCGAACCCCTCCAGTACAGGGAAATATATTCCATAATCGAGGACACGGTAAAACACAAGCTATCAGACATAGAGATAACGGCCTTTGTCGCCTCCCTTTACAATGAGGGCATGAACATGGATGAAATCGCGGGTCTGTCAAAGGCCATAACAGAAACAGGAAAAATACTCAGGTTACGGACAAAAGAAGTTTACGACAAACACTCCATAGGCGGTTGTCCTGGAGACAAAACCTCCATAGTCCTGGTTCCAATCGTTGCGGCCGCCGGCCTGACCATCCCCAAAACATCTTCGCGGGCAATCACGTCCCCTGCAGGAACAGCCGACCGTTTCGAATGCCTCGCTCCCGTCGAACTTACGCTCGAGGAGGTAAGAAGGGTTGTGAACAAGACAAACGGATGTCTGGTATGGGGAGGTTCTGTTGATTTGGCCCCGGCGGATGATATATTCATACAGATCGAATATCCCCTTTCTATCGACCCTTTTCTTCTCCCTTCCGTGATGTCCAAGAAGAAGGCTGTCGGAGCAAAATACGTTGTGATTGACATACCGACCGGCAGGGAATCTAAGGTTTCAACCAACGAGGAATTCGAGCTGCTGGCAAAAAAATTCATACAGCTCGGGAAAAGACTTGACATGAAAATAAATTGCGTTTCCACCCTCGGGGAGCAGCCCATAGGCCATGCTGTCGGACCTCTGCTTGAGGCAAGGGAAGCCCTTTACACGCTGATGCATCCTAAGAACG
Organism: uncultured archaeon; assembly: GCA_964613955.1. GTDB lineage: Archaea > Aenigmatarchaeota > Aenigmatarchaeia > QMZP01 > QMZT01 > CS3-C152. The sequence continues at coordinate 3,309 of CAZTJN010000016.1, read as the reverse complement.
GAACAAAAGACCTCATAGACAAGGCAACTTCCCTTGCCGGCGTTTTGCTTGAATTCTCCGGCGCAAAGAACGGCAAGAAACAGGCGCTCCGCCTGCTTGAAACAGGAAAGGCGTACAAAAAACTCAGGGAAATAATTGAGGCGCAGGGCGGAAACCCTGATATGAAACCTGACGACCTTGCCCCGGGCAGGAAGGGGGCAGAGTTCAAGTCAACCTGCCCGGGAAAGGTTCTGTGGATAAGCAACAAGGTTGTGGATATCATAGCGAGGTCTGCCGGTGCGCCCAAAGACAAAGGCGCCGGAATGATTCTGAGAAAGAAGCTGGGCGACAAGGTGAAGAAGGGTGATGTTTTGTTCGAGATATACGCAGAGAAAAACAACAAGTTTGAGAGGACCCTGAAGCTTGCCGGGCAGCTGGATATGATTAAGATCGGAAAAGAGAGGAAGATGGAACTGGACAAGCTGCCTGCAGAGAAAGAAGAAGAGAGGTATTTCATTCTGGAGCGATAATTTAGACAAATGTAATAGTATGAATGTATAAATTTTGGGGGCAGATTTTGGTCTATTTAAGAAACAGTTCAGACGTCTTTGCGAAGAAATCCGGCACTCCAGGGATTCTTATATAGTATAAAAGTATTAATAAAACAATGAAAATTTTACTGATGATTCTGGACGGAGGGGCAGACGTCGGGGAACACACGCCTTATCAGACAGCCAGCAAACCAAACATGGATTCTCTCGCAAGAAATGGCATATGCGGTCTTCTCGATATAGGATACAGGGGAACACCGCAGTCGGATTTCGGTTATCTGAACATACTTGGCATGTATTCGGATGCTTCCTATCCCGGCAGAGGCTACCTGGAAGCGCTTGGCCTGGGTATGAACGATATCAGTGAAAGGGATGTCTGTATCCGGGGGAACTTCGCCACCATCGGAACCAACGGAAACGTTCTTGACCGCAGGGCAGGGAGAGATGAAAAAGGTCTGGAAGAGCTCGCGGAAAGGATTGACGGAATCGAAATAGACGGAGTGCATTTCGACGTTAAGAAATCCGCCGGCCATCGCGTGGTCATAGTGATGAAACCGCTCGATGACAGGGTGAAACTTTGCGACCGGCTCACGACAAATGACCCCGAGAGAACGGACGTTCCTGTCATGCAGATAAAACCGAAAACCAGCGAAGGAAAATTCACTGCAAGCGTTCTGAACAAATTCCTTTCAAAATCCTCCAAGATACTTTGTCAGGAACCTGTGAACAGGGAAAGGAAAAACCCTGCGAACATCCTTCTCCTGCGCGGCTTCGGAAGAAAGAAAACAACAGAAACCTTCAGGGAGAAATACGGCATGAATTCGTGCTGCATCGCAGGCATACCCATCGTGAAAGGTGTCGCCTCGTTCCTCGGGATGGACATAATAACCGTTCACGGTGCAACAGGATATCCCAACACGAATCTTGAGGGGAAGTTCAGGGAAACCGCGGAAGCGTTACAGAGATACGACTTCGTCCTCCTCCACATAAACGGGACAGACATACTCTCCCATGACTGCAGGCGGGAAGAGAAAAAGAAGTTCATAGAAAAGATAGACAGGCACTTTGGCAGGGTTTTGAAAAAAATCGATATGAAAGAGACCGTTGTGATAATCACATCGGACCACAGAACTGCAAGCGATCCTTCCTACCCTTATTACAGACACACGAAAGATCCGAATCCGTTTCTCCTCTCAGGGGACGGTATAGAACCGGACACAATCGAAAGGTTTGACGAGTTATCATGCGAAAGAGGGATCCGGCTGCACGGGAACGAACTGCTGGCGTTTGTGAAGAAGATGACCAGGTGACAGGTAATTTAAACGCCCCGGGCATTAGCGATGAATTTGTCGGACAAATCTGATGGGCGAAACCGTTAAATCGCTGTTAGTTTCTCCGAAATATAGTGAAGGATTGAATTTTAGTGCAACGATGCCGAAGGCAAAAATTCCGAGTTGCGAGTCCGCCGAAAATTTGTTGTTGCCGTAGTTTCTTTGGAGGTCGCCGCCGCGTTTTTTTGCTTCTTTTTTTCTAAAAAAAAGAAGATGGGGCGTCTTTTACTTTAATGAACCACCAAAAGCTTTATATATTATTTGTATGTTTAATAATACATATGTATGAAAAAATAAGAATCACTGAGAATACATTATTGGTATTGTCTCTATTTACCAATGATTTTAAGAGAGAATATTATGTTCGGGAGGTTGAAAAATTATTAAAAATAAGTCCGAGAACTTCGCAGCTCATCCTTGAAGATTTAGAAGATAAGGGTATTATAGAATCAAAGGCAAGGGGGAAGATTAAGACTTATAAGATTAATCCAAGTGAGTTTACTAAAAGGTATCTTGTTTTTGTTGAGCAATACAAAGCGATTGCGTTTTTGGAAAAGAGGCTTATGATTAAGGAAATTATAGAAAAAATTACTCCGCACATTAAGGGAATTGGCATTATCTTTGGGAGTTATGTCAAGGGGTTGGAGAAAAAAGGTTCTGATTTGGATATTTTTATTGCTGGTGATTACAATAGAAATGAGATAAAGAAAGTTTCAAGAAACTTGGGAATAGAAATAAGTATAAAATGTTATCCTATAAAGACTTTTGAAAAGAATCTAAACAAAGACATTCTGCTAAAGGAAATATTAAAAAACCATATTGTTTTCGTTAATGCTGAACAATTTATAGAGGCGGTGTTCAAAAATGAATAAGATATTATGGTGTTCTAAAAAGAAAGGAGGGTTAAGCCTGATTGAGCCAAATTCTGATCTTGCCAAGGCTTATATAAAAAAAGCTGAGGAATCTCTTGAATCAATGAGAATAAATGTTGTAAAAGACTGGAAAATTTCAACAGCGTATTATACCCTCTACTTTTCACTTTATTCCATTTTAACAAAGATTGGGGTAAAATGTGAAATTCATTCCTGTACAATAGAATTTGCAAAAAGGTTTCTCAAAGATTATTTCAACAAAGAAGAATTAGACTTTACTGAGGACTCATTAAAGGCGAGGATAGATTCCCTGTATTATGTTGACAGGACTGTTCCAGATGAACAATACAATAAAATGATAGCAAAAGCCCCTGAATTTCTGGTTAAATGCAAATCCATTCTTATCAAATTAAACGAGAAGAAAATTAACGGGATAAGAAGTGAATTTCAAAAAGAAGTGAATAAAAGGAGATAATTGAATGGATGTTAAACAAATTATAGACAAGAAAGCGAAACCGTTGAATCGCTGTTAGTTTCTCCGAACGAATGTGAGGATTGAGTTTTAGTGCAACGTTC
>CAZTJN010000015.1:8850-27909 GCA_964613955.1 uncultured archaeon | reverse complement strand
TTGGGCCACAAAAACCTGCAGACCACGCAGATTTACACCCATGTCGCGAACAAAGACATCAAGAACCTCGCCAATCTTCTTTAAGTTTCAAAAACCAATTAATAAACATGAAATCCGAGATAACTTCGCTCGACCTTCGCTTCCTTGTGAGGGAGCTGAGGGATTCGCTGGCGAACGGGATATTCAGGAAGATATACCAGTACAAGTTTTCGCTGGAGGGCCGGACCTCGCATCAGTTCCTCTTCGAGATATTCGTTCCAGGCAAAGGCCCGCGAATGCTGTATGTTGATAAAAACAAAATTTTTATAACAACCTACAAGAAGCCCGCTCCAATGGAGCCGCCCAGCTTCTGTCTGTTCCTCCGGAAGCATCTGAATAACAAGAAAATCACCAGTGTCGAGCAGTACGATTTCGACAGGATTATTGAGATGAGGACGGACGAGAACATACTCGTATTCGAACTGTTCTCTGACGGCAACGTGATTCTATGCGACAGCGAGTACAACATAATAATGCCTTTATACATTCAGAGGTGGAGGGACAGGGAACTTAAACCAAAGGTGAAATACAAACACCCTCCGGGCAAGATAGATCCCTTCTCCGTGAACTTCGATTACTTCAGGAATTTTTTGAAGAGCTCGGGGAAGAAACTGATAGCCTTCCTCGCCAGCGATGCGGGGCTCGGTCCTGCATACGCCAAGGAAATCTGCGCCCGTTCGGGAATCGATGACCAGGCAGAATGCGAAGGCCTGGGACTGAACGAAACAACCCATCTGTTCAAGGTCATACGCTCCCTTGATGCAGTTGAACTCAGGCCAACGGTTTACGAAGATTTTGTCTCGCCCTTTCACATGGATTCCATGAAGGTTCCCGCCAAGGCGGAGAAGGCAAATTTCTCGGAAGCCTTGGACGAGTTCTTTTCAGGACAGCAGATAAGAGCAGTGGAGAAGGCAGAAGAGGCGGTAAAAGAACAGCATACGGAAAAGATGGAGAGAATTCTCGAAAGGCAGGAGGAAGCGCTCGGGAAATGGGCTGAAAAAAGGGAGGAAAAGAAATCCAAGGCAGACCTGATATATTCCCATTACGGGACAGTCGAATCCATACTCGAAGCGCTGAACCGGGCGAAGTCTTCGGGACTTTCCTGGGAGGAGATAAAATCGCGCGTGCGCTCTGAGGACACGCCCGAGGCCCACGCCATAAGGGAGATTCGCGAAAATGAGGGGGTCGTGGTTGTTGAACTTGGAGGCGAGGAGATAGAACTTGATTTTCGCAAATCGGTTGAGGAGAATGCGGAGGATTATTACGAGGAATCGAAACATGCGAAGAAGAAAATAGCCGGTGTCCAGGAAGCAATCGGACACCAGAAAGAAAAACTCGAAGAGGTTCCGCAAATAAGCATGGAAAAGGAAAAGCCGGTGAAGATTGTAAAGAAAAGGGGGAAGTGGTACGAGAAATTCAGGTGGTTCAGTTCCAGTGACGGCTTCCTCATAGTAGGCGGGAAGGACGCGACTTCAAACGAGGTGCTGATAAAGAAATACACGGAACCAAGAGACATGGTTTTCCATTCGGACATACAGGGAGCGCCCTTCGTCGTTATAAAATCAGGGGAGAAGGACATATCTGAAGACGCGAAGAAGGAGGCAGCCGAGTTCGCAGCAGCCTATTCGAAGGCCTGGGGTTCAGGGCTCGCGACGGTCGATGTCTACGCTGTCAAGCCCGAACAGGTCTCCAAACAGCCGCCCACAGGCGAGTACCTTCCGAAAGGAAGTTTCATGGTTTACGGGCAGAGGGAATGGTTCAGGGATGTCGAACTCAAGATAGCAATCGGCGTGAAGATCGACAAAGACAACGAATCATTCGATGTGCTCGCAGGACCCGTCATGCCCATACGAAGGCAGACGAACTACTTCGTGACAATAAAGCCCGGGGACAAGGAAGCGGAGGAGCTCGCAAGGGAGATGAAGAACAAAATCCTGATAAAGGCGACCCCTGAAGACAAGATCTGGATAGAGAAAATTCCCCTCGATGAATTCCAGAAGTTCATACCCGGCGGGAAGGGTGAAATCATTGAATACGGGGTTTAGAAATGCTTATTTTTAGGGGTGATTTTTAATAGAAACCGTCCGCAAGCAAGGCAGGAGCGAAAAATTTTTAAATTTTTTTGTTATATCAAGAATATGCCGGAAATACGTGAGGTTTCGGAGCTGAGGGAATGGGAAAGGGTTTCCGCCCATTCTCACATCCAGGGTCTGGGCCTGAGAAAGGGGAAAGCCCTGCTCGCAGCTGACGGCATGGTTGGGCAGGAAGAGGCAAGGGAAGCGGCAGGTATTGTTGTCAAACTTGTCAAGGAAGGGAAATTTGCCGGCCGCTCCATACTCTTTGCCGGACCGCCCGGGACAGGGAAAACCGCATTAGCCCTGGCAATAGCAAAGGAACTCGGTAAAGGCGTTCCCTTCGTCCCTTTCGCTGCCTCTGAAATTTATTCCACGGAAATGAAGAAGACTGAATTCTTAACGCAGACTTTGCGAAAGGCAATAGGCATACGCATAAGAGAGATGAGGAAAGTTTACGAGGGCGTTGTCAGGAATGTGAACATAAAAACAGAGCCGCATCCCTACAACCCGTACCAGCAGATACCTGCCTCCGCGGCAGTCATCATAGCAACGGACAAGGAGGAGAAGAAGCTTTCGATGGACCAGGATTTCGCTATGCAGTTCACACAGCAGGGAATAGTTGAGGGGGACATCATTCAGATTGACATAGACGGGGCAAGAGCCGTCAAGCTGGGAAAGGCAGAAGATTACGCGAAAAAAGAAAAACTCGATCTGTCCTCAGCCAAGCTCATCCCTACACCAAAGGGAACGGTCTTCAAAAACAGGGAGTTTGTTTACACGCTCAGCCTGCACCACATGGACATGATTCAGTCCAGACAGTCCGGCGGCGACATATTCAGTCTGTTCTTCGGAGGAGCGAGCGAAAAGGAGATAGACAGCGAAATGAGGAAGGCGATAGATGAAAACGTGAAGGAAATGGTTAAGGAGGGAAAGGCGGAGATTCTCCCCGGCGTGGTGTTCATAGACGAGTGCTCCCTACTGGATATAGAAACCTTCGCCTTCCTCAACCGGGCGATGGAGCAGGACCTCGCACCCATAATAATTTTCGCGACAAACCGCGGGGTAACGGATATCAGGGGCACGAGCATAAAGGCTCCCCACGGCGTCCCGCTTGATTTGCTTGACAGGATGCTCATAATAAACACAAAACCCTACAGCGCAGAAGCGATAAGGAAGATAGTTGTGGAAAGGGCAAAGGCGGAAAAGGCCGAACTCGAAAAGAACGCTCTGGATTTCCTTACAAAGCTCGGCACGGAGACGTCCCTCCGTCACTGCATACAGCTGCTCGCGCCTGCCAAGGAAATAGCAAAAGAAGCGAAGCGGGAAAAGATATGCGAAGCGGACGTTAAGAAGGCCTCGAAACTATTCGTTGACACCAGGCAGTCGGTTTCTTACCTGCGCGAAATGGAAAAGGAAATGCTTAAATAGTTTCACATTCATATCTTTAGAAAACAGAGTGATAGTATGCCTTACGGTCCTTTTAATGACAACGAGCATTTTCAAGAAGGGATAAATCTTTCGCTATCGAAGGATTTCGGTTCAGTGGATGAATTTGTATCCTACGTATCAAAAAAATACGGGGATAACGCAGACCTTGTTATCATGGGGTATGCAGCCCAGAGAATGGCAGAAGGAATGTTGCTTGAAGGAAAAGTCATTCTTCATAAAAGTGGTGTTATAAACCATGTTAAGAACAACAAGGAATTGAGGCGCGTTTTGGACCAAATCCATGAACTTGGCGAAAAAGAACAGGAAGAAATGAGCAGAAGAAATATTGTCTCAAAAGAAAATCCTGAACTCTATGGATTTGACGTGGACAAATTCCTGGCAGGTCTTGATGATGCCTGATTGTGTTATCAGTATCTGATCTCAAAACCTTCAAATTCGTCTTTGCTTTCTTCCCATTCTATCTCGATGTTTTCGACCCTCGCTCCCGGCGGACCCTTCCTGCAGAATTCAATCAAGCGTTCGAGGAGGGATTTCTCCCCTTCTGCCACGACCTCGACCCTTCCGTCCGTGAAATTTCTGACCCATCCCTTCAGACCAAGTCCGTTTGCAAAATCTCTTGTATTGGAGCGGAAGAACACTCCCTGAACTTCCCCTGAAATCAGGATGTGTACACGTGCCTTCATAACTAGTCTTTGATTTCCAGTTTTTTAAACTCTCTTTTCCCGACCCCCAAATGAATGGCATGGTTTATGGAGGGGATATCTTCAGGGATTTTGTTTTTCAGTCCCGGGTCGAATTTTTTCAGAATCCCGAGCCCGAAACAGTCCAGGGCAACAGGGTCCTTACCCGCGAACATGACACCCACATGTTTCTCAATGCCGCCGTGTCGGACCTCGTTCGCCTTTATCAGCGTGTCAACCATGTCCACTATGAAAAGGTCTGGTTTCCGAATAACGTTGAGTTCGGCTATGACAAGATTTATTTCCTTGCTGCTCCTCCTCAGCCTTTTCAAAATGCCAGGCACCTTTTCCGAGGCATGAAGAAGTATGCGTTCCTTTGCTGATAACAATCCGAAGTTGTTCTTGAGGGCGCCTGTTATTCCGATTGCCTTCAGGCAGTGTGTCTTCATAACAGGGAGGGATATCATATAATCGCATTCGAACACCACCTTCGAAACGTTGAGACTGAAGCCAGATTTAGTTCGAACTTTTTTGAAACCGAGGTCGTAAAGATTCTGGAGTTCGAGGTTAAACTGCCTGCATACCTTCGCCAGAGGATGATTCTTTATCACATCTTTCCTCCTGAATCCTGCAGTTACAGGTGAATCCGGAACAGGTGCATCGCCGACAATTATTTCAGATGATTCTGGAAGGTTCTTCAGCACGTATCTGAGGACATCCGGATGCGTTGTTGTCGGGCTTGGCTCATAAGAAACTATATTTGGCTTCACGAATATTCTCCCCTTTCCGTTCATTTCTTTCAGGAACTTTTGAACGACGTGTTCGGTGAAGCGCATGCGGTTGTCGGTGATGCTGTAATAAATTCTGGATGCCATGGCAATCCTATTTAATCTTAATTCCTTATTTTATAACTATGAATCCCCTTATAAGTGAAGTTCTTTCCAGGTCCGGAATCCTGAGGCTCAACCCTGTTCAGGAAGAAGCACTGAAGGCAGGAATTCTGGATGGCGAAAGTCTCGTTATCGCCGCCCCCACTGCAAGCGGCAAGACACTGGTGGCGGAATTCGCCGCCATGAATGCGATAAGAAAGGGAAGGAAAGTGGTTTATATCGTCCCGCTTCGCGCGCTTGCCACGGAGAAGTATCACGAATTCAGGGAGAAGTACGAACCCCTCGGAATACGAATCGCTCTCAGCATAGGCGACCTGGATTCTTCCGACCACTGGCTGGCGAAATTCGATCTCATAATCGTTACGTCCGAGAAATTCGATTCCCTGCTTCGCCACGGAATCCCGTGGCTGGACCAGATAGGACTGGTCGTGGTGGATGAAATTCACCTGCTTAATGATGCCGGAAGGGGGCCGACCCTTGAGATAACGATAACGAAGCTGAAAGCCCTTGTAAACCCGCAGATTCTCGCCCTCTCCGCCACGATCAAGAACTACATGGAAATAGCGGCATGGTTAAAAGCGAAGGCGGTTCGTTCGGATTACAGGCCTGTGAAACTTTACAGGGGTGTATGTTTCGACAGGGAGATACACTACGTGCCAAAAAAACAAAAAAGGGTAATCGGAAGCGAATACCCTCCGGATTTCGAGATAGCCAAGGACACCCTGCGAAAGAAGAAACAAGCGCTCATTTTTGTTTCCACGCGGAGGAACACCGAATCCCTCGCAGGCAATATCGGGAACATCTTGAAGAATACGCTGAGCCCCGGGGAAAGGGAGAAACTCAGGAAAATATCTGGCAGTATCCTGAAGGCTGTTGAGAAACCAACGCTGCAGTGCGAGAAACTTTCGAGACAGGTTGTGAACGGGGTTGCCTTCCACCATGCAGGTCTGACAAACAGGCAGAGGAAGATCATAGAGGACGGTTTCAAGGAGGGTGTGATAAAGGTTATAGCAGCAACGCCGACTCTCGCGTGGGGGGTCAATCTCCCGGCTTACAGGGTCGTGGTCAGGGATATGAAAAGATTTTCTGCGGGTCACGGGAGCGATTACATACCTGTTCTCGAAATCCAGCAGATGATGGGCCGCGCCGGCAGACCGAAATACGACAGGGAGGGAGAGGCGATACTGATAGCCAAGAGCAACGGAGAAGCCGAGTACCTGTTCGATACATACATAACCGGAGAACCGGAAGAAATACAATCAAAACTCGGGGTGGAGCCTGTTCTCCGAATGCACACACTTGCCCTGATAGCATCCGGGATAACCTTTTCGAAAGAAAAACTTTTTGAATTTTTCTCGAAAACTTTTTATGCCCACCAGTACGGAGACCTTTCACAGTTAAACAGCAAGTTAGAATCCGTTATAGCTTTGCTGAAGGAATTCGGATTTGTTAAAAGCTCCGGAGGTACGGGCAGCGATAACCCGTTCCGGTCGGCAAGAGAACTTTCTGAGGATGAGAAGCTCGAGGCCACAACCATAGGCAAACGGGTATCCGAACTCTACATAGATCCTATAACTGCGAACTATCTAATAGAGAACATGAGGAAGGCAAAAGATTTTTTGGATTCCTTTGCCCTCCTGCACCTAATATCAAGAACGCTCGAAATGCAACCTTCACTTTCGCTTAGAAAGAAAGATTTTGAAAAAATAAACGAACTGCTTTCGAAGGAACTGCTTGAAAAACCCCCGAATCCCTGGGACATCGAATATGACGACTATGTCCGCTCGGTAAAGACGGCATGGTTCTTTTCAGAATGGATGGATGAAATGGGGGAGGATTTAATATTCGAGAATTTCGGCGTGACGCCGGGAGAACTCCATGTCAGGCTAACGAATGCCGACTGGCTGCTTTACGCGACGCAGGAGCTTGCCCTGCTTCTGGGGAAGAAAGATCTGCTGAAACACATCCGAAAGACAAGACTTCGTGTTAAGTACGGAATTCGTGAGGAATTGCTACCGCTGGTCAGGCTGAAGGGCATAGGCAGGATACGAGCGCGGATGCTGTACAATTCCCACCTTCGGAAGCTTTCCGATCTGAGGAAGGTTCCCATACAGAGTCTCTCCAAACTTATAGGCCCGGCTCTCGCGAAATCCGTCAAGGAGCAGCTTAATGAAATGGAGAACGAGCAGAGAGCGGTTAGTTAATGTTACATTTATTAATATCAATAATAATATGATTTCTATGAAATCGAAACCGAAAAACTCCAGGCCTGACTGGGATACCTACTGGATGAATGTCGCGGACGTAGTTAGTAAACGCTCTACATGCCTGCGGCACAACATAGGAGCGGTCATAGTGAATGACAAGACGATCGTTTCCACGGGATTCAACGGCGCCCCGCGAAGCCTGCCTCATTGTTCAGAGATAGGATGCCTGAGAGACCAGCTTAAGATACCCTCAGGGACAAGGCATGAAATATGCAGGGGCGTGCACGCCGAACAGAATGCGATAATAAGGGGAGATCCCCTCCGCATGGTCGGGGGAACAATGTATGTGAACGCCAAGCCCTGTACGATATGCGCGAAAATGATAATAAATGCGGGAATAAAGAGGGTGGTTTACATAGACTACTACCCTGACAATGAGGGCGTCGAACTTCTCAAACAGGCAGGAATCGAGACAAAAATTTACAAGAAAGGATAATTATTCTGTCGGTTCAACCTCCAGCCACTGATAATGCCCGGTTTCTGGATTTTTCTCAAGCCTTACGAAATATCTGCCGTAAAGGCTCCTGTCAGGATATACGTATCTTTCCACTGGCAGCTTTTTACCTTTGTATTCGATTTCCTGACCAGTATCAACTGTTCCGCCCATGAAGGAGGTTTGCAACTTCTTTATTATCCTGAATCCCATATTTTTAATTCATGTGAAAATTTTAAATAGGAACAGCAAAATCAATCTATATGATAAAAAATCTGACCAGAAAGAGCGTCCTGGTGAAGAACGTGGAAACTGCTTCTTCTGTATGGGAGAAAACCAAGGGCCTCATGTTTCGCAGGGAGCTTGCCAGTGACTCCGGCCTGTTCATGGTTTTCGAAAGGGAAAGGAAACATGAGATATGGATGTTCGGGATGCGATTCCCCATAGACATAATTTTCATAAACTCTGACAGAATGGTTGTGGACATCAGGCACTCCGTGAAACCCATGGGAGGGAACCCGAAAACATGGAGAATATACAAACCTTCGAAACCCTGCAAATACGTTCTCGAGGTGAATGCGGGCCTGGCCAGTAAAACGGGAACAGAGATCGGTGATACCCTGAGTTTTAACCACCTGCGCGTTTAAACAAATTTATTTAAGCGGCTTGGTACAAGAATAAAATTGAACGGGATATCTGCAAGTTTAAATTCGTCGGGGTGGGTGTATGAAAAGACCAGTTTATGTAATTCTGAGTTTTTTAGTTCTGTTTGTTTTTCTTTCCGGTTCTGGTTACGGGTTTCTTGCCTTCATGGACAAGAATGCATATGAGGTAAACGAGACTGTCACAATAAAGGTGAACCGCACGCAGGATGTGAACATAACAGGAGTCGTCACGTTCCGTGCGAACACCACCCAGGCCGACACCTTCACTATCCCGGCAGACGGCACAACCGGAATGGCCGAATATTCCTATACCCAGACACTCGCCCCTGAGGAATACACACTCACGCTAACGCAGGGCTCCGACAGCGTGCAGATTGATTTCAGGGTGGCAAGCGAAATTCTCAGACCTGCCGTCAGGCTGATGGGCTCTCTTTACCCGGTCTTTGTGAACACGAGCACGGAGATAAACAACGAAACAGGCGGCATCGGCGGGAACTTCACGGAACTGCTGAAGTTCAACAAGAGCGCCACGATTTTTTACGGGAACGTTTCAAACCTGACAGGTGATGGGAAAACGTATAATTTTGTTGTCATCGATGAGAACGTTGCGGGTGTCTATGACACCGTGCATGTGGACGACGACAGGGTGTTCAGACTTTTCAATGACACGGAGGACAACGCCAGCGTCCCATTCCTTGAAACATCGAAGGGAGTCGGCGACATGCTAAGGATAGACTCATCCAACAGCTTCATAGTGGCGGACATGGAAACCACGACAGGCAAAATGGTTTATCTGATAAGACCTCTTTCTTCCTCCACGTTCACCTCTTCGGATACGCTCTACATGCTGGTTTTCCTTTACGACCAGAACGGGAACATGAAAAAGAACCAGGCAGTCAACATATCCATTCAGACAGAGTCGAAACAAACCGTGCATTCAGAAGTGGTGAATATAGGGTCGGGCGGTTCAGGGAACCTTTCCGTGTCCCTCTCCGGCTACTCTGCCGGGAAGTACACCATACTTGCAAATGAAACGCCGGTAGATGTTTTCAAAGTTGAATCGTTCAAGCTGTACGGAAAGGTTACGGACCTGTCAGACAATCCGATGAGCACATTCGCCCCGGGTTCAAAGGCGAAGATTTGGGCCGTTTCAAAGGACTCCTCAGGCAATCTGATGGACCTGGATTACAATCCGTTGCTTTCCATCACATATCCAGACGGTTCCACGTATTCTGCTTACATGAGCCCGCAGCCAAATGCGACGGGCGTATACACTGCGGAAACTCCGGAACTCTCAACTACAGGTGAATACAAGATTGTCATTACCGGAATAAATGGTTCGGATACAGAGAGGTTCGATACAGGATTAAAGGTGCAGGCCATAGAAATGATGGTCATGACCCTCAACCCCAAATACATAGACGAGGGTGCGGGCCCCGGAACCACGGTGAGTGCGTTTGCCCCCGGCTCTAACGTGACTGCCACGGTCTTTATGATAAACATGAGCAAAGGCTCCGGTCTCAAATCAGGAGGACCCCCATGCGGTTTTGACGGAACTTCATGCATCCGGGTCGGATGCGGCAGTTCGCAGTTCGAGGTCATGGTGAAGGATGACAAGGGAAACAGATACAAGCTGGGCGGAACTAATTTCACATCCATGACAATCGAGACTGCTGCGCAGTCCATGGGTATGCAGCCTCCTGAAGAGCCGGGAATAAAGGAACAGTGCATGATTTTAATCAACGGACAGAACAACTCATGGCTGAACGAGACAGGAAACTACAAGGTTGAAATAAAGTTCAGCAATGACACGATAGGCGATTTTGAAGGCGGGGAAACCTTCAGCATACAGCGTCTGCTTGCCCGGGGTTCGACAGTAGATTTCAAGGGGGACACGTTCAGCTTCCTCGCCCCGAATTCTACGGTCCGCGTGAAGCTCGAAATCCGCGACATGCTCAGTGACGAACTGCTGAACAGCAGTCAGATATTAAACGCGAAATTCACGGAAATGTGGAAGGAGTGGCCGGAACGAAAGAATGCCTTCACAGACATGACCAATTTTAACAAGGCCATGCTCAACGAGAGCATTCAGGGTGACACCATCGTTTTCACTTCCCCGCCGGAGGAAGGATTCTACCATGCAGAATTCAGGTTTCAGGCAGATGTCAGTGGAACTGTAATGAAAGGAACCGGCAGCATATTCTTTGAACTTAAGAAGTACATGATATGGGCGGATCTTCAAAGCGTCAGCGAAGACAACTGGTTCGTGAAGACCGGGGAGAACATAAGCTTGCATGTCAACATCGTGGACATAGACATGGGTTCGCAGTTCTCCAGCATCAAGGAAGGCACGGGCGCCGCCGCCACCTGTACAGGATGTGCCGGCCTCATTGCAAACGTTAGCTCACTCCGCAACGAACAGTTCTTCAAGGAAATGACGGAAGGCACTGATTACACCATCACCACCGGCGTGGTTGTGAATTCAACCTCGGGCGCCACCATAACAATAACCCCTTTGAGCCTGCCAACGGGGTGGTACGGCATGGATATTGTTCTACAGAGACCCGGAACCAGCGAAAGTTATTACGGATGGGGATGGTTTGAAATACGAAACTTCTGGGTTGATGTTTTCGAGGTTGAATTGAATGTGAGCGACGGAAACTATACAAGGAAGGAAGGATCAAAGGGACCCGGAGGGGTTACGGTCCCGGTCGGAGGAAACACGCTTCTTGGCGTTGCTGCTTTCTCACCTCCAACATCCATGTCGCCGCCAACGCCCCTCAAGGTTACGGATGTCAGCGTTGAAGGACTTCAGGACGAGCGGTCATGGCCACCTGTCCCTGTTTCCAGTACATTATATAACGTTTCGTCGAAGGGCGAAAAGAACATGAAAGAATGCTGGGGAGACCATTGCGAGAAATTCTCCTTCTATCTTATCAATTTCACGACCACCGACAGCATAAAGGAAAGCAGATACATGTTAAGCCTGAGCGTCACTACAGAGGGGGGAGGCACAGACACAGGGTCTGTGGGAATGACGGTTTCCTCTTACGTGGCAAACTACTTCACCATCCCCGAATCCAAGATGTACGAATGGCCGCCCGCGTACGCGAATTCCGAGAACCTTTTGGTCACGTTCAACGCCAAGGACTTCCAGGACAACCCGCGAAACATAACAAACGTAACCATCAAGGAAGTCTTTTCAGAAAAGATGGGAAGGCCTGTGAAATTCAGATACGGCCAGAACTACACCAACAACTGCACAGGCACCACGCCTTCCTGCACAATCAACGCATCCCTGTCAGGGCTTTCCCAGGGAGAAGAGTATATGGTAGAATTCCGGATAAACAGCAGCGGAAGCAGACAGAGCAAGAACTTTGAATTCGAGATAAAGAACCTGATTTTCTCCATCCCGCGGATTTATGAGGGACATACCAGGGAATACTCAACGCCTGACAAGACGCTGGAGGCGTGGAACAGCGAGGACAGGTGCGACAACGAGCTTCATCTCCAGAAGGATGACGAATGTCAGGGGTCAGGAGATAACATTGTTTGCGCGCAAATCAACGGAACATCCACCAACCTCACTATTCCGGACAACAAAACCGCCAACCCTTATTATGCGGACAGGATATGCATCTACATGGATGACGGCGGAAGATGGCAGACTTCATCTGCACCCGGAGACCCCCCGTGTCCCGGTTCATGGGTTTACGTTGTCTCCAACGGAACACATGCCTGGATTAACGAGTCAACCAACATGTCAACATCCCCAAGATTGACGAACACGAGTGTCTTCACACTTTCAGGATATGCCGGTATGACATGGGAGCTTTACGCCTTCCGGCAGAGTGAGCCGAATTATATAAGAATTAAACACAAGGGCGTGGTTTGCGCGAGAAACGAGATGGGTGGGGGCGTTCTGAAGATTGTTCCCCCTGCAGGTCACCTGAATTATTCAACGTTCTACCACGGTCCGAGTTACATTGTCGGGGACATGTGGCAACAGCAGGGCTGCGGCCAGGACCCGTATTCAATAAGGTGCCAGCTCAGCATATCTGACAGGCCTGAATACGTCTACCACAACACCACTCACCTATGGTTATACCCGAACTCCACGTTCGCAAACTTCACCGATGCCTCCAAGACGCAGGGACCGGTCGCAGTTGGGAGCGTTATAAATGACGGTTACGGAGGGAGGTGGAAGATAATATCAATAAGCAAGAGCAAGGTTATGCTGAAAGGGGAGAACATACTGGAAAACGGCATAATGGTTAACACCTCGCTCTCCACGAGCGGTAACATACGTATTGGTGAGCTGAGAGAGGATGAGATGGGCTTCGAGAACAAGTTCTCTGAATCAAAGGAAGGGATTGACCTCGACGGCGATGGACTGAAAAACGGGACGGTGTTCTTCCTTGTACTCGATTCAGGAAACGGCTATGACAAACTTGCCTTTGCCACAAATGCCAGCCAGAAATGGAATTTCACCAACATGTCTGCCGTAATAGATGTCAACGACCCTGACAGGCTTAACAGGCAGGTCGGCATGGGCAGCGATAAGCTTACGCTGTTGAGCATAGACCCGCGGGCGAACTACGTGAAACTTTACGACCCCAAGGCCGCCGGTGACTGGCCGGAACTGGGCGATTCGAAGATTGGCGACAACGTCACCATACCTGTAATTGTCACTTCACCCGGCGGGAATCAGATACTCGCAAATGTGAGCGTTCCGAACATGAAGGTAAAAACATCTGCGGGTGTGAGCATCGTTCCGACAGGTCTGTCCCCTGTTGAAATAAACGGCATAGGGGAAATAAGGGTTAACATCAGTGCCCTCGGTTACGAGGCCGGGAGCTACGAGTTCGAGCTCGTCGCGAACAGCACAAGTTTTGGCACGGAGAGAATGAATGAATGGCTGTGGCCGAAGACAACCGTGAGAAACTTCCTTGTTGACAGCGATGCAGGATACGGGGGCGTGCTGTCCAGTTTCATAGCCATGACTGTGATTCCGTACGGAGGCTGGGGCACAACCCAGAAGGTCAGGGATCTGTTCACCGTGAACGATACCGGGCAGCCTGCAATAACAGGCGTAATGGAAGCGGTAAACCACGACATTGGTCCGCATCCGTCTTCGTGCAACTTTTCAGAACCCCCGAACGCGGGAACAGACACCGGCAATCACACATACATACTCGACAGGTTTGAAGGGCAATACTACGCGTACATGACTCCGGCGAACGAGAGCATGATGTGGGTCAAAAAGGGCGACTGCAATTTCACCAACGCGCAGAATTACAGCGAGGGCTCCCCGATAAACATAAGTCTGGGACCGGAAACCTATATGCTTTACGTCCTAAAAGCAAACATCAGTCAGGGAACGCCTGGTGCCATAGGACTCCTGAATTTCTCTGCGAACAACATCAAACCCCTGAGAATGGATGACTGGTCAGGGAACCCTGCCCCGAAGTGGGCCATATTGACATTATATAGGCCTGGCACCAGATACAACGTTGTCTTTGCAAATGGGAGCATGCCGTATCCGCAGGCAGGAACATGGAGCATGCAGGAGGTTTCGAAGGTGGTCTGGATGGATACGGACGGGGACTTCTCTGATGCCACCGAATACATAATAGGCGGGAATTTCACGGCGGATGATTACATATCACGGGTAGGTCCTGGCCCGTGGGAAGGGCTAATAGTCGCCAACAGCAGTGATCTTTCATCCCTGCTCGGTCCCGGTGTTCGGCCGGCAATGGACATCAAGGCCCGCGACAGCACGCTCGTATACTTCGGAAAGGTAAATGAGACATCCGAAGGACTTGACCTCAACATGGACGGCGACACGCAGGATGTTTTCTACATGGTCGCTTATGATGACTTTGAGGATTCGAGCCAAAACCTGACAAGAATTTATGTGGACGACGATTTGAACATGACAGAGCCATGGTGGGCAAACTCCAGCAACATACAGGAAGGCCAGACATACACGTACTACGACTTCTACGGCAGCGAAGCCGGGATACCTGAACAGGACGGAAGTCCGCCGAAAGGCATGTGGGGAGGAAATCTAAGGTTCGCACCGCGCAACAGCAGCCAGTCCTGGGAAGAATCAGCGGAATGGGAAATAAAGATGTACAACGGAACAAAGATGATACTGGAAAAGCACACCAGGAATCTCAACAGGACAAAAACCATATCGCTTACAATAAAGGCATTCGACTTTGCCCAGAACCCGCTGCAGGGAGCAGAGGTCAGTCTGGTGAAACTCATGAGGTTCGGCGGCGGCCAGCCGTTCAAGGAACTGAATGAATCACAGGGCGATTTCAACTTGACAGAAACGCAGAATGTGACCGATTCAGACGGTTACGCCATGCTGAATCTTCAGCCGCCGGGCGGCGGATGGCTTGACAATGCCGACTACATAGCCACGCTTCGGGTCGACTACGGCGGGATGACAGAAACCATCGATAACTGGTTTAGGATAGGTGAGGAGGGAATGAAACCATGAATCTGAATAAAATCGTTCTGGTCTTTGAAGTGTTTTTCGTATTTGTGATTTTGATTAACAGCGTGTATGCCCTGTCCGTTTCAGTTACCCAGTCAGGAGCCGACGCGGATGAGGTGATGAAGGGGAGGACATTCATAGTGGAGGCCAGCGGCTGGACAGGAGACTGCTCGCAGGCAACGATAAGCTTCTCCGGCTGCAGCAGCTGCGGCCTTTCCGGGGAGAACACGCAGAAAACAATTGGAGGAGGAGCAACAAGCGTGAGCTGGACCACGGTCAGCGCTACCCAGCTCGCCACTGCCCAGACCATTTCCGTCTCCGTCAGTGGCGGCTGCACTTTGCAGCAGGCAACGAGCGACTCCTTCGATATCGTGCTTCCGCCTTCACTGTCCGTGGAGGCAACGCCTTCGACTTCCTCCGTGGTTGCAGGCAACACGTTCGATGTTAACCTGAATATAGTTAACAGCGGGGAGACAACGGCGAATGATGTTACCACATCCGTTGATCCATCAGTAATGAGCATTTCTTCCGGCTGCTCTCCGATATCAAGCATAGATGAAGGGCAGAGCGCAGGGCAGTCATGCACGATCCTTGCTTCAACTGCCGGAACCTACACCGTAACATTCACTGTTTCGTCAACAAACGCCGATTCCGCATCGGATTCCTTTTCCATGACTGTAACCAGCGCAGGCGGCGGCCAGCCGCCGGGAGGCCCCGGCGGAGGCCCCGGAGGCGGGGCAGCAGGACCTTCAGAGGAGAAGGCAAAAAACGCAACGAGAAAACCAACACTCGTCCCGGGTGTGGGCCTGAGAAACAACACTAAACTACAGCAGGCGATAGAGAAGGTTCTCGGGAAGGGCAAACTCAATGAGAACGCAATAAAAAATCTGATAAGACTTTCCAATTCGATAACTTCCCAGGTTCAGGTGACCAGGGAATTCGAGACAAAAAACGGGAAATCCGAGCTCACCACGAAAATGACATACAAGGGAGGCAAAGGGGTGAAGAATTTCATGGTTTACGAAAAGGTCCCGAAAACTTTTTCTACAAATGCCAAAAACATTACCGTAACGGCTTACAATGCGAAAATCGAAGTGGTGGAGGAAGACCCCGAATATATGTTCCTCTACAGCGAAATGGAACCGAACCAGGAAGTTGTTATCAAATATTCCGTTAACCAGGAAGTCGATACCTCTGTGATAGATGAGGCGGAAACATTTGTTTACGGGGAGAGCTACGAAGGCCTCGCTCCCGGCGAAATCTGCATAGCAGGGGAGAAGAGATGCTCGGGCAGCGATTTGCAGCAATGCAAGGATGACGGAACCGGCTGGACAAACATAGAAACATGCGAACACGGATGTGACAGCAAAACGCTGACCTGCAAACAACCTCCTTCAGAGGAGGCTCCTCCGGCCGAGTTTCCGGCCTGGGTTTGGATTCCGGTAATAATAGCCATTGTAGTAATAATCGCAGCAGCCTTCCTTTTCCACAAGAAGGGGCACCACCACAAGGTAAAGCTCCCCAGGCCCCTTCCGCAGATGAAGACCCCGCCCTCCTCCATGCAGAACAAACCGGCAGAGAATAACAACCACGTTTGATTTTAGTTTTCAGGTAGTTTTATCCCCATGACCTTCGATTCCCCGTCTTCCATTGACATACCGTATACTATATCGGCTTCCTTTATCATTTCACTGTTATGAGAAATAATTATGAACTGAATGTCCTTCGATTGTCCTTTTATCATGTCCACGACCCTCCTTGTGTTTATCCTGTCCAGCTCGGCGTCTATTTCATCAAGAACGTAGAATGGCGAGGGCTTGTATCTCTGGATGGTAAACAGGAATGCGAGCGCTGTCAGAACCTTTTCACCCCCTGACATAGCATCTATGTAAAGCAGTTTCTTGTTGGGTGGCTGGGCGGAAATCAAAAGACCCGAATTCAGGTCCATTGGGTCCTCCAGGCCCAGTTCAGCCTCCCCCATTGTCAGCTCATAGTATATCTTTTTGAAAAGCTTTCCCATATCCTCTAGTGTTTTCGTAAAAGCTTCCCGCTTCCGGTTCTCTATCTCCGTTATGCTCTTTATAATGCTCTCCTTCTCTTTAGAAATCTTTTCAACCCTTTCCCTGAATTCCTCAAACTCTTCGTGAAGAAGTTCGAATTCTTCCACCGCCTTCATGTTGACAGGACCGAGCGCATTCACCCTTTCCAGTATATCCCTTTCCATTTCTTTCAGTGTTTGCAGTCCCTTTTTCTGGTAAAACTCCCTGTTCTCAAGGGACTCCCATTTTTTCTTGTATTCTTCCCACTGTATCTGCAGGGTGTCGAAGTTCGCCTCATACCTCGCCCTGTTAATTTTCAGCCTGTTGGTCTCTTCCTGAAGGCTGACCAGTTTGTCATACTGCTCCCTTCTCCTCCCGCTGAGCCTTTCTATTTCATCCTTTATCCTCGCACGCTTCTTCTCGAAATCAAATGTTTTCTCATCCTTTACCATTTTGTTCAGTTCTTTGAGCCTCTCCCCGAGTTCCTCTATTTCGAGTTTGAGCAGCCTGTTTTCCTCTTCAAGTTTCTCCCTGTCCCTGAGGTATTTCTTGGTCTCAGGCCTGCCCTTTCTTATACGGTACCCGCCGAAAACCGCCCCAGATGTTTCGAACAGGTCCCCGTCCAGCGTTACCATCCTGACGCGGTTCTTCTCGGCTATCTTTTTTGCCTTGTCTATGTCATTGACGCATGCAGTCCTTCCGAACACGTACTCCACCACGGGTACGTACTGCCTGTCGTGGTGAACGAGCTCTG
Source organism: uncultured archaeon (assembly GCA_964613955.1). Taxonomy (GTDB): domain Archaea; phylum Aenigmatarchaeota; class Aenigmatarchaeia; order QMZP01; family QMZT01; genus CS3-C152. The sequence continues at coordinate 10,110 of CAZTJN010000015.1, read as the reverse complement.
AAAGCCAGCCAAGCGTCCCCTGCGGAAGCGCTTGTTTCGGTGATGAACGGATCCTGTCCAGAGGGAGGAACCTTGCCCTTCCTATCTTGTTCTCCTTCAGGTATTTGACACAATAGACTGCCGTTTTCAGATCATCAACAACTATGTCCTTCAGATGAGAGCCTCCCGCGACCTCGCATGCCATCCTGTACTGCTCCGGGATGACGACAAGGTCCTTTACAAAACCGTGAACACCCTTCATCTCCAGAACAGGTCTTAATTCCGGCGATTCCGCCTTCTCCATGGCGCTCAGGCTCTTTACCATCTCACCCAGCCGTTTGATTTCCCTTTCGTTAGAATGTATAAGATTCTCCTTGTTCTCTATCGAGGCCTCGATTTTCGAAATTTTCCTGGTTATCTCTATCTGGTCCTTCTTCATGAGTTCTTTCAAAAGGTTATCCATCTCCCTGTCTTTCTCCTCCATCTCCCTGTCTATCTTTCCAATTTCCTTCTTCAGTACCTCGGCCTCTTTCTCATTTTCCTCTATGTTCTTTTCGATGGAACCTATGTTCTTCTCCGAAGAGGTGAATTCCTTCCAGACTATCGTGGACCTCACAAGCTCGAGTTCGTTCGTAAGCTTTTGGTATTCGAGGGCAGCGTCCCTGTCTTTCCTGAGCTTTTCAATTATCTCCTCCTTCTGCTCCAGTATGATTTCTGCTTCCCTCACCTTCTCCTCGACCTTTTCGAGCTGTTTGAGTGCCTGATTCCTCTTCTCATCATACTCCCTTATCCCGGAAATCTCGTCGATTATGCCCCTCCTTTCCACAGGGTTCATCTTTACCACCTTCGTTACGTCCCCCTGCCTTATCATGTTCTGTCCCCCGGGGTCGAGCCTGGCCTGCGCGAATATGTCCAGAATCTGCTGTCTAGTGGTTATTCTCCCGTTGAGCTTGTAGGAGGAGACACCCGTCTTGTTCAGCCTCCTGCCGACCCTGACCTCTTTCTCTTCGAAGGGGAGAATTTTCTTTTCGTTCGAAAAAACGAGATTAACCTTTGCGTAATCGGACGGTTTCTTGCTCTTCCCTCCGTGGAATATCAGGTCGCTCGCCTTCTTCGCTCTCAGGTGCTTGGTAGGGGTCTTGCTAAGAACAAAGGCTATGGAATCCGCCAGGTTGGATTTCCCGCATCCGTTTGGTCCTGTTATGACGGCGAAATTCGAAGGAAAAACCATGCTGGCCGGGCGCTTGAATGATTTGAATCCCTGCAAAACGATTTTTTCCA
>CAZTJN010000015.1:0-8750 GCA_964613955.1 uncultured archaeon | reverse complement strand
ACCAACTTCCTGATGATACCCGGCGAGTTCAGGGTCGACATACTCTCGGAACTTCTTGCCCTCGGGTACACGGAGGTCTTCACGATAGACCTTGTCGTGCGCGAACTGGAGAAGCTCGCTGTAAGCAGGGGAAGGGAAGGCCGAAACGCCAGAATAGGCCTGGAATTCATCAGGAAGGGAGGAGTAATTGTTTTGAAGGCCGGAAGCGAACGAACGGATGACGAAATCTTCCGCCTTGCAAAAACCAAAGAGTACATCGCATGCACGCAGGACAGGGGACTCATAAAAAGGATAAGGAAGGCTGGCCTCCAGTTCATCACGCTCCGTCAGGGAAAATACCTGGTCGAATCCAAAAAGTGAGAACATGAGAAAGCTCGTTGTTTTCGACCTTGACGGAACCATAATAGATAATGTAGAATATGTCTGGGACACGCTCCACAAGTTTTTCGGTGTTGACAGGCACCCAAAAAGACTTGAACATATGAATGGCTTCTTTGAAAAGAGGATAAGCTACCAGGAATGGGCCGAAAGGGATTTGCTGCTTTTGAAAGAACACGGCGCGAACAAAAGGACAATCCTGAAGGCGATGAAAAGGGCAAAGATCATGAGGGGCGCTCTCGAGACCCTGAAATCCCTAAAAGCCAAAGGCTACAGGATTGCGCTCGTGTCAGGCAGTCTGAATGTGCTTCTTGAAAAACTGATTCCAGACTACGGGGAGATATTCGATCACGTTTTCATAAACAGGATATACTTTGACGAGAAGGGGGAAATCAAAGAGGTGAGGGCCACGGAATTCGATATGCAGCACAAAAAGGCCGGCCTGCTGGAACTTTGCAGGATAGAGGGCATCGACCCTGGGGACTGCGTTTTTGTGGGGGACAATGAAAACGACCTCGGCATAGCAGAGGCTGCTGGTTTTTCGATTGCCTTCAACTCGAAATCAAAAAAACTGAACGAAGTTTCGGATGTTGTGATAAGGAAGAAGGATCTGAGGGAGATACTGAAATATTTATAAACCATTCGTTACAAAATAATTGATAAATTGTGATAGCATGATGGACGTTATTCAGCAGCTTCCATGGGTCAGCGGACTGCTGGGGTTATTGTTCGCCCTTGTTCTCGCAGTCTCCATAAGGAAAAAGTCCGCCGGAAACGAGAAAATGAGGGAGATAAGTTCCCTTATTCACAGGGGGGCGTTAACGTACCTTAACAAACAATACAGGTACCTGACGATATTCGTTATAGTTGTTGCGGGCGTGCTCTTCTTTTTCATACGGCAGGAAACAGCCTTTGCCTTTGTTATCGGCGCGTTCTTCTCCGCCCTTACAGGGAACATAGGCATGCGCGTGGCGACGTCGGCGAACGCCAGGACATCCGAAGCTGCGAGGCACTCGCTTAACTCGGGCCTGAAGATCGCTTTTTCTTCCGGAACGGTTATGGGGATGTCAGTCGTTGGGCTCGGTCTTCTTGGCGTTTCGTTCATGTATTTAATTTTCCAGGACACCTCCGTCCTTTTCGGTTTCGGTTTCGGTGCTTCCTCGATCGCTCTCTTCGCTAGAGTCGGTGGAGGAATATACACAAAAGCTGCTGACGTGGGAGCGGATCTGGTAGGGAAGGTGGAGAAGGGAATCCCTGAAGACGACCCGCGGAACCCGGCGGTAATCGCGGACAATGTTGGAGACAACGTTGGCGACGTCGCGGGCATGGGAGCAGATTTGTTCGAAAGTTATGTTGATTCGATAATAGCAGCGATGGCAATCGGGGTAGTTCTTTCGACATTTTCGAACTTAACAGTCCTTCCCATGATGATTGCAGGTCTTGGCATAATAGTTTCCATCATCGGAACGTTCTTTGTCCGGGCCAGGGAAGGCAGCAATCCTCATAACGCCCTGAACAAGGGAATTTTTGCTTCTGCAATCCTGATGTTCATTCTTTCGTACTTCCTGATAACCTTTGTCTCCGGACCTTCTGCAATCGCCCTCTGGTATGCAGTTATATCAGGTTTGATCGCAGGTATCGTGATAGGTCTGGTAACCGAATATTACACCTCGGAAAGCCGGGGGCCGGCAAGATCAATAGCCAGCGCTTCCCAGACAGGGGCTGCCACAAACATAATAGCGGGATTATCTGTCGGAATGAAATCAACAGCGATCCCCGTGATAGCAGTGGGTTTCGCCATGATGGTTTCATACCATTTCGCCGGCCTGTATGGAATAGCGATAGCTGCCGTAGGCATGCTCTCCACGCTCGGCATCACCCTCGCCACGGACACCTACGGTCCTGTGGCTGACAACGCTGCAGGAATCGCTGAGATGTCTAAACTCGGGAAGGATATCAGGGAACGCTGCGAGACTCTGGACGCGGTCGGCAACACGACAGCCGCTATCGGCAAGGGCTTCGCTATAGGGTCCGCTGCGCTTACGGCGCTTGCTTTGTTCGCCGTTTACGGAACGACCGTAGGTCTGACTTCGATATCCCTGCTGAACCCTGCTGTTGTGACAGGGATGTTCATCGGAGCACTTCTCCCGTTTTTGTTCTCTTCCTTTACCATGAATGCTGTCGGAAAAGCGGCCTTCAAGATCGTTAACGAGGTTCGCAGACAGTTCAGGGAGATAAAGGGAATAATGTCCGGAAAGGGAAAACCAGACTACGAAAAATGTATTGAAATCTCGACACATGCCGCCCTGAAAGAGATGATTGTTCCAAGTTTGCTCGCGATATTTGCTCCCATTGCAGTAGGCATCGCCCTCGGAGCCGAGGCGCTCGGAGGAATGCTGGCGGGAGCGATAGCTTCCGGATTTTTGCTCGCCCTCTTCATGGCCAACGCCGGGGGCGCCTGGGATAACGCGAAGAAATACATAGAGAAAGGAAATCTCGGAGGGAAAGGGAGCGATGCACACAAGGCTTCCGTTGTCGGCGACACGGTTGGAGATCCATGCAAAGATACCAGCTCTCCGTCGCTGAATATCTTGATTAAACTGATGAGTATTGTTGCCTTAGTTTTTGCACCTCTTTTCATATGAAAACTTTTTAATCCCGAAATTATCCTAATTCTATGCTCGTAAACGGAAAGCCCTATCGAACGGTCTGGTTCGAGAGAAGAAAGGTTAAAATGATAGACCAGCGAAAGCTCCCTTTCGAATTCGAAATTGCTGAACTTTCAAAAGTGAATGAGGTCGCAGAGGCGATCAAAACCATGGTTGTCCGCGGGGCGCCGGCGATCGGAGCGGCGGGAGCGTACGGCGTTGCTCTTTCTCTCCTCAACGGAGAAGACCTGAAAGAGGCGAAGGAAACCCTCCGCAACACGCGGCCCACAGCTTACGATCTGTTTTACGGAATAGATTATGTTCTTAAATCGATAGAAAAGAACGAGGATCCTGTCAAATCCGCCGAACAATACGCAAATCTTTCGGTGGAGGCCTGCAAAAAAATCGGCGAGCATGGAGCAGAACTGATAAAAGACAACTCTCGAATCCTGACTCACTGCAACGCCGGCTGGCTCGCATGCGTGGACTGGGGAACTGCTTTGTCCCCTGTTTACTTCGCTAAGAGACAGGGGAAGCGAACATTTGTTTATGTTGACGAAACCCGACCGAGACTCCAAGGAGCGAAGCTCACTTCCTGGGAGCTGCTGAACGAGGGGGTTCCGCATGCTGTTATTGCGGACAACGCGGCAGGTCATTACATGCGAACCGGCGGAATAGATATGGTTATAGTGGGGGCGGACAGGATAGCGAGGAACGGGGATTTCGCGAACAAGATCGGGACGTATGAAAAAGCGGTTCTGGCGAAGGAAAACGGAATCCCTTTCTATGTGGCTGCCCCGGGTTCAACGATCGACCTTTCATGTGAATCCGGAGATAAAATCCCGATAGAAGAAAGGAGCGAAGAGGAAGTTCATTACATAGGGAACGAAAGGGTAACCCCGGAGGGAGCGGAAGCGAAAAACCCGGCCTTCGATGTTACCCCTTCGAAATTAGTGACAGGCATAATAACAGAGAGGGGCATATTCAACCCCGGGGAGATAGCGAAGGTTTTCGAAAAATAGTTTTTTAAAATTTTCTGACAAATAGAAAGGAATATGAGCAGAAAGTACATGGTTCAGTACGAGTCCGTGAAATCCAATCCCAGCCCTTCCAGATTCTACAGGGGGTTTGTGAAGATTGGTGGGTTCAGGATTGATGTGATACCTTCAGGGGGCGAAGACCCGTGCTTTGTAAGAATCGGAAGAGACATATACATTGTTAAAGGGGAGCCTGATGAAAGGGGAGAAGGCTGGGTCAGGTACATAGAAGTCGGAAAGTGAGATCTGCATTTGAACAGGAAGTATATTCTTGAAAAAAAGGCTTAAGTGCAGCGATAACATTTTTATTTCCGGATGCTTTTCTTTTATTATGCCAATCGATGGGTATGTTGAATACAGGAAAAGGGAATTCTGCAATGACGTGCGCTGTCCTGTCCAGATGGAACTGAACAAACATGAGGAAGGAACAGAGGAGTACGAGAACATACGGAAAACCTGCAGGGAATCCTGCAAGTTTACGACTTGGCAATTCCATCACTGGCTTATTGATAAGGGATACGTGATAGTGAGGCCGGAGAAATAATTAAGTTTTGAAAGGAGGGGTTATTATGGACTGGGGAATGAAAAATCGCCTGTCAAAAATAATAAGACCGGACACAGGACGAACGCTGATGCTTGCGGTTGATCACGGATATTTTCTCGGACCCACGACAGGTCTTGAAAACTGGAGCGAGCGTGTGAAACCGCTCATACCGCACTGCGACACGTTGTTCGCAACGAGAGGGATGATTCGCGCCTGTATCGAGCCGGAAACGGATGTTCCGATAATGTTGCGGGCGTCCGGAGGAACGAGCATCATCGGGAAGGAGCTTCTTCACGAAGGGATAACCTGCTCGGTTGAGGACATGCTCAGGATGAATGCCGTCGGCTTCGGGTATTCGATAACGGTCGGCATGCCCTGGGAGAGGGACACGATTCTCGACTTCGCCAATCTTGTGGACCAGGCCGAACGTTACGGGCTTGTTGCGATGGCCGTTACCGCCGTTGGGAAAGAGCTGGGGAAGGATGCCCGCTATCTTTCGCTGGCGTGCAGAATGGCGGCGGAGCACGGGGCTCACATAGTGAAGACATACTACTGCGAAGGCTTCGAAAAAGTGGTTGAAGCCTGCCCGGTCCCGATAGTGATGGCAGGCGGCAAGAAAATACCCGAGCTTGATGCGCTGAAAATGGCGTACAAAGCGCTGCAGGCAGGAGCCATCGGGGTGGACATGGGAAGAAACATTTTCCAGTCGAGCGACCCTGTAGCCATGATACGGGCCGTCCGGAGGCTTATACACGAGGACGCCAAACCAAAGGAAGCCTATGAGCTCTTCAGGAAGAAAAAGAAGAAGTGATTGAATGGTTTGCTACTCCGTTCCTCTGGCAGCCACGATTATAGTGGCCCTGAAAAGAAAGCTATCGGGTAAAACCACCAAAGAAGGCCTGTGGCTGAACCTTCTCCTCCTCGGAGGCTCGCTCTTCGGGATTATAGACCATTTGTGGAACGGCGAGCTCTTTCTGATAGGGGCAAACTGGATTGCGGACCTTTCACTTGGTGCAGCGATTACTGCTGGTATCTTCACGACATGGGGCGTGATAGTTTTCAGGGAAAGGCTGGCGAAATTCAGGTTTCTTGGCAGGAGAACGGGAATATACAGGTGATTTTTCAAAAGCATAGAAAGAGGCATGTATATGCATGAATGGGCGTTGGCAGAGGCCGTGATATATTCTGTTTCAGGCTTTGCCAAAAAGAAAGAGATGAAGAAGGTAAGGGAAATTGAAATAGTTCTGGGAGAGATGCAGAACATAGATAAAGATATTTTCAGGCTCGCTATTAATGATATATCGAAGATGCAGGGCCCGCTCTTCAGCGTCTTCAGGGTGAAAATAAGGAGCGAGAAGACCGTTCTGAAGTGCATGTCATGCGGGAATGAATGGGCGTTTTCTTTCAAAAACAGCATACCAAAGGATGATATGGAAGCGATTCATTTCATCCCGGAAGTTTCGCACGTTTATATGAAGTGCCCAAAATGCGGAAGCCGGGACTTCGAAATAGTCAGGGGGCGGGGCGTACGGATAAAGTCCGTGAAAGGTGAATGACATGGATCCGAGACCCTATGTAATTGGAAAAAGGATGAAAGGGGTGAGAAGGGTAATAGCGGTCGCAGCCGGAAAGGGCGGTGTCGGTAAAAGCTCCGTGGCTTCCTTGCTTGCACTGGAACTTTCCAGAAGAGGTTACAGGGTTGGTCTCATGGATTTGGATTTGTACGGCCCTTCGGACCATGTTGTACTCGGAGTCAGAGAGGCAAGGCCCGGTGAAGATAAAGGGGTAATCCCTCCGGAGGTTAGCGGGATAAAGTTCATGTCAATAATCTATTATTCCGGGAACATGCCCTTTGCTTCAAGGGGGGTCGGGATAGGCAATTCGATAACAGAATTGCTGGCGATCACAAGATGGGGAAACCTTGACTTCCTCATATTGGACATGCCGCCGGGTTTCGGGGATGCCACGCTGGACGTGATAAGACTGATACCAAAGACCGAGTTCCTTATTGTTTCCACAGCATCAAAATTGTCAACAGAAACAGTTAAAAAACTTATAGGTATGCTCAAGGAAAAGAGGGTTGGTGTTGCGGGGCTGATAGAAAATATGGGAGCAGGCAGTCACGTCCTCATGAACCAAACAAAAGCCCTGGGTATACCTTTCCTTGGGAGTATAAAATACGACAAAAACTTCGAACAATCACTCGGTTCAGAAGAAAAACTTCTTAAAACATCATTTCTAAAAGACATAGGCGGCATAGTTTCAAACTTAGGGATGGTTTAACATGAAAGTCGCGAAATACTACAACAACAGAGACATTCGTCTGGAGGAGCTTCCCAGACCTGAAATAGGAAAGGGTGAGATTCTCGTAAAGGTGATGGCCTCGGGGATCTGCGGGTCGGATGTGATGGAATGGTACCGCATAAGGAAAGCGCCGCTGGTTCTGGGGCACGAGATTGCGGGCGTGATAGAAGAAACAGGCAAAGAAGTCAAAAAATTCAGGAAAGGCGACCGGGTTTTCGTTACTCACCACGTTCCCTGCGAATCCTGTTTTTACTGCAGGGAAGGCAAAGAAACGGTATGCGAAACCCTCCGCTCAACAAAGTTTTACCCGGGAGGCTTTTCGGAGTACGTCCGTGTCCCTGAAATAAACGTGGAAAAGGGGACGTTTCTTCTTCCGAAAAGCGTATCATTTGAGGAGGGAACGTTTATCGAACCCTTAGGATGCGTGGTCCGCGGGCAGAGAATCGCTGACGTCCGTAAGGATCACGTAGTCGCTGTTCTTGGTTCGGGAATTTCCGGCCTGCTCCACATAAAGCTGGCGAAAGCGAAAGGTTCGAAGGTTATAGCAACAGATATAAACGAATTCCGTCTCAGGAAAGCGAAAGAATCCGGGGCCGACCATGTTCTCAATGCGAAGGAGTTCGGCCCTGAAAAACTCAGGGCTTTCGCCGGCAGACTCGCCGACCGCGTAATTGTGTCCACAGGAGCGGTTCCGGCAATCAAACAGGCGTTAACAGCGGTTGAAAAGGGCGGGACAATCCTCTTCTTTGCACCAACAAACCCCGGAGAAGAAATTCCGATTCCACTCACAGAATTATGGTCCAAGTGCATTACGCTCACGACAAGCTATGCCGCTGTCCGCAGAGATCTCGAAGAGGCGATGGACCTTCTGAAGAACAGGAAGATCGAGGTCAGCGACATGATTACACACAGGCTCCCCCTTGAGGAAACGCAGAAAGGTTTCGGTCTCGTTTCAGAGGCGAAGGATTCTATGAAGGTTATAATCGAGCCGTGGAAGTGAACCCAAACATCTAGTTTCTTATCCATGTGTAATCCGTGGCGCGTTTCTCCTTGAGAATTCTAAGGGACTCATTTTTGACTTCGGGCAGGTCGCGCGTCCTGTACAAACCGGGCGGTATCCCGCCGGTTATGAAGGTGGATATGGTAACAATCCTTTCTCCGGGAACGCCAAAATCCGACAGGTATGCCGGCAAAATGTCGTGGTTCTTTCTTCTGTGGTAACGCCTCCATGAATAAAGGTGCCCGCCTCCTGTCAAAACAATTTTGGAACCATGCCTTCCGTGCTCTGTTATGTATTTCGCCCAGTCAGAAACACCATCTTCCTCGCATGACCCGCGGGAATTTATGCCGTGGACTTCCATGTCCTCTTCCAGAGACTTCTCTATGATTCTATCATACTTATCCGGATTGTACTTTACGATTATACTGTTGAACAGGTCAGGGCCTTCCCTTCTGTAATCCCCTTTCCCGAGCGCTTCAAGGTAAATGGATGAGAATTTACCGCTCTCTATCAAGGGAAGGAGAACCCCCGAATATATCGTGCTGTCCGGATGCCTTTCCCCCACAAAAACGTAAATTTCGCTGTCTCCCGCCCTTTCCAGTATCCTGCCGATATTCTCCTCCGTGTTGGCGTATCTCCCGAGAAGCGGGATGTCGTCGTATTTTTCCGCGAATGTTTCCAGCAGCCCGTTCCCACCGTATCCCAGAGCCAGGGCTGCCGCTCCTATCGTCCCTATTCTCAGTATTTCGCGCCTTTTCATGGCCGCCACCGCATCCACCGCGCTGTTTTAAATAAGGATAAAAGTTTTATAACATTTGCATTTTTCACCACTGGATAAA
>CAZTJN010000014.1:0-28247 GCA_964613955.1 uncultured archaeon | reverse complement strand
AAGTTCGTGCTACGTGTACAATTACTCCGATTATTCGAACAATATATCCTCCTGTTTGTTCAATTACTCGGGGAGCGAGATGGAGATTGCTGTGAACCTTTCGGTGATAAACCTCTCCGCGGGAGACAATGCGAACATAACGTTCGAAACGGACGGTTCTTCCGGAAGGTATGACATAGCTCCTGATTACAGGAGTTTTTTGAGTTATGATGTTCTTGGAGCCCAGCCAGGAGGGCCTACTGAAGTGTCTTCTTGCCAAGAACTGGATTCTCCCAACACTGTTTATGAATTGAGCCAGCCCATAACCAGCAACTCGGGCGTTTGCTTCAACATAACGGTCGATAACGTTACACTTGACGGCAAGGGATTTTCTCTGGCTTACGCTGTCACCGGTCAGGGCAAAGCAATCTATACGAACGGCTCCAAAAACATAACCATCCGGAATCTAAGAATAAATCAGACTGACACGAGCAGGACGAACAGCCCTGCAATTCACTTTGAAAACAGTCAAGGCAACAACATAACGAATGTTACGTTTGAAATTGATGGAGGCTCCAATGCCTATAATTATGTAATTTATATAGAAAACACTACCAACCCAACCATTGAAAACAGTAACATAACAGTTAAAGATAATTGCGAGTACTGTGATGGTATCCGCCTGGAATCGAGCAACCGAACCACAATTCAAAACAACAACATAACTGTTTATGGTAATTTTGGCTCCGGGATATACCTTTACAATTCTAATAATAATGTTGTTAACCAGACTTTTATTAACTCAAGCACCAGTACTCAGGCTTATGCTGTTTATTTGGACTCTTATTCAAAAAATAATCTTGTAACAGAATCAGATTTGCATTCAAACAAGTATGACTTGTTTTATATAGGAGACCATTCGGATAATAACAATATTACCCATACCAATGTTACTAGTTTTTCATACGAAGCTGTTTATTTAACTCAAACCTCTCAGAATGCGTATATTAATGATACAAACATAAAATGCCTTTACAGATGTATATATGCGGATTCTAATTGTGATAATGGAACAGTGGATAACAGCAATATTACCGCAGGCGACTACGGCGGGGATTGGGAAGGAGGTATATACTTATGGGAAGTTGATAACTGGGTCATTAACAATTCTAATATCACCGGGACAGGAGATAGAAATGTAGGTATTTATTTAGGCATGTCATCTCAAACAAGGATAGAGAACACTAATGTGCAGACCGCAGGGTCTGGTCTTGGAAGAACAGCAGCATTGTATCTGAACGATGTGGGTAGTGACACAGTGATTATTGATTCTGTTCTAAACGCTTCTAACAGTAATGACACCTACTTTGTATGGGGGGATAATGGAAACACGAATTTTACCAACGTGACATTCACAGACAAGTACTGGTCAGTTGGTTCTCACACTATTAATGTTTTTTGGTACTTGAATGTTTATGTGAATGATTCTAATGGTGACCCTGTTGGCAGTGCAAATGTCACTGCCTGGAACAAGAACAACAACCAGGCCTTCACGGACCTGACCAACAGCTCAGGATGGGTTTCGAGAAAAACACTGCAGGAATACACGCAGAACGCCACCAATATTTATTATTACACAAACTACACGGTTAATGCAAGCAAGGCCGGTTACACCAATGACACTGCAGAGGTCAACCTCACGACAAACAAATTCATTTATTTGACATTGTCGGAAGCCTGCGACGTTGATTTCAACATGACCTACCAACTACAGTCTGGAATCCAATTCAGCGAGCAGGATCCCGGGACAACGAATGTTTCTGCTGTAGATAACGGAAACTACAACGTGACCGATAACTCCACTTCAGGTTGCGGGACCGTGAACGTTTCGATACGTGCGACTGGCGATCTGGTTAACGGGAGCTCGGTTATAGGTATAGGGAACGTGACCGTTAATTCTACCTCGCCCAATTCGCTTACCATCCAGCTTTCCACCAGTTATCAGCTCATAAGGTCGAATGTTCCGGCAGGAGAATTTAACGTCACGACACTTTACTTCTGGCTCACCGTCCCGCCCGGGCAGGAGCCGAAGATGTACAACACGACCGTTTACATCAAGGAAGAAAAAAGTTGACTTAGAAAAGATATTTAAGTAGAAACGTTTAAACATTAAACTATGAGGGGTAAAATCGGGTTATTCGGGGTTCTCGCTCTTTTCGGACTTGTAATAGTAATATTCGGTATGTTCTCCTACATCGGTCACTCGGCTGAATACCAGACAGGGAGCACGACGATGAGCGTTACTGTCCGGGGATACGTTTCAATCCTTGTTTCCCAGAACATAACCAGCGGCATAAGTTTTGACACGCAGGATCCCAACACAAATGATAACAATGCAACGGGGAACGACGACGGTCCTGGCGGAGGGACAGGGTACAATTTAACAGTGGGAACAGAGTCCACGGTAAATGTCAATTTCACTCACGCCGCCAACAGAACAAACCTGACTACAGGGTCAAGCTATCTCGGAATAGGCAACGTAACGACAAACTCCAACTCCACGGCAAACGATGGAGCCAATCTGATGGATCCTTCGGGGTCAACATCACTGAGCAATTCTTGGAAGGCAATGGAGGACTGCGAAAATCTCGGAGACGGTGCAAACTGCTGGATCACGTACTTCTTGGATGTCCCGGTAAATCAGCCTCCTGGCAATTACAATGCCGGGTATTGCTGGTGCGGGCGGCAGACAGGAACCTCAGAAAGCAACTGCGGGACGTGCACATAGGAATAAGTAGATGACAGGGGAAGACGTTTTTTATTTTTTAGCATATTTTATCTTCTGAAAATAGCGGAAAGTCTTTGCCAGAAGCTGGGTTCTTTAAACTCCTCGCCCAGCAGGAAGTGGGCAAGTCTTTTCATTTCGACAGAGGCTTTGGAATGCGGCGAATATGTGACAACGGGTGTTCTCATCGCTATCGCTTCCCTGACCTTTTTGTGCTCTGGTATTTTCGCTATCACGGGCGTTTCGAGTATATCCTCTATGTGATGCGGGCCCACCTCGAAATTCTCCTTTCCAACCTTGTTAACCACAACACCTATTATCCTTTTCTTTTTGCTTTCTGCGAGTTTTTTTGATCTGAGAACATCAATTATGGAAGGCATTTCAGGGCTGGTTAAAAGAATGATTTCGTCCGAGCTCTCTATAGAAGCGAGAGCTTCATGGTTTATCCCCGGGGCAGAGTCTATTATTACGAAGTCCCTGCCTTTCGAAAGCACCTTCAGAATGTGTTTGAGCCTCCGTGGATTAATACGCATGTCAACGATGGAAGCAGGGACTATGTCAAATCCCAGGTAATGCCTGTAAACGGCCTCGTGCGGTGGCAGCTCACCCTTCAGAACCATATTCATGGAGAATGGGTGGTCGGGTAGGTCCATATGTAGTCCTAGGTTGGCCCCCGAAAGATTCCCGTCAACAACCAGAACGTTCTTTCCTAATTCCGCCAGATACGCTCCCAGGTTCGCAACAAGCGTTGTTTTTCCTACCCCACCCTTCCCTGAAACAACAGAAATTATTTTTGCCATCATAATTTTTTATTTTTTTAATTTAAAAAATAGACACAGAACACGGAATAAAATATTTAAATTAGCAATTCAACTTAATAGCATGAAAGATTTTATGTTGGTTTTAATTCTTTTGGGTGTGTTTATCTTTTCAGCGCAGCCTGTCCATGCAGGCATCTCCCTCGGGGAAGGCGCAATCACACTGTCTGCGGGACAAACAAAAGAGGTCTGTGATGTCTGGATTTATGCGACGCAGGGAGGGGGGACATACCATGTATCCACAACAGGCGAACTCGAGCCGCTGACCACGGAGATAACACCGAATGAGTTCACGCTCGAGCCCATAGACTGCCCTGCGGAAACAGATGCCCGAAGGGTTTGTATAACCCAAACCTGCCTTTCAGGAGACCACTCTTCATGCAAGATAGTCTGCGTGAAATTTACTGCTCCCATGCTGATTGAATGGAACCCCGAGAAAGTCAAATACACGGGAAGCATACTGGATACTATAAAAATGGGCGTTGCAACAATCAAAGAGCCATATGAATTCTCAGTTTATGTGGAACCCATGGACATGAAGCCTCTCGTGGGCACGGTTGTGGCAGTTATAATAATTGTCATGGTGCTGGCGTTCTTGTTCTTGAAAAAAAGGAAAAAATAACAATTTTATATGAGAGTGATTTAAATTCTTTATATGAGGGTAATTTTTCTCTTGCTTTCATTTCTCTTGATTTTGGCCATTCTTGACAATTGTGTTTATGCTGACCAAGCAAATAGCGGGAGCACGGTCATAGATGCTTCAGTGAGCGGATTAAATATAATAAATCTGTCTCTTCAAGCGCCTGAAATATTCATTCCTGAAGACTACTATTTTTACGAGAACCTGACGGTCTTTCAAATCAACTCCGAGGACGCGTCCGTTTACCTGAACAAAACGGACGGGAACAATTTCGTGAAATTCGTAAACAAAACCGGGGGAGGCGAATATTACCAAGACGATTACACCCTCTTTCCACCCCTGAACACTTTTGGTAACGTAACTTTAAGGGTTTACGTCCCTCCAAATCAGGGGTTTAACGGCGGAACCTACAACATACCCATCTACGCATACTCTCTTGGAGACTCCAGATGGAATACAACTACCCTGAAAGTCCGTGTTAACAACACGAACCCAATAGATGACATAGAGATCCTTAATATAAACCCTTCCAGCCTATACCCCGGAGAATCGCTGGGCACTAACGTATCCATCCATAAGATACAGCCTGCGGAGATGACCGATATACAAATATGCTACTGCATAAATACGGACCCAAACTATCTTTGCGGTCCTCTCTACAACAATTACGGATGCTCTTGGAAGGCAATAACGGACTGGCTGAATTACACGAAAACCGTGACCGTCAACGAAGATCCAGGAGATTACTACTTCATTGTTGCCGTGAAATATCCTGGTGATGAGAACATAAAGAGGGCGAACAGCCCGGTATTTCATGTTCTTTCAACGCCTTCACAACCTCCATCAGGAAGACCGGGAGGGGGCGTGCCCTCAGGAGGCGGACCAGCCCAGGCAGCCCAGCCGCAACTGAACATTATCTCCCTGAACTATCTTGAGGCATCTCCAGGGGAAGAGGTGAGGTTTGAAGTTGAGGTCGAGAACATCGGAGAGGTGAACGCCCCGGATACAACCCTGAACGTTTACGGCATCCCTGAAAAATGGATTTCTGTTGTGCCCTCCCAACCACAGGACGTAGGAGCAGGAGAATCAAAAAACTATTCCGTTCTCATCTCCCTCCCCTCGGATGCATTTGAACAGGTTTATTCGCTCTCCTTGGTTGCGAAATCAGGAACCATTGAAACCACAAGAACCGTGACGCTCACCGTCGCTAGGCTTCCGAAGGACCGAGCCAAATTCCTTCTCAGGGAGGCCTCCGGGAAGAAAAATGAAGCGGAAAAAATCATAGCCAAGGCGAAAGGTTTCGGGATGGACACGGCAGAGCCTGAAAACTTAATCGTTCCGGCAGACAGTTTATACAGTGAAGCGAAGGAATTGTTCAAATCGCTTGATTACGGGGGAACGATAGAGAAAGCAAAGCAGGCCATAGAAGGCTACAGGTCTGTTATCGAATCCACCAAAGATGTGGTTGAGAAGGCATACCTTGTGTTGTTAAGTGAAGTGAGGTACGAACTCGCGGGTATCGAAGGACTGACGGAAGAAAGGAATGTTATAGACTCCATAAAAGACAAGATAAACCAGAGTATAATACTTCAAAAACAAAGAAGGGTCATAGGGGCATACGAAAAGTTACTGGACGCAAAACAGGTTCTTGAGCAGCTAAAGGATAAAATACGCTTGGGCCAACTGGCCTACAATGTAGCGATTATCGCAGGCGTGATAGTCATAATAATCGTCATAACGTTCCTGTTCTTCTACAGGAAGATGGCATTGCATTTGCTCAGAACAGTGGCGATCGAAGAGCAGAAAAGACGTTTGAGGCACTTATTCAAGAGAGAGGTCAGGCCCACTATAAAATACAAAAGAATCCACCTTAGAAAAGAAAAAACAATACCACGCAAAGAGAGGAAATGGACAGAAAAAAGGCCTAAAGAAGTCAGACAACTGGTTCCGCTGCATAAAGAGAGAAGGGAAATAAATGAGGAAAAGCTTAACGAGATTTCCAGGCTTTTGAAGAAAGGGGCGGAATTGGCGGAAACCGACATCAGCGGAGCGAAGGATGCCTTCATTAAGGTGAAAAAAATCTATAATTCGCTTTCGCCAGGGGAAAGGAAGATAATTGACAACGAGGTTGCAAAAATAACGGAATTGCGCAACAAAATTGTCAGGAAATCACGCGAAAAGGGGGAATAATTACTCTTCGTTTTCTGACTCCGGTTTCTCCCTCTTCACGAGCTTGACCAGTTCCGTTGAAATGGTAACAGGAATCGGAATGCTCGCTTCGAGAAGCTCGACGGTGACTTCATCCTTTATCTCGTCAATCCTTGCTATCTTTCCCTTCTCGCCCTTGAAAGGGCCCCCGATTATCTCGACCACGTCACCCTTGCTTACCACAACTTTCGTCCTCTTTGTTTCAAAGAAGTGCTGGATTTCGGAAAGGTCAACGGGCTTTCTTATGATGCCCTTCACGTGCATTACCCCGTGCAGTGCCTTCTGCACTTCTCCCAGCTCACCCTCTACAAAGACGTATCCTTTCAGTTCACCGGGATGTACTATGCTCTTTATATCAAGATTGTTCGCCTTTATGCTATTGTGAATCATGTCCATCACGATGTTCTCCCTTCCCGACGTTGTTCTTACCGTGTATATCATATATTCACCTAGACTCTGAACAGTATCGCAGCGAGGAATATGGCAATAAATACAAATCCTATCAGAGCCATGTCCCCCAGCAGTATAAAGGGCAGAAATACCACGAAACCTATAATACCTATCAGGAACAACCCAAGTGCGCATATCTTGCTTGTGGACAGGAATTCTTCCTTGTTGGGTTTCCTGGCGATATTCATAACCCTTCTGTAGTTTTTAAGGGTCTCCCTTATGTTCATGATATCGCTCCGAATATTTCTTGTTTTGCCTGTTTATGTTTATATATGTTTATCCTATAAAAGGAAAAAACAAGGGGGTTTACCCCACGAAATCTATTCCCAAGACCTTCTCTATCTCCTTTTTCTTTTCCGTGGTGTACGTTTTCTCCGGGCCGTATATCTGGGAAGATTTTACGCCTGTGACGATCAGCATGGACCTTATGGTGTCACCAAGCTCCTTTATGATCTGGGCTCCCCATATTATCTTTGCATCCGGATTCAGTTTTTGGCTTACGGTCTCCACTATTTCCTGGCATTCCTTAATGGTTATATCCTCGCCGCCAGAAACGTTTATCAGAGCGCCTGTCGCTCCTTCGATGTCCACGTCGAGCAGAGGATTCGTCAGTGATTTTTCAACAGACTCCATTGCCCTGCTCTCGGTATCACTCTCACCCATTCCTATCATTGCTATGCCTCCGGAGCCCATAACCGCCCGGATGTCTGCGAAGTCGAGGTTGACCAGGCCAGGCTTCGTAATGAGTTCTGCTATTCCCTTGACGGCATTCACAAGTATCTCATCCGCAACCTTGAAGGCCGTTGTTATCGAAACATCGGGGACTATGCCAAGAAGTTTGTCATTTGGTATAACAATAAGTGTATCCGCAACCGATTCCAGGCTTTCGAGACCTTCCTGCGCATTTTTACCTCTCTGTTTTCCTTCCATGACAAAGGGAAGCGTTACCACCCCAACGGTCAGCGCTCCCAGCTTCTTTGCGATGTCCGCTACTATGGAGGCACCTCCTGTTCCTGTTCCTCCTCCGAGGCCGCACGTCACGAAAACCATATCTGCCCCTTCCAGATGCTTCTTTATATCATCCTTGGATTCTTTGGCAGCCTCCAGGCCGATTTTCGGGTCAGCGCCTGCCCCCAAACCGCCTGTAAGCTCCTTGCCTATGAGAACTTTCGTATCCGCATCCGTGTATAACAGGTCTTGGGCGTCCGTGTTTATAGCTACGGTTTCCGCACCTACGATGCCTACCTGCATTAATCGGGAGACCGTATTTCCTCCGGCCCCTCCAACACCACAAACCTTTATTTCAGCCTTTCTGGATTCAAGAATCTTCCTCAATTCCTCGTCCGTTGCGTTGTCCCTTTCCCTTGGGACCTCCTCTCTGTCCAAAGCAGAATCAATTATCGAACCTTTTCCCATGCTGGTCATTCTACCCCTCCTTCAAACTCACGTAAACATGAGTTTA
This sequence comes from uncultured archaeon, assembly GCA_964613955.1. Lineage (GTDB taxonomy): Archaea > Aenigmatarchaeota > Aenigmatarchaeia > QMZP01 > QMZT01 > CS3-C152. The sequence goes on along the minus strand of CAZTJN010000014.1, from coordinate 19,905 downwards.
TATAAATTTTATAAAAAGAATATGGATGTAAGCTATTTAAATTTTATTTAATCCTTGACATTTTTTTCTTTATTTCTTGGTGTCCCCTTCTCCTTGAAATCCACCTTCTTCACCCCCTTCACCCATTTGGTTACCATATCCGTGATCAGTTTTTTCGCAACAGGGTTAACAGGTTTGTCTGAGATTATCGTGAGCGAACCTTCCCTTATCCTCACTTCGGAATAATTAATCCTGTAATATTTCAGAAGTTTCTCCACCTTGTTCTTGTTGCCTTCGATCTTTCTCAGTATCTTTACCCTATACGTGAGAACCTTCCCTGCCAGCGGGTTGTTGAAGTCCACGCGAACCCTCCCTCCGGACACGCTCTGCACCTTCGCCTGTACACCATCTATCTCGAAGTACGCCCCGGGGACAGGGTTTATCTTGTTCTCGATGAATTTCGAGAGCGAGAGGACCTTTATCAGCCTGGGATTCCTCATTCCGAAACCATCCTTGGGGAGAACTTCGAAATCCCTTTCCTCCCCCACGTTCATGGTTTCGAGTTCCTTCATAACACCCGGAATAACCATGTTGGAACCAACAACTACAAGGGCAGGTCCGTATGCATGTTTCGAGTTATAAATTCCCTCCTTCTTGGCGAGCTCTTTGGAAGTCAAATCGAATATTTCATTCGTTGGTTTGACCCTGCCTACATACTCTATTTCAACAAAATCTCCCTGTTTCATAGTTAAAACCTCCCGCGGGTTCCGACACCTCCTGCCGCCAGATGGAAAACTGCGGATGGGCTCGCTGGGATATGCAGCACGAGACAGGACATGCCTGTCAAAGGACATTTTCACATCTAATATGCGCGTTTGAACCCAGGACCTCTCGATATCGAAACCACCAGCGGGTTTCGATGCATCCTGCAACCCCCTCTGATGGTTTATCAGTCGAGCGCTCTAACAGCCCACCAGCTTCTTTCGCGAAGCGGAAGTACCAGGCTGAGCCACGAGCCCATCTAAACGACGCATACGAAGTATGCGTCATACGCTCAATATAACCATATAAAAACTTGTTAATTTATAAATTTCATTCCTTCAGGATGAAAGAATCTGTCCCCTTTATGCCTTCCAGAAACTTGCATTCACCCAATATTCTCATGCCTGTTTTCTTGTCCACGCCGAATTCCCCGGAGAATTTCTTTGCCGAGATAATTTTCCTCCCGGACATGCTTTCTGCGATTTCAGCCAGAATATCCCTGAACTTCATCGGAACCTTGGAAGGATCAATCCATGAGGAATATTTCTCCGTCATTCTTTCTTTTGGGTTGAAGTAGGTCTTGTTCGTTTCAAGGTCCTCCATGAACAGCGAAACCCTCTTGTCGCTGAATTTCTCCACGAATTCCTTCGTCTCTGGTCTTATTGACGCCGTATCACCCGTGAAAATGATTATCGAATGAATACCCCTTTCTGCTTCCATGAAATCGCTTATGAGCCTTTCGATATTCCCCTCGTTGGGTATAACCAAAAGCTCGAGTTTTGGCTCCTTTCTTACCCACCCCTTTCTGTAAACTACGATCCTGAATTTTCCGTAGCTCTTGCTTTTTACCTTGAAAACCGGTTTCTCTATTGGCCCATCCGGGGTCCAGTCCATGCATTCGAATTTTTCGAATCTGTCCCTGAGGAAATCCATGTAACTTAGGGTAAGCCTCTTGATTCTTGAAGGCCTTGCCTCTGCCCGTTTCTTCTCCCTTTTCACGTAATCATCAATATGCTTCCTGCAGAACCTTTTCTCTGAATCCCAGCATTCGCGGCAAATGAGATTTTCGCATCCTTCATGCAGGCACTTTCCGCCCCAGTCCATCCGGGAGTCGATCTTTTTTCCGCAGCGCGAGCAGAATTCCATCTTCCCTTTCGAAAGAATTTCATCAAGCTTCTCCTCGGCTTCAATTTCTTTCTTGTGGACATCCTCTTCAAGATGCTTTCTGGCGAGTTCTATCTCGTCCACAATCTCCTCCTTGTTGCCCATGATTTAAAATTGGGGTTGGATTTTAAAAATAAACTGCAAATAATCACTATGGAGCCGAAATTCGTTACAGGGGAGCCTGCGCTGGTTTCAGGCAGGACGCTGGTTATAGCCGATCTCCACATAGGAATAGAATTCGAATACTACAAATCAGGCATAATAATCCCTTCCAACACGGAACAAATGAAAAACGATATCGAAAGGCTGATAAAAAGGACCAGAGCGAAACGTTTGATTATATTGGGGGATGTCAAGCACAAGGTTCCGGGTGTCAGCAGGCAGGAACTTCGCGAGATACCCGATTTTCTTCAGTTCCTTGCGAATAAGATAAAGGTAGATGTCATACCGGGCAACCATGACGCAGGCCTGAAGGATTTCATCCCGAACAACGTTTTTCTCCATTCCAGCAGGGGTTTTGAATTCGGAGGGTGTTATTTCTTGCACGGTCACACATGGCCTCTCCCGGAAGTCCTAAAGGCGGATTACGTTCTGGTGGGGCATGAACACCCTCAAATAGAGTTCCGCGATTCGCTCGGATACAGGTTTTTCGAGCCCGTCTGGGTGAGAGCGAAACTTGACAGGGAGAAATTACGAAGGAAGTACAAAAACATCCCGAAAAAACTTCCGGAACTGATAGTTTTTCCGAGATTCAACAGGCTCTCGGGAGGCATATCCATCAACCGGCCTCTAACGGATATAGATAAGGCGCATAAAACATATCACACAGGGATAGGAACACTCGTTAGGTCTGCAGAGCTTAATTCAGCAAAGATTTATCTCCTTGACGGGACATTCTTGGGAAAATTAAATGACCTGATGCAGTAATTTCTGCACATCAAGCTTTTAAAGAGGAACATATCAATTAATTGTTAATGAATGTGGCTGTCCTGTTTTCCGGGGCGAAGGATTCAACATTCGCGATATACAAGGCTATGAGCAGGGGCATGAACGTGAAATATTTAGTTACAATTCTCCCTAGAACCAATGAATCCTACATGTTCCATTACCCCAACGTCAGGTGGACAAAGCTACAGGCCCAGGCCCTGGGGATAAGGCTTGTAACCCAAAAGACAGAGGGAGAGAAGGAGAGGGAGCTGGAGGACCTGGAGGAAATCCTGAAACCGCTGAAACCCGAAATTCAGGGGGTGGTTTCAGGTGCTCTCGAATCCCGCTACCAGAAGACCAGGATCGACAACATATGCAGAAAACTTGGGCTGAAATCTTTCGCTCCCCATTGGCAGAGGAGCATGCGCGACTACCTCCAGGACATTATAGTTTCGGGTTTCAAGGTGATAATCACGTCGGTTTCTGCCGAGGGCATGGGCAAGGAATGGCTGGGTAGGAAGCTCGACCATTCCGCTATCAAAGACCTCGAAAGGCTCAGCAGGAAATACGGAATACACAAGGGTTTCGAGGGAGGAGAGGCCGAGACTTTCGTTCTGGACGGGCCTATTTTTAACAAGAGAATAGAGATTCTCAAGGCGAGGAAGGAATGGGACGGCGTTAGAGGGATTTATATAATAGAGGAAGCAAAACTTGTTGACAAGGATTAGGTGGTTTTGTCAAGAATTTTGTTAACCATGCTGTCAACCATTTTTATTCCGGGGTTCGTTCTCCTCACGTGCACGTATTCGACATTTTCGAATTTATCTTCGAGCTTTTTCGCTCTTTCGAAAAGTTCCCTTATGTGAGGTTTCTTGACTTTGTATTCGCCCCTCATCTGTTTTACAAGAAGCCTGCTGTCGGAGAAACAGACAACCTCTTTACCTATTTTTTGTGCCCTTTCTAGGGCCGATATCAGGGCGCGGTACTCGGCGACGTTGTTCGTGGTTTTGCCTATGTAATGTTTGTGCTGCTTTATGATTTTGCCCTTCCCGTCAAATATGATAAACGCTATCGCTCCCGGCCCAGGGTTCCCGCGGGATGCACCATCGGTGTATACATAGATTCTGCTCACCCAAACTCACCCTCCACCTTTTTGATATTCTCCTCTATCATTTTCACCATTTTCTCTGCCTTTGACATGTCCTTCTCCATGCTCTTCCCTGATTCTATCAGCAACCTTATCTCCCTCAACTGCTTCTTCATGACCTCTATCTCCGCCCTGAGCGTTTCCTCCTCGGTTTCGAATATCCTCAGCACGGCAGGGGATGTTTCCTTCGCCCCGTAAACCTCTGCTGCATAAAAGAACCTGTAATCGCCTCTCCTGACAGTCGAAGGCGGCTTGAACGTAACCTTGAACCTCGCGTAACTCCCCGTTTTCGTGCTGTACTCGGATTCCCTCTTTATTTCATACCATGATTCGGGAAGACCCTCTATGCGGAGGTCTATGGTCATGTAGGTTTTGCTTATGTTGCGTATGTTCACATTGACGGTTTTCTCCTTTCCGCTCTGCATAACGACCTCATTCTCCGTGCTCTTCTCCCTCAGCATCCTTATCATGTACATGAGATTTTCCAGTTCCCTGTTCACCCTGTCTAGTTTCGCCCGGTTGCTCTCCGGCTCGATTTTGGTTTTGTCCTCGGCAGGGGCTGCGGGGTGCGTTTCGAAAACCATTTTCTTTGCCCTCCTGTATATTAGCACAACGAAGAGAAGGACAATCATTATGCATATCCATGTAATTCCTATCAGGAATTCCAGAAAGTACGGCTCAGCAGGAGCCTTTTCCTTCGCCACTGCCATAACCCTTATCAGACCGCTGCTTGTTGCTGCCTGCCCGTCATATATGACCTTGGCGTAGAACAGGTAGTAGCCGGGTTTGATGTCGCTTGGCATTTTAACCTTCTTCCTGACAAGTTTTTGCTCCACCACCATGAAAGTTTCCTCCCCGAAGAACAGCTCATTCCTTGATATGTCCCTCAGGGCGTAGTGGAGCGTAACGTCCACAGGCGATACCTCCCCGAAATTGTATATTACAATATCCCCTTCCGCATAATCACCGGGAAAGACCTCATAAGGTATTTTGTCCAGGACAAGCTGAACATCAAAAAGCGGTCTCTTCTCCTTGACTTCCATAACCATGAATATCCTCTTCTCAATGCCATCTCCCCTGATGAGAAGATTCCCGGAGTAGATATCCGGCGTTTCGTTTTCCCTGGCAGTGAAAGCAATCTTAACGGTTTTAATCTCGTTCGGTTTCAGAAAAAAGAACTTTTCTCCAACCGAAACCAGATTCTTCAGGTCGATGTTCTCTATTACGATCCCTATATCCGTGTTTCCCGTGTTCCTGACTTCGAATGTTTCCGTTGCTGTTTCCCCCTGTTTGACGCTCACCTTTATGAAATCCCTGTCAACCGTGTAGTTCATGACGACCGGCGTTGGCGTGTAGCCGCCCATGCCGGGACCAGAGGGGGGCGGAGGCTGGGGTAGCTCGGACCTTTCAATGCCAGAAAATGTGGTGAAATCGTAGGTGAACTGATTAATCATGAAGGAGAGGGTCCCGTTCTCGTAGCTGAGTATGTGGCAAAAATCCGAAGGGCATGGCTGCCCGTTCCTGAGTATAGCGGGGTCCGCTAAATTAAGGTTGTAAAGATAAAGCATTGCCGCCTTCTGAAGGCTTGTAAGGGCAGATGTGTTTACGTAAATGCTGTTGTTTTTTATTTCCACGTTTCCGTCCATCCAGACAAAATTATTTTCATCTTTATCAGCAGTCAGGTTGATGTTCTCCAGAAAGACTATTTTACCATTGGTCGTGTTCTCGAGCGTGAGCCACTCCACGGCCTCGTCGTTAACGTAAAGAAATTCTGTTGTGTTGCCGTCGAATTCGTTGGCTATTACGATTACACCTGGATCAACAACAAGCCCGCTCTGATAAAAAAGCTTTACGTATTTCGCCGTCAGAATAAAGAAGCTCATAAGGTGTGGTGTGGTGAAATAAAGGAAAATGCCTGTCGCTATCACGGCGACAAGCGAAACCTTGTATTCGAGCCTCATAATATAAAGTAAGACCGGCCAATTATTTATTCTTAAGTTCAGCAGGAAGAGCCAGTCTGGACTCCTTTGAAGGACACAGTGTTGTTGTACGTTCCTGCCTGTGTTGCCGCGGGTATGTCAAGCCAGAACCTGTAGTAGTTCGAATTTCCGGGCGCCACATTCGTCGAGCTCTTAACGTAAGAAGTTGTGAAAGACGTCCCTGGAAGATTCGGGTGGGTGTAGTTATTTGTGATGGAATCGTTCCATGTCTCGTTCCCTAACAGTATTTCCTGACCTCCGCTTGTGTTCAGGTTGCCATTGGCCTTTATGCAGAAATCAACATTAACGTTCGAATCTGTTGACACGGCTATGGAATATTCTGTCCTGTTGTTGCTGTCTGTCCAGTTGTAATTTCCTGTGCCGTTGGCATCGTCTGTCGGGAGCTGCTGTATGGTCCCGAAGTCTATACCAGATGAAAGGTTGTTGCTTGCGGATATGGAGAAATAGTTCTCTATGACAACCCGAGAGGTAACATTCTGTACGGTCACTGCACCTGTTATAGAAAGTTTGTAAAACAAATTACTTATCAGCCCTCCGAATGAAACAACGAGAACTATAACCAAAAGTGAAACAAAAAGCCTGCCCCTCTCCATAATATAATATAACGCCTGCAAACTATTTAAAAATTGACTGTAACAAAGTCAAAAAGAAAAATAAGAAAAAGGAGGTCTTATTTCTTTCTCTTGTAGAGGAATCCTATCAGCAGAAGGACCACCACTACGATGACCACTATGTAAACCAGACTCCAGTCCCTTCCGTGTTTTACGCAGTTAACCTTTAGTTTCAAATCGGTGCTCACGCCAAGTGCTGTTGCAGACCCCATTGCGCCTGCCCCGCCTTCTTTCACTTCGTTCGCCACAACCTCGCCGTTGTATACCACTTGGTCCTGCTCGCATTTCTGTTCGCATAAGAAATCCCCAAGCATGCAGTCCTCTTTGTAAACCTTCGGAACGGTGAAGCAGAGGGTTACCGGTATTGACTCGTTATGATAGGTGTGCGCAGGTATCAGTTTCACCTCGCTTTCCTGTGATGTCACCACCTGCTGGAGTTCGCCTCCGACACCCAGCGAAACGCGGACATCCTCGTCCCAGGGATTGTATACGCCATACTCAATGCAGTGCTCTGAATTCTCGTTGACTATCTCTGTTTCTGTCGACCATTTCAGGCCTACACCCTTCCTTGCCGATGCCTGTGAAGCCATGAGGACAACCAAGGCCAAGACCAATAAGACCGTTGCTATTTTTTTCATTCAATCACCTCAACCTCAGCAAGGATTTCCTGCTGTCACCCCTTTGAAGTATATGGTGTTGTTGTAAAGTCCTGCCTCCACCCCTGATGTAACATTAAGCCAGAACCTGTAGTAATTTTTGCCTCCGATGGGAACGCTCGTACTCCCCTTCACATACGATGTGGTCAAACTCGCTGACTGGTTTAATGCCGGCCAGTACAGGTTGTTGGTCGTGTTATCATCCCATGTTTCATTCGCCAGCAAAATCTCTGCCCCTCCTGTCGTATTAAGATTACCGTCTGCCCTTATGCAGAAGTCAACAGCTGTGTTGGAATCCTGGGAAACCGCTATGTCAAGGGTTGTCATGTTTGTTGCATTGTAGTTGTCCGTTGCGTTTATGTTAGAGGAAGGAAGCGTGGTCACTGTTCCAAAGTCTATGCCGTCACTTAGTTCGCTGGATGCTGAAATCGACAGGTAATACTCCACCTGAACCTGCGATGTTGCATTTGTGGTTGTTGCCAGTCCTGTTATAGGTATGTTTGCCGGTCTCATGAAAAAGTTGGAATAAACACCTACAACAGAGACGATAAGCACCAGAACCAAAAGGGATATTATCATATTGTCCTTTTTCATATTTTTTACTTGTATTTGTACATATTTAAAGTTTAAACATTCCATGCGTTCACGGGCTCTGCCCGTGCGGAACAGCCTTTATGTAAACCTTGTTGCTGTAAACTCCTGCCGGCTGGTTTGGAGGGGCGTTAAGGAAGAATTTCAGGTAGATAAATTGACCATCCGTGAGATCATCACCTATCTTGTTGTCTGCGTAGTTGGTTGTCAACTGGTTTTTGATTTGTGAGGGAACGGTCGAATTCGTCAGGTTGCTGCTGAATGTTTCATTCCCGAGGCCAAGTTTATCCCCGCCTCCTGTCTGGAGATCTCCGTCAGCCCGTATGTAAACATCCGCCGTTGTCCCAGCAGCCGACACTTGAACGTTGTATTCTGTGACCCCTGTTCCGTTGTTCCATTCGGCTGACAGGTTGTATACGGGAACTTCTGTGACAGTCCAGTTAATGCCACCTGCAAGCTTGCTGGAGAATGAAATACCGACAGCCTGGCTCGGGTTTACCTCGAACCAGGACACATCGGATACGTTCGTCGTGTGGGTGTCGTTCGAATAGACCCTCCAGTAATAAACATCCTGGGGGAGCGCTTCCGAATCGTTCAGCGTGTAATTGTTGTCCAGCAGACCTGTCTTCTCGACTTCTGGCGAAGTGAAAGATGAATCGTTATCCACCTGCAGGGTATACGTTACTTGGTCTCCGTCACCATCGCTGGAAACGCTCCAGTTGAAGAACGTGGTGTTGTCTGCCGTTATGGTTTCGTTGGGTGGCTGGTGAAGAATGACCTTTGTTGGCGGATGATTCTGCACAACGAATTTTTGAAGAGCTCCTGCCCGGAAATTGCCTGCGGTGTCGTTCGCGTAATACCTCCACCCAACCACTTCCTGGTAAGACAGATTCCCTGAAAGCACGGTGTACGAATATACGTCCCCTGCGTTCGTTACGTCCGTGTAATTCACCCAGCTTCCTGTCCAGTTTCCTGATATCCACACGCTGTCAAGGTTTCCTTCCGTATCTGTTATTGTCGCATTCAGCGTTACATTGTCTGGATGGTATGTCGGGTCTGGATTTCTCGTTTCCCCTGTTATACTCGGCAAACCTGCATCGCATTCGAGCGAAACGCCCGATATCTCTGTCTCGTTGTAGTTGTTGTACGTGTCGTACGCGCTCGCCCACGTGAAGGCAACATTTGAATTCGAGGAGTCGCAGAGCCAGTCGTAATGCCACGTGTCACCGGTGAGCAAGGAGAAATCATACGTTACGCCCGCGATAGTTCCGTTAACGTATTCTACAGTGGTTAGATTGTCATGAACATCTATGCTGAACCTGGCGATTTCGTTCAGACCCAGAAGGCTGTCGTTCCGCGAAGGGTTGCTGAGATACGGAGGTTCAGAATCAACAACGGTTATCATAACCTCGTCATGCCCCTGGTTTCCGGCGGAGTCATTGAAGACGATGGTATAATTCCATGTTCCTAGCGCCGTCGTATTCACCCACACGCCAAGATTCGTGTTATTTGTCCAGGGGGTTGTTGAGTTCTGGACGGTTCCGTTTCGGAAGACGCGGTAGTATCCCGGCTCATAATTGTCCTGCAGTATCCATCCTATTGTCGCTGCCTCACTGTAGTTGTAGGTCTGATCAGGCGGGGAATTAGAAATCGGAAGAACAGTGTCTATGGTAAAGTTGTATGATTTCGAAAGGTTCGCGCCTGAATCATTAACTAGGACATTCCCATAGGGATCAGTGAAAGCAACGTACACGGAGTAGTTCCCTGTTTTCTCCGAATCCGTGTTCCACGGGTTTGTATCCCACACGTCCGACAAGTCAAGATTGTCTTCGTAGTTTACGGTTCTTTTTGACCCTGTGTCCGTGTCGTTTATCCTGGTTGATACCGGTCCGCTCTCATTATTAACCTGCATGAGCAGGTAGCCGGATACGTTGTATTGGGCGTAATCTACAATTTCACTACCCGCCCCTTCTTCCGCTAAAAGATAGACGAACGGTTCGGTTGATGCGAGCTTTCGTATCCTGACATCATCCCAGTATGTTGTCGTTCCTGAGACACCACCAAAGGCGATTTCGTTGGTGTATGTTGTCGTTCCCGGCTCGGAATCCTCTCCAACCAGAGAGCCGTTTACATAGTAGCTGAATTTTCCAGAGCCCTTTTTGTACCATATCCTGAAGTCGTACGGAACCCCGGAAGAATACGCTGATGTGTCTTCCAGTGTACTTGCATTTAGGTATTGTATATAGCCGTTGCTTGCAAAAGCGAAGCTTGACCTTCTGTTGCTCTGGCCGCCGAAATAGTTTGAATATACGTAGAGATTCGTTTGGCTCGTGTTCCCCCTGTATTCAACGATGTAATCCATGTCAGGGCTCGCAACGCTGTGATGAACCTGTTTCCAGTATGTGCCTGTTGACGTGCCCGATGCTATCTTTAGTTTCGAATTTTCTATGCTGGCATATACCGGGTAATCCTCTGTCCAGCCGTTCCCCACAGTTTCGCTGTCAGCCCTGTTGAAGTCATCGCCGAAAACGAACGCCCCGCTTATGTTCCTTCCGTCCTGTGCCTGTGAGTTTCCGTAGTATATGTAAATGCTTGTGTTCTGACTCGCTTTCAACTCTGGAACCTTCACCCAGATTTCCGTCGCTTCCTTGTTGCAGTCATCAGAATCAAACCAGTGGTAGAGTTCCTGGTTTGTCCCGGAGGTTTCGTTGTATATCGCAAATCTTATATCATAACAATCCGAGCGCATCCTCCCCTTTCCTATGTAATACAATGTGTTTACCGTTACATTTACCTGGTAATCGTTCAGGTCGCTTCCAGTGTTTTCGCTCACGTTTATCTTCCTTCTGTATTTCCATGCCTTGTTCCACCAGTCATGTTTGTCCAAGGAAACATCTTCATTTGCCGGATATATGTCCTTCTCTGTTTCCAGCCTCATGACAGCGTTCGCCCTCACATAAAACTCCTTCGAACCCCCTGACGTATCGTTCTGATAGCCTGCCGTATTATTTGCCTGTATCCAGTACGAATAATTCCCCCACTGCCAGGTATCCGCAAACTTCCCTGTGTAGGTATTCCCGGACCCTGAGTACGACAAATCAACCCAGACCCACGAACCGTTCGGATACGTCACATTCACTCGAACGCTGTCCACGCTGACCCTTGACCAGACATCACCCGATATCGTTACGTTCTGTCCGTACCCGGTCGTTTGCAGGGAAGCCGTCACGTTTTCTGTCACTATCTCGTCCCTCACGTTAACACTCCGGGAATCATTCCAGCTCGAATGCGTATACCTCGTCCCGCTGCCCGAATAACTAACGTTAACAATATTGCCCCCAAGGCTCGTGTTATAAGGAATCACCGCGTTCAGAACAGCATAACCGGACGAATTGGTTGTGTTCGAGCCGAGCGAACTCCCGCCAACCTCGAACGAGACACTCTCCCCGCTCAGAGCGCTCCCGTTGTCCCACACCAGCCTCGAAATTATACGGACAGAAGAATTCCTGTAGGGATTCGAATCACTCACCTCCACGTATCTCACCGACGTATTCGCATAAACATCTATCGTCTTCACATCCCAGTCGGCAGCCTCCTCCTCGGACTCAGAACGCAGTTCTATCTGCTGGGGACCAAGCCCGGAGCCCAGCGAGATGCTCGCAGTTATGTTGTTCCACAACAGACACCCCGAACACAAAGTCCCATTCGAGACGTTCATTTCCCCTGTCTGATTTGTCCAACCGGAAGGCAGGGTCCAGTTCAGAGAAATGCTGTTCGTAACCGAGGCTCCCGTATTGTTTACATAACCCTTCAGTCCGCTGCTCCCCCCTCTCGTAACCACGGAAGGATACTGGGTTATGGTAACGTTCAGCTTCGTCTGCCCGCGAACACTCAGCATCTGCGTTTCCTGCCCTGCCCACACCCTACCCTCAAGTCCGGGGTTCGTATAGTTAACCGTAACATTGATTCCATACTCCCCGGGCGCTGTCGAAGAATTGGTCGTCAGGTTGAAGGACGCGGTCTTCTGCAGACCGGAACTTATGTCCCCAAGATAACAGTAATCCTGGTTCTCCTGCCCGGAAAGCGAACAGTTGCACGTCATGTTTGCAGGGCAGTTCACCGTGACGTTCACATCCGTGAGATTCTCTGACCACGGGTTGGTCAGGGTGAAGTTGTACATTGATGACTCGTTCTGAAGGATTTTCGAAGGAGACATGGATGACGTAAAGTTATCAGGCACGTGGTGAATAACGAACGTACTCGAGAGGTTCGAAACAGGCGGATTCCCCCCGCCCGTCCAGTTAATCGTCACATTCCACGTATACACCCCGGAGGAAGCATCAGTCGGAATCGTATCCGAAGCAAATTCACTTTCGCATGTTTCCCCAGCCCCGAGTGTCCCGCAACCCTTCGACTGCTTCTCAAACCATCCCGCATTCACAATCTCCAGCGAAACATTCACATCATTCGCCGGAGAACCGCCCGTGTTGTTCACGGTCACGTTAACCCATCCAATCGTATCCCCTGTTTCATACTCGTTAATCGAATAATCATCCAGATTCTCGTGCTCCAGCGAAGTGACGTTAACCTCAGGCGCGAGCATCGTTACACTCGTATACCCGTTATCAACAGCAGATGCGTTATAATAAAGGGAAGAATTATCCGAAATCGTGCAGTTCAAGGTATGCCCCCCGTCACCCGTCCCGCTCGTGTTCCAGTAGTAAACAGCATAACCTGACGAATTCGTATAATTCACTCCAAGCTGGTTCGAGCCGTCCCAGAACGTTACAGGATAGTTTTCAATACCTCCCGAAACATTCGCATCCATAACCAGACACGCCAGTCCCAGAACGCTCCCTTTCGAATAACTCCCTCCGCCCGGAGAAATCCACGTAACGTTAGACCATCCGTACACCTCCCAGCTGACAGGCGTCCCGTTCCCCTCATTTCCGGATGTGTCATTCGCATAGACGCTCGCATTGTAAACCCCTGTTTCGTTGCACTGATACGTGACCCTGTACAAATCCCCTGACAGCAGACCCATGCTCTCATTCGTATACCCGCCCGAAGGCATTCCTATCCTTGCCCACTCCGAATCCAGGGAACCTGAATTATCCGTTATGTTAGCCGTTATATTCGTGTATTCATACCTGTTAACAAGCGAAGGCGAAACACCCTCGTCCTTTATGCCCGGCGGCGTAACATCCTGAACAGCGATTGTTTTCGTAACCGTGATGTTCTGGTTTCCTTCGGTGTCATTCGCCCTGAATCTGCATGCAACTGTATTCAGCTCCATCGAGACCGGAATCCGTCTCGTTATATTTGACCAACCGGGATTGGAAGAGAACGAGCCAGAACCATTCTCCGTCATTACGCCTGAAACGTTCCATTCAAAAATCCATTGAGAAAGGTCATAGTTGTCAGACCAGTTGGCATAGAATCTGACGTAATCCAGAGGTTCAGGGTTCGAATTGTTGGCACCCATGTTGTTGTAGGCTGGCGGGTCCCTGTCTATGTAAAACGTATATTTACCTGTTATGTTTTCACCGGTGTCATTCGTCAGCACATTACCCACGGAGTCTGTGAGCGTGACCAGGGCGTTGTAAAATCCTGTTTCATTGTCAGTTGTATTCCACGGCGTCCATAGGGAAGCGAAGTCAGAAGAATCCCCTGAAACAATGAACCTTTTCGTCTGCGTTTCCGAATCGTTTGCTTGGGTTAACAGGATTTCGAGCGTATCATTTTTCTGAACTTGCATGAGAAGGTAGAAAGAGGAATTTGTCGAACCCGTGTTGTTCACGAAGGCGTACGAAAGCGTGACGTTATCATCAGGTCCAAATACATCGTAATCTGTGCTGACATTCACAGAGAGGTTGGCCCTCAAATAAAATTGATACGTTGATGGAGTTTCGTTCGAATCTCCGAAGTTGTCCTTTGCCCACACGGAATAGTTGTAATTCCCGTGCTGCCACGTGTCTCCGAAGACCCCTTCCCACCTGTCACCTACCGTATTTTGCATATCGACCGAGGCGGAGGAGCCATTCGGATATATAATATTCGCTTTCGCCTCACTCACACCTGAGCTGTCCGTTATGTTCGCTGAAATCGTTACATTCTGCCCGTAACCCTGGGTCTGGGGAGATGCCTGAACATTCGCTATATCCGGGCCCTCAACCTCCACCCTGAAGACATAGCTGCCGTTTATCCAGCCTCCGTTATCAGTTTCCAGGACATTTCCGTGAGGGTCTCTGAGCACAGTATAAACCCTGTAGAACCCCGTGATGTTGTCTGTTGTGTTCCAGGGATTCGAATTCCATATGCCGGAAAGGTCCAGGCTGTCTGATGAGTTTATCGTCCTTGATGTTGATTCGTCAAACCTCGTATCTATCACATTCCAGGCCCCGCTCTGGTTGGTTTCAACCCTCATCAGCAGGTAACCGGAAATGTTTGTAGACCCGGTGTTGGCAATGGCATTTATGAACTCCTCTTCACCAAGATTCGAAACCGAGGGTATTTGCTGCACGTACTTTCTTCCATATATGGTGGATGTGTTATCTATGGCAAACCAGCCAATGGGTTCGGTTCCGTGTCCGCCTGAAAAGCTTGGGGTTTCCTCTATGGTTACGTTGAATCGGGAGTTTCCCACGTCCTTCATTCTGGTATTGGAGTTGTCCGTGTAACCGTTTTCATTTATCATAGACGCTATCATGTTGGGCGTGTTACCGAAGGAATTCGTAAACGAAACTTCCAGCCACGCCGGCGAACTTCCCAGGTCCGGCGCGCAATCATTTGAACCTGTCTCAAAGTAAACACCGTTTGTGTATGTTGTATTCGCTACACCCTGCTCTATTGCAAGGTAACCGATTGTTTCGTATGTGTGGGTTACGTCTGTTTCCTCCTCAATTTTTATATTGATACTAGAAGACGTTGGACTTGTCATTCTCGTATGTGCCCCTGCCTCCGATGATCCGGAATCTCCTCCTTCATTGTAAGATTGTATATCCGAGATGATGGTCGGCGTGGAACCGAAATCGAATTTGAAGTTCACTGTTTTGTAGTTGTTATCTATCGAATCATTCCCTACGTCTGCCTTCAGGCCTCCTATTACCCAGCTGCCATTTTTCAGGGCAACCCATGCGAAGGTTTCGGTTGAGTGCGGCCCGTCAAGGGAAGGATATTCTTCCGCCCTCATATCAAAACCATCGGTTCTGGTGGCGTTCACTCTCACAGAAATCTTTGCAGCATCATTGTATGTTGTTGCATCAGCAAACACCAATGGAGCCTCTGAAAAAGTGTTTCTGAAACTGACGGATGTCCAGGTATTGTCCCCATCAACGGTTCCTGATTCCCCCACGACTTCGTACGTTTCAGTCAGGTTGCTTTTGCTTGCTGCCTGCAGATAGCCGTAATACATGGATATGGTTAGGTTCTTGCCGGCTTCTATTTTCGGTATCCTTACCCAGATCTTCGTGTTGCTTGTGTTGCAGCCGGATTCTATCCAGTACGGCAGTTCGCTGTTGCTCGAATTCACGAACCTTATATCGTTACAGCTCCCGTTCATTTTCCCCTGCGAAATAAGGTTTGCGGTGTCAACAGAGATGTTCAGCTGATAATCCGTCAGATTGGTTCCGGAGTTCTCCGTTATTTTGAACGTTTGCTTGTACGGCCAGTGAACATCCCACCAACTCGTGTTGTCGAGTAAAACGTTCTGGTTTGAACCGTAAAGGTATTTGTCAGTCTGGACCCTGACGTTGGCATCCGCCCTCACATAAAACTCCTTCGAACCCCCTGACGTATCGTTCTGATAGCCTGCCGTATTATTTGCCTGTATCCAGTACGAATAATTCCCCCACTGCCAGGTATCCGCAAACTTCCCTGTGTAGGTATTCCCGGACCCTGAGTACGACAAATCAACCCAGACCCACGAACCGTTCGGATACGTCACATTCACTCGAACGCTGTCCACGCTGACCCTTGACCAGACATCACCCGATATCGTTACGTTCTGTCCGTACCCGGTCGTTTGCAGGGAAGCCGTCACGTTTTCTGTCACTATCTCGTCCCTCACGTTAACACTCCGGGAATCATTCCAGCTCGAATGCGTATACCTCGTCCCGCTGCCCGAATAACTAACGTTAACAATATTGCCCCCAAGGCTCGTGTTATAAGGAATCACCGCGTTCAGAACAGCATAACCGGACGAATTGGTTGTGTTCGAGCCGAGCGAACTCCCGCCAACCTCGAACGAGACACTCTCCCCGCTCAGAGCGCTCCCGTTGTCCCACACCAGCCTCGAAATTATACGGACAGAAGAATTCCTGTAGGGATTCGAATCACTCACCTCCACGTATCTCACCGACGTATTCGCATAAACATCTATCGTCTTCACATCCCAGTCGGCAGCCTCCTCCTCGGACTCAGAACGCAGTTCTATCTGCTGGGGACCAAGCCCGGAGCCCAGCGAGATGCTCGCAGTTATGTTGTTCCACAACAGACACCCCGAACACAAAGTCCCATTCGAGACGTTCATTTCCCCTGTCTGATTTGTCCAACCGGAAGGCAGGGTCCAGTTCAGAGAAATGCTGTTCGTAACCGAGGCTCCCGTATTGTTTACATAACCCTTCAGTCCGCTGCTCCCCCCTCTCGTAACCACGGAAGGATACTGGGTTATGGTAACGTTCAGCTTCGTCTGCCCGCGAACACTCAGCATCTGCGTTTCCTGCCCTGCCCACACCCTACCCTCAAGTCCGGGGTTCGTATAGTTAACCGTAACATTGATTCCATACTCCCCGGGCGCTGTCGAAGAATTGGTCGTCAGGTTGAAGGACGCGGTCTTCTGCAGACCGGAACTTATGTCCCCAAGATAACAGTAATCCTGGTTCTCCTGCCCGGAAAGCGAACAGTTGCACGTCATGTTTGCAGGGCAGTTCACCGTGACGTTCACATCCGTGAGATTCTCTGACCACGGGTTGGTCAGGGTGAAGTTGTACATTGATGACTCGTTCTGAAGGATTTTCGAAGGAGACATGGATGACGTAAAGTTATCAGGCACGTGGTGAATAACGAACGTACTCGAGAGGTTCGAAACAGGCGGATTCCCCCCGCCCGTCCAGTTAATCGTCACATTCCACGTATACACCCCGGAGGAAGCATCAGTCGGAATCGTATCCGAAGCAAATTCACTTTCGCATGTTTCCCCAGCCCCGAGTGTCCCGCAACCCTTCGACTGCTTCTCAAACCATCCCGCATTCACAATCTCCAGCGAAACATTCACATCATTCGCCGGAGAACCGCCCGTGTTGTTCACGGTCACGTTAACCCATCCAATCGTATCCCCTGTTTCATACTCGTTAATCGAATAATCATCCAGATTCTCGTGCTCCAGCGAAGTGACGTTAACCTCAGGCGCGAGCATCGTTACACTCGTATACCCGTTATCAACAGCAGATGCGTTATAATAAAGGGAAGAATTATCCGAAATCGTGCAGTTCAAGGTATGCCCCCCGTCACCCGTCCCGCTCGTGTTCCAGTAGTAAACAGCATAACCTGACGAATTCGTATAATTCACTCCAAGCTGGTTCGAGCCGTCCCAGAACGTTACAGGATAGTTTTCAATACCTCCCGAAACATTCGCATCCATAACCAGACACGCCAGTCCCAGAACGCTCCCTTTCGAATAACTCCCTCCGCCCGGAGAAATCCACGTAACGTTAGACCATCCGTACACCTCCCAGCTGACAGGCGTCCCGTTCCCCTCATTTCCGGATGTGTCATTCGCATAGACGCTCGCATTGTAAACCCCTGTTTCGTTGCACTGATACGTGACCCTGTACAAATCCCCTGACAGCAGACCCATGCTCTCATTCGTATACCCGCCCGAAGGCATTCCTATCCTTGCCCACTCCGAATCCAGGGAACCTGAATTATCCGTTATGTTAGCCGTTATATTCGTGTATTCATACCTGTTAACAAGCGAAGGCGAAACACCCTCGTCCTTTATGCCCGGCGGCGTAACATCCTGAACAGCGATTGTTTTCGTAACCGTGATGTTCTGGTTTCCGTCAATATCATACCCTATAAATCTGTACCCTACGACCCCGGCCTCCATGCTTGATGGAATTTGCCTTGTCACGTTGGACCAATCCGGTGTGCTCGTGAAAGAACCTGAACCGTTATTTTCCATCAACCCCGAGACATTCCATTGGAATACCCAAGAACTCAGGCTTCCTGTATCGTTCCACTCCGCATAGAATTTTACGTAGCCCAATGGAGCAGGAGTTGTATCATTCGCTCCGAAGTTTGAATAGGTCGGGGCATCATTATCTATATAGAATATATAATTTTCTGATATGTTATTCCCTGAATAGTTGGTCAGAACATTGCCGTAGGGGTCGGTCAGTGCAGCGTAAACCTGATAGTATCCTGTCTGATTATTTGTTGTGTTCCAGGGATTCGAATTCCATATGCTTACCAGTTCCATGTAACTCTCCGCGCTTATAGTCCTCCTCTCTCCTGTTTCCGTGTCGTTCACCTGTGTTGAAACAATCTCTCCAGTATCGTTCCTTTTAATTTGCATTAAAAGATAGCCTGAGATGTTCAGGGAGCCGGGATTGCCAATAAAATTGGAAAATTCCTCCTCCCTCCCGTAAGTCGATGATGGCTCTGATGAGGCGTATTTCCTCCCGTATATGTTTCCCTTCTCTATCGCAAACCATGCATTGGTTTCCGTTGCGTGACCCGTGTTGTCTCTACCAGGCGTTTCCTCTATCTTGTACTGCCACGTTTCGTTTCCCTCGTTCTGGTATCTTATATCACACTCGTGAGCACCCGCGTGGGTGAGGATGGTCATGACCATCGATGGTTTTTGATTGAATCCGGCAGTGAAGGTTATGGTATTCCATGACACATCGTTGCTGTCATATGTCCCTATTTCGCATTTTTTGTTGTTGGTTAGGAAGGCATCACAAGTTCCGGAGGAATCTATCGCAACGAAACCCATTTCCTCAAAGGTGTGCGCTCCGTCCGAATCCTCCTCTGCCTTGGACAGTATCGAATCCGCATCACGGTCATTGTGTCTTGTGTGTGCAGGGTCAACTTCATTAACCGTCTGCAAATCGGTTATTACAACTGGAGGGGATGAAAAGGTGTGCCCGAACGGAACATCATTCCATTCCGTTGAATTAATACTGACGTTTCCAACCACGAACAACTTCCCTCCTACCAACCATTTGCCCTTCCTTAGTGCGACCCAATAAACCGTTTCATTACCATGGGTATACGGACTCGTATAGTTTTCTGCCCTCGCATCAAAGCCCGACATATTAACATTGTCTATCCTGCTCTCTCCCTGCCCCGTATCATTGAATGTTATGTCGGCAAGGACAACAGGTATATCCGGATAGACGTTATTGAAACCCACGGTCCTCCACGTGCTGTTAGCCACCACGTCGTTCGCTTCTCCCACAAGCGTAAAGGTGGATGTGAAGTTGCTACCCTTTGTTGCCAATGGGTTTCCGTAGTACATGTATACGGTTTCGTTTCCGGAGGCAGGGAAACGGGGGAGTTTTACCCAGATATTTGTAGAAGTTGTGTTGCACGCGCTTTCGTTCTCCATCCAGTAGGAAATTTCAGAGCCTGTTGAATTAACAAACCTTATGTCTTTGCAGCTTGAATTCATTTTACCTTCTGAAATCAAGGTTTCCGTATCCACCGTGAGATTGACCTGATAGTTCGTAACTTCGGGACCTGAATTCGAGATTTTTACGGATTTCCTATATTTCCACGACCTGTTCCACCACCCTCCAGTCAGCGTAACATTCCGGTTCGGGCCGTACGAGTCCTCCGAGGTTCTAAGAACTATGCTGCCACTTGCGTTTATCCCGAACTCCTTCGGATTCGATGATGTCTCGTTCGGGTTCGCTGACGTGTCTTCCGCATATATCCAGAATGAGTAGTTACCTCTCTGCCATGTATCACTGAACTTTTCATTATATATATCCCCGTAGGCATAATCCAGATAAAGTTTAACCGAACTGCCATTCGGATATGTCACGTTCGCATAGACACTG
>CAZTJN010000013.1:16970-28538 GCA_964613955.1 uncultured archaeon | reverse complement strand
ACTGCATGATTTTCTTTTCGTCAAACATCGCGCATCTGTTTATTATTATTATGGATTCATGTTTATTAAGGTTGGCTGATCTGTGTGAAGAAATATGTTAGGTTCCGGAGCTGTTAGTAACTAATTTAAATACACGAAACCAATTTTCAAAAACCTATTTAATGGTGATATCGTGGTCAAGATAACGAAAGAGGAAGTTCTCAAGGTTTTGAGGAACGTGGTGGATCCGGAAATCGGAATAAATATTGTGGATTTGGGCTTCATTTACGGGATCGAGATTAAGGAGAAAAAAATACATATAAAAATGACCCTGACCGTCCCGAGCTGTCCCATGCACGCGATGTTTACACATGAAGTTGAGAATGCATTGAAATCGGTTTTCGAAGATGCTGATATTACCGTGGAACTGGTTTTCGACCCTCCATGGACGCCCGACAAGATGAGCAATGAAGCGAAAAAAAAGCTCGGAATTAAGTAACGAGGTAAAAAGAATTGCAAACGGGAGAAGAAAGTACAGGCTTCTTGATATCTTTCTGGGTTATGAGGAAATTTACGAGACGGGCGAAGTGCTGAAAAAAAGATTCAGAAATTGTTTTGAAAGGGCTGTTTCCGAGGCGATGGGCACGGGAAGGAGGAGTGGGAGAATCCTTGACCTCGGGACGCCTTTCGGCATGTGCGGTGTATCGATTGCGAGGCAGAACCCGAATTTCAGGATAATCTCGCTCCAGGAGGGCAAGAAGCTGACCGAAATTTCCAGGAAGTTCGCGGATGATGAAATGGCAGAAATCAAATGGGGACTCGGGAGGCCGGAAGAAATCCCGTTCAGGAACGAGAGCTTCGATATGGTTATAAGCTCCTTCTCCATGCATAAATGGGACAATCCTGCAAAAACCCTGAAAGAGACCGAAAGGGTTCTGAAAGGGCGGGGGAAAGTTGTGATTCTGGACGTGAGGGGAGACAGGTGGAAATTCGTTTTCCTCCCCTCCCTGATTTATTCGTGGCTCTCCGCCGGTTTATGGCTCTTCAGGAGAATCAGACTTGCATTCAAATCTTCATACAGCCCGAAGGAAATCGAAAAGGTTCTGAAAAGCCTGAAATTAAAGAAATGGAAAGTTAAAGGAGGAGTATATTATTTAATTATAAGAAAGGGTTAAACATGGAGAAAAATTTAATTGAAGTCCTGAAAATAATCAATGAGAAGTTGAAAGAGAACGGTATTGAATACGTGATTGGGGGAAGTGTTAGTCTGTTTCTGCAGGGTATAAAAATTAAGGAAGTGACTGATGTAGATATCATGACAACAAAGGAAAATGCATTCAGGATAAATGAGATATTCAAAGCATTCGAAACAAAACCTGTTGAATATGATGAGGGTAAAACAATGAGGTCTTACTGGGGCCAGCTAAAAATAAAAGGAATAAAAGTTGATGTGATGGGAGAATTTTATGAAAGAAGTGCCGAGGAATGGATTTTCAGATAGGAGACTGAAAAAGCACAAATATGTGAAGGTAGAGGGCATGAAAATTCCAGTTACGATACTAAAAGATCATTTAGAGTCTTACAAAATTCTTAACAGGAAAAAGGACATCCAGAAGGTAAAAGAGATAGAGCAATTTCTGAAAAACCCCATGCAACAATAAGCTTTAAATAGGTTTGGGATAATATATTACATTATCATATATTATCATACTTTGTGTGAGATCATGGGCTTTTGGACTCTGGATGACATAGATGTTGAGGGAAAAACCGTCATCGTACGCGCTGGAATGGATGTTTCTGTGGATGATGAGGGAAATCTTCTGGATGACAAGCGCGTGGTTGCATGCATGCCCACCATACAGAATCTCATCACGCGCAGGGCGAAAGTCGTTCTCATGCTTCACATAGGAAGGCCGAAGGGGAAGGTTGTTGAACGGCTGAAAACGGACAATGTTGCCAAGAGGTTATCGAGGTTCATGTACAGGGATATAGAAAAATTGGACTCGTGCGTAGGTGAAAAAGTCAGGGAAAGGGTGAAAAGAATGAAACCGGGAGATATCATATTCCTTGAAAACCTTAGATTTCATGAAGGGGAAAAGAAGAATGACCCGGAATTTGCGAAAGAGCTCGCCTCGCTCGGGGATATTTACGTGAACGAGTGTTTTTCCGTATCCCATCGAAATCACGCATCAATGGTCGGGATTCCGCAACACATCCCGGGTGTTGCAGGTTACGGCCTGAAGAAAGAGCTCGAAATCCTTGGCAGGTGCATGGAAAAGCCGAAAAGACCCATGGTTGCAGTGGTGGGGGGAGTGAAAGCAGACAAGATGAATGCCCTCAAAAAACTTCTTGAAAAAGCAGATTACGTGCTCGTCGGCGGGGGACTGAGTCTTTTGCTTTTGAAAAATAAGGGTTACAGGATAGGGAATTCCAAGTTTGATGATGTGTGGCTCAACAGCGGAACTGATCTAAAGAGCATAACGGAAAACAAAAAGGTTGTTCTGCCCGAAGATTTTATCGTTGCAAATGAATTCAGCGAAAACGCGGAAAGCAAAATTGTCCCGAAAGACGGGATAGAAGATGGGTGGCTGGCGTTGGACATAGGGCCCGAAACTATCGAAAAATACAAGGAAATTCTTCAGAAGGCGAGAACAATAATATGGGCAGGCCCTATGGGTGTTTTCGAGTGGGAGAAGTTTTCGAACGGGACGAAAGAGATCGCGAAATTCATAGCCCATTCGGATGCGCTCTCCGTGGTGGGCGGCGGGGAGTCGGCATCGGCAGCGGAGAAGTTCAGGGTGGCCGACAGGATGACTCATGTCTCCACCGGAGGAGGCGCGTTCCTGGAGTTCATCGCGAATGGAGGTCTTCCGGGGGTTGAGGCTCTTGTCATATCAAAGGAAAAGTTTGGAGGAGGTTAGATTTTATGGCTGTCAGGGTAGCGATAAACGGCCCTGGAAGGACCGGGAAGTGCTTCATATGGTCGTGGGCGGAACGGAAGCGAGAGAAAGCGACAGACGTTGATATTGTTGCTATAAACGGCGTGAGGAACGTAGAGGACGAGAAGTTTCTGAGGAATTTCGTGGAGCTCCTGAAGTATGATTCCACTCATGGTCACAAATTCGAAAACATACCGTACGGAAGGAAGGAGGACGGAACGCCATGGATCGAGATCCTCGGGCAGAAGATTTACCTGTACAACAGCAGGGAGGACCTTTCGAAGCTTCCGTGGGGGAAGCATGATGTGGATGTGGTCATAGAATCGACAGGAAAATTCCGGAAAAGGGAACAAGTGGAAGGCCATTTGAAGGCAGGGACCCGAAAGGTTATAGTTTCGGCTCCAGGAAAGGGAGGCATTGAAACATCCGTAGTTCTCGGGGTTACGGATATGGATAAAATCCCGAAGGACGAAAGGGTGATCGACTGTGCTTCCTGCACGACCAACGCCATAACCCCGGTTGTGAAGGTCGTGGATGACAACTGGAAGATAAAGAGAGGTTCGATAATAACTGTTCACGCTCCAACGGACGACCAGAGAATTCTCGATAGTTCACACAAGGACATCAGGAGGGCAAGGTCGCTCCTGAATAACATCATACCCACTACAACAGGGGCTGCTAAGGCCGTTAGTAAGGTTATGCCTAATCTTAAAGGGAAACTGGATGCGCTGGCTTTCCGTGTCCCGGGTGCGCTAACCGGCTCTATAGTTGGTCTGATAGCGGATGTGGAAAGGGAAACAACAAAGGACGAGATTAACAAAGTTTTCGAAGAGGCGAGTGAAAACAAATACAAAGGGATACTGGCAACAAGCGATAATGAGATAGTATCGAGTCATATAATCGGGAGGGGAGAATCGAGCATAGTGGACAAAACCCTGACGAATGTTGTGGACAATAATCAGGTGATGGTCTGGTCGTGGTACGACAACGAATTCGGTTATTCGACAAGGCTCGTGGAGGTGGCTGAAAAGTTCGGGAAAATGTGAGCACGTCAAAGGCAGGGAGATTTCCCCAGGCCGACCGGGTGTTTACCCCCGGCCTGAGTGGACCTTATTTTATTCCCGACGGGTCTCCAAACTGCCGGGTGCTTATTAACCTGTCATATTTTTTAACAGGCAAAACAAAAATTAAACATGAATTACGTAACTTCTTCTCTGATAAAAGACATTTACAGGGAAAGACCAAAATGGTCTCACAAGGGGGATTTCGGGAGGTTGTTGATAATAGGCGGTTCGAAACGTTACACGGGCGCACCCGCTCTCGCCGCTTACGCCGCGATTGCTTCCCTGAAGGCAGGAGTTGATCTCGTTACTGTTGCTGCCCCGCGGAGGGCGGCGGATATAACGGCAAAGTTCTCTCCAAACCTTATAACAGAACCTTTTGAAGGCGAATTTTTCACCAGCAAGCATGTAAAAGACATTCTTAAGCTCTCGAAAAAATTCGATGCAATATCGATAGGTTCAGGACTCGGGATGGAAAGGGAAACCCAGAGTTTCGTGGTTGAATTCATCAAGAGGACAAGCAAGCCGTGCGTTGTGGATGCAGATGCGATAAAGGTCCTTAAAAGGAAAAGGCTGGGAAAAAATTTCGTTCTTACGCCTCACGATTACGAATTTTACAGCATGAGCGGAGAGAAACCAAGGCATGACCTGACAGGCAGAATAAAGATGGTTGAAAAGTTCGCCGGGAAAATTCACTCCATCATCCTTCTGAAAGGTGCGGTAGATATCATATCCAACGGCAGGGAAACTTTCCTCAACAGGACAGGAAACCCTTACATGACGACTGGGGGGACAGGCGACGTTCTCACCGGCGTATGCGGTGGATTGCTTGCCCAGGGTGTCCCACCGTTCAGGGCGGCGTGCGCGGCAGCGTACATAACTGGTAAGGCAGGAGATTTTGCAGCAAAGAAAAAGGGACCTGGTCTGGTTGCAACGGATGTTATAGAGAGCATACCAAAAGTTATAAAGGTGAAATCATGAAAGTCATAGGTCTCGTCGGCTCGCCCAGAAATGGAAACACCAAATTCCTCGTTTCCCTTGCCCTCGAGGAATGCAGAAAACTCGGGCTCGAAACAGAGCTTGTCCACCTAGGGAAGATGGACATTTCGCCATGCAGGGCGTGCGACAAATGCAGGAAAGAGGGAAAGTGCGTAATCAAAGATGATTTCCATGAGGTCGCCGTGAAAATCGAGAATTCGGCCGGGATTATCATCGGCTCGCCGGTTTATTTCGGAGGGGTTTCCGCAGAAATGAAGGCATTCATGGACAGAACGCGTTATCTACGAAGGAAGGAGGCGCTGAAGGACAAGGTGGGAGGCGCGATAGCTGTGGGCGGCTCGAGGCAGGGGGGACAGGAGTTCGTCCTTCACCAGATACATTCGTTCTTTTTGATCCATGGCATGATAGTGGTCGGTGACGAGAAAACCATGCACTTCGGCGGGGCGGGAGTGGGAAGTAAAGAGAAAGATGCGGAAAGGGATGAAACAGGCAAGGAAACCTCCAAGAACCTGGGCAGGCACGTGGGCGGAGTTGTGAGGAAACTTTCGCATCAAACCCACATGGAAAGCCTGTAGCGCCCGAGCCTGCTTTCTATCTTCCACAGCTGGTTGCATTCAGGGCATTTGACCTGTTTTTCTTTGCCCTTGCTGAAATCATATGCGAAGCTGTGACCGCATGCAATGCAGCGAAAATCCTCCCTCATTTGATCACCCATTAAGAATTGCTGTAAAGTTTTAAATTAATAAGACCTGCTTGCTGTTCTGCTCTCTGGAACGAACGTCCTGAAAATTATAAGAACGGCAATAACGAAAACTATCATGATTATTAAACCTGAGATTGGATTTGTGGTGCTCCCGAAATCGTGGACAACGCTTCCAGTGAAACCCATCGTTCCTGCCACAATTAAGACAAACAAAGCAAGCACGAGCAGGATGATAACACCAGACTTTTCGATGTCCATAATATATTCAGGCAAAACAAGCCTTTTATTTCTTTGGTGCAATTTTAATTTAAATTGGAGTTTTTCTAAATTATTTAAATACACAAAAGCGTGTGTGGAAGAAATGGAGAAATACAATCCAAAGGAAATACAGAAGGAAATCCTTAGGTTCTGGGTGAAGAACAATATCCCGGACAAAATCGTGCGTTTTGACTACGGGAAGAAGAAGTTCTTCCTTCTGGATGGCCCCCCGTACGTCAACGGGGTTCCGCATGTAGGGCATATAAAAACGACCACAACAAAGGACATATGGTCGAAGTTTCGTACGATGCAGGGCTGCCAGTCGTGGTGGCAGCCGGGCTTCGACTGTGGCGGACTCCCGATAGAGAATGCAGTGGAGAAGAAGCTCGGAATAAAATCGAAAAAAGAGATTATCGAAAAGATAGGGGTAGACAAGTTCATAGAAGAGTGCAAGAAGCTTGCAGAAGGCAACAAGGACATATGGATGGAGGTTTACAAGAAACTGGGGGCGTGGAGGGGCTGGTTCGAACCCTACATGACATACAAGAATTATTATCTTGAGAGCGGGTGGTGGACGGTAAAAAGACTCTGGGAAAAAGGAATGCTTGTCGAAGGAGAGAAGCCTGTGTACTGGTGCCCTCACTGCGAAACCACGCTCTCCGGATACGAAGTAACGGACTCCTACAAGGACGTGACTGACTATTCAATATACGTGAAATATCCTGTCCTTGGACAAAGGTTTACATATCTTGTGATATGGACAACCACGCCATGGACATTGCCGGCGAATGTGGCGATAGCGGTTAATCCTGATGAGAACTATGTTAAGGTTAAGGTCAGGGAGGAATACTACATACTCGCTGAGAAACGGCTGAAAGAGGCGCTCAAGGAAATAGGCATCACAAAGTACAAAATCGTTGAGAAATTCAAGGGTAAGAAGCTCGAAGGCCTGAAATACGAACCCGCCTTGGAGATTCCTTTGCAGGAGAAACTCAAGAAGGAAAGAAATGCCCACCAGGTAATACTTTCCATACCGCTTTTCAAGAAAGGTGTTTCGGGCAAGGTCCTCTCAAAAAAGGCAGTCAGCAAAGAGAAAGATGAGAATGTGGAGGATTTCGTGACCATGGAGGCCGGAAGCGGACTGGTGCATACGGCACCCGGTCACGGGGAAAGTGATTTTAAAATAGGGGAGCACTACAATCTTCCGAAGGTTTCGCCCGTGGACGATGAAGGGAGGTTAACAGAAGAGACGGGAGAGTTTGCAGGCATGTACGTGAAGGATGCAGACCATAAAATAACGGAATATCTTGAAGAAAGAGGTTATCTTCTCAAGGCCATCAAGATTACGCATTCCTATCCCCTCTGCTGGCGCTGCAAGACCCCGCTGCTTTTCAGGCTGAGCAGACAGTGGTTCTTTGCAATCGATACCATAAAGGCAAAGATGTTGAAGGAGAACAAAAGGGTTAAATGGATGCCCGAATTCGCGAGGGAGCGCTTCCATAACTGGGTAGAGGGGGCAATTGACTGGGCAGTATCGGTTCAAAGGTTCTGGGGCATTCCGCTTCCCGTGTGGATATGCGAATCATGCGGTCACAAGCATGTGGTAGGGTCGCGCAAGGAATTGAAAAAGATGGCGGTAGGTAAGGTGAGTGAAAAAACCGACCTCCACAAGAACACCGTTGACAAGATCCACCTGAAATGCCCGCAATGCGGAAAGAGGATGACGCGCGTTCCGGACACCATGAATGTCTGGTTTGATTCAGGAATTTCTCCGTGGGCTTCCCTGGGCTACCCGTTCAGAAACAAAAAACTCTTCGAAACTATGTGGCCTGTGGATATGGTTTCGGAAGGGCAGGACCACATAAGGGGATGGTTTTACGCTCTGATGTTCTGCGGGGTTTCCACGTTCGATATGAGTCCTTTCGAAGCGGTTTCAATGACAGGGTGGACACTCGATGAGAAAGGAGAGAAAATGTCAAAATCCCTGGGAAACGTAATCCACGCGGAGGACGCACTGAAAGAAGTGGAATCTGATCTGATAAGATTCTACCATTGCTGGTCCATTGCTCCCTGGGAAACCCAGCTATTCTCCATGAAGATAATGAAGGAGCAGAGAAGGGTCTTGGACATTCTCTGGAATGTCTCGGTATTCACTGAAACCTATTCCAATCCTGAGCTCATCGACAGAAAGGTAAGCTCGAAAGCTCTGGAAATCGAGGATAGGTGGATAATCTCAAGGATAAATTCGCTGATAGAAAGTGTTACAAACGATATGGAGAACTTCCGCCTGCATTACATGGCAAGGAGCTTCGAGGACTTCATACTTAACGATTTCTCCAGGTGGTACGTGAAAACCGTAAGGGACAGGCTTTCGCCTTGGTACGAGGGAAAGGACAAGACGTCCGCGCAGTTCACTCTGCTTTACGTTCTCGAGAATCTCATAAGGCTACTTGCTCCCGTCACCCCGTTCATCACAGAGAAAATATACAGGAAAATATTCTTTTCCAAGGGAAAGCCCCTCTCGGTTCACCTGTGTTCATGGCCCAAACCGGACAGGGTCATGATAGACGAGGATATGGAAAAGGGGATGAACATGGTAAAACAGATAATAGAGGCAATGAATTCCTTAAGACAGAAAGAAAGGGTCAAGCTCCGGTGGCCTTTGTCCAAACTCTTCATAAAGCCCAAAAACAGGGAAGTAGAGAAAGTCGTGAAAAAATTCAGTTCCATGATAAAGAAGATGTCAAACACGGAAGACCTCGTGATTGTCAGTCATATCCCGAAAAAGAGGAGGAAATCATTTGAGTACGGCGAGCTTTGCCTGGGAGAGGTTTTGAAGGACCAGGCCTTGCTCAGGGAACTCAGCAGACACATTCAGATACTCAGAAAGAAGGAACGCCTGAAAGTCACGGAGAAGATAAGACTGTGGCTGAAAACCGACAAAAAAACTTCCGAAACAATCAAGAAAAACAAGGTATGGCTCTCGAAGAGCGTAGGGGCCTCAAAGGTAGAGAGAGGTATACCAAAGCAGAAAAAACCAAAGGGGTCGCTTAAATTCGATAAAAAGGAAATCAGCATATACTTTGAGAAATAGCGCAAGCGCAGGAAGAAGCTTTTAAGTTAATTCGCACAAAATATTTATTATGGCAGGCTGGTTCAAGCTCACGCTTATAATAACGATTGTCTTTCTCGCTCTCTACGCCTTCGGCGTTATCAATGCGTTCTGGCTGGGCATGCTCGCCGCAGTGTTCATTGTGATAGGGCTTGTTTTCGGTATTCTTCTGGCCGGCACGGGCTCGGCAGAAAACATGGGTCTTGCACTGCTCGCTGTCGGGATAATACTGGCTGTAATTATATTCTTTTTCCCGAGATAGCGGAAGCGAACCGTGAAAGAATTTTTATGCTCGCAGGCCCAAACAATAAAACATGGTCAACATTTGTCTGATGATGGACGCGAATGCAAGGTTTGCTGTTTGCAAAAAAATGAAACAATTGAACATGAACCCAAAAGATTTCCTGGGAAAAATAAATAAATTCGAGAATATGTACAAAGAAGAGATAACCAACACATACGTACAGAATGCCAGGTGGAGTATCGAATTGGGAGAAGAGTTTTTCAAGCAAAATAAAGAAGCTGCGGACTATGTTGTCTTCGTTTACAACTATGAAAACAGGAGAAGGGAGTACTGGAAATTGATAAAAAAGGCGATAGAGAATGTTGGTTCTGAGGTTATAGAAAGATTGGGCAAACACGCGGACATTTACGCATTTGGAATTGACAAAAAATACTGGAAAAAGAGATTCCCAGAGATCAGAGAGCTGAAAAAACCTAGGAGGGGTGAAAAAAGAGCGATTTTTGGCTTTGGGTTTCAGCAGGGAAGGGCGTACGACAAAACAGTGGAATATGTGAGAAAAATAGATTTTTTCATCAGGGCCAGCCAGCTAAGATTATCCGGCATGTATTTTCCTGCCCTGGATAATTCCTTATTCGTTCTGCTCACGCACCCGCCGTCTCTTTATAATGCATCGAGACTGGTCAAAAGTATTTTGGAAACAAAGAGAGAAGACGTTAAGCATGATAAATACAACATATACAACGACCCGAAAATATACGAGGAATGGAAAGATTTTATGGAAACAGCACCAACTGCTATCATATCTTCCATCTCACGCATACCCAAGATAGTGAGCTTTGGGTGATAATTGTGTTTTGGTTTTTCACAAAAAATCTGGCAACGGGAAACATAAAACTGGAGGAGGGCAGCGTAGAGTTTATTGGGCAGCGCATGGTTTTTTTGCCCGTCAGGTCACTGATAGAGATACACAAGTTTCTGATTAAAAAATTTGGCAAGAAGGAGGGCTGCGATC
Source organism: uncultured archaeon (assembly GCA_964613955.1). Classification (GTDB taxonomy): domain Archaea; phylum Aenigmatarchaeota; class Aenigmatarchaeia; order QMZP01; family QMZT01; genus CS3-C152. The sequence continues at coordinate 18,231 of CAZTJN010000013.1, read as the reverse complement.
TGATTTATGAAATTTTCAAAACAGGGGCAATTCGCTTTAAGTTTTGTTTTGAACCAACTTTTAAAGGCCAAAAGCAAGAATGTAAACATATTTAAACCCTCGGGCAAGAAATCTGTTATGCCCATGCGCAATTTTATTAGGAATACGAACCTGAAAGCCCTGGAACGCGCCCTGAAAGCGGAAGGGAAGAAAATTCTTGTTTACCACAGCGACGGGGACGGCATGTGTTCTTCGGCATTGCTCCTGAAGTTTTTCACCGGGTTCAAAACTATCCCAAGGGAAGGCCCTGTGATAGACGAGGGTTTTCTGAAAAATCTTCTTTCGGCGGAACCGGACGTTATCGTTTTCATGGATATCCCAGCGGACCAGGAATGGGGGAAGCTCCTTCTGCTGAAAAGCAGGCTGAAAAAAACAAAAATTGCTATCATAGACCACCATATTGTCGAGAAGGACATGAATAAAGAGGGCATAATTCATATAAACCCGAGGATGACGGACAGGGGAGCGTATGTGCCCGCCTCGGCTGTCATGTACGAAATCCTGAACTCCCTTAAATATCCTGCAAAGAAATTCATATGGATATCGGCAGTCGGGGTGATAGCAGACCACGGCTTTGAGGACTGCAAGGAGATTCTGAAGGAATGCGAGGATGCGTATCCGGGAACCATAAGTGACAGGGAAAACCACTTCAGCCTTTATAAAGTTGCTGACATGCTGTCTGCCCTGATAAGCCTTAAAGGCCTGAAGGGAGCGAAAATCGGCCTGGAACTCCTCGTGAATCTCGACAGCATGGAAGAGATAAGGAATCACCAGGGGCTCAGGGAATATTATGTGAAGGTGAAGAAAGAAATAGACAGGATAATGGAGGATTTCAGGAAACATGCGGAATTCGTTCCGGAGAAAAACCTGATAATGTACGAGATTAAGAGCAGGCTCAACATAACCTCCATAATAGCGACGAAGGTCACGGAAAAACACAAAAAAGAGGTTATAATAATAAGGAAACGCTCGAGGCAGGGGTGGAAGGTTTCCCTGCGCTGCCAGTCAGGAAAGGTGAACGTGGGAGAAATCGCTAAAAGGGCCTCACGGGGTGTGGGCTCCGGGGGAGGCCATCAGAAGTCGGCCGGCGCTCTCGTCAAGGACTGGGAGAAGTTCAGGGAAGCGGTTTTGAAAGAGATGTGAGAGTGCGATATCATGGAATACGATTTTGAAAAAGAATTAAGCAATTACTATGTCGCAATAGGCAGAAGTCTGAAAAATT
>CAZTJN010000013.1:7823-16870 GCA_964613955.1 uncultured archaeon | reverse complement strand
TTTGAAAAAGAATTAAGCAATTACTATGTCGCAATAGGCAGAAGTCTGAAAAATTCATTTAAGGTTGAGGACAGGTTTGGAAAAGATTTGTATTCTATGGCAAGAGAGTCCATGGTCAACGGCGGTAAAAAAATCAGACCCATTCTGGTCCTGCTATCCTGCGAGGCCGTTTCCAAGAGCAAGGATTACAAACTGGCTTTACCCGCAGCAATAATTTACGAATTATCACACACGGCAGCGTTGATCCAGGATGACATACTGGATAAGGCGACTTTCAGACGTAAAAGGAAAAGCGTCTGGAAAAAATACGGTTTGGAAAATGCCATACTAATATCTGATATTCTCTTGTTTGAGATGTTTTCTAAATTGATAGAATACGAAAAGCTTGGTTTACCGGAGGAACGGATATACAAACTTTTGGCTGTTATAGGTGAGACAGCAAAAGACGCAACCAGGGGTGAATTTATGGACAGGCAACTTGGGATAAGAAGTGACATGTCTACCGATGAATACTTAAAAATGATAGAATTGAAAACAGGGAGTCTGTTAAGAGGGGCATGTAAATCAGGGGCAATCGTGGGAGGGGGAACTGGCGAAGAGATTAATAAATTGGGGAATTTTGGGAGCAGCATAGGTAAAGCTTATCAAATAAGAGATGATATCTTGGATGTAATCGCTGATAAAAATAAAGTTGGTAAGCCTGTGTTTCAGGACCTTAGGAACAACAAAAAAAACATTGTTATTATCCATGCATTGAATAATGCCAACGCCAGGGATAAAAAATTCTTGACGGGTCTTTTGAAAAAGGGGAATATTTCACCCAACGACATTACCCTTGCCAGGAAACTGTTCCAGAAATCCGGGTCTGTGGAATATGCAGAGAGCCTGGCTGCGAAAATATCCACTGAAGGAAGAAGGTATCTAAACCCCATTAAAGATTCAAAGGCAAAAGAGAAATTAATTAAATTATCACATCACGCCGAAAGGAGGATGTATTGATTCTAATTGGAATCGCCAGAAAACGGTTTGTTGTGGTGTTGTTATATAACAATGTTATATTTCGAAAGGACTCCTATTCAACTTCCCCTATTTTTGCCAAATTATATTAAAAGGTGAAAAAAGCTTATAAATCTATTTGCCAAATTATATTAAAAGGTGAAAAATGGACAAATATCTGAACGAATTTCTGGAAAAATTGTCCAGAAAATGGAAGGGAAGCTTGGTGAAGGTTAATTTCATTAGATGCAAGAATTCAAAGGAATACATGAACAAATTGGCAAAGAAGGGAAAAATAAAAAGAGTGGTATGGGGGTGGTACTATATCCCTGATGGGACAAACAACGCTTTGGATTTTTTGAGAAGGGACAAGAATTTCAAAGTTTTGGTTGCACAGACAGCAGCCTCATTCTGGAATGGCGATTTCATACACAGGAATGTATACTTCATTGTAGTTGAAGACAGGTCCTACAAGAAGGCTTTGGAAGCTTTTGCAGACAAACATGGGTGGAATTTCAGGGTGGAGGTAAAAGAGAATGCAAAAGACAAGATAAATTTTGTGAACAAGAATGGTTTAAACATAGAAAGGCCCGTTGAATCCGCTGTGGAATGTATTCAAAACTGGGCATTTACAGATGCGTTCTCGATCATATTCTCAAACAAGAACACAAGATCCAAGATGAAGGACTTCTACTGGAAAAGGGTTTCGGGAACGAATGTGAGAATAGGTCAGGTAGTACATTATGAGTCGAACCGGGGGAAAACCTCAAAAATTCCAGAATCGATAAAAAAGGATATAAAGGAATCGATAGAAAAGGTGATGGAATTTGCCTAAACCGAAAGATGTGATGGAGGAAAGGGAAACAGAAATAGGAAAAATACTGAAATATCTCTCATCAAAAACGAAGGGGTTTGAAAATCCGAAGCTGGTTTTGATAGGCGGTTATGCCCTGCGAAATTACGTTCCGTTCGCCAGGTACAGCAGAGACTGTGATTTTGCTTTGAAAGAAAATCTTGATAAGATAAAAAAATTCAAGCCGGGCAACATGATTCTCGAAACTTTCGAAAGAAAGGCTTCCTTCGCCTTCATGCGATGGGTGAAAATAACAGAGATAGGAGGGAGGAAAGTCAAAACAGGCGTGGACTTCATGGAATCCGAAATAAGAGGAAGGAAAAGCGAAATCTTCAGGATAGATGACAAATTCCTTGAGAGCTCGAAACGGACGAAGCTCAGGGTCGGAACAGAATGTGAGGTATTTGTTCCTGATTACACCGACCTCTTTCTCCTGAAAATAATATCTGCCAGAAGAAGTGACATAAGGGACATAGCCGCAATGGTATGGGAGAACGGAGTCCCTAAAAATCTCACGAAAAGAGCTAAGGAGGTAACTAATTTCTTCATCGTGGAAAATAAACTGAAAGATGTTATAATACCCGACATCTCGGATCCGCTCTTCGTCCACTCTTTCCGGGGAACATTCATAACCGAAAAGTTTGGAAAACCTGAGCAGGAAGTGGTTGTAAAGAGGCTCAAAGGTATTCTGAAAGCGCGATAATGTTCGTCACTCCCCAATATAACAATGTTATATTTCGAAAGAAATCCCTCTTAGAAACCTTTTTAAACTCCCGGAACCCAAATTTAAACATAACTGTTCAGCTGAAGGTATCACTAAGGTAAACGTAACTATTAAAGGGTAACAAATAAACGTAAAGTTTATAAAGCCGAAAACAAAAATAATCCAGGTGCCTATATGGCAGGACAATCTTTACAAGGATTATTTGAAGAACACATCGATATAGATAGAGGAGAAGCGAAAGAGGCTAGAGAGAAAAGAGGCTTCATCAAAAGGTACGGGAAGCATATAGCAATCGTTAGCTTTCCAATTGTTGCCGCAGCTACTTATGTGGGTTTAAGTTTGGGTAAGGGTAAAGAAACTAAAATTACAGGCGAGAAGCTTAATAATGCATTGAAACGCCCCGGATATACAGAAGTTATAAAAACTGGTTCAGGTTATTCCTCAGATAATTTCAAAGCATCGTATTCTGGAACAAAAATACCTGATAAAAAAGACGAAATTAACGTGAAATACGCAGACTGGGATTGGGACCCCAAAGAACTTCCCATTGAGACGGCAAGAAAAGTCTTCATAAGGGATTTCGGGTTTTCTGAAGATTTCAAAATACTTCGTATGAATAGAGTAAGGGACAATGAGAAGTTAAAAAGGATAAAAACGTATTTTGAACGTATGGGTTATGATATGAAAATGGTGTATCACATTACATACAGCGAGCACAATGAGTGGCACGCGATATTTTATGCCGATGGAGAATGGGGAGGAATGCCTTACTTTAAACAAAAATGGGAAGAATCGAAAAGATAACTGTTTTTTTCTTTAGGTCAGTGATCAGGCCAATGAGTAGGTCCACCTAACTTCGTTGAGGTATAAGCCATTACTCCTTGTGCTAGCGGAATCGTGACAGAAGCAGCCGGCGCTGACGAAATGGCAAGTGCAGCCTCTCCTATCCATGTCACTACCATCAAGCCCTTGGATGCAACAACCCTCCACGTATCGGTTTTGGTGTAACAAAAATTGTTTTTCATAGATTCTGTGTATTTTTCAAAGGAGTTCTTGTCAGGAGAAACCTCGATACCATCTACAATACAGTTTTCTGATTGGATGTAATCAGCTACACCGTCTTCATCATAATCTGCAAATGCGAAAGAATAGTCATCACCTCTTCTGATGTCCAAATAAAATTTGTTCCATTTCCCGTTCATATTACCAGAAACGTCCAAATCATCAAACATTACATTGTCGCTTCCTTTCTTTTCTATTTCTATGATTTCTTTATAAAAAATTGAGTCTGTGTCGCCGATTAATTTAATTTTCAGCTCCCTATTCAAATCTGTATTTTTGCAGTAGTAGGCATCTTTGAGTGAATCATGGGAACAGTAATCGTAAAATTCTTCCTGCGAGACCCTATCAGGTTGATAGAAACTTCCTTTTAACCTTGGAGGCAAGTAAGAATCTGTGGGTGCACAGTAGAAAAATCTATCCGGACCAATATATTCATACACGTCTATGAAGTCGCATTTTTCTGGTGGAATGCAGGAAGGTTGATAACCCAAGTATGAAGTACCCCACTCATGCTCAACAATATCATAATCAATTCCACTGATGGACCCGCTTTTTACAAAATTCTTGTAGTATTCTGGCTCTCTGAATATCTCAATTTTAAAAACATTATCCCATTGTGGTGTAATCGCGAAAAAACACTCCAATAGTCCCAGGTTCTTTCCCTCAAAACTATAGTTATAGTATGTGAATGTCATATCTCTTCCACCACCATAGTTCTCTGTGGCGCGATGGCTGAATTTGAGTTCTATGTGGGGTGTGGTTCCGTCGTCTTTTATTAGAATGGGTACATAAGCCTTTATGGTTCTGATGGTACCCTCGCCAAGAGGTTGTTCATATTCTTCAAAAAGTTGTTTGTTTTGGGTCAGGTAGAGTTTTTTGACAATTTCGTAATATGAGTTCACATGATTGTATTCAGATTTTCCGAAACCGCAACTCGGGTATTTGTATTTTTCATCGGGTTTCAAAATTTCTAAATCCGTACATTGAACTTCACCGCTCTCCCTCTCGAAAGAATAGTAGCTGCATTTTTGCGGGCGTCTCTTTATGATCAAGTCTGTTCTGCAAGGAGAGGCCAAATAAAAGGGCACGGGTTTATTAAGATTCTCCCATTTATTAAGAGCGATTGCCCCAGGGATTGTAGCGAACGGTGTACCCGCCAGACTCGTTCCTCCTTCGAAATTCTGTTCGAGGGGGTATTCATCATACTCGCCCTCTTTGCACCTAAGCGGTCTTTGGATTACAATGCTTTTCGGTTTGGTTATCTGTTTTTGCTCTTCACATTCAAATCTTTTTCCTACATATGCTCCCAAACTGGTGATGCCTGCATATGTCATAACCCTTTTGGCGACATCATTGCTAACTCCTTTAAAAATATTTGGAAATATTTCCTTCTGGAAGGCATCATCAAAAAATCTATACACATCCACGTTCTTGAAGATAGTCGCGTCCTTGTTTCCGTAGTTTTTAAGCATATCACCGAACACCTCTTCCAGTTTTTTCGTAACTTTGTCCCATTGTGTCCTAACATTCAACGACAAAATTATTTCATCTGCGAATTCCCCTCCGTAAACATAGAAATCGTCCACCATTTCTTTAGGTTGGACCAACCTAGATACCAAGTATTTAGCATTGTATCCCTTTTCCGCGAAATATTTGAACATTTTTCTGTTGATTCTTTCCCTGTAAATTCTTCTGAATAAACTCCCGATCCCTCTTTTCAATGAAGCTTTTTCCACTGCAAAAACATTTTCATCGAAAAATTCATCTATATCCTTCCACCCCCTCCTCAATGCAAGTGACTCCAAAGTTTCCTCACCAGCCTCTGTCGCTATTTTCTTTTCACCAAGCACAGAAATCTTCCTTTTTCCATAATCATAAAGTGCTTTTGCCGCTTTCCTTGGGCTTTTGGCAAGTTTGGCCATCTCGACGCCCTTGGATATGGGTTTCCCTATTGCCTTTATACCACCTATCGCGGGTATTGCCCATATGACTGCTTCTCCTATTCCCTGCCACCATGCTTCGTAAGAGGCCCAAGATGCGTCTTCCCCCTTAGGAAATTTTTGGAAATAAACAAGGAATGAAGGATCACCAAAACCTTCTATATGTTCTTTTGGATCATTAAACAAACCGCCCAAATTTTCAGGGAGATAGAAGTCAGTAACCTTGCACTCCAATGTTCCTCCTTGGGCTCCCTGGCAACCGACCTTTGTTGACGGAGTTAACGGAACCGACGCTGTTGCTTTGCCTGTCACGGGAGATGATGCCTCGCTGCATTGCGAACAGTCCTGCTGTTCCCCCAAAATGACAGAATTCATTGCACATGTCAGATAACAGGTTGAGCGTTTCGAAATCATGTATTCATAATCGGTTCCGCTGCTTTGGCACAACTGCGGAACAGCATCGCATAATTTCTGGAGCATGCCCTGTATGCCGCCGCTCGCGGAGATTATCAGACCAGTGATGAGGAAAACGCCTATGAGAACAAGGAATATCTGAAGAACGTTCCCGACCGTGAACTCCGTTCCGAAAGTTCCCTTTGAACGCTTCGAACGTTTCATGCAATTAATAATTGGTTATGGTTGTTTATATTTTATATTCAGCCTTCACGGCCCAACGTTTATGAATCTCACACTTTCCTTTCCGTTTACGGGGTTTGAGCTGCCCGCATAGTCTTCTGTCGTACTTTCCACAACCAGGTAGAAATCGGGAACGTTTTTGCCCTTTCTAAGGTTGTCGTCCAAAAAATTACAACGTTCCCTGGATTTTTCAAAAAACAGAAGGTTTACCGGTTTTACGCCGTAATAAGGCGTGTATTTTTCAAGAAGGTGTTTGTAATTCCTGAGGAACGTGTTCAGGTCCTCCTCTATGTGGAGTATCACGAACACATGCCCGTACGTTTCGTTGTACACCTCCGCTATGCTTGCGTCGATGTCTATTGCTTCGTAAAGGCTGGCCAGAAGGATTGAAAAATCGTCACAGTCCCCGCCGCGGACCTCCCATGTCTCCTTGGGGTCCGCCAGATATTCGTCCTTTCTCGGGTCCGAAACATAGAAAATCCTGTTCGCGACCTCGTTATATATTGCGAAAACCTTCGTGGCGTACGTATTCGGCGCCTCGTATTTGACGACAGAGCTCACCGCTATGTTGCGGATGGAGGACGTGTTGAACTTGTCCTGATAAACGCCTCCTTCTTCAAATCTTTCGTCACTCAGGCAGAGCCATTTTTTTTCGAAGGTTACGGGCTCCTTGCAGTAGCATATGTTTCGCGAAACGTATCCGACCTGGTTTTTCTCCATGCACGTAAGGTCGCACTGCTCCTCCTGCGAATAAACCATCCTGCTGAGCATGGTTTCGATGTACTTGAGCTCGACGGCCAGACCTATCAGAAGAATGATAATTATGATGACAAGAATGACCTTCTGCTTGTCCACTCCCCTTCCCATAATAAATATTAAGCCTGTCCCCTATAAAATATCATAACACATGTGAAATTTAGCACACATTAAAAACATGGAATTAAAGGGGTGATTGTTATCAAGGCATATGTGGTCACGAACATAATAGGGGTGTTTGCCCTGGACAGGAAAGGCAATCTCATTCTCCACAGGCTTTTCCCTAAAAAGCCGGAAACAATAGCGGAGAAACTGCGGAGGTCAAGGAGCGGTGAGATTATAGAGGAGGAGAGGTTTGTCCTCAACAAGCTAAGGCTTGCAGGTTACAAGGAGATCATATGGGACAAGAAAGCAAAGGACGGGTTCATCTCCTGCGTCTACGACCCCGACAACAAAGGGAAGGAAATCGCAAAGGAGGAGTTCAGGAAGCTCGCGATGGACACCCGCTTTGCAACTACGCAATCCGAACTGAATGAGGTAATTTCCAAGGTCAACGTCCTTCTCACGAAACAGGAAATCAAGAAGGTGAGGAAGGACAGGGTTCTTATGCAGGTTGTCGGGATAGTGGATGATCTTGATTCCTCCCTTAATTCGCTGTCCGAGAGGCTCCGCGAATGGTATGGGATGTATTCACCTGAAACCGTCCGCGGGGTAAAATCCCACGAAAAACTCGCAGAGATGCTCTCAAAATCCGGCAAAGAGGGCGTCCCTCCGGAGATGAAAAAGTTTTCAAAGGGCCTGAATGAACTCTATGAAGCGAGGAATATGCTCTCGGAACACATAGAAAAGCTGTCGAAAGATACCATACCGAACCTTTCGGAAGTCGCGGGCCCCATGCTCGCCTCGCGCCTGCTTGCGCTTGCAGGCGGACTGGAGAAACTCGCGAAGATGACCAGCTCAACCGTCCAGCTGTTCGGAGCGGAAAAGGCGCTCTTCAGACACCTGAAAGGGAAGGGGAAGCCTCCGAAATACGGCATAATATTCGGCCACCCGCTAATACAGGGCGCCCCGAAACCCTTGAAAGGCAAGGTTGCCAGGTTGGTTGCTGCCAAGATAAGCCTTGCTGCAAAAATGGACCAGTATTCGGAAAAGAACGAAGGAAAACGAATAAGAGAGGAACTGGAAAAGAAGGTTAAGGAATTGGTCAAAGAATGAAGATATTTAAAATATTAGAGACTCTATTTCTCCGAGTTTATGCTTATTTAATGATACGCATTCACCATTCTTATGAATCAGGATAAAATCCCTTTTGCGCAGTTCCCTTATCCATTCTCTGAAAAGCTTTTTGTTGCGGAGATGTTTCGGGAAAACACGTATTACATCATGCCAGTTGATATATTTGTTTCCTACCCTGTTCCAGCTGTAAAGTTTCCTTAAAATGTATATGGCTTCATTGGACAGTTTTGACATGTTATAAATTAGAATGTTAATATTTAAATAACTTTCATCAATTGAAAGTTAAACCGTTAATTATTTAAATACTACTACCACTACTACTAATTATGAAAATAAAGTCGAACTTCGTTAAAGTCTTTGGAGACACGCCTATCAACAGGCTATGGGAGTTCTTGGTAGACAGCAGAGGGCTTTTTGATTACAGCATGACCGATATCTGCGAATCTGCGGACATTTCGTGGAACACGCTCAAAGAGATTTTCCCGCTATTTGTTAAAGAAGGTATTGTGAAAAGGACGAGGAAAATTGGAAGGGCGACCATGTATATGCTGAATGAAAGGCATCCTAAAGCTGTTTTCATGATTGGCATGCATAAAGCAATAAATATGGTTTTCGTACGCGGAGGGAGATTTGAATTGGAAATGAAAGTAATCAAAGGTAAGAAATCAATACCTATGGAATTGGATTTACAAAAATCCGCACTTGAACCATTATCTTCTAGAAGTTAAGGCTTCTTTTTCATAACCACGAACATATGGTCCTTCTCGTATGGCTCGAGATTTACCCTGTCAAGAATTTTGAAGTGTTTTTTGAGCTTCGCAAGTTCCTGTTTGTAGATTTCCTT
>CAZTJN010000013.1:2013-7723 GCA_964613955.1 uncultured archaeon | reverse complement strand
CAAGAATTTTGAAGTGTTTTTTGAGCTTCGCAAGTTCCTGTTTGTAGATTTCCTTAGGGCGTTTCACGACATCAATGGACCTCGCTTTTATCGCTATCATCGCGAAGCCGTTTGGTTTAAGGAAATGCTCGGCGTTTCGAACCATTATAGGGGTCTGGTCGTCCGAGGCGACGTCTTCGTAAACCACATCCACCTTTTCAATCCAGTCGTATTCCTCCGGCTTCCTGGCATCCCCTAGGACGGGAACGATATTCCCCCTCTTGTCAGCGATCGGGTTGAGGTCGCGCAGGCAGCGTTCGGAGATTTCAACACCGTATACAATTCCTTCTTTCCCTGTTATGTCGGAAAAGAACGTGGCAGTCTGCCCGGAAGCGATTCCGAGGTAAAGAATCTTGGCTTTTTCAATCACGGGGAAGATTTTAAGGCCGTTCATTATCGCTGCCGCAGGTTTCGACCTGTACGGATTCCATTCTCTGTACTCGTGGCCCTTCCAAGAAACGAGGTTTTTGGAGTATGTTCTGTCGCCGGGAACGAGGTTTCTGGTGAAGATATGTTTGTTCTTCTGCCAGACCCCCGGGAATATTTGGTTCATAAAATATTATTCCGGAAATGATTTTAATAAGCAGGGCATTTCGGACATCGTCCTGCACTATTATAATTTTCCCGCTTTTCTCAACCTATCCGGTTCAATTATATAATTAACTTCCTTTATTTCCCTTCTCTTGCGGGTGTTCACGTTGGAGAAGTTGAAGCTTTTTATTCCCCCCCTTTTAACCATCTCTACGCCTTGGTGTATAATCCTTTTCAGTTTTTCCTTCTCCTCCTTCCCAAAACTTCCAAAGGCAAATAAGTCCTTTCCGCTTGTATATTTCTTGCTTATTCCCAGCCTCTTTAGGTCTGCGTCCAGCGGTAAAATCTGGACGTCTTCCTTTCCCATTCCATGCAGGGCCACGTCAACATAACTTGCCAGGTGCGAGTAGTTAGGAACGTATAAAAGACATATACCGTTATCAGAATATCTGGAAATCTCGTAGGCCTTTTTTGTGGAATATCTCACTAGCTTTCTCAATTCCAGTGGCATAAAGATATCCAGCACTTTGTGCGCCTTCTCGCTTGTGTCATATCCGTTTTTATTCATCTTTCTTACCTCCGCCAAAGAAAAGACCGCTTGTCAGGGCCACTATGGCAGCCTTGGCTGCCAGCCTTCTTCCCTCGGAAATTTCATATTCTAGGTCAAACCGTAAGTGAGGTATGTTAGATATTTTCAAAAAGTCACCCCCTTCAGATGATTCCAGTTCATCATAATGTTCGGGCAACCTCTCCTTTAAAATCTTTTTGAAAATATACCTTCCTCCCCGTTTACCATATTTGTCCGTACCTATAACCTGGAAATGGCCAAGGTCAACAAAATCTTCGGCCACGAGGGTATATATGTCGTTCAGATTCAGATTTTCATCACGTATTTTTTTGAGGAAGTAAACAGCGGCACTCAGCAAACTGTCCCCTGTTCTGGCGGTCCTTTCCACCAGAATGGCTTTTTCTATGGATGGCTCTATCTTCGTAAAAATACTGGAAGGCCGGTATCCTTTGTGGTCAACGTCCGATTGATGTATTTTACAATATGAGTAATCAACGCCGATCTCTTCAAAAGGCCTCGCCAGTTTTTCTTCAAAAAAATTTTCCCCGCCGTATCCGACCCCCACGAGGGCTATCTTTCCATGGTAGTTACCGATTCTCTCTTTTATCAGCTCGGAAAAGCGCAAGTAATCTCTCTCTGTCATTTTATCAATCATGCTATCACTCTCACTCAAGAACTACAATATCGTCTATAACCTTATCTCCGTCCCTGTCGAAGCCCTTCACAACGATTACAGCATCTCCGTCCTCGTTTAGGTTTTTTGCAATCTTCTGGAAATGTTTTGTGCATGCCAGTATGGCGGCCTGTGTTCCTCTTCTGCCTCTTCCGCCCAAAAGCAGAACTTTTTTGTTTTTTTCGAAGGGGCTTCTTATCTTTGTTATTATCCCTACCCTTGCGTCATCGTAGAAGGCTCCTGTTTTTTTAGAGGTTATGTAGAATTTGTTCTCTTCATCGAAATAAACCGGAAGATGGCCGTTCAGCTTATCAACCAGTATGTTTGTCTTGATGTTTCCGATTACAATGAGGTTTTCCTTCAGATCTTCCTTGGTGACTTCTGTGTCGAATTTGTAATGAGGGAACTTCAAGTTGCTAAGGAGATTCCCCAGAAGTACGCCCAGTTCAAATGCGTACGGGCCCTCAGTTGATTCACTGTCAAACCTCCCGTGAGAATACGTGTCCCCTATGATTATCATTGCATTCAACTTCCCGTCCTCAATGAACGGGTAGAAGAACTTCATTGTGTTCGGGTCTTTCGCCGTGGCGGTTTTTTTAAGCGGCCTTCCGTCTTCGTAAAGCTTTGTTGCGATCACAGGGCAGGTCATTGAAAATATCTTTGCAGTCATGCCATATCGCTTCTCCGTTCCTATGGGTTTCACAATGCCCACGTTTTCGAGCCTTCTCAAATGGTAGTATATCTTCTGTTCGTGCTCCTTCAGACTCCTTGCGAGGTCCATCGCGCAGCCCGGGTTCCTTGCAAGTTCGTTCACTATCCTCAAAGCGAGGTCGGAGTTAAAAACGCTCAGTTTCTTCGGCGCTACGATTAGCGAATCGTAAGCGATCTTAGCATCTCCCCTGTTTTCAACCATCGAAGCCTTCATGCGCCCACCATTTATAAAACACTAAAAAACTTTGATAGTAAGTTTTAAATACTTTTACAATTCTGTTTTTATTAATAAAATTTTGGTTTTAGTACTAAAAGTTTTTTTGTATAACTGAAAACCGGTATTCTCAGGCAAAGCAAAACGTTTTTTAAGGCAATTTTAAAACTTTTTGTCTTGTCTTGAAATTGTTTTAGAAAGGCTTTTTAAAACTAAGATTTTAACATCTCTCTGTTCGCATGTTAGGTGAATCTCTCTATGATGGATCTGACGCTCTGCAAAATATGCAAGGAACCCATATGGAACTTCCTGTGCGTGGATTGCTTAGCAGAAGATGTAAGGAAGGCGATGCCTGAACATCTTGCGGATGAATTTTCTGCCTTTCATAGAAGATTCGTAAGGTCATTTCACAGCCATTATGAACACACGTATTGCATCAAATGCAAAAGCACCAATTCCGTAACCGTCTGCCCCTATTGCTATCTGAACGAGGTGCTCGCCGTCTTTTCAGAAAAAGATACGATAACAGCCAAAAGGCTCATCAGATTCCTTCCCTTCTTCAAACATCCCTACAAAGAAAAGGACGCAAGAGCGTTGACTGAATTCGAAGCGAGAGAAACAAGTTACGGAGTGTGCGACCGATGCGGCGAATATTCTGATTCGCTCGAGAAGAGAGATGGTGGTTGGTTATGCGAAAACTGCAGAGGTGATTGAAATATGCCTTTCCGCCACCCGTGGCAAATGCCCATGGAATGGAAGTGCGGATATTGCAACAATATTTTTACCAGCCGTGAGCATCCAAAAACATGTCCGCTGTGCCACAGGAGGTCGAAAATAGAACCCTTCTGGAACATACGGGATTTTTCTGACATCGAAATGGATTAACATGTTATAAAGCAAATGTTTCTTGTTTTCGAAGCGTTTCGAAGCTTTATATATTAATAAATATAATAATTAATTAACTAATTAATATTATAAATTAATTAATCAAGACTGATTAAGCCCAAAGCTTAAGGCAGGAGATATTATGATTGAGCAGAAAAAGAGCTATACGGCAAAGGAAATAAAGGTGATGGAAGGGCTGACTGCCGTCAGGAAACGGCCAGGCATGTATATAGGTTCGACCGGCGAGCGTGGACTCCATCATCTTGTGTACGAAGTCGTGGACAACGGGATAGATGAGGCTATGGCGGGTTTCTGCAAAAACATAAACGTAATTCTTCACAGAGACAACAGCGTGACCGTTATCGATGACGGGAGGGGGATTCCCGTGGGCAGGCATCCGAGGTTCCCTAGCAAATCCGCACTTGAAATCGTTATGACCAAGCTCCATGCAGGCGGCAAGTTCGACAACAAGACCTACCAGATATCAGGAGGCCTTCATGGAGTGGGGGTTTCGGTAGTGAACGCGCTTTCCCAGAAATTACTGGTAGAAGTCAGGAGAAACGGGAGAATCTATTATCAGCAATACAAGAAGGGAAGCCCTGTGACAAAACTCCAAGCCAGAAGCGGGAGATTCCCCTATGAGACCGGAACGAAAATAAGGTTCTGGCCGGACAAAGAGATATTCGAAACTACGGACTTCCATTACGACATACTTGTTTCGCGTTTGAGGGAGCTGGCGTTCCTAAATGCAGGATTGTTCATTTCCATAAATGATGAGAGAACAAAGGAAACCGAGAAATTCAAGTTCGACGGCGGAATTATCGCATTTGTCAATTTTCTCAACGAGAACAAAGACTGCCTGCTTGATAAACCAGTCTATTTTGAAAGGAAGAAGGACTCGACGCAGGTGGAAATCGCGATACAGTACAACACAGGCTACACGGAGAACATACTTTCGTTCGTGAACAACATCAACACAGAGGAAGGCGGGACACATCTCATAGGATTCAAAAATGCCGTGACCAGGGTCATAAACAGGTACGCACAGGAGAACGGCCTGCTCAAGAATCATGGGAAACTCTCGGGTTCGGATGTCAGGGAAGGAATGACGGCTATTATAAACATAAAGATGACAAACCCGCAGTTTGAGGGGCAGACAAAGACAAGACTGGGGAATCCGGGAATGAAAAATCTCATAGACTCTGCTGTTTCAGAAGGTCTAAGAACTTTCCTCGAGGAAAATCCGGACAAGGCAAGGCTGATTATCGACAAGGCGATGAATGCATCAAAAGCAAGAGAAGCCGCCTTGAAGGCGAGAGAGCTTGTCCGCAGAAAAGGCCTGTTTGAAGGTTCTTCTCTTCCAGGGAAGCTGGCAGACTGCTCGGAAAGGGACCCTGCAAAGAGCGAGCTTTACATCGTGGAGGGCGACTCGGCCGGGGGGTCAGCAAAACAGGGAAGGAGCCGCGAGTTCCAGGCCATTCTGCCTTTGAGGGGCAAGGTTCTCAACGTCGAGAAAGCAAGGCTCGTGAATGTCCTTAAAAACCAGGAAATACAGACGATGATAACGGCAATAGGAACAGGAGCGGGAGAGTTTTTCGACATATCAAAACTCCGTTATCACAAAATAATAATAATGACGGATGCAGACGTGGATGGCGCTCATATACGCACGCTTTTGCTCACGTTCTTCTACAGATACATGACCCCGTTGGTGGAGAAGGGTTACGTATACATCGCGCAGCCGCCGCTCTACAGGATAAAGAAGGGCAGTGAGGTCCATTATGTTTATTCAGAAAAGGAGAAGAACAAAATCCTGAAGAGGCTCGGGGGCAAGGTGCTCATACAAAGGTTCAAGGGACTGGGGGAGATGAATCCCGAACAGTTATGGTCAACAACCATGGATCCTGAAAGAAGGATTCTCCTGAAAGTTACACTGGAAGATGCGCTGGAGGCCGACAGGATTTTTACGACACTCATGGGTGACAAGGTCGAGCCCAGAAGGGAATTCATATACAGGAATGCAAAGTTCGTAAAGAACCTGGACGTGTAGGCGGCAGAAGGTGTCGGAACCCGCAGGTGGTTCCGGCCT
>CAZTJN010000013.1:0-1913 GCA_964613955.1 uncultured archaeon | reverse complement strand
GGAGGTTTTGACATGGGAAAAAAGAAATCAAAACATACAGGGAAAAACGAGGGGAACGTGAAGGAACGGGTAATCGAGGACGAGATGAAGGAGAGCTATCTGGATTACTCCATGTCCGTTATTGTCGGGAGAGCGCTGCCTGATGTTAAGGACGGACTGAAACCTGTTCACAGGCGCATACTTTATGCAATGTATGACATGGGAATGTTCCACTCGAAACCCTACAAGAAATGCGCAAGAATCGTGGGTGAAGTCCTCGGTAAATACCACCCGCATGGGGACCAGGCTGTGTACGACGCACTCGTGCGAATGGTCCAGCCGTTTTCCCTGCGTTACCCCCTTATAGACGGACAGGGAAATTTCGGGTCGGTAGACGGGGACGAACCGGCGGCAATGCGTTACACGGAAGCGCGAATGCAAAGGATTTCGGAGGAAGTCTTGCAGGACATAGACAAGGAAACAATAGAATTTCGAAAGAACTTTGACGGCTCACTGAAAGAACCGGTTGTTCTGCCTTCGAAGCTTCCAAATCTTCTGGTTAACGGCTCCTCAGGTATAGCGGTCGGGATGGCCACAAACATACCTCCGCACAACCTGAATGAAATAGCGGACGGGGTTATCGCGACAATCGAGAACCCGAAAATAACGATAGAGGAACTCATGCAACACGTGAAGGGTCCTGACTTTCCCACGGGCGGACTCATAATAGGGAAACCAGGAATTGTTCAGGCATACACCACAGGAAAGGGTTCGATAACGGTCAGGGGCAGGGCCGAAATATCAAGGACAGAAACAGGTAAAGAGAAAATTATAATAAGGGAGATACCTTATCAGGTCAACAAGGCAAGGCTCATCGAAAACATCGCAGACCTTGTCAGGGAGAAGAAAGTCAGGGGCATAACAAACATCCGTGACGAGTCGGACAGGGAAGGAATGCGCATAATAATTGACGTTGCCAAGAGCGTTCCGGCAGACGTGCTCCTCAACAACCTTTACAAGCACACGCAACTGCAAACGAATTTCGGCGTTACGTTGCTTGCGCTCGTTGACAACCAGCCAAGGGTCCTGAACCTTAAGCAGATGGTGGAGGAATTCATAAGGCACAGGAAAGATGTGGTAACGAGAAGGACGAGGTTCGAGCTTGCCAAGGCAAAGGAGCGGGCGCACATCCTGGAAGGGCTCATAGTTGCACTCGACAGGATCGACCCTGTTGTGAAGACCATAAAATCATCGAAAACCGTTGAGGTCGCGAGGAAAAGGCTCGTATCCAAATTCAGGCTTACATCAAAACAGGCACAGGCGATTCTTGAGATGCGTCTTCAGAAGCTTGCCTCCCTCGAACAAAAGAAGGTGAAGGACGAGCATAAAAATCTCCTGAAACTCATAGCAGACCTGACAGATATACTGAGGCATGAAAGCAAGATATACGGAATAATAAAAGAAGAAATGAACGAACTGAAAAAAAGATACGGGGATGCCAGGAGGACGGAGATAGTGGACACAGGCGAGCAGATAGCGGACCTAGAAGACGACAGACTGATAAAACAGGAGGATGTTGTTATAACATTCTCAAAGGATGATTACGTGAAGCGCATACCCCTGGAAGAGTACAAGCAGCAGAGGAGGGGAGGAAAGGGAATAATAGGAACGAAAACGAAGGAAGGAGACGTCGTGAAGGAGATGTACGTAACGAACACGCATGATTATCTTCTTTGCTTCACCAACAGGGGAAAAGTGTACTGGATAAAAGCGTACCGCATCCCTGAAGTAGGGAGGTATGCAAAGGGGAAGCCCATAGTGAACCTTCTCAGGGTAGAGAAAGGCGAAAGGGTAAAAACGATAATCCCTGTGAAGAAGTTTGAAGAAGGAAAATTCATATTCTTCGTCACCAAGCGTGGGCTTGTGAAGAAAAC
>CAZTJN010000012.1:24472-29661 GCA_964613955.1 uncultured archaeon | reverse complement strand
TCTATGTAGAGCGAACGCTTGACCGAATACTGGTCGTCGAAGTAGCGGTATCCGCTCTTCAGAAAGGTTTCGTTGGTTTCGTAATGCGTGATTCGTCCTTTCAGATCGAACCCCTTTTCAAGCGTCAGGTCGTAAACGTATGCCCCCTGGAAGACGTAATCTCCGTAAGTGTTTCTCGGGAGGTTTTCTTTATCTCCCTTTATCTCCGCGAGCAGGATGGGAACAACAAGAAGATTCCTGTTTTTGTCGAAGAGGAAGGCTTTGTGGTCATGGAGAGCGTAAGAATCCGTCCCCCTGTCACCGATAACAACCCTGTGGAGTTCCTTTGGTTCGCCAACATCCGTGACATCAAAAATCGCGATTTTAACGCCCTGATACCAGGCAAAGTTACCAGCGGACTCCTCGGCCTCGACCGTTTCCTTCCCTATTCCTATGATGTGGTTTTCGTCGTACGGGTGGAGGTAATCAGAATAACCCGGAATCTTCAGCTTTCCCAAGATTTTCGGGTTTTTGTGGTCGGACAGGTCGATAACAAAGAACGGGTCAACCTTCTTGAAGGTAACGAGATAGCCTCGTTCACCCATGAATCTTGCGGAATATATCCTCTCCCCGGGAGCGATGTCCTCAAGCTTTCCGACCATGTTCAAATCAGAATCGAATACGTAAACGTTGTTGGAGCTCGTGGCTCCTCCGGTCCTCGACACGTGTCCTGCCGTGGTTGCGATGCGGAAGTGCGAATCATATTCATCCATGGAGAACTGGTTTAGAATGCGGCCCGGGGCTTCCATGTGGTCTACGTACGATATCATTCCCTTATCCAGCGAAAACTTATGTATTATTGTCTTTTCTGTTGGGGTCCCTGATTCTCTTGGAGCGAACCAGAACGGGTAGTTCATTTCAGCAACGTAGAGGTTTTCGAGGGAAGAGTAGATGTTCTGGCCCGAGCCAACTATAACCTCTTTTTTGATTTTTCCTTCAGGGTCGTCCAACGAGATAGAAGCGATTGTAATGAAGCTCTCGGGGTTCACCGGTTCGAAATATTTGACTTCTGAACACCCGCAGGTCCTAGAAAAAGATACGCCTTTCCCCAAGTCCGTCCCGGTCCTGTCCCTGAACAAAGGGAGTATGTCTTCGTCATTCCCCTCCTCAAGCACGCGGTATTTTGGAGGGGAATTGATGACAAAGTAAACGTAAGGCCCTATTTTCCTGGAGGAAAGATAAGAACCCTCGAAGTCTGTCGAGCGGATGAGTTCGGGGTTTGATCTGTCAGCCGCATCCCATATCTGGACAGTTGTTAACTGAGAATAGTACGGGTAAGGCACTACCATCCTTTCCGGAGCACCCTCCATGGGTTCAGGCACTGGAATTTCTTCTCTGGTGTAACCGAAAATCAGAATGTAATTGTCATGGATGAACATTTCATTTGGCTGGAAGTTTTCGAGTGGGGTTTCGCTCAGAATTTCAGCGTTCTCGGGAGGATATGCCTTCGCTATTATCAGTTTGCTTTCGCCTCCCCTGTAACTTTGCTGGGTGATTGTGTAAATGTATTTTCCGTCTGTTTTGACTATGTCCGCCTCGTCCACCCCCGCGACCTGCACGTTGGTTGCCGAGTATTGGGGAGTTCCCGCCGTATCGCGGGCAGCACCAGCAGCCAAAGGAGCGGGCTGGCCAAGGGTTTTCAGACCTTCCAGCATGTAGCCTGCCTGGGCCTTTTGACGGGCCTCCCTGAAAACGCTTGCAACTGAAGAACAGGAATCAAATTTCTCCAGAGAAGCCTTCCCGAAATAATGGTGAGGGTTTGTCTGGTAAGCATAGTAAGAAATTATTCCTCCCAGTACGAGCATCACGACAAAAATCGTTGAGGCCTGTCCTGCGAATACCTTGTTTCGAATCATGCTTTATTATTGGGAGGGTTTATAATATGCGTTTCGGTTTTGTTCGGTTTTAACCGAAAGACTGGAATAAACTTTAAAAGTTTAAAATGATAACAAATGATATATAGTCTGTTGAGGTATGACGAATGCGTTTTAAGATTCCCGTGCCTAATAGTTGGATGAACAGCATTTTAAAGGTATTATACATAGATAAAATTTTTAACCAGGTGTACAACACCGATATTTACATAGACACCTCACAAAAACTGAATCGAATGAAATTTAAAACAAAAAATGGATCAGATTTTGACCTGACTTTAAAAAAAGTGGGGTCCAAAAAATATAAGATAGAGAGTGTAGATGTAAAGACCCCTGTGGGTTCTTTTAAATACCCTTAAACAAAATTAACCGAAAATTTCTAATGATGATTATATTTATTTTTAAATTCACTTAGTAATTTAAATAATCGGTCTTTTTGTTTTTGTGTGTTAGGTGCTAAGATGAAGGAAGAAAGGAGGGAATTTTTCGAGAGCAAGAAAAAGAAGAAGTACAAAAAAAGGTACAAGAAAAGGGTTGAATTCCGTAAAACGCCGGCAGACAGAAAAGCATGAAAAGTCAGAAGACGTATATTTCCAGAACCTTTCTGGAGGAGGATTTCTCAACTGTTGCTATCGGGCCTGCCCTTTTCCCTCTTTCAGAAAGCTCCTGCTGTATCTTATAGAGTTCTTCTATTCCAAGATTTTCGGTCTCTATAAATTCTGTGATCCCTGCATGTCTTGAGGAGAGGTACTGCCGCATTGATTTTGTCATGGCCATTCCCTTACCGCTCGTGCCCAGAATTTTCAATTCCATCTCGTCGCCTTTGATCTTTTTCGAGATTCTGTATCCCTGTCCTGCGGCAAGTGTCGCCAAATCGCCGCCAATTTCCTTCAGTTGTTCTTCCTCATTCAAAGATGTGTCATAAATTCCGTTGTTTTTCAGGAAAATCCTGTAGAAAGTTTCCATAACTCATATTTGGGGGTAAATTTTTAATTTTTATTTGAGCTTGGAGAATTGTAAATCATGAGAGTGTTAATTTTGGTTTTTTTGCTGCTTATGATTCTGGTCAGCGGATGCACGCAAAAGGCGGAGACGGGCAAAAACGAAACTACTGAATATGAATACTACAATGTTTCCGGGAACCAGACCCTTGCGGTTCCGAAGGGGGATTTTACGTTCAAGATATACGGGGAAAATGAAATGTGGATTCCGATAAATAAAAGCATGAAATTTTATGCAGTTTTCAACAACGTTGATGACGACAGGAAGAAGCATGAATTTATCGCTCGCGTTCACCCATCGGCAGCAGACTTCGATGTAATGGCTGCCTACAAATGCCTTCACTTCGCTACATGCGAAACACTCAAGAACGATATGCTTTCAATGGTGAAACAAAGGGAAGCCCCCATAGAAGTGAATTACACGTTCGTTGGTCTTTATATGGTAGAGATTGAGGTCCCGGAGAATGCTGTCAAGGGAACGTACATGTACAACATGGTTGCCTGCGAAGACATGCCCTTTCAAAACTGCACAGAGGAAGAGGCAAACTGGGGCCCGAACATTCCTGTGATTATTCACGTGTTCTGAAAACCTAGTTTTTATAAATCTGTTTTTCAAAGAGTAGAACATGGAAAGTTACACTTCAACATTTCGCATAACCAGCTCTCTGGGCCTGCATGAAAGACCGTCCAGAGACCTCGTGAATGCCATCAGACCCTATATAGAGAGAGGTCTAGTCGAGGAAATAGAAATGAGTTCGAAGAGATACCGCCTTCACTACGAAGTGGATGGTGACCCGCCAGTTCTTTGCGACTTTACCGAGATGGCTCTGAAGATGGGGGATGAGCTGGACGTTTCCATTGTAACAAAAGACCACATGAGGGGCATCGAGAATGAAATATACGGAAAGGTACAGGAAGTTCTCGATAAAAGGTACCAGAGGGATGAGAACGAGCCCTCAAAAAGCGTTCTTCTTCATCGCACGCCGTAAATTTATGTTTGTTTCTTCCATGAAGCAAGCAAAAGATTTAAATAGTTTAGTATATAAGTTTATATATTATAATATAAAATCACTATATAACAATGTAAAAAATCTATGTTAAGGTGCGAAAATGCGCAGAGATCCTGTAATGATAATGAGGGAGATCCTCCGCCTGCTGGAGGAACAGGGAGACGAGGCCTTAAGCCTTAATGCAATTTCAGAGAGAACAGGAATACATAACCTGACTGTGAGGAGATACGTGAGAATTATAGAAATGGTGAGGAAGGAACCTGAAATCGAGATAATCAAGACAAAGCATTCGATAATAGTAAGGGTGAAAAGGTAGCATGTTGGGACTGCTTTCAAAAATGTTCGGAAGGAAGAAGTCACTGCGAGAAGGGCCAAAACCCGGAAGGCAGATGAGTCTGGAAGATTTTAATATCAGTAATTTCAATAATAGAAAAGAAAACATTATGGATTTACTTAATATTGATCATATAACTTTCGAAAGAGGTGGTTTTTATGATGAAGAAGAATGACGGTGTCACATTAAAGGTAGGAGAACTCACCAACCGCGAGGAATTCGGAAGGGGTATCGTTAGGATTGATTCGAAAACCATGAACGCCCTTGGTGTGAGAGAAGGCGACATCGTGGAGCTTGAAGGCCAGAGAAAGACCGGGGCCCTGGTGGCAAGGGCATATCCTTCTGATGTCGGGCTTAACATAGCGAGAATGGATGGCCTGACAAGAATGAATACCGGAGTGGGAGTCGGGGAAACCATTAAGATAAGGAAAGCTGATGTCAAGGAAGCAAAAAGGGTCGTTCTTGCTCCAGCGCAGAAAAACGAAATTATAATGATACATCCTGATCTTTTGAAAAGGAACCTGTTCATAAGGCCCGTTATGAAAGGGGATGTTATATCACCCCTGCCGGTTGTTCGCAGGCGAAGGGAAACGAACCCCTTTGAGGACATATTCAGGAGTCTCGGTATGGATATAGACGTTATGGGGGAAAGTTTCACTCCCGTGCCCGGGGAAACCAAATTTGTTGTTGTTTCGACCAGCCCGGAGGGCATAGTAAAGATAACTGATACCACGCAGCTTGAACTGAGGAAGGAGGCTGTGGCAGTGGAGGCTGGAAAGGTTCCGACTATAACGTACGAAGATATAGGTGGATTGCACGGGGCGATAGAGAAGATAAGGGAAATGGTAGAGCTTCCACTACGTCACCCGGAGCTGTTCACGAAACTCGGAATAGAGCCTCCGAAGGGCGTTCTGCTTTACGGCCCGCCCGG
>CAZTJN010000012.1:0-24372 GCA_964613955.1 uncultured archaeon | reverse complement strand
CGTGGGGTAGCTCATTCTCCAGCGTCCTTTATTTTTAAATTCTTTTGAATAATTATTTATCATGAGGTTGCTGTACAATCCCTCGCACGTAACGAACCGGCTCGGTCCGTGGAAGGGATTTTTAACAGGAAGTCTCATATTAAGTTCTATTGCAATACTCGTGTCCACAGAAAGCGAGCTGGTTTTTCTGGGCATGCTGGGTTTTATACTGCTTGGAATCGCGCTCTTCTTCGAAAGCATTTTGAGGCAGGGAGAGGAGATACCTTTCCTCACGATAGTTGCAATGTTCGTTTTGGGGTGCATTATTGCCGTTATTTTTGCTGCCTTAGGTCTTCAGTATCTGTATTTTCTCCTAAGCATGATTCTTGTAATATTGACATACACCCCGCGGAGAAAGGTCAGGAAAATCTGGAAAAGGTGAGCTTAGCCTGATTTTTTCTCCTTCGCTTTCGAAACCCATTTCAATTTCTTTGGAACTCTCCCGAGATTGAAGTTCCTCTGACATTTGGAAGAACAGAAATAGTAAACTCTGCCGTCGTTTCTGACGAACATCTTGCCGGTTCCCTTAGGTATGTTGTTTTTGCAGACAGAGCATTTCATGTTTTCACCTGCGCTGGGAAATCCTTCCTGCAGCCTCCATTTCCGTTTCTTTTAGCATTATTACGTCGTTCTTCCGTATGGGGCCGACCACATTTCTGATGAGAACCTTTCCCCTGTCCCTTCCCTCGAGAACCTTGCATCTAACTGCAGTCACGCCCTTTACTCCCAGTCTGTCCAATACCTGTATGACTTCTGCTGCCACAGCCATTTGCTACGCCTCGTTAATTTTACGGGAACACGGGATTTACTTCTTCAGCGAATCGACTTTTTTCTTTATATCCTCGATTATCTTCTTTGCATCGCCTGCCTCTTCTATTGCTATCGAGGATGTTGGGACTTCGATTCCCGATGCCTTTCCGAGTTCCAGCTTTGAAGGTACATATATGTAAGGAACCTTTTTTTCCTCGCAAAGAACAGGCAAGTGCATAAGTATTTCCTCAGGTGTAACATCCGTTGCCATTATCACGAGCTTTGCGAGTCCCCTTTCTATGCACTTGGTGGTCTCGTTCACTCCCTTCCTGAGTTTTCCCGTGCTCTTTGCGATTTCCACAGCCTCATAGGTCTTGTCAGCCAGATCTTTCGGAACCTCGAATTTAGCGAATCCAGCCATATCATCCCTCCTGTCATTGGTCTAATTACACTATTATTATTGGAAGCGTATTTAAAACTATTGTTATTTGCAGCCGTTTATTTGCAGACCGTGAGCAATCCGGAGCGGGTGTTCGGGTGGGGATTGTAACCTCTGCTCAAACTCCATTCTGCCCTTTTTTGGGGGAGGATTCTTATTTTTTGAGTGCTTTATGTGCCGGTTTTGCTGCCGCCAGTGCACCCAAAAGAACAAAAGCCCACCAGTATGGCAAAATCCATACTGAAAAATAGGCTCCTATCGGTAACCCGAAGCAAAACACAGCGAGTTTTATCAACTGCACATCCACCAAGCTCAGATTCTTTACCTTGGAATCCGCCCATTCTCCGAAACCCATATTTCACACCCTGTTTATAATTGTTCAATAACAGTATTAATTTTTGAATTTCAGACTTTGAATTTTTACGCTCTGCAGCCACGATTCGCAGTGTTATGACAATGTGCGGGTTTCCGTCCCAGCAGGTAAACGAATATAAATACACAGCTTAATAATATTGATTAATTGGTGCTGCGATATGAACTGTTCAAGCTGCGGAGTGAACATAGAAACCCAGAAGAACTGGGTGGAATTTGACTGCCCCAGCTGCGGGAAGAAAAAAATTGTCAGGTGCGAGAGGTGCAAGATTCTCGAAAACACCTACATGTGTGAATCCTGCAAATTCATAGGTCCGTAAGCCCCCGAAGGACACAGAACAAGTTCCGTGTCGCAGTATGTTATGTTTATGAGTGTAACAGGGTCGGTTTGATGGGTGACGTGATTGTTG
The DNA here is from genome assembly GCA_964613955.1 of uncultured archaeon. Classification (GTDB taxonomy): domain Archaea; phylum Aenigmatarchaeota; class Aenigmatarchaeia; order QMZP01; family QMZT01; genus CS3-C152. Next base: position 22,362 of record CAZTJN010000012.1, on the reverse strand, counting down.
TTTTTAGGATAATACCAACGAACATGGAAATGTTCGATGAGGTCAGGAAGGCGCTGGAGGAACTGAAACCGCAGAGGCTGGAAGAAGAACCGATTGCATTTGGTCTGAAGGCCCTGAAATTCACGAAACTGATTCCTGATGAAGAGGGAAAGATGCCTGAACTCGAGGAAAAAATTACGAAAATTAAGGGTGTGCAGACCTGTGAAACAGTTGCAGTTTCAAGGAGCCTGTAGTAAGCAAGATAAAGAATTTTTCTATGCGTGCCGATAAGCAAAGTGAAACAGTTTCAAAACATTTAAAACTAGCATTTTGTATAAATAATCATGAATTTGAAATTTTTGATGTTTTCATTGCTGGTGTTTGCGTACTTGGCGTTTCCCGTGAATGCGCAGAATGTTGAATACTACGGCATAGAAACCCATCTCAGCAGGGAAGCCGTGACCCATACCATCATTCTGTCTTTCGACAGGCAGGTTTCAAAATTTGATTACAGGACCAAATATAATCCGTATAACCTGAAGGTTGAAAGTAAGTATGGGACTGTTAGGTGGGAAACAAAAAGGGAAGGCAGAGACACGGTAATATCACTTTATCCTGTTAACACGCAGGGCATAAACAAAACACAAATCCAGCTGACTTTTGAGACAAAGGAAAACATAGCAAAAAATGGCGAAATCTACACATTCAGTTCAGTGTACATAGTGGATGTTCCTGTTGAGAGGGCATTTGCCATAGTTTACCTGCCCGAAACGGCAACACTCAAAACAAACGTATCGAACGAATCATTCTCGCCCAGATACGGCAGGGTCCTGAGCGATGGCAAACATATAATGGTCTACTGGGAAAGGGAGAATATAAAGGGCGGTGACGACCTTGAATTTTCCATAACATACATCATGCCATTGGCAGCAGGGTCTCTTTATGATGTTGCCATTATAGTCATACTGGCGGTGATACTCGTAGTGGTAATTGCCGTGGGTTATGTCAGGCGCCTGCACAGGCAGTCCTCAGTCAAGGTTGTTATGCCCCTCCTGAAAGGGGATGAAAGGGTAATAGTGGACATACTCAGGGAACGCAAAGGAGAAGCTATACAGAGGGCTCTCGTACGCGAATCGGATTTCTCAAAAGCAAAGGTTTCGAGGCTTGTGGCGAATCTCAAAGAACGGGGAATTGTTGATGTAGAACATTTAGGGAGAACGAACAGGGTAAAGCTTAAGCTAAATGCTTAAATTTCTTCACGCGTTTCTCCTGCAACATATTTAAAATTTATTTCCTTTTATAACCTATCAGGGGTTATAATGTCCGAAGAAATAGGTCATAACTGCGGTTTGTGCGTAACTCATTCCCTCAACGACGTGTATGATTTTATAAAATCTTTACAGCACAGGGGAAGAGAGGCCACTGGAATAGCAGCAATAGGAGATAGGATAGATGCAATAAAATGGGAAGGCCCTGTGAATAAGTTTGATCTGGTGGACCTCTACAAAATATTTCCAAGTCCCCATTATCATACCTACTTTGGGCATGTCAGGTATGCTACCAGAGGGAGAAAAGATAGGATACTTGAAGATGCTCATCCGCATGTAATAGGAGGTGAAACGGAACACAGAGGGAATCACATAATAATAAGGAACTGCGATGTGGCTGGTGTGCACAACGGGCAGGTGAATGATGACTATTTCAAAGAGATAGACATAAATGGTTTGAGGACAGGCTGCGACACGGAAGCTCTCCTTTACTTCTATTATCAAAAGGGTGAATATGAGCTAATGAAAAAAATACCCGGGGCTTATACGATAGCCATTGCAGATAGAAGGAGAAAGGATATCATAATTCTCAGGGACAGGACCGGGATAAAACCGGGGGCGCTCGGATTAAAGGACGGCAAACACAGCGTGGCCTCTGAGGATGTGGCATTTTCGGACAACGGGGGAGAAATTATTGAAGATCTTGACCCCGGGTATGTATACTATCTTGATTCCGATGGCGGCTATAAAAAAGAAAAGATTGCCGAGGCTACAGTGAAACCCTGTTTCTTCGAATGGAATTATATTGGGCGGCAAGATGCCACTTTGGATGGTGTGAGTGTAAGACGGTTGAGAGAACTGCTGGGGGAAATAGCAGCAGAGGAATTCCATCCAGATGATATAGATTATGTGACATTTTTGCCACGCTGTCCTGAAGTGGCTGCGAGGGCTTATGCCAAAAAAACAGGCCTTCCATTTGTATACGTTTTTTATAAAATGAGGGGCGAAAGGGCCTTTCAGGGATCCACTGCTGATGACAGAGCTGCATCGATTATCGAAAACCTTCATCTACGGGACGAAATAGATGAAATTCCGATAAAAGAATTTTTGGAAGGCAAAACGCTTCTCTGTATGGACGACAGCATGATAAGGGGTAACAACTCAAGGAGAGAGCGCTATCTTCTGTACGAAGAGGCCGGGGTGAAAAAGGCTTACCACTTCAACTATACTCCTCCTATTGGCAGAATTGGTAAAGACGGCAAAAAGAGGGGGTGTAAATACGGAGTTGACATGCCACCTGACGATAATTTTATTGCCAGAGGCAGAACAAATGAACAAATCAGTGAGATAATGAAGATGCCCGTCCGCTACCTTTCCCTTGATGGCATGCTTAGGGCATACAAAAAATTAGGTATCGAGGAAAATAATCTATGCACCTTTTGTATTGGCGGGCCAGACCCGCTAAAAGGTCTGTGACCTCATTTCAAAACTTTCCCTGTTTCTTTGTACCAGAGATACAAATCAAGCTCTGCGAGGTTCATGCCGAGCTTTTTCGCAATTTCTTTCAGGAGTTCCTCTATCTCCATGTATTTCCTTTTTGTCAAAGTTTTTGTTGGCCTTTTGATAAGGCCGTGTTTTGCGAGAACATCGATTATGTGGAAATCGACTATCGCGAAATTTTCGAAACCTATGTTCCGAAGGAAGTGGCTTGCCTCCTTGTAACCAAGGCCTTTTACGTTTTTGAGCAACCAATCTCTCAACCCGTTTTCGTCCGCATGGGATTTTAAAATCCTTTTCAGCGAATCTTTATGCTTTCTTGCCTCCATGATGTATTTCGCACGAGTGTTCGGGTAGCGGTGACCGAGTTCCTTTAATTTTTTTCTCAGCTGGGATTTTGGGAGGGTCAGGAAACCGTTTCCAATATTCTCCTGAATTTTGACAGCCCTCTCCGCTTGATAGTTTGCCGTTAAAATGCAAAAGCAAAGTTCCTTGAAAATTTCATTATTCGATTTCCTGCCCGTGTTTTTGAATTCATTTATGCGGACCTCGACCATTCTCTTAACGTCAGTTTTCTTAAGTTCTCTGACACGTTCGATCATGTCTTTCATGTCTGATTATAATAAGTTAAATTTTAAAAACAAGGTTTCACTTCCATCTATGTTTCGGGTTTCTTGGTATTATTATCCAGCATATTATGTAGAGTATGATTCCGAAGCCCCATGCCAGCGTTCCTACTATCCAAAGCAATCGGATTATCACCGGGTCAACTCCGAGGTATTCGGCAATCCCTCCGCATACACCCCCAAGAATCCTGTCTTTCCCGGACCTGTACAGTCTCCGGACTTCGCCTTTTCTCGGTTTTCCGGAAGTTCTTCCCATGGCAACCTCCTCCCCTAAACTTCTAAGTTCTTCATGTATCGGCTCCTTTGCAAGTTTTACCGCAAGGACAAGATATCCAACAAAAAGGAAGAACCAGAATATCCAAATAAGGTTAGAACTGACATGATAGGCTATCGTCCACAGCGCAGGAACAGCCAGGGAGAAGTTGGCTATTACAACTACCTCTGAAAATATCCAGAAGGCTATTGTTATTCCCACGGCTGTGAACACGGGAGAAAAGGCCCGATACGTCCGAGGGGAGGCCTTGGAGAAATATGAGGTATATGAAAAGAACAGGAACATCAAAAAGAACAAACTTATGTTGGCAACAAGGAAAGAATATATGTTAGTGAGGAAAACACTTTCCACCCACATGTTGACGAAATGAATGAACCATGTGAAAATAGAGAAAATAATTATTCCAAACACAGCAGACAGCAAAGGGCCGACAAGACCAAACGTCCGGTGAAACCAGCTGTCCCATTCCCTTCCTCTTTTCTCCATTCTCTTTCCGAATTTCTCTCCCAGTTTTCCGACTTCTTCACCGAAATGCCCAACCCTTCGGTCCACGACATCCGATTTCTTTTTAGTTTTGCTTTTTCCTTTTGTGGCTTTCTTTTTTACCATATTAATCCATTATCTGGGTGGTTTAAAAATCATCCCTCTATTTCGAATTTAACCTTCGCCTCTTTAGCTTCTTTTAAGTACTTCTTGTGCGCCCCGCAAAATGGACAGTTGTCGGGAGTTCTTCTTTCTGAATTCTTACTCTTTAATCTCTTCTTCAACTTCTTTCTTCCCTTCTTCGAGTTCCCTGGCATGTTCCTTGTCTTCTCGCAGGAGAAGGGTCTGGAATTCGCCGACATGCGTTTTCTCTTCCCTTGCTATATCCAGGAGAATCTTCCGGATATCTTCGTTTTCTGTCATTGCTGCCATCTGTTCGTAAAGATTTACTGCGTCAAGTTCCGCTATTATCCCTACCCTCAGAATCTCCTTGTCAACATCTTCTTTCTTTACTTTTTCCAGCTTTTTCGGTATGTCCGACATCATATTTTCACCCCCTCAATCAAGCAGTCTTTTTTTCTCTTCTTATTTTTTGAATTCTTGAGATATTTTTTTATTCACCATTGTTCACCTCTCGAGCACCCTGCCCGGTTATCTGCGTTATTTCTTTTGATGGATTCTGGATTTTTAAGTGTGAATAAATTATAACACTGTTATATTTATAAGGATTTCGGCTGGAAACTGGAAACTTGAAAATTTTAATATATTATACAATTTATTTCTATGCATCGAAAGTTTGTTTCCTTTACCACGGATATCGGGTGGTCCGAAGAGCTCGCAATGATGAAAGCCGTTGCGCTCCAGATAAATCCGGATGCCCTGATTATTGATCTCCGACACGATGTCCCTTCCTTTGATGTTACGGAAGGTGCATGGACCCTCGAGAGCATAGCGCAGCTTCCTGTGGGGTATCATGTGTGCGTGGTTGACCCGGGTGTGGGGACTTCCAGGAAAGCGATTATAATCAAAACCAGGCGAGGGGATTATCTGGTCGGACCTGATAACGGGGTTTTGATCCCGGCAGCAGAGCGTTTCCTAGGAGGGATAGAAAAGGCGGTTGAAATAACGAACGAAAAATACATGAGGAAGCCGGTTTCGCATGTATTCCATGGCCGCGACATTTTCACGCCCGCGGCCGCGTGGCTTTCGAAAGGTGTCCGAATCGAGGAATTTGGGCCGGTGATACGAAAAAAGGACCTCGCGAAAGCACCTTACGGGGAAGCAAAGGTTTCTAAAGGTCTGGTTTCCGGCGAAATCATACACATAAACCGGTTCGGAAACGTGTTCGTTAATGTCAGGTATGATAATTTTTTGAAATCGGGAATAACACACATGGATAACATTTCGATAGAAACCGCCGGGAAGAGGATAAACACGAAATTTTTGAAGACATTCGGTGATGTTCCCAAAGGAAACGTCGTTGCGTTCCCCGATGATTTCGGGAGGATCGAGATTGCGCTCAACCAAGGGAATTTCTCGAAAAAATTCGGAACGAAAGTGAGGGATGAAGTAAAAACAAGGAAACTGTAGAAATTCTGCTTTATCTGCAATCGACGTATTTTGTTAAGTAAATCTTATAAAGGTATGCAGGGTTATTAAACCTCAAGGGTGTTGCTTACGAAAGATATATTCGAGATAGTTATACATGGCCGCGGAGGCCAGGGAGCAAAAACGGCCGGACAGCTCATAGCGGAGGCGGCAATGGAGAAAGGGAAATACATACAGGCCTTCCCTGAATACGGACCTGAGAGGTCAGGGGCGCCTATGAAGTCGTTCGTCCGCATATCGGACAAACCCATCAAAACTTCCCAGCCGGTTACAAACCCCGATGTTGTCATGATCATAGATCCGAGTCTTATATTTTTTGTCAATGCAAACGGAGGTCTCAGAAAAAATTCAGTGCTGATTGTAAATTCATCAGAGAAGCCGGAAGAAATAAAGAAACATGTGAAATTCGAAGGGAATGTCTATGTGGTTGACGCGACAGGCATCTCGATAAGGCATTTGGGAAGGAACCTGCCGAACATGCCCATGCTCGGGGCGCTCGCAAAGGTCACGAATGTAGTGGATATCGAAAGTCTTGCGGGCAGGGTAATGAAAAAGTTCATCAAAAAGTTGGGCAGAGAAAAAACAGAGGCGAACGTTTCAGCGATAAGGGAAGGGTACAAAAAGGTTGTATTATGAGTGAATTTCCAACGAATGAACAGCTGAAAAGGAAGGTGGGCTGGAAGGAAAAGCCCATCGGAGGTTTCATAACAAGGGCAGGGTCTGCCCTCGAAAATAAAACAGGCTCGTGGAGAGCCTTCAGACCGGTAATTGAGGAAGGCAAATGCATACACTGCGGGTTATGCGCCGCCTACTGCCCGGATAATGCAATAATATTTGAGAAAGGAAAAAGAAAGGGCGTGAACCTTGATTACTGCAAGGGCTGCGGGATATGTTCGAAGGTTTGCCCGGTCAAGGCAATAAAAATGGAGGAGGAATCCAAGTTCAACAGTAAATGAGGTGGAGAATGACGAAATTCAAAATGCTTCCGTTGACAGGGAACCAGGCAATAGCAGAGGCTATGAGGCAGGTAAACCCCGACGTTGTCGCCGCTTATCCTATCACCCCCCAGTCAGCCATAGTGGAAACATTCTCGAAGTTCGTTGCGGACGGAAAAGTTGATACGGAAATGGTTCGAGTGGAATCCGAACATTCCGCCCTTTCGGCGGTGGTGGGCGCTTCTCTGACTGGAGCAAGGGCGATGACAGCAACGTGTTCTGCAGGTTTGGCGCTTATGTGGGAGATTGTCGGCGTCGCTTCAGGGCTGCGCTGCCCCATAGTGATGGCTGTTGCGAACCGGGCGCTTTCCGCTCCCATAAACATTCACTGCGACCACTCGGACTCTATGGGAGCGAGAGACCTCTCATGGATTCAGATTTACTGCGAGAACGCACAGGAAGCGTACGAGATGGTTCTTCTCGCGCTAAGACTGGCAGAGCATCCGGATGTTATGCTACCTGTAATGGTCTGCGAAGACGGATTTATAACGTCCCATTGTGTCCAGAACGTTAAGATACACGACGACAGCGATGTCCGCAAATTTGTGGGGGAGAGAAGGAGCGAACACAATCTTTTCGACTTCCGGCATCCGGTAACCATCGGAGCCATAGAACTTCAGGATTATTATTTCGAAAGCAAAAGGCAGCAGCAGGAAGCCATGAAGAACGCCTTGAAAGTTTATCTGGAAACAGGGAAGGAGCTTTCGAAACTTACAGGAAATGATTACGGATATTTTGAGAAATACCGAATAGATGGTGCAGAGGCCATTATAATCACGATGAGTTCCTCGGCGGGAACGGCGAAGACGGTTGTTGACAGGATGAGAAATGAAGGGAAGAAGGTGGGCCTCCTCAAGATTAGGCTTTTCCGGCCATTTCCCTATGAAGAAGTGAAGGAAGCGATTAAGGGTGTGAAAGCAATCGGTGTGCTCGACAGGTCATTCTCATTCGGAGCAAACGCTCCGCTATTCTCGGAGGTGAAGAACGCACTCTTCGACATGGAGAAAAGGCCGAAAGTGCAGAGTTACGTTTTTGGCCTTGGAGGAAGAGACCTCCTTGAAGAACATGTTGAATACGCTTTTAAGGAACTGCTTGAAGGCAAACTGACTGGAAAGGAGAAATATCTGGGACTGAGGGAATGATATGAATTTAAAAGAGCTGGCCGAAAAGAGACCGAAGTTCACTTCAGGCCACAGGCTTTGTGGAGGCTGCGCTGTCCCCATAATAGTGAAGGCTATCCTTGCGGGAACGGAAAAACCTGTGGTGGCGGCGAACGCGACAGGCTGCCTCGAAGTTGCCAGCACGATATACCCCTACTCGAGCTGGGATATTCCTTGGGTGCACAGCGCGTTCGAGAACGCAGCTTCGACCGTATCGGGTGTCGAGGCCGCTTACAAAGCGCTAAAAAGAAAGGGCAAACTGAACAAGGAGATTAAATTTGTTGCCTTCGGGGGTGATGGAGGAACGTATGATATAGGCCTGCAGGCACTCTCCGGGGCATTCGAGAGGGGGCATGATTTTGTTTACGTCTGCTACGACAACGGAGCCTACATGAATACGGGCGGCCAAAGGAGTTCCGCCACGCCATACGGGGCGTCGGCAACGACCGACCCGGCAGGCAAGGTCAGGAAAGGCAAGATGGAATTCAGGAAAAACCTCACACAGATTGCAGTGGCGCATGATATCCCTTATGTTGCGCAGGCATCCATAAGCAATATGCCCGATTTGACAAGGAAGGCGGAAAAGGCATTCGAAACCAAAGGTCCTGCGTTCCTCCTCGTCCTTTCCGTGTGCCCGACCCTGTGGGGAACTCCGGCAAACGCGACTGTTGAGCTTGCTAAACTGGCGGTCGAAACCCGCTTCTGGCCGCTGTATGAGGTCGAGAACGGGAAGTACATATTGAATTACAGTCCAGCGAAAAAGCTGCCGGTTGAGGAATTCCTCAGACCCCAGAGGAGGTTTTCCCACCTGTTCAGACCGGAAAACAAGGGCCTGGTGGAGGATATACAGAAACACGTGGATGAAAAATGGGAAAAACTATTAAATCTGTGCAAAGAGAAGTAATTAAATTGGAGGGTCAAATATGCCTTTCAAAATAATACATGACAGGGAAGCGTGCATTGGTTGCGGGGCATGCGCTGCGATTTGCCCGGGCAACTGGGTAATGAAAGGTGACAAAAGTCATCCAAAGAAAACGCAGCTGAAGGAAATCGGCTGTAACCAAGAAGCTGCGGATTCGTGCCCGGTGCACTGCATAACAATCAAAAAAGTCTAAGACAGACTGTAAGCGCTTGCCTGGTCGGAGTGAATTGCAGGTATGACGGCAAGAATTCTTTTAATTCTAAGATTTTCGAAATGTTCAGGAAAGGCGATATCATCCCCCTCTGCCCTGAACAGCTCGGAGGCCTGCCAACGCCAAGGGAACCCCAGGAGATTGTGGGCGGAACGGGTGAGGATGTCCTAAGAGGGAAAGCTAATGTTATCACAGCAAGCGGCAGGGACGTGACAAAGAATTTTCTCAGGGGGGCGAAAGAAACACTTCGAATAACAAAATCCCTTGGCGTGAAGGAAGCTGTGCTCAAATCCTGTTCGCCATCCTGCGGATGTGGAAAAATTTATGACGGGACGTTTTCAGGTAAGTTAAAAGATGGAAATGGTGTAACGGCCGCTCTTCTGAAGGAGCATGGTATAAGAATAAAGAACGAGAAATACATTTAAAATCCCGAAACAAATTCTTTCCATGAACGTACTGCTGGTCGGAGGATATCCGGAATTCGTGGTAAGGGAGATCAAAAAGAAAGCAAAATTAGTTATCATACGAAAGAGCGGCAGGGAAAAAATAGAGAGAGAAATAGCAAATGCCGAAATCCTGGTGGTAACGCCAGAGACAAAGATCGACAAAAAGCTTCTGGAGAAGGCAAGGGGCCTGAAGGCTGTTATAACCTTTTCGCACGGGTATGAACACGTGGATGTCCATGCACTTAAAAGCAGAGGGATAAAATTTCATACAATCCCCGGCAGCACGAGCAGCGTGGCTGAACTTACCTTCGGGCTCATGATAGCTGTTCTGAGGAAAATTCCTGAACATGACAGATGCATGAAAAAAGGCGGATGGAGAAAGGGCACGGAGGATTTCGGATATGAACTCCGCGGAAAAACGCTCGGTGTTGTTGGTATGGGGCCGATCGGAAGGGAGGTCTGCAGAATAGCAAAGGCGTTTGGCATGGAGGTTGTCGCCTGCGACCCGAACCGGCTCATGGAGGGAAAGCCCGAGGTGAAAATGGTCGGTCTTGATGAACTTCTGGAAATCTCAGATATCGTCTCGCTTCACGCGCATCTGAACGGGAAAACCTTCCACATGATAGGGACCAGAGAACTGGAGAAAATGAAGAAATCCGCGGTGCTCATAAATACGGCAAGAGGTGGGCTGGTGGACTCCAAAGCCCTGTACAAAGCCCTGAAGTCCGGGAGGATAGCCGGCGCTGGTCTGGATGTTTTCGAAAGAGAACCGCCAGGGAAAGACAAGCTCGTGAGTTTGCCTAATGTCGTCTGCACGCCGCATGCGGGAGCGGACACGTTCGAAAGCGAAGAGAGAAAGGGCAGAATGCTTTTGGGTATTCTTAAAAGGCTTTAGAAAATATTTGCAACTGTCTGCGTCGCTTTGAGGCCTGTTCCTGAAAGAACAACGACGGTTTTTTCCTTATTCTTCATCGCCCCGGTCTGCTCGAACTTTTCAATGGCAGGGACAACGATTGCTGAAGTGGGTTCAACAAATATTCCGTTCAAAGCCAGAAATTTCAATCCATTCTTTACCTCTTCATCATCCGCCACCTCAAAAGCTCCTTTAGAAGATTTCATAGCATCGAGTATCATCTTCCCTCTCGCAGGTTTTGCCAGACAGACACCTTCAGCTATTGTTTTCTTGGTCTGGGTGAAGGGCCTCACGAAGTCTGTCTTTTCTTTGTATGAATTGTACAAAGGCGGACACGCAGAGGACTGCACACCAAGAAGTTTCGGGAGTTTGTTGACGATTCCCTGCTCAACAAGCTCGCTGAATCCTATGTAAAGACCCAGATAAATACCACCGTTGCCGCAGGGGCATATCACGTTGTCGGGCGAGTTCCAGCCAAGCTGCTCGGCTATTTCGAAAGCGAGGGTTTTCGTGCCTTCAAGGAAGAAGGGGTTCCAGTTGTGCGAAGCATAGAAAATTTCGCCGGTTTTCTTGAGTATTGCCTTCTCCGTATCTTCCCTTGTTCCGGATATCCTGTTAAGTTTTGCGCCGTAGTATTGAATTTGTGTTATCTTGCCGCCTGAAGCGTAGTCAGGACAGAATATCTCGCAGGCCATCCCGGCTCTTGCGGCGTAAGCCGATATGGAAGCGCCTGCATTCCCGGAGGAGTCGTCCATTATTTTTTTGATGCCCATTTCCTTGAGTTTGCTCACCATTACGGATGAGCCGCGATCCTTGAAAGAACCCGTTGGGAAGAGGAAATCAAGTTTTGCGAGAATGTTAAAATCCTTGAATTTCAGTGGAATCATCGGGGTGAATCCTTCGTCAAACGTTATTATGTGTTTGTCTGATTCCAGGGGTATGGCCTCCCTGTACCTCCATATGGTAGGCTTTCTGTTCTTGATTTTTTCCAGCGGGAAGGATACGTTTTTCTCTGCCAGCCCGAAAGCCCCCCCGCATATGCAGTTGTACGACTTCTCATCTATAGGGTAATCCCTGCCGCATTCAGAGCAAATCAGATGAACCATGATTCTATATTCCGGAAGCTGGAATAAAAAATTATCTTGTGTTATCCTGAATTTATCCGTATCGGGCAGTTTTTAATGTTTTTAAAGTATTGGCAATAATTTAACATATAAAGTGTGATGAGGTAATACGCAATATGAAGGAAAGGATAACACTCACCATAGACAGGGAAATTCTGAAAAAGATAGACAGGATAGTGGATGGTTTGAGCGTCCGGAATCGCTCACATGCCATAGAACTTGTCCTTTCCAAGTACCTGAACTTCAAAGACCTGAGGACAGCATTGATCCTTTGCGGCGGGAAGGGAACACGTTTGAGGCCGATAACCTATGAAATTCCAAAACCCCTGGTTCCTGTTCACGGCAAGCCCATAATTGAGCATATATTTGACCTTCTGAAAAAATACGGGATCACGGATATCATACTTTCCGTGGGTCACATGAAGGAGAAGATATTGAAGGAGGTGGACAACTGGTCAAGGCTGGGCCTGAACATAGATCACGTTGCAGAGAACAGGCCAATGGGCACAGGAGGGGCAATAAAGCTTGCAAAAAAGAAGCTTCCGAAAACGTTCATAGTGTCAAACGGGGACGAACTGAAGAACCTTAACATAATGGACATGTACGAAACCCACAAGAAAAGCAACGCCCTTGCAACGATAGCACTGACAACTGTGGATGAGCCAAGCGCGTATGGTGTTGCCAGACTGGACGGAAACCGCATAATGGAATTTGTGGAAAAACCTAAAAAGGACAAGGCGCCATCCAACTTAATAAATGCCGGTTTCTACATCTTGGAAAAGGAAATAATAGATATGATACCAAAGGGATTTTGTTCGCTGGAAAAGGAAATCTTCCCCAAGCTTGCCGGGCAAGGGAGATTGTTTGGTTTCCCGTTCAGCGGACAGTGGTTTGATACGGGGAATCTCGAAAGGTACGAGAGGGCGCTAAAGAACTGGAAGGACATAAAGCCGGAATAAATCAAAAAATATTATCTCCAAAAACGTATCTACGGGTTCTTTCGAATGTTTCAATAATCTTGCCGGAATACCATTCTATATCAGAAATTACCTTATCCCTGCAAAAGCCGTCTTCCATATCGTTTAAACTTTCCAGTCCTGTTAAAATTTTTGACATCATATCTCCAACACTTTCCTCGCATCTTTTTATCATTTGTTTTTTGCTAAATCTGATGATAGGCTCATCACCCTCAAGGGAGAGGTTAATTTCCGGGTGTTTTTTGGCATAGGATTTCAAATTTTCAATAATATCGCTAAAGCCCTCTTTCAGTATTTCCAGGCACCCGTAATAAGCTCCCCGGGCATTCTCAGCTCTAACCGTACTTTTGTGCAAAAACAATCGCCTCCAAAAAAATAGAGGAGGTAAATTTTAAAAGCACGGATTTGAAGAGAAAACCAAAAAATCACATATTTAAAAACGTTATCCCAATATATAGGAATAACAGTGTATGACGTAGGTTCACCTGCGCCTTTCTAGGCGATGGCTATGGCTCTGAGAGCAGCGAAATGTTACAGGAAGCTGGAGAAACCTTACACCAGGGTTTCGTTCAAAAAGCCGAAAAGAAGTTACGTGAAGGGTGTGCCTGCCCTGAAAATCCACAGGTTCGAGACAGGCAACTCGAAAAGGAAATTTTCAAAAAGACTCTACCTTCTCGCAAAGCGGGCTGTCCAGATAAGGCACAATGCACTGGAGGCATCAAGGGTTTCCGTAACGAAGTCCCTGGCAAAACAGGTGGGAGAAGGGAATTATTTCGTGAAAATACTTGTTTATCCTCACCATGTCCTGAGGGAGAACCCTCTGGCAACAGGAGCCGGGGCTGACCGTTTCCAGACAGGCATGCGAAAATCCTTCGGAAGACCCATAAGTTCTGCCGCGCGGGTAAAACCAAACCAGAGGTTAATAGAGATAAGAGTCGACAACCTGGACGCGGGCAAGAAGGCCTTAAAGATTGCGGCGTCCAAGATGCCCACGCCGTGCTCTATAGAAGAGAAGAGCGAGTGAGATAATAAAAAGAAAAAGAAGAAAGGAAAGTTCGGTTTCTCTATGTGTATAGGTTTGTGCTTACTTCATCAATCCAAGGGCTGCCCACAACACACCGATTAATAGGAAGAGCCACCCAAGGAACTCGAACAGGTAGACACCGTAAACGGATGCGGCACCTACCATATCAGTGAACAAGCTCACTTGGAAGCCCATCGCAAGCAGGAAGAAAATACCTGCGCCCGCTATGAAGTTGAATGGTCTCTCTACTTTAGTTCGGATTTTTGCGTACTCTGCAAATACTGGGGCTAACAGTGTTGCAAGGGCAAACCATACCATTTCGAATGCCATGCTATGCACCTATTTAGATATATGCCTGCGTTCCCCATATAAATGTTTTTATTCGGCGATTGACGATATCAGACATAAACTTCTATGCCCGCAGCCAGAACCACAAAAACTATGCCAAGGATCAGGATTTTGATGCTGTCCCATATTATGAGTTCTAAAATTTTTGTTGATCTGCACCGCAAAACAGCTGCCGATATCAAACCTCCTGCCAGCCCGGCGCAGAGATAGGCCAAGACCTCTGGTATGCCATGCGGGAGGAACGAGAGGGAAACGACGGGTATCTCCACAATGGATTTTGAAAGTTCCCCTATGTAAACCCCGAGGACAGAGGCGTTCCATACTATGATGAAGACCGCTCCTGCTCCGAACAGGATAGAGAATATGAACGCGAACATCATAACCTGAGCGTTGTTTGTAAGAATCATCATGAAACCAGAGAAGCTCCCCTTTGATATGGCAGCGCCCGTCACCACCGAGCGTACCTCGTGTATCTTGGCCAGCTGAACCTGGAAGAAGTCCGTCGGCAGAATGAAGGCCCAGATGGCGAAGGCGAAGGTAACGCCGAAGAAATAGAACAAAAACATCATTATATCATTCCCGTGTTTCTCCCAGAAATTATGCTGATAATGTCTGCGCAACTCCTCCTCCTCCTTTTCTTCCTCTTTCTTTATAACCAGCGTGAGAAAATAAACAGAGGGAACAATCGTGAAGATGACAGAGAAAACTCCGCTGAGGTTCGCAACCCCTCCCTGCGCAAGCTGTATGCGGTAGGAGAGCTGGGTGGAGAAAAGAATCCCAATGGTCGTTATCATAAGGGCCCATATGAAAGTCAGGTAAGGGCTCTTCTCGACTTCCCTGAATCTCAGCAGCGATTCGAGCATACCCCACACCAAAATACTATTTTAAATTATGTGCAAACCCATTAAAATAACTGAAACATAGTTTTCGAACATTGATTAAAGATAGTTTTATTTTCAGACATGACAAATATTAACTATGTTTCTGCATTTAGGGAAAAGGGGAGACAAGAAAAAACCAGACAAAAAGGGTTCGAAAAAGAGAGGTCCAAAAGCTTCTCCCGAGGACAAAACCTCGGTAGCGTACATATTCAAGAAGCTGGATGAATTGAGGGAAAGGACGAAGAAGGAAGAGGAGATGAGACTCGTTGTTCTCGGGGTAGGTAACGATCTTAAAGGGGACGACGGGATAGGGTGGTATGTTGTAGATATACTGAAAAAGAGTATCGGCCGGAAGGGGGACGTGCACTTTATCAAGACGGCTGTCCCGGAGAATCATATCTCTGAAATAAGAGAGTTCGCGCCGCACCTTATAATAATGGTAGACGCCGCCGATTTTGGCGGGAGACCAGGAGACATAAGACTGATAGGGGAGAACGAAATAGCCGGCAATGTAGGGGGAACACACACTGCGCCTCTGACGTTATTCATGAATCTGATAGAAGATTCTTTGTCGCTTGTCCCGCAGATTATAGTGATAGGTATCCAGAGAAAGAACACGGAATTCGGCATGCCCATCAGTACGGATGTGAAGAAGGCGGGAAACAAAATTGCGAAGGTCATAGAAAAGCTTTACAGGGGAAGGTTGCTGCAGGGGGAACTTGAGGAAGAGATAGAGCTTCTCGTAACGAAAAATCCCCTGAAGAAGATATCAGACATTATCGATAAAGTGACCGAGGCCGGGAAGGGAAAGACGGAGTGAAACTACTTTTTGAATTCCAGCTTAAATCCTCCCTTGTCATAATCCGATAATTCAAACTTGTCCGTGTTGTAAACAGATTTTGGTTTTGTAGGGCAGACGTCATGACACCGCCCGCAGTGTATGCATTTGCCTATGTCGATACTCCATGTCTTTTTTTCCCTGTTTATTCTTATCGCGTTTGTAGGACAGTTAACAGCGCAAAGCATGCAGAATATGCACGTGTCTTTGTTCCAGCTGACCCTGCCCCTGAAATCCTTAGGGACAATTCGCCTTTCCTTTGGATACCTGCGGGTGGTGGGCTTGGAAAAAACCCTCCTCACCACCTCTGACAAAAGTCTCGTATCCATCACCTCAGTAGAATCCAACAATAACCCTTACCAGATCAATCACAGCCAGCGGTCCTATCACGAACCAGTACAGCCTGAAAGCCTGGGATATGCGAAGTCTGGCGAAAAGCGTGCGTATGATTATGAGAACCGCGAGGATAAGCAGGGAATGGGCAAAAAACGAAATCAGGCTGCTCGCCCCAAGGAAGTACACCGCTCCCAGAGACACGAGAACCCAGAAACCTATCGCCTTCGCGAGCCCAAACATGGCGAGCCTGGGACCGCTGTATTCTGTAAGATGCCCTGCCACGATTTCCTGCTCTGCCTCCGGTATGTGGAAGGGGGGAAGGCATAGCTTCCCCAGAACACCTGCAAGAAAGGCGAACAAAGCAAATGGGAATTCCAAGGAAAGGAAGGGAACGACCCGGAAATTCGTTAAGAACCCTATGGTCAAAAGCGAAACAATAAAAGGAAATTCATAGGATACGATCTGCATTATTTCACGTATGCCGCCCACGTAGCCGAAGGGATTGCCTGATGCAAAGCCGGCAAACGCATAGAAAACGGAATACATAACAAGGAAGTATATAACCACAAAGAGGCTTCCCGTGAATGAGAACAACACGAAATTGCCTATGGGTATGAAAAGGATAACGGTAAGGAGGGACGCGAATGAAATTATCGGACACAGTGTCATGAGAAAACCTATTCCATGCTTTGGCTTGATGTTCTCCTTTGACATGAGCTTGACCCAGTCCATGAATGGCTGCCAGACAGGAGGGCCTATCCTGTGGTGTGCATGCGCCGAAACCTTTCTTTCAATCCCCTGGTAAAGAAATCCTATCGCAAAGGCTGCAGCCAGTCCGGGGAAGACCAGCATCTGGAACAGAATTTCTATCATTTCCTCCTCTCCCTTGCCTCTTTCATGGTCACTATCCTTTCATTGTTCGTACCCGCATCCACAACGGTCATTCTATCCGCACAGGATATGCACGGGTCTATGGAGGCTATGATGACAGGAACGTCAGGTATTTCGTAGCCATTAAGTATGTGACCCAGTATATGGAATGTCTGATAGGTCGGCGTCCGTATCTTCACCCTGTAGGGTTTGTCTCCGGCGGATTTCAGATAGTATATCAGTTCGCCTCTCGGGGCCTCGGTCCTGGAAACTGTTTCAAGGCCTTCCTTTATCTTTACCACGGGCGGGACGTTAACCTTGACCTTCCCTTTCGGCATTTCAAGCAGGCATTTTCTGACCATGCGCACGGAATCTATACATTCCTTAAACCTCACAACACACCTTTCAAGAACGTCTCCTCCCTCGCCGGTGATGGGCTTGAAATTCATGTACTTGTATGCAAAGTAACCTGTTTCCCTCACGTCGTAATCCATGCCCGACGCCCGGATGTTCGGGCCGACCGGGGTTAGTTCCTTTGCTTTCTGTTTTGAAAGGAACCCCACATGCTGAGTCCTCCTCTTAACAGTCGCGTCGTTTTTGAACAGTTTTATGTAGTGGTGACATCTCTCCTCGATTTTCTCGAGATTCTCCTCAACCCTGCGGGTGTTCTCCATGTTTATGTCCTTTCTCACCCCCCCGATGACGTTCATGCAGAAATGAACCCTGTTTCCTGTGAGAAGTTCCTGCAGGTCCATGACCAGTTCCCTGTCTCTGAATATGTAATGAAAAAGGGTGTCCAGACCCATCTCATAGGCAACCACCCCCAAGGCAAGCATATGCGAATGTATTCGTTCGAGCTCGCCTATCAAAACCCTTATGTAATTCGCCCGCTCGGGGACCTCGAGGCCAAGCATATTCTCGATTCCCTGGGCGAACGTGGATGTGTGGAAGTGCCCGCATATGCCGCACACCCTTTCGGAAAGGTACATGCCCTTGGCCCACCAGCGGTTTTCAAAGGATTTTTCAATGCCCTTGTGGTTGTAGCCGAGGCTTATGTCAGAACCAACAATAGTTTCGCCTTCCACCTTAAGTTTTATGTGAAGCGGCTCAAGAAGGGCGGGATGCTGCGGGCCAAAAGGAAGCACGTATTCATGCATATAACTTATTTGTTTTTGGTCTATAAGAGTTTTAGTTTATAAATTTTTCTGTGCAATAATTTTGATTTGAACGAGATTTGGACAGGGTGATTCGTTGACAGAAATACACCCCTTTGGAAAAATAGAGAGGCTGGATAACTACTTGCTAAGGAGAGGTTTTGTAAGGGAAAACGGTGGGAGCATACAATTCTATCTTCTGGTAGGGGAAAGAAAGACGGGATATGTTGTTGAGATACCCCTTGATGACGAAACCAAGAATCTCGACCTTCCTAGAATCGCAAACCTGAGAAGAGAGAAAATTCTAAACAAATTCAAAAAATACAGAACATGAACATGTGCAGACAGAAAGGAAGTTCTTCAGAGACAAGCGCAGAACATATTTATTTAACCCGGGGATAAATTATAATTATGAAGAGGGTTGCGGGGTTAGTGCTGTTCATTTTGATGCTAACGCTTTTTTCCCAGGGGGCTGTTGCAGTCAAACCGAGCATAG
The DNA here is from genome assembly GCA_964613955.1 of uncultured archaeon. GTDB lineage: Archaea > Aenigmatarchaeota > Aenigmatarchaeia > QMZP01 > QMZT01 > CS3-C152. The sequence goes on along the minus strand of CAZTJN010000012.1, from coordinate 3,932 downwards.
AATTCAGGCCGGAGGGGCCGGATATAATCTCAAAGGATGCCTCTTTTGTTGTGATCGTTGACCCGAAGACCACAGAGAAACCCATTCGTGTAACGTGGTCCGTTTACGATACGGGAAGCGAGGGTGTAGGCTCATTCCCCATAATCGACGGAAAGGGTGTATGCTACTTTTCAAATGAGGACGAAAACGCGACATGTGGTCCGTCACCTTTCAGAAAGGCGGGGATGACAGAACTTTACGTCTATGTTGTCACCAAGGACGGCGTGGAGAATCAGACAGAGGTTATGAACATCTCGGACATCACACTGGAAAACAAGGAAATCACAAGGGAAGGGAATACAATAAACATGGTGTTTTATACGCCTCTGTACGATTCTTTCACCTACAAGATATACCATGAAGATTTCAAATTCTTTACGCAGGGTGTCCTCACACGTACCCCTTACGGAGCGTACATAGGAAACAAAACACTGAACCCGGGGGTTTACTATTTCGCATTCTATGCAAAGAAAAACGACACCTACGGGACGGACCTTGTGAGAATTATCATACCATCCGGGGATTACCTCACGATCCAGACATCCAAAGAGAGTTACTGGAAAGGTGAGAAGGCAAAGATAACAGGGACCACGAATGCAGAGGAAGTAACAGGGAAAATCTATTTCCCCAATGGGACGAAGGCGAAGGAATTTGACATCGCTGTTTTGGCCAGCAACTTTTCCTACGAGTTCCTAATACCTTCGTTCTGGCCTGAGGGAAAATACAACCTTACCACCTCGAAGCCCCTCCCTGAATCCCTGGAATTCTCTGTCGCCGATCTGATAGAGATTACCCCAAACATGGTGAGCGAAAGGATTAACAAATCTGATGATTTCAACAAAACCATCACGCTCAAGAACCTGGGAAACACCACAGCCAACTTAACCATGACTGTCACTGGTGATATAGGAGAAAGTCAGGTAACATTGGGGAGCGAAACCCTTGGCGGGAGCGAAACAACCACGCTGGCCATAAGCGTACCAAGCGTTCAGGTAAATCTGGCAGGGAAAATAAATATCGGGACAGACCTGGGTGTGAATCTTGAAATTCCCGTGAGCATAAGCGTGGAGAAGGTAGGTGGGGAATGCCCGCCGTGTCCGGAATGCCAGAATGGGACATCCGGCACAGCGCTCGTGGTAACACCAAAAATATTGTCGCTGGACTGTGTAGCAGGCGAAAAGATTACAGAATCTGTTGACCTGAGCAACAACGGCGGTTCGACGCTAACGCAGTTCACCTACGATGTTGATGACATCTACAGCGAGAACAGCCTGAGCAATCTGAAGGCAACCGGGGACCTTAACATCGACCTTTCAGATCTCTCAATACCAGCAGGAGGAAGCAAATCTGTTGATATCGAGATCACCCCCTACAACAGCGGCACGTACAAGGGGATGATAACGATAAAAAGCGGCGGAAATGAAGCATACATGCTGGTGAGCCTTAACTGTTTTGAAAGCATGTCAGATGATATCACCCTTCTACAAGGGGAACTGGATCTCCTGAACCTTCCAGAGGATTCAGGTGTTTACACCGAGATAAGCAATTTACTCAGCAACGCCCAGGATGCCTATGATGTGGGTAACTACAAGGAAGCGCAGAGCAATATTGAAAAAGCAAGGACAAAAATAACGACTGTCCAGGACCTCGGAGCCACAGGTGGAGGGGGAATTGACATGACCATACCCATCATTATAATCGTGGTTCTTGCCGTTGCAGGGGCTGCCTACTATTTCCTTATATACAGGAAAAAGGCAACTGGGGCGGCTTCTCCCGAAGAATTCGAGGAAGAATTTTAATCCCATGTTCTCGGGCTTAAACCGGCCTCTCTGAAGGTCTTCAAAACATCTCTTTCGAAATTTTTTGCAGAAAAAAAGAGGTGGCTTTCGCATGCGCAGTCAGAACTTCCAAATCTCCTGACGCCCTTGAATTTCCCTGCCAGCTTCCCTGCTATTTCGCATTCTTTCCTTTTCCCGGATTCGGCATAAACAGCCCTGTACACTCTCGCCTTGCCAAGGAGGTAGTCTATGTGCCAGTGTTCCTTCTTCTTTCGAAGGAGGTGCCTCTCTATCCTTTTCTCCAAGGAATTCATCCCCGAACCGACGTATGCATAGAACCCCTTTTGGAAATTCATAAAACCCAGTTTGCCTATTTTTATCCTGGAATTCTTTTCGAGCTTGACCAGCAGAACGTAAGTGCCTTTCATAGTTTCGTTGTCTTTACTTGCTGAAAAATCTCCTGACCGCAGGATGCATATCTTCCATGTGCTGCATCGCAATCTCCTCGTACAGCTGGTAAACGATCATAACAGCCAGCAATATGCCTGTTCCTGTTCCCAGCGCACCCGTGAAATCCGCAAAAGCCGCGAGGAAACCGACAGCCGCCCCGCCAAGGACAGCAAGCGCTGGTATGTAGCGGTTCAGAACCTTCTCTATTATTCGTATATCCCTTCTGTAACCAGGTATCTGCATACCTGTTGATTCTATCTGGGAAGCGACGGATTTCGCGTCCATCCCTGCAGTGTTAACCCAGAAAATGGAAAATATGACCGAACCGACTATCAGGAAGAATGAATACGTAATCAATCTCGCTATCTCTATGGGGGTTATAACTGTTAAAGACGTAAGGCCAAGGGATGACATGCTCACGTACCAGACAATTCCTCCGAGGGCTCCGAAACCCAGTACGAATTTAATGTCGCCTGCCTTCCTCGTGAAATAAATGAGCAGCGCCCCCAGAAGGGCGAAGAGCCCTATGGAAATCATAACACCCATTATTGCCTCGCTTCTGGGGACCAGCAGGAAATAAATCAGCCCGCCTGTTGCATTTCCCTGGGCATCGAAAGCCCCAAGCCACTGGTTCCCTCCATGCTGGGAAAGCACCCTGGCAAAAACCTGAACGTTGGCCAGCAGGGCAGCTATGAGAATCACGGGAATGTTGGATGTGTAGAGGAACTTCAAGGGCCACCGCCTCCCGAAACCCCTTACGGTGGAGAACGCGAGAGGAACCTCAACTCGTATGGCCTGGGAATACACAACAAGAAAGAATACGATGATTGTTGCAAATATCGGCATCATTGAAAACAGTGCCTGCAATGGCTGTCCTGCTGAAAGAGCGAGGAACGCGTTTGGTATCTGACCAACAGGAGGACTTCCGGGCGTTGGTAATGTCCCGGCCTCGGTGAGAGGGTTGAGTGCCCCGACCACTATCCTCTTTGCAACGCCTGCCACAATGAACAGCCCAACACCCGAACCGAACCCCCACTTCGAGATCAGCTCGTCCATGAATATTATAAGCCACCCCCCAAGGGCGAGTTGCATCACGACGACAGGAATGAATCCCGCGTTAAGGGCAGGTATCGCTCCGAAGGAAACATAGGCCCACCCCTCTATCAGGCAGAAGAGTATTGCAAGCAGTTTTTGAGTTCCCTGGAACAGCGTCCTTCCCTTCTCACTCGAAAGATCCCAAGGAATAATCTTCGAACCCACCATAAGCTGAAGGATTATTGAAGCGGTAACAATGGGTCCTATACCAAGCGTTATAATCGATCCGAAGGTTGAACCAAGGAGGATTTCAAGATATTTAAGGTACTCGTAACCTGCAGGAGCGATTCCATAAACAGTTACCTGCGACATCACGAAGTATATGAAAAGAACGATACCTGTCCATTTAAGCTTGTCGTTAAACGTCAGGCGTTTGATTGGTTCGGATACGCCCGGCAACTTTTTCAGCAAACCGATATACGAATCCTCCAGACCCATAGAAAACCCTTGAAAAACTTTGAATAATAATATTTATAAGCCTTGTTAAAATAAGTTTTCGTTTCAATTGCCGGAATTTCACTCGGCTATCGCTTTCCCGCCCGCCTTCTCAATCTTTTCCTTTGCGTGTTT
>CAZTJN010000011.1:30250-33234 GCA_964613955.1 uncultured archaeon | reverse complement strand
ATGAACCCCGAAACTTATGATATCTTCTCGAGGCAGATTCCCTATCTTGGTATGAAGAAACAGGATATGCTGTTGAGAAGCAAAGTGGTGGTTGTAGGCTGCGGAGGTCTCGGGTCCTTCGTTACCTCCATGCTCGTTCGTTCCGGCGTTGGGTTCGTGAGGGTGATAGACCACGATGTTGTGGAAGAATCGAATCTCCACAGGGTTTCGCTTTTCAACGGGGAGGACATAGGGAAATCGAAAGCCTTCCTGGCCGAGAAGAGGCTGAAGAGCATAAACCCGGAGGGCAGGGTGGAGGGAATAGAGGACAACCTCAATCCGGCAAATGCTGAAAAACTGCTTTCGGGGTTTGATGTTGTGGTGGATTGTTCGGACAATATGGAGGCTCGATACCTGATAAACAGGTTTTGTTTCAAAAACGAAAAGCCATGGGTTTACGGAAGCATTCTCAGAGATGAAGGCGTGTCTTCGACTTTCTCCCCCGAAGGGAGACCCTGTTTTGCCTGCCTGTACCCGAGAAAACCAAGGCCCGGGGCAATCCCCCTGTGCAGCGTAGAGGGCGTGCTTTCCCCGATAGCAGGGATGATCGCCTCATGGGAGGTAATGGAAGTGATAAAGCTCCTGACGAAAATCTCCGAACCCAATTACAAGAAACTTTTGAGAATACGCCTTAAAAAGCCGAAATTCGAGTTTTTAAATATCAGGGCAAAAAGAAATTGTGAAGTATGCGGGAAAAAATAATCATAAAATACGGAGAGCTCTGGCTGAAATCCGAACCAGTCCGCATGCGATTCATAAAACAGCTGTCAGATAACATAAGGAGAATGCTCAGGGATAACGGAATAAAGAATTTCTCTCTGGAAAAAACACGGGACATGCTTGTTCTGGAAACCCTGGAAACAGGAAGCAGGAAAGCCCAGGATGTTCTTAAAAAGGTTTTCGGAATCTCGTGGTTCGCCAGGGCGAGGGAAACTGAGGCGAATATGGAATCGATAGAGAAGGCTGCTCTGGAAGCGGCAAAAGCCATAAAACCGGGCGAGAGCTTCGCCATCAGGGCGAGCAGGAGCGACAAATCCTTCGGTTGCACAAGCAAGGATATCGAGGAAAAAATCGGGTCCAAAATAAAAGGAAAGGTTAATCTTTCGAATCCCGATTTCACGATATTTGCTGAGGTAAAGAAAACCAAGGCATACATTTACTCGGAGAAAATCAGGGGGTTGGGCGGAATGCCCTTCGGGGTGAGCGGAAGGGTTTTGTCGCTGATTTCAGGGGGTATAGATTCGGCCGTTTCCTCCTGGATGATGATGAAGAGAGGGTGTTTGGTAGATTTTGTTTATTTCCACCCGGAGATTTTCACGGGCAACATGGAGCTCGAAAAGGTGATGGGAACAGTTAAAATGCTGCGGGAATATTCACCTTGCAGCCTGAACTTGTATGTGGTCCCGTTCAGCGAAATACAGAAAATCATTGTCGAAAACTGTGAAAGAAGGATGACGTGCGTTCTCTGCAGGCGTTCCATGTACAGGGCAGCCCAGATGCTTGCCGGAGATACGCGCTCCAAGGCTCTCGTGACAGGGGAAAATCTCGCGCAGGTAGCTTCCCAGACTTTGGATAATCTTTACGTGGAGAACGGTGTTCTGAAGATGCCAATATTCAGGCCTCTGATAGGCATGGACAAGGAAGAAACGATTCGCATTGCGAAAAAAATAGGCACATACAATATTTCGATAGGTGCGGGGTGCTGCGCGCTTTCCCCGAAAAAGCCTTCGACAAAGGCCAGACTGGACCGTGTCCTTGCGGAAGAAAAAAAGGCAAAAAATCTTGATAAACTGATAAAATCTGCGGTTAAAAACACGGATAAGGTGATAATATAGCTTATTACACATTCAGGTTGTGCAAATCAGGCGGTTTCGAGATCATACCCAAAAGCAATACAAACCTGAACCTGCCTGAACTGGCCAAGAGGTTCGAAAATGTTAAACTTAAGACAAAGGTGATGCTCGTTGCTGAGGTTGACAACATCAGAACAATAATTTACCCCTCCGGAAGGATACTGCTTCACGGTTGTGACGAGGAGAAAGGCCAGGAAATCGCAACAAAAATTTACAGGATGATAAGAGAATCGGAGACCAGAAAACGAGGATAATAAATATTAACACCCCCTTGAAAATATAATTGTCAGAAAAGGCGAATGTTATGAATTACGTGTTCAAATTTCACAGGGATGACGAAGGATTTGATATCGGGCTGGAGGCGAAGCCGAAAGGAGAGATGAGACTTGATCTGGAAAAAGTTTCAGATAAATTCGATAAACTGCATATAAAGAGCAGTGTTGTTCTGGTTACGGAGATTGACGGCGCGCACGTAAGCATCTACCCCGACGGCAGAGTTATGGTGTTTGATGTGGATGAGGAGAAAGGCAGGGAAATCGCGTCCAAGGTTTACAAAATGATCACAGAACCCCTCCAGACAGACAAACGAGGGGGGAAGGCCCTTTTTGTTGGCAGATTCCAGCCTTTCCACCTCGGGCATTTGAAAGCCATAAAGGACATACTGAAGAAGAACAGGAGCGTAGCGATTGTTATAGGAAGTGCGCAGGAAAAGCGCACGCATGAAAACCCCTTCTCGGCTGAAGAGAGAAAAAAAATGATAGAAAACGCCCTCAAAGAAGCTGGCGTGAAAAACTACGAAGTATATTCGGTCGGGGACTTCCACAACGACAGGCAATGGGTGAAGGCCATAAGAAAACTGACGGATTTCGATATTGTGTATACCATGAACCCGTGGACTCAAAGGTGTTTCGAGAGCGAGGGCGTTCCCGTAAGGAAACATCAGCTTTATGACAAGGAAAAATACTCGGGGACGGAAATACGAAGAAGGATTTTTGAAAACAAAGAGTGGAAAGGCTTGGTCCCGAAGGCTGTTGCAAAATACATAAAATATCTGAAAGGAGAGGAAAGAATTAAAAAACTGAGTAAATGATT
>CAZTJN010000011.1:12317-30150 GCA_964613955.1 uncultured archaeon | reverse complement strand
AATACATAAAATATCTGAAAGGAGAGGAAAGAATTAAAAAACTGAGTAAATGATTAAAAAATAAAAAACTTTGTCTCAAACAGTAAAGATGAAACCTGTTTTTGGTGACGGGCACGCGGAAATATCCTGGAAACGCACATGTTTTTATCCTCTAACAGAAAACTATAAAGTCAGGGTTAAGTGCAGCAACTGCGGGATTGTTTACAGGGCAAAAATAAACGAACGAAAAGAAGGGCAAATAAAATGTCCCGGCTGCAGCACCGCCGTGGATTACAAGTTTGAAAGTGCATGAGGCTTGAGAGTTTTCCCGTTCTTGTTTATCTCCCCTCTCCTTATCCTGCTGGAAGATATCTTTGCGCCGTCCTCTGCCAGAACCATCTTTACTTCAACTATATCGAAAGGTCTGTAACCATTACCTGCCCTCTCCTTGTTTATTTCCTCTGCCACCCATCGCCTTTCCGTGCTTACTATTATCGCTTCTATATCCGTTTCCTCTTCCATGAGCCGGTGGTCGCAGAAATCATCCAGTTCCGAAATCTCGTACCTGCCTGAATACCCACCTGATTCCAGGTATTTGACCAAGTTCTTCTTTCTCTTTGAATACGGCTTTATCACAGTGGAGTTGAGTTTGTCCAGCGAGCGGGCGTACCTGTCCGTTGTGAGACCTATCAGGCAGAATTCAGAGACAGCAAACGCCTTCTTTATCAGAACCTCGTGACCTCTGTGTATGGGGATATCGAACGTCCCCCCGAAGCAGGCCTTGTTGTATTTGTAACCCATAATAATCGATTAAAAAGAAGATTTATAGATTTATATTTGAAGTTCTCTGGAGAATGCCCTTGAGTCGTCCTGCAGGAACGTTATCCTTCCCTTGTAGCCGGTTCTCCCCCGAATATCGTCCAAAACCCCCTTTTTCAAAACTTCCGGGACTTTCCGAACAAAAACGTTCCAGTTGTCCATGCCCTTTCCTTTTGGCACCTCGCCTGTGTCAAATCCAAGGATTTGCAACCTGTCCGGGAAATACCTTACCAGCAAATCCTGTCCGTACCTTATCCTTTCAAAGCCTTCTTCCCCGTCCTCAAAGTAGGCCGGAATCTTTTCTGTGAAAATTGATTTGCCCATTACTTTAAATTCTCGCAAAAAATCTTATAAATTTTTATTGTCTCAAATCAAAACTCAAAGGTGATGTCATGAAAATCACGTGGTTGGGGCACGCAACTTTCAGGATAGAGACCTCGGGAAAAACAATATACATCGACCCTTACGTCCTTCCGAAGGGTTCTCCATTGGCAGACATAATCCTGATAACACACGACCACTACGACCACTGCGATCCCTCAAAGGCGGAGGAAATAAGGACAGAAAAAACCCAGATAGTTGCGACGGAGAAAGCGGCGCAGAAGCTTACAGGAAGCATCAGGACCGTGAGAGCAGGGGACACTTTCGAAATAGATAACATACGCATACGTGCGGTGGAGGCCTACAACCTCTCGAAGCCTTTCCATCCGAAGGGCGCGGGAGTCGGCTTTATCATAGAATCAGAAGGCAAAAGCGTATACCATACAGGAGATACGGATTTCGTTCCTGAGATGAAATCTCTGCAGGGACTGACTGCGGTTCTCGTTCCGATCGGGGGGACGTACACCATGGACATAGAGCAGGCAAAGCAGGCGATTCTGGCGATGAAACCAAAATTCGCGATTCCCATGCACTACAACTTCCTCGAGGGTTTGAACGCAGACGCGAACGAATTCAAAAACAAGGTCGAGGCCGAGAGCAAGGGAGAAACGAAGGTCGAAATTCTGGAAGGAAGGGAGCTCGAGATCTGATAAGGCGAACGCCAATCGGTATTCAGTTAAATTCCCTGTACACGATTTCTTTAATAGTTATATTTTTACAGCCATCATTATCCCTTTCTTCCACCATGATTCTGCCTTTTTTGTGCAATTTTTCTTTAAAATATTCATCTTCAAAATTCTTGACGTCCGCCACAAGGTCTGTGGTCAGAATGTTCTCTTCCGGATAGTCTTTGTATTTTTTCAGTAGATATTCCCCTAAACACAATTTAAAAAAATTGGATCCATATATTTCAATCACGGCATAAGGTTTGTTCACAATGACGTCTTTGGTGTGATTTTCTCCGATCATATCATAACTATTCAATAGTTAATTTATAAAATTAAGTAACGGAGTTTTGAACCGTTTAAACATAACTTCTTATTCCAGCCGGTGAAAAAATTAGAATGAGCAACCGGAAGCAGCTGATTCTAGTCGTTGTCACCATTCTGATTCTGGATATCGCAGCACTCTTTCTTTCGAGCACAACCGGGAGGGTAGTTTCAAGCGAGTTCCGCCCGTTTTCGGTTTCCGAGGTTTTTGACAAGGTTCTTTTGGGGGAGGATGTTTTTGTTAAAGGGATGGTAACGAAGGTCCTGCCTGATCACATATCAAAAAAAGGCTTTCGCTATCAGCAGTTCATAATTTCGGACGGGAAAGAGGAAATTCGAATATTCTGTTCAGTAAAATATGGGAGGGCCAATGTGACCGATGGGATGGAAATCGTTTTCGACGGGAAGTTCAAGAAATACCACAGGATTTACGAGATATACGGGTTTTGCAGTGAAATAAGAGAAGTGTTTTAGGTGTTTACCTTTCCGGCCTATTCAAAATTTTGTAGTTCAGACTATTGAAATTCCCTTCCTCTTCCCGGCACCTACTCGACGTTTCTCACTGACATCCTAGCCCTTATTGAATTCTATAAAGTTCTTCCATACCTGTTCTGACCAGTTCCATCTCCTTGTTTTTCATGTTTTCCATTTGTTCCGCTGCCATTTCCTCCCTCTCATCCAATGTTTTTAACAGGATCTCCAGTCTCCCTTTATAACCAATTTTCTTGTTCAGATCCCCGTTGACAGGGGTTCTTACAACCTCCTTCAGCAGATCCCTTATCTCCCTTTGTATCTTCATTTTCTTCCTTTCTATCAACTCTCTCCTGTATGCTTCTCGTTTCCTTTCCACGTATGTACTTAATTTTGCTATTGAACCTGCCAGGGCGCCTCCAAGCACGCCTTTGAGCCAACCGTATTCATCGCCAGTGTGCTGGATGCATACGTAAGCAAGACCCCCGGCTGACCCGAGAGCGCTTACTCCCCATATTCCTGTCCAGTCATACGCCTTTTTTATAGCGTCTTTCGCTGATTCAGAAGCAGTCTTTGCAGATTTCCGGATTTTCTGGAAATCCCGCTCAAATTGTTTTTTGGTTTTTTCCCATTCCTCATTTTCGTATTTGTAACCTACTGGCACCAAACCGTAATTGCCGATTCCTTTTAAAGGCCCATAGGTCCCTTCCCTTTCCGTCAACCAGGCGCCGCTCCGAACACCTGGCTTCTTGTACATTTACATTTAAATTATAATAATAAGTTTTTTAAGTCTATCTGTGGTTCGATGCCTATCGATTTTTTCGAGAGATATTGAGAAATAAACATATTTAAACCCGGACCTGAATAAGATTATTATGATTGATTTCGAGCTCGTTAATCAGCTTCTCCGGAATGAATGGGTTGTCAAGGTCATATGGGTAATCGTGACGCTCATAGCCGCGAAGATCGCTATAAAACTGTTTTCCCCGCTCGTCAGGAAATTTGATGAGATGGTGGACAGCGTCGAATGGTCCGAGCACACGCACAAGCTCATCGAAAGGGCAATAAGGTACGGCATATGGATTGCCGCTGTTCTTGTTATACTCGAAATCCTCGGTCTCGAAGGGACGATAACCACGGCGCTGGCAGGAGCGGGCATAGCGGGCATAGCAGTAGGTTTCGCAGCAAAAGACACGCTCTCCAACCTCATTTCAGGAATCTTTCTTTATTCTGACAAGATGTTCCAGATAGGGGACACTGTCGAGATAGACGGCAAGGTTGGTAAGGTCGTGGACATACGCCTTAGAAACACGGTCATACGGGGGTTTGACAACAAAATCATAACCATACCCAATTCGAAAACTGCGGACTCCATGGTTATAAATTACTCGAGGGAGAGAACGCGAAGGGTCTCCGTTCCCATAGGGATCGCATACGAAGCGGACCTCGAAAAGGCGGAAAGGATTATACTCGACATAATAAAAAAGGACCCTGATTTCCTTGAAGACCCCAAGCCTTCTGTTGTTGTTACCGGCTTCGGTGATTTCTCTGTCAACCTTGAAGTCAGGGGCTGGATAAAGAACAGGGGATACCTCGACAAGAAAGTGAAACTCATGAAAAAAATAAAGATCGCTTTCGACAAGCACGGAATCGAGATTCCGTATCCGAAGAGGGTCATGCTAGAACCCAAGAGCACACCCCGCGGAAAGAAAAGTAAGAAGTAACTATTTTTAACTTCGCTTTTTAAATTTTTACCATGTCCAATGAATACGAACGCGTTCTTAAACGCCTCTTCTCACTCTACAGGTTCGGCAGCAGGATGGGTCTTGAGCAGATAAAAAAAATCCTGAAAGAGCTCGGAAACCCGCAAAGGGGTTTGAAAGTCATCCACGTGGCCGGGACGAACGGCAAGGGGTCGGTATGCACAATGCTCGCTTCTGTCCTCCGCGAGGCGGGATACAAAGTCGGTATGTATACAAGTCCGCATCTCGTGGATTTCAGGGAGAGGATACAGATAAACGGGAAAATGATTCCGAAGAAGGACGTCATCCGTTTGTACAAACTGGTGAAAGCGAAGGGAATCGACCTCACTTATTTTGAATTCATAACTGCCATGGCCTTCAAGTATTTCAGCGAGCAGAAAGTCGACGTTCTTGTTCTCGAAGTAGGTCTCGGGGGAAGGCTGGACGCAACCAATGTTGTCAAACCGCTCGTTTCAGTTATAACCAACATCTCAAAGGAACACACGGAAGTCCTCGGAGAAGATATAAAGCTCATAGCCTTCGAGAAGGCGGGGATAATAAAAAGGAATTCAGTTGTCGTCACAAATGCGAAAGGGAAGGCCCTGGATGTCATTACGCAGGTTTCCAGAGAGAGAAATTCCAGACTCGTGAAAGTGCAGGACAAGGTAAAAAGGACCAAATGGGACCTCGAGAAACAGAGGATACTTTACAAAGGCATGGAGATATATCTCCCGCTCCTGGGTGATTTCCAGCTGGAGAATGTCAACACTGCCCTCGAAACGCTTGAACAGACGAGGACTTTTGGCTTCGATATACCTGACAAAAAAATAAAGAAAGGCCTTGAGGAAGCCCGCTGGCCCGGAAGGGTGGAGATTGTCGGACAGAGGCCGCTCTTCGTTCTGGACTGCGCACACAACCCGGCGGGCGTGAAGGCCCTGAAATCTTTCGTATCAAAACTCAAATACAAAAGGCTCATACTGGTTATGGGCATGCTGGCGGATAAAGACTACAGGAGAATGATAAAATACCTGAAACCCCTTGCCTTCCGAACGATTATAACCAAGCCAAGAATGTATCGTGCCCTTTCGCCCGAAATAGTGGGGAAAGAAATGAAAAATCACTTTATAATCAGGAGCAACATCAGGGATGCCCTTCAAGAGGCGAAATACCTTTCAGAAAGGGACGACCTTATTCTTGTCACAGGTTCCGTATACCTCATAGGAAATGTTAAGGAAATGCTATAATTCCTCTTTTTCCTTGTATTCTTCATTTGCACTTTCTTTCTCTCTTTCCTCTCCCGTCTCTTCCACGCCGAGAAAATCATCTTCCTTTCCTTCTCCTTCATCATTTTCCTCGTACTCCTTTTCGCTGTCCGGTTTTTCATATTCATCAATATCCCTCACGTTGAGCTCGATTTCGTACTCTTTGGTTATGGCTTTTGGGTTCTTGTCTGCGCGAAGGTGTTTTCCGTGGCAGTCCTCGAACTTCTTCCCGCTCCCGCACCAGCAGCGTTTTTGTCCTTCTCTCTTTATTTCGGGTTCCTTGATGTTTTCAGGAGAATCAGAGATTTCGATTGCTTTGTAGTCTCTCATTTCTTCGGCAACATTACCCACCATGTGAGGTTCATCGTCCATTTCTTCGGTTTTTTTGTAATCAGGCTTTATTGCCCTTTCCCCATTCTTGCTGTAGTCTTCTGTCATAGGGAATCAGTCCGATTCCTAATTATTCGTTCAGCATCCTTAAAAAACACACCTAAAAAACAATTTTTAACCTTTCTTCGGTTTCCCGCCTCTGAGCCACCACACTCCAAGGTAGACGAAAGGCGTATCGCACAAAGCGACAATGATCTTGAGCAGGTAATAAGGGATAATGAGGGCGAATATGAAATCAACCGTGTACTTCGGGGTTGCCATGTAAAAGGCGATGAACATGAAAAGCGTTGTATCAATGAACTGGGAAACGATCGTTGACAAGTTGTTCCTCAGCCACAGGAAACGTCCTTTGGTCTTCCTTTTCCAGAAGTTGAACGCCCATATATCATGATATTGCGCCAGCAGGAAAGCAATCAAACTTGCTATCATTATGCGTATTGATGGGTTGAACACCGTTAAGAACTGTTCGTTAAACGGGTAGCGTTCTGCCGGCGGGAGCAGAATCGACAAAACAGTGAACAGCATGACGAGAACAAGGGAAATCAGCCCTGCAATAACGAACCCCTTAACCTTCTCCTTCCCGAAGACATCCTCCACAATGTCCGTGACAAGGAATGTGACAGGATACATGAATATCCCGACAGAAGCGACAAAAATCCAGAGGTTCGTAATTTTCGTGCCTAACAGATTCGCCCCGATAATCGCTGCGATGAAAACCCCGAGAAGGACCTGAACCTTTTGCTCCTGCGTCAATATCATGGCAATCCCCTAAAAATCCTTTCCAGTTCCTTTGCGATTTCTTTTGATTCAGAGACCTGTCTCCTCAGCTTTTTTATCAGGAGATCGTAATGCTTCAGTGTCCCCATAAGCAAAATGTCTGTTTCAGGAACCGAGCAGTTAACCGTCCCTTTGTTTACAGCGGCCTCCCCTCCTATGGAAAGCATTTCCTGCTTGATAATGTTCGCGATCGCGTTTCTTACGGAATGGAGCTTGACAACCTTGAATATTGATTTCGGGAGCATTATATTAATCCCGGAAGCCCCTATCTTTTCCATCTCTTTAACAGCCTGCCTCTTTGTTTTTATTTCCACGAATTCCGGTAAGTATTTCCTCCCTGATTTCATGTGCCTATGTTTTGTTTTTCTGTTATTTATTTTTATCATTCAATACCGGGAGATGGGTTCTCTAATTATCAGGAGAAAGGATAAAAAGTGAATAGAATGTAAAAAGCGTCCATCCTTTTTACATTAACGCCTTCGCTGCGCCTATCGCCGTTGCATACTCTGCATGGTTCGGGACCGTCGCGCGCCCGCCGAATGTCCTGACGACCTCTTGTATCTTTTTCATCAGGGTTCGGTTTTTCGTAACCTTTCCCACGAAGATTATATCCTTCTCCAGACCGTAATTCTTCGCTGCAAAAGTCGAGAGCGTTCCTATCACTTCCCCGACCATGTTGAGCAGTCCCAACGCTATATCATGCTTTTCTGTATCATCCGAGAGCTTCGCGAAATTCGCTGCCGTCGCGCTGGGGGGAAGCTTGCCTATCCCTTTCCCTACGATGTCTTTTACAGTAAGGTCAACTTTTTTAAGATCCCCTTTTTTCGCCAAAATTTCGAGATTGTTTATGTCGTTTTTGTTAAGAATGAGTCTGAACAGTCCTTTCAGTGTTCCTCCTCCAATACCCGTTCCTCCTGCATGCTTTATTGCCTTTCCGGAATTCTTAACGGCGACCATCGCGGTCCCTGTCCCTATGCTCACGACAAAGCATTTGCTTTTCTTGGTGAGGTTGAGGCCGCCAAGGCCGATCGCCTTTATCTCGTCCACCTTTTTCACAGGGATTCCGAGTATTTTCTTGCTCAGCCTTTTCCTCGAGCCGCCGCCTGTTGCAGCAACGAATTTAACCTGGTCTATCCCGATCTTATGGGAGGTCAGTATCTTTCCCAGGCATCCCGCTGCTGACGCGAGCTCGTCACTTGCCTGGATGGACGTGAATCCTGTTATCCTGCCGTTTTTGACGAGGACGCCCTGCGTGGTCGAACCTCCGATATCGATCCCTATTATCATGTAAATAATTTTGAGTTACGAATATAAAAGTGATTATATGAAAAGGTTTAGGGTTCTTCACGAGCAAACTTCTACTTGCAGAACGGACACTTGCTCAGGTCCCCTCTGCATCCAACGCTCCTTTTCACTTTGTTGCAGAAATTTTTTTCTTCAAGGAACCACAGGCATGCAGATGCTTCAGATTTCCCCGGAATTTCCGGGTAGATTATCGGCGAGGGCGGAACAGGAGGGGTTGCGCCTTCGGGGGATTCTTCCAACATCTTTAAAAATTTAATTTGGGCTTTTAAATGTGTAAAAACATAGATTTTTATAACTATCTGATAAATAATGTCTTAAGTGAAACACATGGACTTGAAAAATTTAGAATTTGAAGAATATGACCGGCACAGCCTTGTAATCCAGCCATACACAAAACGTCACAGAGATGCCGTCGAGGATATTTTAGAAAAATATACCGGGAAGATTTGCAAGGCAGAGGACCACAGGGGTCAGAACGAAATCATAAAGCGGATTCTATCAAAGGAAATTTTTTCCCCTCATGCGAGCATCGCAGTCGAATACGGGGAACCGATGGCTTCAGGGAGACTGAAAGGAAACAGGATAACAAATATCTGGATACCGCTGGAAGGAGAGCATGCCGCAAAAATGCTTCTGAGCTATCTCGAAGAACAGGCAGAAGTCAGGGGGATCAAGGATGTTCACACATACAGTTTTCTGGTTGACAGCCTGATGGATTTTTACAGCGAGAACGGCTATGTGAAAGAAACCATAAGAAATCACCCCGAAACTGAGACGTACCTGCCCGTAATGAGAATGAATAAAAACCTCAAATTCTAGATTATGCCTGCCAGGCCCAGTAGAGCAAGAAGAACCCCTATGAAACCTTCTCCCCCGATGAATCCAGCGGCAATTAGCTGGCCTTTTTCTGTCAGCCCTTTCTTGTTTGCAATGTGGCGAAGAATCCCCCCGACAAACAGAGGGAACGACAATTCGATGGGAGCATAAAGTCCAATACCGAAGGCGATGGGAACGATCCCCTGTTTGAAGTAAATCGAAACGAGCGTTAGGATAGCTCCGAGAAATGCCCCCAAAACAAGATACTGGGAAATGCCTCCCGCAGAAACAATCGCCGACAGTGCGACAGCCTGCGGGGCGGGGAGGTCGACTGACCCTATTTTATACATCTGGTCCAGGGCTAGGAGTATGATCCCTATCACAATACCTGAGGAGAAAACGCTTATTATCTGGGATTTTATCTGGTCTCTTGGTTTTGTTTTCACCAGATAGCCCGCCTTCAAATCCTGCATGAAATCTCCTGCCATTCCTGCGGATATGCACAGGATCGCCGCCAAAGTAACCGCCACAACCGGGTCGAGTTGAACGAAAAGAAGAACAATGATAAGTATCGCCATTGCGAAGACTTCCATCGGGTCTATGTTGATCTCGCCGGTTATTCTCGCGGCAATATAGCTCACAAGGAATGCCCCGAATATCGAGATTATCGCAATGAAAACGTTCAGGCGGAGAGCAATGCTCAGCAGCGCAACGAAAATTATAAGGACAAGGAACCATAATTTTGTCTTCCCTCCACCAATGTTCCTTAGCATGGGCTTTAGCGCGGGGAGGCCCTTCACAAGGAAGTAAACCACGCTCGCCCCTATGATAACACCGATACCGAAGGGCTTCGTTACCGTCATAATTGCTGCGAACTTGTCAGCAAACAACCCGTAACTTACGAGTGCCGGAACGACTGCCAGATACGAAACCACCGCTCCTGCAAACCAGACAGCCGTGAATTTCAGGCCTATCAGGAATCCGCCTGAGAAGGAAACGAGCGTTATGCCCGAACCAAATGAAAAGTATTTCGAGCCTGCCGCTTTCAGTGAAGTCAGGTTGAAAAATGAGGGGAACATCCGGAAGTAATCGCGGACGATTGTGAACAGACCGGCTAGACCGAACATCCCGAAGATAATTTTTGCCTTCTTTCCTCCCTCATCCCCTGCCTCCAGAACCTTCGCTGTTGCCGTGCCGTCAGGGTAGGGAAGTTTCAGTCGCTCAATCATCTCCGTTCGCAGGGGGATTGTGAAGAGAACTCCGAGCAGGCCCCCGACTATCGCTATGAAAGTTACATCCAATATCGAAATATTAAGTCCCAGAAGCCATATCGCAGGGACCGTGAATATTATCCCTGCAGCGAGCAATCCGCCTGTGGAAGCCGCGGTCGCCGCAACATTCACTTCATTCTTGTTCGTCCCTCCGAAAACCCTCAGCAAAGCGAAGCTCATGATGGTCGCAGTTATGATCGGCCAGTATACGCCACCGACTTTCAGGCCCGCGTATGCCGAATACATGCACACGATTACAGAAAGAACCATTCCTACAAGCATCGCCCTCCAGGTGAATGCCTTGTAAGTCATTAGTTTTCATTTGCAGGCATTGGTTTATAAAAGCTTTCGCTAGTTTTACGTGATATGTCGAAGGTTGATCTGCTGCTGTATTAAATTTTAAATATGTTAAGTGTCATAAATCATTTTTATGAGAATTACTCCGCTCATCGATTCCAACAATGGTGTGTTCAAAGGAGGAAGGGTTCTTCTTCGCCCCGGCGAGGAAATCGGGGAGCATATCACGGAGGAGAGGGAGGAGGTTATAGTCGTTCTGAGAGGCGAGGCCACGCTTCTGAAAGAGGGCAAACCAATACTGCTCAGGGAAAGGGATGCGTATTTCATAGGCAACGGGACAGCACACAACGTAAGGAACAACACAAGGGAAGAAGTGGAATACGTATACATTGTCAGTCAGCTGAACCAGAGCTGATTCTTTATTCCGGCCGGTATGTCCTCAATATCCTTAAAAGACTTTCATTTAATTAAATATCATGACCAAATTAACTGACATGATTAAACTTCTCAATACCAAGTACAGGAAAAAAAGCACAGGTGAAATTCTTTATGATGAAAACTGTTTCAGCAGAGAAGATGTCATCTGCATCCTGCTGAACGGTCTCCACGATGCAAAGGACCTTAAAACAAAGGCAATCCCATGGGAAACACCCGAAAAGCCCCCTGAAGGCATGCGTATTGAATTCAGGTATAAAGAAGGTGAAGCTTGGAGACGCGCCTGTTTTGAAGGTACATCAAACGAAGACTTTCCTTACGAACTCAGACTTGGGGAATTGTATACGCCTCCCATGAAAAAATTTGTTTCACGTTTTAACTCAGTATACGGGAAAATCTCTGCAAAGTTCAAGAACATCTTCCCTTACCTTTCTTAATACATCTTCTTTCTCTGCGTTTTCTATCGCCTTGCAAATCAGTTCTCCGATCGTTTTCATCTCGCTTTCTCTCATGCCCCGTGTCGTGACTGCAGGCGTTCCCAGACGGATACCGCTCGGGTCAAACGGCTTTCGCGGGTCAAACGGAATCATGTTTTTGTTAACGGTTATGCCGGCTTTTTCGAGCGTTGATTCCGCCTTTCTTCCTGTGAGATTCTTGTTTCTCATGTCCACAAGGATAAGGTGGTTGTCCGTCCCGCCTGTTACCAGGTTGAAGCCTCCATCCATCAGAGAATCCGCCAGCACTTTCGCATTTTTAACAATCTGCCTCGCATAATCCCTGAATTCCGGCTCCAGGGCTTCTTTAAAAGCGACCGCCTTCGCAGCGATAACATGCTCGTGAGGCCCTCCCTGCAGCCCGGGGAAAACAGCAGAGTCTATGAGCTGGGCAAGATTCTTTTTGGAATCCGGATGGTATTTTTCATGGAGTCTGTCCTCAATCCTGCACATTATCATTGCTCCCCTGGGGCCGCGAAGGGTTTTGTGGGTCGTTGTTGTTACAACATCCGCAAACGGGACAGGATTCTCGTGAATGCCCGCTGCGCAGAGACCGGCAATGTGGGCGATATCGGCGAAATGATACGCTCCGACCTCTTCGCAGATTTCTTGGAATTCCCTGAACGGGAGTCTTCTTGGATAAGCGGTCAGGCTTGAGATTATCATTTTTGGCTTCTCCTTCAGAGCGGTCTTTCGGACGCTGTCCATGTCGAGCAGGTGTGTCTCCCTGTCGAGGAAGTACGGAATGCATTTGTACTGCCTCCCGGAGAAGTTAACAGGGCTTCCGTGCGTTAAATGACCGCCGCATGCAAGGTCAAGCCCCATGAATTTGTCCCCGACATTCAGCAGGGCGAAGAAAACGGCCTGGTTCGCGGGCGAGCCTGAGTATGGCTGGACGTTTGCATGTTCGCAACCGAACAGTTTTTTCGCCCGCTCTATCGCGAGATTTTCAACAAAGTCCACGAATTCATTCCCTCCGTAATACCTCTTCCCCGGATAGCCTTCTGAATACTTGTTGTTAAAAACAGAATTCATTGCCCGGAGAACCGCCCGGCTCGGGAAGTTTTCGGAAGGTATGAGCTCAAGACCTTCGTTGATTCTTCTGGTTTCGTTTTGCTCCGCCCGGAAGACCTCAGGGTCTTTCGTTTTCAAATCGTCTTTCCACATTCAGATTCCCTTTGACAAATATACCCAGTCCAGATGAAATGCATCGTCCCTTAGTATCGCTTCTTCTTTGTAGCCTAATCGCTTGGCAAGATTCAGTATTAGATGTTTCTCGGTAGTTTTTAAAAGCATTTTATGGCAACCCCTCTTCTTCGCGAAATCCTCCAGCCACTCGAACGTTTTCGAACCGATTCCCTTCCTCCTGAACTCCTCCTTTATGATGAATTCGTCTATGTAAAACCTTCCGCCCATGATTCTGAAGTAGACATAGCCAACAATTTTCCTGCCGAGAAAAATCCCGAATTTGTATTTATCGTCTTTAAAATCGATCCCTATCTCCTTGTCGAACTTTTTCCACACATTCTCGAAAAGGGAAAGTTCCTTTTTCGTTATTGGTTTGAAACTGGGATTCATGGGGACACCGCAGTAGATAATTAAAAGCAAATTTTATAAAAAGTTAAAAATTCAATGCAGGAGGATTTTCGTCTTTTTGGGCGCATTTTTACGTATCTTTTCAAGAACCAGGGCGAACCTCTTTTCGAAATCCCGCGCCACGAACTCCATTTGGCTCTCATAGCTTTCGTAGAGTTGCTCTTGAGGCGCGTCTTTTATGAAATGGACACATATTTCGCCGAATGCATTATCGACCCTCCCGTCCGCCTCCACAACCATGAGAGTTCTTTCAAACTTTTTGAACTCTTCCCTTATCCTGCGGATTTCCTTCAGATTCCCAAGACCGAATTCCCCGAAATCAGGAAGTTTGGGCTGCTCGCTTCTGTAGAAAATCAGCTGTACGTTCGGATAGTTTCTGAGCGTTACCCTTCCAAATTCCTCTGATTTGTTTCCGGGTTTGTTGTCGCTGTTGCTGCGGTACATGATTTATTGACGAGTGTTAAATTTTATAAGTATTATTCGCGTGGTTTCTGCGGAACTCAGAAACTCTGGTGGAATTCCCTGTATTTCGAAACGACTTCCTCGAACTTCCCGCATGTGAGCTTCCCTTCAGGGCATCTCCCGAGGAAATAGCAGGAAGGCCCTGCCTTCTGGAAAGTCAGGGGAGCGACTTTTAAAACGAGTTTCAGCATCTCTTCCGCAATCTTCCGGACCTCCCACTGCGCCCGCAAACAAGTTCTCAGCCTGAGGAAGTGATAAAGCTCTCGCGCGTTCATGGTCGTTTCTATGTCTATCAAATTCCCGCTCAGATAGTTGTAGACCAGGTTTTCTCTGGGAACATTTTCCTTCAGAAGAAACTCATGAAGTTGTTTTGAAAGCTCAAAGGCGTCCCTGTACGCCCTTTCAATTATGGTTGTTTTTCGGACGCTTTCAGGCACGATGTAGTCCTCGCTTTTGCCCGCTGTTGCGAAGTCCGGAACAATAAGAGAGTGAATCCTGTGCCTTGTTATGTGCGTGAGAATCGACAAAGAAACGCCGTTTATCCGGAACGTGAAATTCACCTGTTCCAGTTCCCTTGGTCGCCTGCTTTTCAGAATGTTTTCCATCACCCTTTCTTTTATCTCCCCTATCCTTTCATTCAGTTCTTCAAGACTCGCCTGCGTGTCCTTTATAAGATTCGCAGCAACGACTTTCTCATCAGGGTTTTCCGTGTAATAAAGCAGCTCGACTTTTCTCTTAGGTTTTATGACGTCCCTCTCGAAGCTTGCGATTGCCTCCTCCCTCTCGGGCGTTTTGAGCTCCAGACCGCCGTAAATTTGGGGCGCGATCTTCTTAAGCTTGGAAAGCAGAACCTTCCCGACTTTCCTTATCTCAGGGTACCTGTTCGAAAGACAGTGTTCGAGGAAGAGATAGAGCTCCCTGGCATTCATTGTGCACATGATGCTTGTCTTGAAGGAGTACGGAAGAACGAACCTCGCGTCCTCCACAGGAACCCCTTTGTCAACGAGAAACTTGTATATCCCGAAAAGTTTTTTGACTGTGTCCACATATTTTTTACGAAGGGGCGGCTTGTCCTCAAGGTAGTTGGGGATGATGAATCCGGAGCTGCTGTAATCCACGTAGCGCCTTGATTTTACCGTATATGAGGCAAGCCTGTGCTCGATCAGGAACTGTTCGAAGAATACGGAAACGTCCGTGAAGAATATCGTGAAACAGCCGTGCTCTATCACGGAGAGGTGTTTGGCCTTCATTATGTTCCCGAGCAGGTGTTCCTTGTCCTTCTCTTTCACGCTTTTCAGAAGCTCGGATGGTCCCTCCTTTTTATATGTTTGTTTTACGGCAGCGGCGCAGAGCTCCTCGATGTTGGGCGTGTGAGAGATTATTTCAACAGTTGGCTCGAACATAAACATCCCGGTCCACAGTTTTATTAATAATCGTTTGAAATTTTATAAGTATCGTTTGAAATTTTATATTTTAGAAAGAATGCTGGTGAGAAAATGGAAACCTACGATGTGATAATAATCGGGGCAGGTCCTGCAGGGTACACTGCAGGCATATATGCGACGAGATTCGGTTTGCGAGCGCTCATCATAGGCAAGGAGCCCGGAGGGCTAGCCAATGAAGCATACGAAATAGACAACTATCCGGGCTTTGCTCCCATCAGCGGAATTGAGCTCATGACGAAATTCAAAGAGCAGGCCGAAGCCCTTGGGGCAGGGCTCGTCCCCTTTGCAGATGCCGACGAAATAGAAAGGAAGAGGGAGGGTTTTGTTGTTAAAACAGCGGACGGGAAGACTTATGGAGGCAAAGCCGTAATACTTGCGATGGGCTCGAAGAAGCGAAAACTGGAAATACCAGGGGAAGAAACATTCAGAGGCAAAGGAGTCGCTTACTGCGCAACATGTGATGCCGCTTTCTACAAAGACAAGACTGTTGCTGTTGTTGGCGGCGGGAATTCGGCTGTCAGGGCCGCCCTGCTTCTGACAGAACATGCCAAGAAGGTATATTTGGTCTACAGAAAAGCAAAGGAAAATATGCGGGCGATGCCCAGCGTTGTCAAAAAGGCAGAGAACAACAAAAAGATAGAGATGATTTTCAGGGCAGCGCCCAAGGAGATTCTGGGGAGCGATAAACTGGAAACGGTTGTTTTTGAGCAAAATGGAAAGGGCCTCCACCTGAAGGTGGACGGACTGTTCGTGGAGATAGGCAGGATACCCGAGACAGGAATTGCAAAAAAACTTGGAGTGGCCCTTGACGAAAAGGGGAATATAAATGTACGAAAGGACATGTCAACTAGCGTCGAAGGCGTGTTCGCGGCGGGGGACATAACCAATGGTTCCAACGGCATGGAGCAGATAGTAACCGCATGCGCAGAAGGGGCGATAGCTTCCGAAACCGCGTACAATTACATCAAGAAGTAATCAGCATATCTCGAACAAAACCTCGTAAACCCTGTGCTTCTCGTCTGCCGAGAGAAATTTGTTGCTCTCCTTAATCTTTTTCAGTGGTCTGAGTTCTCGGAAACCCATGGGGCATTTAACAGGATTGCTGGTGCAGAGCGATTCTATGTAACCCTTCATGTGCCTCTCTCCCCGGGTGTAGCGTTCCAGCTCGTAAAAGACTTCGTTCTTTTCGGTCCGTATCCTGTAGCCGCGACCTGTAAGTATTAAATTAACAACATCCTGCCCGCACAACTCTCCTTTTTCGCAGCCATTCGCACAGGAAATGTAAATCCCGTCTACAACCTTGTCTCCTTCTCTTGCAATGTAATATATTTTTGCCTTTCTCGTTACCCTTCCCATAATCTTAGGTTGGCAGTAAATTTCTTAAACTTAAAAATCTTAAAAACAATAAAAACCCGCACAGCAATTAATAACATAATTTAATTATCGGATTATGGGGTGATGTTATGGTTGCGAAAAATAAATCTCTGGTCAAGAAAAAGGCAATTGATCCTTTCGAGAATGCCCAGAAACAACTGAAAAAGGCGATTGATGTCCTCAAAATGGGAGATGATATTTACGAGATTCTCAAGGAACCGAAAGAATATTTCGAGATATCCATCCCCGTAAGGATGGACAACGGGAAAATCCGCGTGTTCAGAGGTTATCGCGTGCATCACAACAACGCCCGCGGCCCTTACAAGGGAGGGGTTCGTTTCCATCCAAACGTGAATCTCAACGAAGTGAAAGCACTGGCCTCCTGGATGACGTGGAAATGTTCAGTTGTCGGGATACCCTATGGGGGGGCAAAGGGAGGAGTAATCTGTAACCCAAAGGAGATGTCAGAGAGCGAAAAGGAAAGGCTTTCAAGGGGTTACATACAGGCTCTTGTGAATTTCATAGGTCCGGACAAGGATGTCCCAGCGCCGGATGTGTACACTAATCCGCAGATTATGGCATGGATGATGGATGAATTTTCGAAGATAAAGGGATACAACGTTCCGGGGGTCATAACAGGAAAGCCCGTTGAAACCTTCGGCTCCGAGGGAAGGGACGAAGCAACCGGAAATGGTTTGGCTTTTGTGACCAGGGAAATGCTCAAGTACCTCAAACTTGATCCGATGAAACTTACCGCTGTAATACAGGGTTACGGAAATCTGGGACACGTCGTTGCAAACAGGTACTTCGAGATGGGTATAAAGGTAATCGCGGTTTCTGATTCCAAGGGAGGTATATATAACCCAAACGGTCTGAACCCCCATGAAGTCCTTGCGCACA
Source organism: uncultured archaeon (assembly GCA_964613955.1). Classification (GTDB taxonomy): domain Archaea; phylum Aenigmatarchaeota; class Aenigmatarchaeia; order QMZP01; family QMZT01; genus CS3-C152. The sequence continues at coordinate 12,945 of CAZTJN010000011.1, read as the reverse complement.
AGAAGAAAACGGGAACCGTTGTCGGGCTGAATGGGACAAAAAAAATAACGAATGAGCAGCTCCTTGAAACGAAATGCGACATTCTCGCTCCGTGTGCCCTTGAGAATGTGATAACAAAGGAAAACGCTGAAAAGATAAAGGCGAAAATCGTGGTTGAGGGGGCGAACGGCCCGACAACGCCGGGAGCCGACAAAATACTGCACAGAAAAGGCATATATGTGGTTCCTGACATACTTGCAAATGCAGGAGGCGTTACGGTCTCGTACTTCGAATGGGTGCAGAACAGAATGAATTATTACTGGCCGGAAAAAGAGGTTAATGAGAAGCTCGACAGGATTATGACCAAAGCCTTTTCAAATGTTGTCAAAGCAATGGAGAAATACAAGGTTGATATGAGGACGGCCGCTTACGTATTCGCAGTGAAGAGGGTTGTTGACGCAATTAAATACAGGGGATGGCTGTGAAGAATGAAGTTTTCGATTTGACGGGAGGAGCCCTTTAAACCAAAGCTTTTTAAGTTTTCGAATGCCAATATGCTTAATCAAATGTGATGTTATGGGAAAGGTCACGGACTTAAAGGACTCGGAATTTAGGGATTTCGTGGAAAAACACAAATTTGCTTTTGTTG
>CAZTJN010000011.1:0-12217 GCA_964613955.1 uncultured archaeon | reverse complement strand
TTAAAGGACTCGGAATTTAGGGATTTCGTGGAAAAACACAAATTTGCTTTTGTTGATTTCTCTGCAGACTGGTGTGGTCCCTGCCATATGATTGGCCCAGTTATAAAGGAGCTTTCGGAAGAGATGGAGGACGTGGCATTTGCAAAAATAGATGTCGACAGGGAACGAAAGACAGCGACAGAGTTCGGGATAATGTCCATACCCACCATGCTGATATTCAGAGAAGGGAAACTGGCCGACAGGATAACGGGAGCATTACCCAAAAGCGCGATAGCTGAGAGACTTCGGGAGGTCATGAAGTAAAAGGACCGCCCTCGGGCTTAAACCCCGAAAAACTAATTTAAACTTGTTAACTCTAAATATTAATTAATTATGTTCAGGGTCAGTTATAAGGGGTTTGGTCTTGCTTTTTTATCACTAATGGTTTTCCTGTTTCTCTATGCAACTTTCGCTGAAAGTTACATATCCATAAATTTCCCGCCCGGGAACAACCTCGGCGAGTTCCTCCGGGAGAAACCACTCACAGCTAATTTTAACATAACGTTCGACATCCCCCTCCCCCTTGGTCCGGACGAGACCACGCTGACAGCGACTATAACCGATCAGAGCGGTAATTTATATGATGAAAAGACAATCCCTCTGAAACCTCTTCTCGAAAGATACGGGGTTGTTTACAACGGGCAGTACGTGTACAAACCCAATTTCTTCGGTTACGACATAACGCTCACAGGCAACAATGTCACCTACCAAGGTGAAAACTTTGTTTATACTATAAATCAGGTAAGGATACCTCCGACGAAGGGCGATGACAGCTGGAAAATAAAGGGGAGGGACATAACTGATTCAACAGGAACAGGGAATGCCCTCAAGGACAAGTACTGTTCGGGAGTGCGGGATTTCAACGACGATGCCCCTGCCAAGGGATTTTTGTGCGATTCCAGTAAAACATCCTGCGGAGGAGGTGGTGACGGCGGGGAATGCGCAGGGGTTGGCGAGAGCTGCGGAACAGACAGCGACTGCTGTTCAGGCAACTGCACAGGAAACGTATGCGCAGAACGAACATGCCCCAGCGGAACTTACGCATGCGAGAATACGTGCTGTAGCTACGGATATGATTGCTGCGAAGGTAGGATTTCGGGCAGATGGGTTTGCTGTGAAGATGGATGCAAAGAGGGAGGTGGGTGTGCCTATAGAAGGTCATTCGCCTCGGGAACGAGAATCCTCCTTCCGGACGGGGTGAAAAACATCGAGAATGTGAAGCCCGGAGATGAAATCCTTTCCTTTGAGAATGGGAAAGTCGTTAAGAAAAAGGTTTCCGGCTTCGTTTCCCACCCGGCTGACCATTATTACATCCTCGGGACAAAAAACAGGGAAATCGAAACAACGGAAAACCAGGAGTTTTACACAGGAAACGGGAAGTTCAGAAGCGTTCGCGAACTCATAGAAGGAGACAAAGTCTACGTCATTGACAACGGAAAGCTCGCTCCCGAGGAGATAATTCAAAAAGAGCTGGTCCGGAAGGAAGCGGAGGTTTACGACATCATGGTCGAGGGAACGCATACATTCTTCGCGAACGGGTTCGCCGTGCACAACAGGGTGATACGTTTCGCAACAGGGGACACTGTAGGGATACAGCGGCTGGCATGGGATGCGGAATCAACCGCCCATATAAATGACCAGGGCATACTTTATTTCGAAGATGTGAACAGCAAGGATGTTCCGGACCAGCCGGGGGCATCTTTGACAGATTCAGGAGGAATATTATACTGCAAGCTCAGCCACAGCTTCCTCTTCGAAACCTATATTTACCCGAGCCTCACAAAAACGGCAAGCTTCAGGGTATATCCTGACAACGGGGCAAGGGTTTATCTTGACAAAGCCCAGGGGAACAACTGGGTAATCAACAGCAGCATAATTTGTCTGGATTCATGCATGCTGAGTGACTCGGATTCTTCCGGATGCCTGTGGTCGAACGTGCATTTCGAGAAAGATACGTGGTACAGGCTGAGGGTCTACCTTTTCAACAACCCGGGAGGTTCTTGCAGTAAAAACGATCCTTCGGCAGGAGGAAACCCCATTGGCATAAGGATAGAGGATGTTTCAAACCCTGCGGCTAACCTGCGCGTAGAATTCGGGGAAAATTCTGTCATCAACAGCGAACCTCCGGGAAAAAACACAACTATCACAGGTTCCAGCATGGTCTCCGCAAACGAAGGCCTGAAGGAAATAGTGGATGTCGGGGCGTTCAGCGTTAATTACAGTGTTAGTTCCACCAATCCCGACGTTATACTTACCATGAGACAGGCCTGCGGGAACACAGAGTACGACAACAACCAGTATACTGACCAGTACGGATGGATAACCAACAGGCAGCTGTACACGTATTCATGGGAAAAACAGGGAAACAAGAGGATAAGCGAGGAGGGCGAACTTCCCATATTCGATGAAAGCAGCATTAACGGGGATGAGTCAGCAAGGGGCCGTTTCAGGCCCGACGGAGAGGCCATTGGAGGGGTTTACAAGTGCATGGACAAGAACAAGTGGGCCAACTGGGCGAGTGAATGCCCAATCTCCAGGAGGTATATTGACGAGACTCATGACAGGTACTGCTGCAGAAAGACGAACGTTGAGCTTGACGGAAGCAAGGGACAGATAACGATAAACAACTATGAAGAATTCTTCACGTACATTGTAAACTACCTTCCGGGAAGCGGGCCGAAACTTTGCGCGTATACGGAGAATGTCGGCTCGCAAATTCCTCTCAACTATGTGAGACAGTTCAGGAACACCTACTGCGATGAGGATAACCTTCAGAGATGCTGCTACTGCACAAAGGATTTCGGATGCGTGCTGGACTGCCTCAACGAGGATAATATGACAGGTTCGCATTTCCCGCCGCCTTTTGACATGTCCGGTCCCAACTGGGAAATACGAAACCTCGAGTTTGGGGTGACACCTTCGGACCCGAGTGTCAATTTTGAGGTAAAGGGAGACTCGCAGAACGGATGGGAACTCTCTGCAACCCACACCGCCACGGGTGAAAACACGCTCTACAAAAACTATACCATCCCCGTCAACCTTTACGATGATTTCGGGTTTGTTGCCCCCAGTAATACGGGAAGCTATAACGCAAGGATAACCCTGCGTTACCTCCAGAACGGCTACCAGAGGACCGAAAAGAAGGACGCCTCGTTTGATGTTGTCGAATGCCTGAACCCGGGCGAGGAGAGCACATACTACGATGAGCAGGCGTATCCGGGGACCAAGAATGTCGGCATCTGCAGACCGGGAACGAGAACATGCGGTTCTGATAATATGTGGTTCTACAAAACGAAGCATGACGAGCCCGTTTACCCGGGGGACGAGGTATGCAACGGCATAGACGACGACTGCAACGGAGTAGCGGATGACATAGGAGGGTTTGACAATATCATAAAGGAGTTTATAGACAGCGGGGGGAAGAAAACCCCCAGACAGATAACCAAATGCGGATGTTTCGGGGGCGCGGACCCGGGAGAAGAAATCTGCAACAACATAGACGATGACTGCGACGGGGTGGTGGATAACTCGGAGAAGGTCATAACCATAAACACATGCGACGCCGCCGTCATGCAGTGCGAGGAGGAAGGAAACCCCTATACATGGTGTCTGAAATTTTATAATGCAAGCACATGTTCCCTTGATGAGGAAACCATCTCCCTGCCCTCGAAAATTTTTGTGAATACGTGCACGGAGAAGGTAAAAGAATGCATGGAAAATGAAAGATACAACAATGTAACGCATTCCTACGAACCCTTCACATACGACGACTGCAAATACCTGTATTATGAACCGGACTGTCTTATGAAGGAGATGGAGGTGAAAACGCTCGGGAATACGTGTTACTGTTCTGGAGGATACAATGGAGACCCGTCTTTAATAACCGAGACATGTAACGGGGCAGACGATAATTGCGACGGAACAATAGACGATGTAGCGAATCCGGAAACATGCGCGTGTGCCTTCACTGATATAAACAAAACCATGTTTTACAAAACCCTTACCGATGTTTCATGTGATGGCATAGACACTGACTGCAATGGAGTAATAGATGATTCCGCCGCCTTGTGCGCATGCAAGGGGAGAACGCCGGCGGACACAATCAAAATAAAGCTCGGCGGAAAAGACATATGTGATTATATTGACAACGACTGCGATGGACTTGTTGATGAAGGATTCCCCAACATCGGGAAAGCGTGCGGCTACGGTGTCTGTTTTGGCGGGTCTTACGTGTGCAACTTCTATGGAGACGAGGAGATATGCAACACAACTGCAAAGCCGGAAGAGGCATACTTGGGGAACGCGTTCGATTACAGAACAGATGAATTATGCGACCTGAAGGACAACGACTGCGACGGCTCGATAGACGAGCAGAACTGCATGTGCACGCCTTCTGATGTCGGGGTTTCGAGGATATGCGGATATGAGAGCGGGATATACTACAACAACAGGTATGAGATAGAGGATATGTGCAACGAAACGCTCACCCAGATTTCCAAGCTCCTCTCATGGGCAGAGGCCCCCGGAAACACATTCTACAGGCGCCTGCTCATAGTCAGCAACCAGAACGACTTCGAGTTTGAAAACTATCCCGTAAAGGTAACAATGGATACGAACAGTCTTGTTTCGCAGGGCAAGCTGAGGCCTGACGGCGGGGACCTGAGGATAACCGAGAAGGAGAAGCTGGGTCACATAGACTGGTTCAACACAGACTCCTTCTATTCCACTTCCAACAACATATGGTTCAAGGTGGATATACCATCGAACACGCAGAAAGAATACTACATCTACTACGGAGACCCTGCGGCCACATATTCGAGCCCCGGGGCTACTGGAGTTCTTGGTCTTTCGAAACTGAGGGAGACCCTGCTCCTTTGCCACTTTGACAATTCAACGCAATGCGAAGGCAACATAATACCATCGAAATCGAGCGGTGTTTCCTATCAGGACGGAAAATACGGGAAGGGGTTGTCGCTGTCGGCGACGGGTTCGCTGACCTACCCGACATCCGAGAACATCAACAAAGAAAGAGGTTCAATAGAATTGTGGGTCAGACCGGATGATGTGATGTCAGAGCACACGCTTTTCCTTGTGAAGGATTCGAACGGCCCGCAGTTCAGGCTCTACTTTGATTCCACCGGAACATACTTCAAAATCCATGACAGGTACGGAAACGAACACGCAGTCACGGCAAATCCGCTGAATACGGAATGGAATCATATAGCAGTGACATGGGATGTTCTCTACGGGCTGAAAATGTATGTTAACGGCGAACTTTCAGATTCTAAAAGCATCACATGGGCAATGAACGAGCTCGGAATGGATATGTATATAGGGTCAGGGGATACAGGGGATCAGGTTGAAGGCGTCATGGACGAACTGGCCATATACTCCAAGGCGTTATCGGACGATGAGGTCAGAAGGGATTACAGGGAATACGAACTGGGAATAACGATGGGTGCAGAGGAGAACCTCAACCAGACCACAACAACCACAAGCACAGAAGACATATACACGAAATGCACGCAGTTCCTTGAAAACGTGACGCAAACTCTTACAAACGAGAGCATGATGTACACCATTCTCAGCCTGTGCGATTCGATAAGAATATGCCAGAAGGAATTTCCGATAAATTCAACAAGCATCTGCACGATAGGGACGCAGACATGCTCAGGCGGATACTGGACCGAATGCACGGGTGTTCTGCCAACAACTGAAATCTGCAACAATATAGACGACGACTGCAACGGAATAATAGATGATGTGGCTAACCCTGAGGCGTGCGCCTGCTCTTATGGCGGACAGCCCGGGCCTGAGAACTGCAACGGCATAGACGACGACTGCAATGCAAAGGTGGATGATGTCGGCGGGGGGAATTCGAAAGAATCAACCCATTGCGGCTGCTTTGATGAAATGGTTAACATCACGCAGAAGGTAATGGAGCCGGAAGGGCCCGGATGCAACGGCATAGATGACAACTGCAACGGGGTGATAGATGAGGATGTTGAAAGCTGCGCATGCTCATACACATTCTTCAATTCGACCACGGACAACGTAAGTTCCATAATCAAAAGCACAGAATACTGCAACAATATAGATGACAACTGCAACGGAGTGCTGGATGATCCATACCAGGAGGGAGGTTCTGCGGTGGGACCGGATGATTATCTGGGAGCGGAATGCGGACCTGCAAACAGCAGATGCGCAGGAGGGACTTACGTATGTTCCAAGAGCGGGACATCCACGGTATGCGACACCATGAGTGATGACGGAATCACAGGAAGCGATCTAAGGGAGGAGGAAACGTGCAACGCGATAGATGACGACTGCAATGTCATTATTGATGATATATGGGGGAGTGATTCGGGGGAATACTGCCAGTGTTACCAGGGCATCCCGAAAGGCAACGAGGTATGCGACGGAAAAGACAACGACTGTGACGGCATAATAGACAACGTTGAGAACACGCAGCAGTGTGCATGCTTCATCAACCTTAAACTGAACACCACCAACGTTTACTCCATCTCCGCGAACGTGACAATGAAGAAGGATTCACAGGAGATATGCAACAATGTGGATGATAACTGCAACAAAAAGATAGATGAAGGCCTCGAAACTTCGTGTTTCTGTTCCGGAGGCTATGCAGGGAACGCACTTGCAAGGCCGGAGTTATGCAACGGAGCGGATGATGACTGCAACGGAATGATAGATGACGTAACGTTCCCTGAAAGTTGCGGCTGCTACAACGGGACGCATGCCAAAGGAGAAGTTGCGGAGAAATGCGACCGGGTCGATAATGACTGCAACGGACTGATTGACGAGGACTGGCCGGAACTGGGCTCTTCGTGCGGATTCGGAATATGTTCAGGAGGGGCCTACGAATGCTCATCGGACGGCTCGACATCTGTCTGCTCCACAATAGGAGGGAGCAACAACAAGGCATCCACGGAGATATGCGACGGCGAGGACAATGATTGCAACCTCGTCATTGACGAGGGTTGCCCGTGCTCTCCTGAAGAAAACCGAACATGCGGGATAGAAGAGGGTGAGTGCTCAAAAGGGTACCAGGCATGCATCAACGGTCAGTGGAGCAACTGTATCGGAGGGAAAGGACCTCAGATAGAGGTTTGCAACGGCAAAGACGACGACTGTAACGGTATAATAGACGATGTGGGTGGAGGAACTTCATCGGGCTCGTCCAAATGCACGTGCTACGGAGGAGCAGGAAAAACGAATGAGATATGCGATGGTCTGGATAATGACTGCGATGGGGTGGTAGACAACGTTGACGGTGGAAATTCGATTGAATCCGCAAAGTGCGCCTGCTACGGGGGTTCCGCAGCACCAAAGGCCAACTTGGAGGTATGCAACGGCATAGACGACGACTGTAACGGAATAATAGACGACATCAAAGGAGATATCTCAGTGGAAGCCACGAAGTGCGCATGCTTCGGAGGGTCCCCGAAAACCAGCGAAATCTGTGACGGCATAGACAACGACTGCAACGGTGTTGTGGACGATACCTGGCCGAACATAGACGAAACCTGCGGTCTTGGTGTGTGCACAGGTGTGTATGTCTGTTCAGAAGACGGTTCATCAGCTGTATGTAATGGCGGAAGTCCGAGTCCTGAGGTCTACGACGGAAAGGACAACGACTGCGACGGAATTGTGGATAACGTTAAAGGCGGTGAAAAGCCTGCCTGCGGAGATGGCGTATGCCAGAGCAGCGAGACAGAAGCGAACTGCCCGCAGGATTGCGGGGGACAGGCGAAACCTCCTGTTTTGCCGGGGACATGGTTATTAGTATTTATAGCAATTGTAGTAATAATTATAATCATAAGCGTTGCCCTGATAATGCTTAAGTGATATCATGAAAGGCGTGTCTCCCTTAATATCTGTTATAATGTTGATAGCCTTTGCCCTTATAGTTTCCGGTCTGGTGGTTACCTGGGGCATAGGATTCACGGAAAGCAAAAGGTCCGAAATCCAGACCTGTTCAAAAGCCCAAATACTCATGGAGAGGGCATATTTTAATCAGGACACCGGAAAGATCAACCTGGTTGTCCGGAACACCGGGAGGATTCCCCTAAAAGGTTTCACCGTTCTCCTGTCCTATGAAAACGGGACAGTGACATCGTCTGCAGGCGACTATGGTGACTATGAAATAAAGCCTGACCAGATAAGCATATTTCCTGTGGGTTTTGGCAGCGGTCTCAGGGAAGTGGTGGTTCAGTCCAAGCAGTGCAAAGGCGCGCAGGATATGGTTATAGTCTACGATATTAAAGGAATGTAGACCCAGAATAAAGGGTATTTCTTATTAAGGAATCTAAGTATTATTTTAATTATGAGGGTTTTGAACAAAACTGGGATACTTACAATTGTTTTGATATCGGTTTTGTTCATACCTTTCTTTCACGACTTCCAAGCCAGATCCGCTTCGGTCTCATTCTCCCCAAGCGGCATTTCGAAAACCTGGACCTGCTCGAGCGGGCTGACCTGCGATTACCAGTGCAACGGGAATCCCTACCAGAAGATGTGGGAAGGGTCGGCAGCAACCAAGGAATACTCCTATTCTTTCAGCGCTTCACTAGGGAGCGGTTATACGTGCACAGTGAAGGTTAAAACGTGTTGCTTTGACGACGGAGAAACGAACGAAGTATCAGACGTGTATATTAACGATAACAAGATTGGCACCACACAGGACGAGTGCTGTCCCGAGAACTGCGGATTAGGAGGTCTCCAGGTCATGGGTAATTGGTTTTTGAAGGACGGCAAACCTATCTATCTGAGCGGTGTTTATGATGCCTACGCTCTTTTTATTTGGGAAAACGACAAGGGGTTCAACTGGAGAAATTACCTAGACGATTTGGCAGCCTATCATATAAACTACTTAAGAGTTTGGCTTGATATTCATAGCGACCCCCGTGGCGAGTGGGATGCTCAATTCACCAACCCTCGATGGCCATGGAAAGAGGTGAGCACAGGTAAATTTGATTTGACAGAGTTTGACGAAGAATTCTGGAATAGATTGCAAACTTTTTTGAGTTATGCCAGTTCCAAAAATATCATCGTTGAGATCACTATTTTCAACCCCTGGGGATCCAGGGCGAATTGGGACACATCTCCATGGAATCCTGCCAACAACGTTCAAACCTATTCGGTAACCAAGGGTGATAAGTTATACACCCTGGAAAATTCTGAAGTGACCGTCCTCCAAGAGGCTTTCGTGGACAAAGTTTTGAGTGAGACCTCATCTTTTGATAATATTTTCTACGAGATTGCGAATGAAGGAGGTGGAACGAGCTGGACCAGACATTTTATCAACTACATAAAGGATAGGAGCGAGAAATTGATTGCAGTTGGTGAGAACATCCGTCATAATCTGGATTTGAAGACAGAGAAAAACGATGTCATAAATTTCCACGGCGGTGGTTCCATTGATATTATTCACCATCACAATACGATGTTATCCTACGGGAATGTAAAACCCACATCCTATGATGAACATTACTCGGCGAACGAAGGTCAACCAGGAAACAGGGAAACCGCAAGGAATGTCATCTGGGCGATGTTCACCGGAGGGGGTTATTCCAACTATTTGGACTGGTCGAACTGGAGGGGAACGGGAGATTATGGGACGGGACGTAATTCTCGTCCTCCTACTGGAATACTGCAAGACACCAAGAACCTCATAGATTTCGTGAATTCTATAGAATTCTGGAAGATGGAACCGAATGATGGTCTGGTTACACAAAGTCCAGGAACGGCTTTCACTATCGCAAACATTGGGGAAGAATATGTCACATACATTTTTGACAAAACTAGCGGGAACAATGTGGAAATCACATTACCTAATGGCAATTATGAAGTTAAATGGTATAATCCAAAAACAGGCAACTTTGTTAAAACAGAAATTATACATGTGACTGGAGGGAGAGCTGCGCTCACACCGCCAAGTTTTTCAGAGGACATAGTTCTTTACATAAAGAGTAAATATCAATACCTGGCTGGATACTATGAAGAACCGGACCAACCAGCAAGTGAAACCAAGGCTTCATGGACATACGACAGCTATTTCAATATGCTGCAGGCCGGGGGCGCCAACGTCATCAGAATGGCTTTTTGGGGCTGCAAAAATCCATTCAACAACGGTCTGTCTCCCTGGAAAAACAACAACATAAACAACGGCCCCAACGATAACTACTACAAGCTTTTGGATTCGCGCATCAAAAAGGCCAACAACAAGGGCATAACGGTCATACTGACGCTGTATACGGGAAAGGACTGGGACAGCTGGAGTGCCGATGAATGTGTAACGTACGTTACAGGCAGCCTGACCCAGCAAAAAAGAGAGGCAACCTATGACAAAATCATACAATACTTCAACCACAACGGCGTCATTATAGAAATGAATTGGGAGGACTCGCTTCACGGTAAAAGCTGGTTGCATCAGCAGGCTAAGTATTTCGAAGACAGGGGGGTTCCTGTAATTGTGACCAACTGGCACTATGATGATAATGGCGGGGTCTCTGGTCCAAGTACATACGCTGGCCGTCACAGGCAATGGGACCGTGCTACAAGCCAGCAATACTACAATGCAGGGAAACCCACCTTCTGGACAGAAATATGGTTCCGTTACCTGAATGACGGGAATAAGAATATAGACGATAAAATGAGCAGGCAGGAAGCTAGGGAACATATCTATTCGCAGGCCCTTATGTTCCACCAGCCTGTTCTTTTTTACTATATCAAGTGGTCTGCAAAAGGGTATGACAATTTGCCTCAAGCGTACATCAATGATGTTGGGTACGCCATAAAACTGGCCAACATGATTCCTTGGGATGAGATGGAACCGGATGATGGCCTGGTTTCCCAGGCACCGGGGGAAGCGCATACCTTTGCAAAGATAGGCGAGTATTATGTTACGTATATAACGGGATCTTCCAGCGGAGGGGATGTTGTGAAAATAAATCTGGCATCGGGTAATTACAAGGCGAAATTCTACAACCCGAAAACAGGAAATTTCTATTCGAACATACAAACAGTCTCAGGCGGGGGAGTAAGAACCATACCCACTCCCGCTTTCAGCGAGGATATAATCCTATATGTACATACCAACACCTAGCGGAGGAAGATTATAAGTAGTTTGAATATAATATAATAAATATGAGGAAGATAATGATTGTTGTATTGTTATCAACTTTGATGGTTCTCGTATCTTTAGAACCGGAGGCGCAACCCACAAAAATCTCATTCTCCCCAAGCGGCATTTCGAAAACCTGGACCTGCTCGAGCGGGCTGACCTGCGATTACCAGTGCAACGGGAATCCCTACCAGAAGATGTGGGAAGGGTCGGCAGCAACAAAAGAATATTCGTATTCTTTCTCCGCGCCCCAGACAGGCAAATACACGTGCACGGTAACGGTCAAAACATGCTGCTTCGGAGGGAAGGAAACGAACGAGGTTTCGGATGTGCAAATTAACGGCGACACCACAGGAACCACCTCCGACCAGTGCTGCCCACAGAACTGCGGCAGCGAGAGCCTCCCGAACCCTATAGAATTCACACTGGAACAGGGATTTTACGATACGGTCGGCGGTGGACTTTTCGTCCATGACTTGGATAGCGATGGTCTGATGGATTTCGTTTTCACGAGCGAGCAGTCCGGCGATGTTGGCTGGATACAGGCGTATGATCACTGGGGAAACAAGATGTGGTCGAAGACAGGCATCAAGACCTTTCTCTATATGCATCACCCAAGCGCAATCGCCGGCGATATGGACGGAGACGGCAAGCAGGAAGTCGCATACCTGACGCCGTCGGACCAGATAAAAATAGTGAATGGAGCAACGGGCGTTGTCAAAAAAACCATCTCCACGGGTGCCTCCCTGAACGGCCAGCCGGTCGCGGGCATGGGCATAGCAAACCTTCGCGGGGTGGGAGACAGGGATGTGATAGTCCAGTACAAACGAACCAATCATTACTCCACCGACCCGTTAAAAGCGATAAACCTGGAGACAGGAGCGGTTCTGTGGACAAATACCAACTACAGAGGAACGGAACATTCTATATTCCGCCAGGCAGATTTGGACGGGGACGGGAGAGACGAGGTGGCGGGCGTGATACTGATTGATGATGACGGAACGAAGATGCATACGTGGGATCTGCAGAAAGATA
>CAZTJN010000010.1:24628-33520 GCA_964613955.1 uncultured archaeon | reverse complement strand
GCAAGAGGAAGGTTTTCCAGAATCCCGGAACCCAGCGACTGATTTTACCCTACCGGGTTCTGTTGCATTTCCGTCATACGAATCCCGATTTTCAGGGGTGTTTCACTTTCGTCAAATACCTTGTTATATCACGATTTTTTCAAGAAAGAGAGTGTTTAGATGAAAAATAAAATTAAGCGTTTGTTTGTAATGGGTACTTTGATTTGGTTTTTTATTTGGGGAACAGGAAATTTGCTTGCCTATTTGATATTCAACCAAACAGCTACAATTACAGAAACCCTATTTTCAACTGTGGTTTTCTATGGTTTGGTCGGGGTACTATAGTTATTTTTAGTAAGTTATGCCCAATCCATATACTCAAAAAGTACGCCAATAGCAATGAGAATTGCGGTACCAAGCACAACAAAGTTAAAAGGGTATGGAAGACTCGCCCCTGCGAACATTATGACATTCAAGACCGCAGCAATTCCAATCAGAGATTTACCAACTCTACTCATACTCTTTAGTCACCTCTAAAGAGATATAGGGGACAGGGATTTAAAAAGTTCCTGTTCCCTGTATGATGACCATTCCGAAGAAATTCGGTGTGCGAAGTTAAACCACACCAATCCTTAAATGGTCTAACACCCGCACAGGTTTGCGGGATAGGTATTCCAAGCCAAAATGTTAGCAACTTTTGGAAAAGAAAAAAGGAGGTTGATGTGGTTGATGTGGGTAAAATTCCTACTGGCTTATTTGAGAGCCATTAGGAACAACCAAGCAACCTGTAGGACGACTCCAAGACCGATAAAGGTCAGCCAACTGGAGTTTCCTATAACTGCAAGGAAACCACCTATCACAAATAATATGGAAGGTGGATTTCTGGCGAATATATGGGCGACGATACTGAACATATCAATCACGCTCCCAATTAACCCCAAAGTATAAGGAAAATCTCCAGAATCAAGTTTAAATATCCATCGCTCTAATTATGAATCGGGGAATTAGAGAGATTTCAATTCATATTACACTGGAGCGGTAGCGGACATTTCAGTCTGCTACCGTTCTTTTCCCGATTCTTTTATGAATTCTAAATTATAAAACCATTTCGTTATCCAAACGTATAGGTTATATTTCCCCTATAATGCCTTTCTCCGTCAGGCGAGCATGTAACACATGAGGAGAGTACATGAAATATGGAAACTGGTTTTGAGGGAAATGTGAAATCAGTTGACAAAATTTATCAAAAAAGGATAATAGGTTGTTTTTGGAAAGAGTAGATTTTTATGATCCAGATTTATGGAGAAATAGAGAGTATTATCACAAAGGCAAGGATAAGATAAATGCGAGAAGGAGAGTTTTTAAGTATGGATACAATTACGTTTCTCGTTGGTCTTGTTGCTGGATACTTGTTTTGGCGTTGGCTAAAAAATCGCGATTAAGGAGGATTAATAGGCTACCTATCACACGGTCTTAGGTCAAAAAAGATCGTATTTAACTGAGTGGGTTCTGCGCTGTCTTTGTCCCCATAAAACACCCTTGATTTCAGGTTTTCAAACTGTTTCGTTACGTTTTCCATACCAATCACCTCCGTTGGGCAATTGGTATTTGGCGTATGTTTCAGCTGCTTTTAACGGTGGCAAACTCACCGAAAGCTTTATAAACCTTATTATCAATAAATTATCACTTATAAATAGTAAATTAATGGGGTGGTGATTGAATGGAACAAGAAACCTTGCGCATGCTGGCAGAGTATATGCAAAGTAGTTTAAATTTCCCCTCAGATCCCGACAGACCCGTCACGATCACGTGCCCATACCATAGTGACGGCATATGCGAGCTGGGACCGGGAGATTGCACTTACCAAAGTAACGTGATGACAAGACTGGGCTCGAAACCCGTTCCTGTCTGCGGATACAAATCTGACTGGTGGCTTTAATGAATCCAATATATTTGATCGAAAATTTGGAAGATGTTGAAAAAAGACTGACGATATGGCTCATACTGGAGAAGAACTGAGTGGTGGTATGAGAGGTTTAATCCCCAACGTCCGATTGGCATTTTTCATTTTGTTAATTGTTATGCTCGCCTTGGCTGCAAATGCGAAAGCAAGTTCTGCTAACTATCCGGTTGTTGATAAGATCACGATATATCCTTCCAGTCCAGACAAATATGATGATTTGACCTGTCGCGCAGAGGTTTCGGATTTCGACGGAAATCTTGATTACGTGAAGTTTGTATGGGAGGTTAACGGAAAGCTCGTCCGCCAGAACAATCGTCTGGTGTACGGAACTTCCGACAGCGCCGAAGACATTTTGAGTTCGCGGTTCACGCAACCAGGGGACGCTGTTGTCTGCAAGGCATGGGTATATGATTTTGATGATTACTACGATTACGACTATCATGCTGTCCACGTAGGTAGGCAGAACCAAAACAAACCGCCTTCTTCTTCCTACGTGGAGATCACCCCAAGACACCCCAACCCTCAGCAAGATTTGACGTGTTCCATCCTAGCGATGGACG
Source organism: uncultured archaeon (assembly GCA_964613955.1). GTDB lineage: Archaea > Aenigmatarchaeota > Aenigmatarchaeia > QMZP01 > QMZT01 > CS3-C152. Next base: position 31,018 of record CAZTJN010000010.1, on the reverse strand, counting down.
CGGATGATAATCTTGATTATGTTAACTTTGAATGGTTCGTGAATTCCGAAAAGGTAAGAACAGGCAAAAAATATGTTTACGGCTCGAGCGACACTGCCGAAGACCTGCTTTCCAGTTATTACACGCAGGATGGGGACTATGTCGAATGCAGGGTCACGGTTTTCGACACACAAGGGGAAAGCGATTCGGAATATTCGCAGCCTGTTTATGTTGAGGACGGTGTTACGCCACCTCCGTACCCGAACAAGAAACCCATACCCGTTTTCACGACAGGGAACAGGCACGTTGATACGGACGTGTATGTGTATTTTTCCGGCGTTGCATCATACGACCCGGACGGTTTCGTAATTCAATACTACTTCGATTTCGGTGACGGTTCGCATTCTCCCTGGCTTCCCCGTTCCTCCCCGTACACGTATCACGCATATTCGGAACCGGGAGTTTACTATGCAAAACTGAAGGTGAAAGACAACAAATACCTCGAGTCCGACTGGAGCGGGGAAATCGCAATATACGTGAGCGAGGGAGGCTATTACGGAAACCCCCCTCATGTGGATCGAGTAAACATCGAACCAGAGAACCCGGATAAATATGATGACCTCAGGTGCGAGGCGAGACTAAAAGACAGCGACGGAGACCTGGATTACGTTCGCTTCCAGTGGTATGTTAACGGCTACTTGGAAGAGAGCAGAACTGCTAATGTTTACGGCTCAAGCGATGAGGTTTCTGATCTTTTGGATTATTATAATTTCGAGAGGGGTGATGCGGTTAAGTGCAGGGTTACCGTTTACGACAGAACCGGTCGCAGTGACACAGATTACGATGCAGTTACCATTGGGAACGGATATTATGAGGAGGAGGAACCGGGAATAGAGAGCATTCAGATAGAGCCGGACAACCCCGATGTTTACGATGACCTGACCTGCGAAGTGCGGGTGGAGGATAATAATGGAGACCTCGATTACGTCTGGTTCCAATGGTTTGTGAACGGCGATGAAGCAAGGGAAGTGAAAAAGAATGTTTACGGATATCATGACATCGTGTCGTTCGATCTGGATTCGAGATATTATGATTACGACGATCTTGTCAAATGCAAGGCAACGGTCTACGACGAAGATGGAAACAGGAACTCGGATTACGATTATGTGAGGATAGGCGAGTATCCTCCCGGAGAAGGATGCGCGATTTCGGTGGAATCCTTTGATTACTCCACGTACGTTCTTGAAGGCAGCAAGTCATGGGTTGAGACCACCGTGAAAAACACGGGGAGCAGATCAAGCACGCTCACCCTGAACCTTTTCGCGGACGGCTCACTGAAAGACACCTACTCTGTTTATCTGGTTCGCGGAAGAGAAATAACCAAAAAGTTTGAGTTTGGCCTTCCCTTGGGTTCTCATGACATAAGGCTGGAGTCTTACCTGGCGTGCAGTTCGCCCGTCAACAAGAATGCCGAGATATTTGTTTACAAATCTGGTGGTCATGTAATAATACCCGAGGAAGAGGAGCAAGCAGAGGAGATAACAGAAACCTCGGTTCTTATAAGCCCGAACCACCTTGATGTCGAAATCTACACCGGCAAGACAATCGAAATACTTATTGAAAGCCCGGAGAAGCAGACGTTCAATATCGAGGTTCTCGACCTTCCGAACGACTGGGCAAACTACCCGAAAAGGGTTGATGTTGAAGGCAGAGAAAGGGTTTACGTTTACATTGTTCCAAAATTATTGGGAGAATACACGTTCAGGATAAGGGTAACGACAGGCGAGAAAACATTCCAAGAAAGCGTGGACATGTATGTCGCCCCCGAGGGTGAACTTACGGAAGACGTGGGTCTCGGCGGAAAATTGACAGGTTTCATAACCGCCGGAGGCGCCTGGATTGCAGGACTCATCTTCTTGGTTATAGTAATAATCATTCTTGTTCTTTATGTTCTGAACAAGAAATACAGGCACAAGACATATCAGGAGCACGTTTACAGCGGAAGAAAGCCACCGGCCACGGTCCCGCCAGCCCCTCAAACAAACGTGATGAAGGGGAGCGTTGGAAGGGTCCCTGAAAATGAAGAAGTGGATATCGACAGGCTGATCCCTGCTGAGATAAACAGGTATTCTGACCTCAGTTATTTCCCGAAAAACGGGGACGATTTCTCAGAAAACCAAAAAAGAAGACCGCTAAACAGCAGAGATAAATAAAAAAGGTATTTTTGAGGGGAAAAATCACAAAAGATGCAAAAAAGACAGGAAAACCCATAAAAAACACGTTTATATGGGAATTTTTATAAATATTATATAGATTAGGATGAAAACAAGGAAGAAAAGGGTCAAGGCTGAGAAACCGAAGCCCGCCCCGAGGATACGGACGGTTGTTTTCTTCTTGGTATATGTTGTTACATATTTTCTTTTCTTCACGGAATTCCCGTCCTATGCGGACCGGGTTTACGGAAACCCTTCATTCCCCAGCTATATGCAGATGCTCCTGGTTTATGTGCCGGTGTTGATATGGATAATAATAGGCCTGCTGCTTATCGCATGGATTGTAGTGGACATGCTTTTGTCGTACAGGGTAACCACATCAAGGATAGAGAAGCCAAAGCCTAAATTGAAGGGCAGCGAGGAAAATGAGGTTATAGTGGTCGAATAAGCGCGTGAACATGCATTTAAAGTTTTACATTACACATTTTATTCAGGTATTGGGTATGTTAAAGGTCGTAAAAGACATTCTCAGAGAACCGGACGTGAACATTGGTCAGGAATATTATGACAAGATGGAACCGCTGTTTCAGGAGATAGATGAATACCCTATAAACAGCCCCAAGCGATGGCTGCTCGGGGCCAAGGCGAGCCTTTATCTGGCGATAAGCGCAAAACATTTTTTCTCCCGATACCCGGAGTGAAGTGGAGCGAAGGATAACATAAAGTATATAAATTTAATCACCAATAAATAATACAAACAAGAGTGGTTTTATGATCAGAAATTCGATTGTCGCACTGGTCGTGCTGTTCGTGTTGCTCATTCCCAGTGTTTACGCTGCTTCTGACGTTTACATGGTTCTGGGATCGGAAGAACTTTCCGGCTGCCCATGCAACACTCTGCAGAATACGCTCACGGTTACAAACACGGGGGACACGACCGACACGTTCACCTTTTCCCTTGATATGCCTGAAGGCTGGTCGGGCTTCATAAAACCGGAGGGTATATTTGCTGTCGGTGAGACAAGGAATATTAACTTCTACATCACCCCAGCGTGCTTCATTGAACCCGGGAGCTACACGGTGAAGGTCAGCGCGAAAACCTCGGATGGAAGGGAATTCATAGAAAATGTTGATGTTGATGTTCTGAGATGCCATGACGTTGAAATCCAGGCCGAGGAACTCAAGACAGGCTGTGCGGGATTCCCTGCGGATTACAAGATGGTTGTCAAAAATCTGGGAAAAGTTTCCGAGACTTTCACTGTCGAGGTAACAACCTCATGGGGAGAAGATATACTCAGCGCTTCCATGGATATCGACAAACAGAAAAATGAGACTTTCGATGTGTCTGTTATGCCTCCTTCAGCAGGAACGCATTACATAACTATCGTGGCGCAATCGCAGGATTCTTATGCAAAGGCAGAGAAGAAGCTACAGCTTGATATGGAAAATTGTTATGATTTTTCTCTTGATTTGCAGCCGGAAGAGGAAACTGTTTGTCTTGGAGGTTCCGGCAAGTATGTCCTTTCCATAACAAACAGGGGTTCCAAGGAGGACACATACAAGATATACGCTCCTGAATGGGTCATAATGAATCAGGATTCTATAAAGGTCTCTCCAAATACAGAGAGGAGCGTGGGTTTATTTGCATACCCGGAGATGGAAGGAAAGAACACGTTCGAAATTAAGGTTGTTTCTTCATCCTATGGAAAGGTAGTGAAGATGATTTCAGGCGTTGCAAACACCATAGAATGCAAGGATGTCGCCGTTATCGTTTCGCCTGCTGAGGATACAGTATGCCAGGGTATGACAAAGGAATTCGAGGTAACGGTTAAAAACACCGGAACCGTTGGCGATTCCTTCGAACTTTCAACGGATGTCGGAACCCTTGAGAAGAACAAGGTAGTTCTGGAGGCAGGTGAGGTGGAGACGGTTAAACTGACCATTGATTCTGGCAAAATGGATACCGGAATACATAAGATAACTGTGACCGCAAGGAGCGGAAATGTAGTGGACCAAAACATAGTGAGCCTGACGGTTGAGGATTGTTATTCACTTGAGTTTGACGTTAAACCCAAGAAGCTGGATGCGTGCACGGGTGACAAAATAGAATATGCAATCAACCTCAAAAACACGGGCAAATTCCCCGAGGAATACACACTTAAAGTGGACGAGCAAGTCATAGGGACAGTGTTTTTGACCCCAGGAGAATCAAAAACTGTAAACACAACACTTCTGGTAAGTTACCCTTTCGAGGAAGTGCACAACCTTACATTCAAAGCGGTGTCCAAAAGAAAGAGTTTCGAGAGCCTTTCCGAACTTGGCGTTAAGGCAAAGGAGAAATGCTATTCTGTTGAAATGTCAGCCGAAAGGGTAAATGAAGTTAAAAGGATTGAGATAGGAACAGGTCTGTCCATACCCCTAAAGATAAGGAATGCAGGAGAAAGGGAAGACACATACAAGGTTTCGGTTGATGGTCCTTCATGGATACATTTGAGCGATGAGCAAATTTCGCTGAAATCCGGAGAGGAAGAGAAAATTTACTTGTACGCTTCACCCGCTTTCGGTGTTGAAGATGGAATATACACAGCCGTGGTTGGCGTGAGTTCTGAGAATGCCGAAAATCAGCTCAATTTCAAATTGGGTATCGGGAATGCAACAGCCCCTGCTCAACAACCAGGCCAAAACCAGACCAATGTCAGTGTCGGAGGCCCGCCGACAGGAATGATACCTGCGGGGGGAGCAACAGGAAAGGTTATCCTGCTTGGCGTGATAACGCTGTTCATAATAATTATCCTCGCACTTAAGCTTGTTCTGTTCGTGAAATAAAAGTTGTTTTATATGTATGGCGGATCACGGAGAAGGAGGAAGGTATTGAAAACCTACACCGAAAATGAACTTAGAGAGGCCGTGTCGTTGGCTCTTGATAAAATAGACCCGATCGTTTCATACGATGAATGGGCAAATGGTTTTGATTTTTTACTTAAACAGCAGGGAGAGCTTCCCTTAAAAAGGATGTCAGAAAATCCCCAGATTAAGGACAGGCTCAGAAACATTAACTACCCTGAGACTGAAGAGCAGATTTATGTCAGACGTATTTCCAGTGCCATTAAAAATTTAAAGGGAATGGAATCTGAAGTGAGGGGCGTCCTGGAAAGCTGTCAAAAATACCAGCATATACACCCCTATTTCGGGAAGAATTTGCATAAGTTAAAGAAACGCCTGGAAGAGATTGAATACCGCATAAAGAAGGCAGAACTAATAAAGGAAAAACTGGAAAGGGAATTCAGTAAGTGAATATTTTAAGCATGCTGTAAATTCTTGAAATCTCAACGCCGAATTTTGCAAGAATTTCCCACGATGCATTTTTCGACCCCACGAACCTGTTCAGCAGCGTTTTCGCCAAAACAGCCTTCGGGAAAATATAGTTCTTGTTTACGTATTTAAGAACATCCACATAGGAGCAAATAAATCTTTCCCTGTACCATTCGACAAGCGTCTTTAAAGGCAAATATTCGGTTCTGAACATGAGCTTTCCCTGTTTCACGTCATCCAGGAAAGAATCCATATCGGTCGCTTCTGAAATGTTGACAGCGTATCCCATCATGTCCAGTGAATGGGCATCCGAACCCACAATCATGGGCTTTGCGAGGTCTTTTGCTCTCTTTTCGGCGACGCGGTTGCTCAGTTTGTCCAGATTCATTGCATTGAATACCTCAACAACGTCCGCCTTTTCAATCCCGTTCTTTATTCCGTCTCCCTTCAAATCGAAAGGATGCGGGGCAATTGCCAGCCCTCCCTGTTCGTGTATCCTTTCAATTGTTTCATCAAGAGGAAGATAACTTTCGATATCCTCAGAAATGCCAAGCGCTATCAGATGACCTTCCCCTGTCTTCAGTTCCACGCCCGGAATGAAAACCAGGCCGATTCTTTTCGCTTCCTTTGAGGCCTTGTCCCATCCCTTCGTCGTGTTGTGGTCCGTCAGCGCGATGCCGGATAAGCCTAACCTTTTCGCCCTTCTTATGAGGTCCCTGGGGTTCGAACTGCACTCCCAAGGTATCTTCGTTCCTTTCGAATACCAAGAGTGGCAGTGCGTCTCGAAAAGCATATCTATATTATTCTCAGAAAAGATATATATTTACAAGAATATTTACAAGAACAGCCAATATCAAATCAGGAGTGAGGAATACAAACGTAAATA
>CAZTJN010000010.1:0-24528 GCA_964613955.1 uncultured archaeon | reverse complement strand
ATATTTACAAGAACAGCCAATATCAAATCAGGAGTGAGGAATACAAACGTAAATAATTTATAAATCAATAATAAATTAGGATTAATATCGGCACAAAAAACATTTAAGTCTGAAAATTATTTACTCAAGAGAGGTGATTGTTATCCTGAACACGCCCGAACACATCGGCATAATACCTGACGGCAACCGGAGGCTTGCCAGAAGACTTTTGCAGAAACCCTGGAAGGGACACGAATGGGGTTTTGAAAAGATAAAAAAGATCATAGAATGGTCCAGGGAATTTGGAATAAAGGTCATAACGATTTACACGCTTTCCTTGGAAAATCTCAAAGGAAGATCCAAGAGGGAACTCAACTATCTTTTCAGCATCGCCCGCAAAGAGCTTGACCACATAATGGAGAACAGGGATAATATAATACATAGAAACAGGGTTAATATTAAATTTGTTGGCAGACCTGATCTGCTTCCAAAGGATCTCCAGGAAAAAATGAAGAAGGTTTCTGAACTAACCAAAAGGTATTCAAAGCAATATGTTAACCTGGCAATCGCTTACGGAGGGAGACAGGATATAGTAAATGCCGTAAAGAAGATCGCATCGGATGTGAGCATGGGCAAACTTTTGCCGGGCAGGATAAATGAAAAGCTGTTTAGAACTTATCTCTGGACCAACGGGCAAAAGGATCCAGACCTCATAATAAGAACAGGCGGCGAAAAAAGGCTTTCCAATTTTCTCACGTTCCAGTCAACTTACTCCGAGCTTGTTTTTGTGGACTGCCTGTGGCCCGAATTCTCAAAAAAGGATTTTGTGAATGCAATAGAAGATTACAGACAAAGAAAAAGAAAGTTCGGGAAGTAGGTCTTTCAGGCAGAACTTATTAATTTGATGAACCAATAATATACTGGATATCATGGCATACAAGTTCACCTTCGATCTCTCACAATTTTCCCAGTCATTTTTCAAGGAAATCGCAAAGTTTTCGGAAAGAAGAAGCATTCACAAAAAGATAGGCAAAACCGCAAGACAGCTGGTGGAGAAGTTCAAGGTTCATAAAATGACCGGCCTGCCTGTTTCCGATGCGCTCATGATAATAGAGGACATGATAGACACGTATGTAAAAAACCTTTCGCAGAGGGAGAGTTTTCTCAAAACGAACAAGAGAGCGCTCCTCCTTCCACACTGCTCCAGAAAATACATGGACGGCAGATGCAAAGCGAAATTTGTCCCTGAATTGTCTTACTATGAGTGTTCGCGGTGTTCAGAGGATTGCAAGATAAACCAGGCAACACAGATTGCGAGGAAGAAGGGCTATGATGTGTATATTCTTCCGGGTGGTTCATGCGTCAGGAAAATACTCTCATCAAATAATTACGACGGAGTTGTCGGCGTTGCGTGCTGCGAAGAGATAAAACTGGCCGAGAACTTCCTGGAAAAAACGCATATAAGTGCTCAGGCGGTCCCGCTCATAAAGAACGGCTGCTCAGGGACGAAATTCAACATGGAAACCCTGAAGAAAACGCTGTGATTCTCGAAATCAGAATGGCAGTTTTACAAAGCCGGAAATGCTTATGGTTTTTCTGAGAGGGTCTATGTCTATTGATGCGTTCCCTGCTCCGGTCTTTCCTCCGCCAAGGTAACCCATGTAAATCTGCATTAAATATTTAGACCTGAATTAATATTAAATATGGAAAACCTTGTCGTTTTACTCGGTGCCGTTGTGATCCTCATAGGAATATTGATCATATTAATAGGCTCGTTGATGAGCGGACAGAAAAGCGAAATAAAAGTGGGGTTCGGTGGTTTCATAGGACCAATACCCTTCGGTTTCGCGAATGAGAAAGGAATGCTCTATGCAGTAATAGTGCTCATTGCCGTTGCGCTTGCTGTTTATCTTCTCTTGGGACAGAAATTTGTTTAATTCAGACCGAAGCGTTAAAAACTTATTTAATACACGAAATCTATTTCTAAAATGTGCTGTTGAGGCGAAAAATATCATCATATAAATTTGTGGGGTGTTGGTTATGGCTAAGACTTATCTGAATTTTATTGAAGGAAAATGGGTAATATCGACTTCCGGAAAAACATTTGACAACATAAATCCGGCCACGGGCGAACTCGTCGCCAAATTCCAGGCAGGAACAAGGGAAGACGTGAAGAAGGCAGTGAAAGCAGCAAAAAGGGCCTTCCCTGGATGGAGGGACACCCCTGCTCCCGAACGTGCCGACATGCTTCTGAGGGTTTCGATTACGCTTGAGAATAGGAAGGACGAGCTTGCGAAACTCATGACCATGGAGAACGGAAAGCCGTTTTCGGAAACAAGAGGAGATGTTCAGGAGGCAATAGACATGTTCAGGTATATGGCGGGGGAAGGGCGAAGGCTCTTTGGCGAGACAACGCCCTCCGAACTCCGGGATAAATTCTGCATGAGCGTGCGTGACCCGATTGGTGTGGTTGGAATGATTACCCCCTGGAATTTTCCCATGGCTATTCCTGCATGGAAGATCGCTCCTGCCCTTGTCTGCGGAAACGCAATTGTATTCAAGCCCGCAAGCGACACGCCTCTTTCTGCAATAAAGCTGGTGGAGGTTCTGGAGGAATGTGGAATTCCTCCGGGAGTTATAAATCTCGTGACAGGTTCAGGAGGCGTTGTTGGAAGAGAAATAGTGGAAAATCCAGGAATACAACACCTGTCATTCACAGGATCGACCGAAGTGGGAAAGAGCGTTTACATGGGCGGCGCCAGGAAACTGAACTCTGTCGAACTCGAGATGGGAGGGAAAAACCCCCAGATAGTACTTGCGGATGCTGATCTGGACCTTGCAGTCCGCGGAGCGATATGGGGGGCATTCGGAACCTCCGGTCAGAGATGCACGGCAACATCACGCATCATTGTTGAGAAGCCTGTCCTGAAGAAGTTCACCGAGAAATTCCTCAAAGAGGCAAAGAAAATCAAGGTAGGAAACGGCCTTAAGAAAGGGGTGTTCATGGGGCCCATAATAAACGGCAGGCAAATGACAAAGATTCTGGGATACATAGACAAGGGAAAAAAGGAGGGAGCGAGACTCCTTCTCGGAGGACACAGGCTTTCGGGCAAAGAATATTCGAAGGGCTTCTTCATCGCACCTACCGTTTTCGGCAACGTTACGAAGAATATGACAATTGCGAGAGAAGAGATATTCGGACCCGTTGTCTGCATAATGGAAGCGAAAGATTTCATGGACGCTGTAAATATAGCGAATTCTGTTGACTACGGGCTCTCCTGGTCCATATACACCACGAACATAAACAAGGCGTTCAGGGCAATGAAACTTGCCGAATCAGGCATATTCTACGTTAATGCGCCCACGATAGGAGCGGAGGTCCACCTTCCGTTCGGAGGCGTGAAAGGGACCGGGAACGGGGGCAGGGAAGCGGGAACTTCAGGCATTGAGGAGTTCAGCGAGATAAAGAGCGTGTTCATAGATTATTCGGGCGGCCTGCAGAGGGCGCAAATCGACAATAAGTAAAATTCGTCCCTCAATTATTTATTCAACCTAAATCAAACTAAATATATGGTCTATGATGTCATTATTGTGGGGGCAGGCCCTGCAGGCCTGTCTGCCGTTCTTACGGCCTGTTACCTCAAGTTGAAACACCTGGTCATAGAGGCCTCTGTCGCTGGCGGCCTCCTCGCCAGAAACTATCCATGGAAGGAGGTGGATTCATTCATAGGTTTTTATGAGCGCACCGGGAAAGAGGTCGCGGACTTCATGGTCAACCACGTAAAAAGGGAAGGGGCATCAATCAGGGAAGACGAGGTAGTGAAGGAGATAACAAAAAATAAGAAATCAAAGATGTTCACGGTGAAAACCGATCAGGGCAAATACAAAGCAAAAACCATTCTTCTCGCAACAGGAACGATGGGGACCCCCAGAAAGCTGGGAATACCCGGAGAGGGCAACAGAAACGTTTTCTATTCGCTGGAGGAACCCGAGGACCACAAAAACAAAAGAGTATTGGTCATTGGGGGCGGCGACAGCGCTCTGGAAGCCGCGGTTAACCTGAGCAGGGCAGGGGCGAAAGTCTGGCTCGCTCACAGGAGAGACAAGTTCAGGGCAATGGAAAAGAATCATGAGGATTTAAAGAAAACCAAGGCGAAAATCCTCTTCAACACAGAGCTTAAAGAAATCCTGGGAAAGAGAAAAATAAGGAAAGTCAAGCTGGCAAACAACAAAACGAACAGGGAAAGCTGGCTGGAGGTTGATGAAGTGTTTATCTTTATAGGTTCTGTTCTCGATTTTGAACTTTTCGAGAAGCTTGGGGTCAGGATGAAGAAAGGATATATCGTTGTTGATGAGGAAATGAGAACGAACGTTGAGGGGGTTTTCGCTGCAGGGGACATAACCGGACGCCTGAAGCGCATACCCGAGGCTATAGGCGAAGGCCACCTCGCCATGTATTCAATTTACAAATACCTCAAGCACCCATACTGGGAATAATTTTTATGCACGTTCTCTAATCAGATAATATGTATAAACTCCAGAACAAGCTTGAATGGGGGGAGCTGGCAACATTCATCCCCAACAAGCGCTTGCCTGTTTACAACTGGTTCTACTACAAGGAAGGGTTTTCCAGAAACCTTGTCATGAACCTGATAAAGATGTTCAGAATCAAGAAGGGTTTGGTGCTTGACCCGTTCTGTGGTGTTGGAACCACAAACCTTGCATGCAGGGAGAGGGGGTTTGACTCAATAGGTTTCGAGATATCACCGCTTGCTCTCTTCGCCGCCAAGGTTAAGACAAGGGATTACAACATAGTGAAGCTGAAAGAAACATTAAAGATATTTAAGAAAATCAAATTCAGGAAGTCCGATAGGTCCTGGATACCTTCCAACGTTCGCAGGTATTTCAACACGCACACGCTGGATGACATCCTTCTTTTCAAAAACATAATCGAAGAGATGGATGACAACATTACAAAAGATTTCTTCAGGCTGGGTCTTATTTCCTCTGCGACACGATGCTCGTATATGTACAAGGACGGGTCTGTCGTAAAGCGAAGGAAGCATCCGGTTCCACCCTTCAGGAAGTTCTACCACCACAGGATGAAGAGGATGATAAAAGACCTGGAAAAGCTGGAGACAAAGAAATGCGAAACTTTCATTACGCGCGGCGACGCAAGAAAGCTGAAGCTGGCGAATGAAACGATCGATTTCGTGATAACATCCCCTCCCTACCTGAATAAAATCGAGTACACCAAAATATACAACATTGAGGAATTCTTGTTTTTCAAACCCCCGAAAAAACGCGGAGTCCGTTCGTATATAGGCATGAGAGAAGGGGATGATATAGTGAATGCGTACTTCTCGGATATGACAAACGTTCTCTCGGAACTTTACAGGGTTTGCAGGGAGGGAGCGAAACTGGCGCTCGTGGTGGGGAACGGCTGTTTTCCAACGAAAGTGGTTGAGAGCGACATCCTGCTGTCGGAACTGGCAGAGGAGACCGGGTTCAAAGTAAAGAAAATCTATGTTTTGAACAAGAGATGGTGCACACGCAAACGAACAGAGAAGGTTGGGAGATTGAGGGAGAGTTTGCTGGTGTTTGAGAAATGATCATCTGTACTCCCCTTTCGTCTGATATTCGGATTTGAAGGAGTATTCGCTCTTGACGTGGTATTCGCTTTCCATGTTTTTTATTCCGATTTCGGATTCGTACTTCTCCTCTTCTTTCCCTTCTTCCTCAGGAGCGGATTTCTTGACGACAACTTCGAATCCTTCTTGGAACGGGGGAACAGGAGACGGGGTAAGTGTGGAGGTTGCGAATTTCCATACTTCTTTGCCTGTTTTTGCGTCAACGCAATACAGGTGACAGTCCCAAGAGCCAAAATACACCTTTCCATTGAAACAGGGCGGCTCTACTGAGTAAATGCCACCATCTGTTTTGAATCTCCACCTTTCCTTTCCGTCCAAATTAATGGCGTAAAGATTACCATCTTCCGAACCTATGTAAATTACATCATCGTGAATGCCGGGCGCAAGAGAAACGCCCTTATCCATCTTGAACCTCCATATTTCTTTTCCTTCCGTCGTTAACGCGTACAATACCCCGTCTCTGCATGCATGATAAAGCATTCCTTTATAGAGGACTGGCGATGAGGCATTTCCATAACTGCCTGTCTTAAACCTCCAGATTTCTCTGCCCTTTGAGATGTCTACTGCATAGATGTAGTTGTCAAAGGAAGGAATGTAAATAACATTTCTATGGATCAGAAACTGGTTCACGTTGAATATCTCTCCGCCCGTTCGAAACCTCCAAAGCTCCTTTCCGTCCTCCGGGTTTATACAATAAAGATAGCCATCAAAAGAGCCTATGTATAACATATTCTCAAAAACGGTAGCTGAAGATAGTATTTCATCTCCTGTCCTGAATCTCCAGATTAGTTTCCCGTTGTCCGCATCCAGAGCGTAAAGGAATCCGTCATTGGAACCAAAAAACACCATGCCTCGGTAAAACAAAGGGATGTTTATTATGCCACCGCCACTTCTGAAATACCATGCTCCTTTTCCAGTCTCCACGTTTATGGCATGAAGAGTTCCCTCGTTCGTTCCCACATAGATAATATTACCGTAAACAAGCGAAACGGATTCCAGTATGCTTCCGTTCGTCTTAAATCTCCATATTTCTTTGCCAGTCCCCGCATCAACAGCGTAAACATTGTGGTCTGCTGACCCGAAATAAACGATTCCGTTATGAATTCTGGGCGTGCAATCAACGCTCCCTCCGAAACCAATCTTGAACATCCTGTCAAATTTTCTCAGTTTTCTGATTTCGACATCCTCCATTTCCATGGAAAAATCATCAAACGAAAATCCCTCGAACATAAATTACCTGCTCCATGAAATATCCTCCACCATCTTCAAAAAAAGCTCCTTCCGCGACTTTTCGAATTTTTCCGTTTTGTTTTCCTTTTCCAGGCGGTCGCGGAGTTTCTTGAAGTTCGGTCTGAAATTTTTGTATGCGAAAATCGCGGAAGCGAGCGCAGATTTCTCGTGGACGTTCATCTTAATCTCCTCCTTAAGGAAATTCCGGATGAGTAACCGCTTCTTTTTCTTGGTCATGTTTTTCGCAGGGAGAACGAGCTTCGCGGAGATCGAAGAGGCAAGCTTTTTCAATTGTGAAGGGGGCTTTGCCCGGTCCGTTGACAGGACGAGCACATTTCCGCAGTCCGTCATGTGGTCGAGTGTTTGCGAATTCGTTGGATGGACAAGCGTGTCGAGACATACGATGTCTCCGTTGAGGTCAAGGAGTGCGATAGAAGTATGGAGGCCAACATCAATTCCGCCAATGAGAACTGGTCTTCCTCTGGCTTTCATTCAAATTAAATTTTATCACTAAATTATAAAAGTATTGAATCGAAAGGGAAGGTATGATAAAGCTCGTGATGTTCGATTGGGACGGAACGCTGGTGGACGGACTTTCGATTAACTATAGGATTTACAGTGAGATAACAAAGAAACTGGAAAAGCGGATGCCTGCGTCTCCGGAGGAACTTGCAAAACTAACGGACGGAAAATGGGAAGAGCTTTATTACAATCTCGGAATAAGGACGAAAAAGGAAATAAGGCAGGCGACAAAAATCTATCACGAACTTTTCGGACGTTTCAGGAACGATTTCAGGCTTTTCCCGGGCGTTGTGGATGTTCTATCTTCATTGAAGGAAAATGGAATCAAAACAGGAATAATATCCAACTGCGAGAAACCGCTAATGTTGATGCTCGTTGACAAGTTTAACCTGTCCGGATACCTGGATGCAGTTGTTGCCCATGGAGACACGGAAAACGTCAAACCGGAGCCGGACCAGATACATCTCTGCCTCGAAAAACTCGCTGTGAAACCTGAGCATGCGGTTTTCGTGGGTGATATGACAAACGACATAAAGGCAGCAAGGAATGCAAAACTTCGGAAGGTTATTGCTGTCACATATGGCTGGCATACGAGGAAACAACTCGAAAAATTGAAGCCGGATGCAATAATTGACAGCCCGGAGGAAATTCTGGAAAACGTATAATAATTTTCGCGTTCTATTTTAATTGTGGAGAACATGGACAGTGACTCTGTAAGGTATCTGAGGACAGTTTACAACGGCCTTTCTGGAATTTTCACATTCTATTTTCAGGATTTCTCGGATACGGACGCAGAAAGGTTTCTCAAAGTAAGCGAATACCTGAACGATATTTTGAATAGAAATATATACGGTTATTCTGATAAGAAGATAGCAATGTTATCATTGAAAGGAACAAGGATAATGAAAAAGCTGCTCGGAAGATACGGTGTTATGGACGAGGAATTGAGTTATGAGAAACTTCAGTTTATGGAACTGCTTTCGAACGCCGTGACCGAGGTTCTGCTCGAAAGAATGGACAAGAGGATGAAAGGAGAAATACTGCTGACCGTTTTGGAAAAACAAGAAATAGCAAGAAACACGAACGAGGGCATTGTTCACTGATTATTTCTTTTCCCTCCCGACCTTTTTTGTGAACTCAACGAGCTTCTTTGCGGTCTTGAACGGGTCGTGGGAATTCTGAACCAAAGAAGCGATGTGTATCCCGTCGGCGCCTGCCCTTATGGTTTTCCGGATGTCTTCGAGTGTCTTGCTCGAGCCCGCGCAGATTACGGGATGTTCAACAGCCTGTTTCACCGCGCGGAACATCTCAGGGGAGGCAGGACCCGGAGCGCCTGACCCTCTTTCAAGAATCGTGACTCTTTGGCCGAGCATCTTTCCTGCGAGGGCATACGCAGCCGCTATGTCCGGCTTGTGGTAGGGGATGAGACGGGCTTCTCCGACCCAGCCTACGGTTTCCCCGGGTTCTATAACAAGCAAGGAGGTTGGTATCGCTTCAATGTTCATCTTTGCGAGCATCGGAGCCGCGAGGGCGTGAGCTCCTGTTATCCAGTAGGGATTTTTCGAATTCAGAAGACTCATGAAATACACGGCGTCCGCATATTTGGAAACGCCTCCGATGTTACCAGGGAAGAGCATGACAGGTTTGCTAACGGATTCTTTTATCTTCTTCACCGCGTTGTTTAGCATCTCCCCCTCTGCCCCGATGGACCCTCCTATTAGAATTATGTCTGCACCTGCCTTGTCAAACGCTTTCGCGTATTCCACGGGTCCGCTGTTTTTTTGTTCGAGCGGGTCGATAAGACCGAAGAAAACGACCCCGTCCTTCTCTATTGTTTCGCGGATGTAGGTTTCGACTTTGCCTAATTTCATAACCCTCTCCCTTGATTTAATAAATAAGAATAAATAAATTTAAGTATTTAAAATACACTTTTCTGGTTAATTCGTACCTCCGAGATCCGAGAAAAACATTTAACTTTTAAATCTCCTGATGAATTATTAGTATGCTTTTGGTCACCGGCGCAACTGGTTTTGTGGGACAGAATCTGATAAAGGAAATCGCGAAAATCAGAAAGGACATACGCGTGCTTTCGCTTTGCTATGAGGAAGCCAAAAAGATGTATCCAAGGTACGAAGTGTTCAAGGGAGATATAACGAAGCCAGAAACGCTCGCTGGCGTGGGGAAGGATGTTGATGTTGTTATACATTTGGCGGGCATGGTCTCGTACTCGAAACCGAGGGATGTCCTGTTCAAAGTGAACGCAGAGGGGACAAAGAACGTTCTCGAGGCATGCCAGAAGGCTGACAAATTCATTTTTTCCTCAAGCGTTGCGGTATATGGAGAGATCAAGGGCGAAGCGGACGAATCGTATCCCAGAAACCCGAAAAATGCATACGGAGAATCCAAGCGCGAAGCGGAGAATTTTGTTCGCGATTCGGGAATGCGAAACACAATTTTCCGAATCGCCCCAATTTACGGCGAAGGGAGCCCGCAATGGCTAAGGAACCTTCGTTTGCTAGAGGAAGGATTCCCCATCCCGCAAACGGAGAATCTCACGCATGTCACGCACATATCAAACGTTGTCCAGGCATTCCGGCTGGGCCTGAAAAAGAAATCCGAAGGGATATACAACATAGCAGATGAAACTCCTGTGAAATTCGTGGAATTCTCGGAAACACTCGTTCAACTGCTCGGAAAGAAACCAAGGAGGCTTCCATACTGGCTGGTCAGCTTTCTCGCCTCCATGAAGGGCATGAAAACGTATCTGGATGTCCTGACAATGAACAGGAATTATGATATAACAAACGCCAGAAACGAGCTTAAATACAATCCTGAAATCGACTTCTTTGAAAAACTGAAGGAAATGGTTGAATGGTATAAGACAACGAAGGAAAAATAAAAGGAAGGGAGACTTAAGCAGCTCCTATCCTGAAAACCTTTGTTCCGCAGTTCGGGCAAACACCCTTTGTTGCTGGCTTTCCGTTCTTCAGCGTTACCTTCTGCGGGTCTTTCATTTCTACTTTTTTTCTGCACTTGACGCAGTATGCTTGAACCATTTTATTACCTCCCTATATAGCGATTCTTGATTAATTTATGCTCAATCGCTTTATAAAGGTTTAGGAGCGAAAAAGTCTCTCCATTTAGCTTTTTAAATCTTTTATGCGTATGAATATCTTCAAATAGGAAAAATGAGGGTTTTCAGGTTGTTTTGCATAAAAGAAAACTTTATAAGCGAGTTTTAACAAATTTAAAAGATAAATAAGTTTTTTAGGTTTGAAAGAAAATTTAATGCAAGGAGGCATGAAAATGACCGTAAAAAAGAGAAGGCTCCCGCTCGCTCCTTTCGAGAGAATTTTGAAGGATGCCGGAGCAAAGAGGGTTTCGAAAACAGCAATGAAGGAGTTCGCGATAGTGGTTGAGGACATATCGGATGAAATAGCGAGGGACGCCGTAAAGTTCGCGAAGCATGCAGGAAGGAAGACCGTCGTTGGAGAGGATATAAGGCTAGCGAAGAGGTAGCTCATCCCTTCGCTTTCCATAAAACCATAGTCTCCGGTTCTCCTCCTTTCTCTCTGCAGTAGTCCTCGTAAACCCTGCGATAGGTTTTTGTTATGCCTTTTCCAATCTCCAAGCCCAGTTTTTCTGCGGCTTCTCTTATCTCTTCCTCGTCCCCCTCGATCTCAAGAAACGTCCCGAAAGGGAGCCTGTCAATGGATATCTTCGTGCCCCCAAGAACGAAATTTGTCCTTTTCTTCTCGTATATCCATGAAACCTTGAAACCCAGACTTCTCAGTATGTTTTTCATTTTTTGGAAATCGTTTATCTCTGTTTCAGTCTCTTCAGCCTTCTTGAATTTATCCTTCGAAATGCCCGCTTTGAATGTCAGTATGTTTTTGCCGTTGAATTTCCTAAGTCTCAAAAGCATCCCGTTTCTCCGCAGGGCACCGTTGTCAAAGCTTTCGTTATGCTCCAGGCCTTCGGAAATCTTTTCTGCCCCGATGGCTTTGAGCATGTCCTCTATCTCATTTTCGTCCCCTATTCTGAATTTTATTTCTGTTTCAATCGCTCTCATAACATCTAAATAGAACTGGATAAAGCAGAAATTTAAAGGAACTATTTTGCCTTCGGTTTTATTGTGGGCATCGGTAGTGGTGGTGGTAACTGAAGGTCCTCTGCGATGTTCGAAACCTTTATCAGGCATCTTCTGAACAGATAGTTCAGGATTTCGAGAGAAGGCTTCTCCGGAAGTTTCCTTTCTTTCTTCCACTTGTTCAGAAGCTCCTTGTTGTTGTCCGTGAGATAAAGCAATTCCCCGCCGATTTTTATCTCTCCAACTCTCGGGTCGTAATTTGTCACGAATTCGAAAAGAAGGGAGAGAACTTTCTTGTTGCCGAGGGTGGAAATTGTTACCTCCTTCATGTCATTGATTCTGGGAACGGAATTCACCTTAATCTCTGCCCTGATTTTCTGCTCCCTGTCCCTTTTCGCCTCCACTGAATTGAAACTCAGACCAACTATTGGCATATCTATTCCTCCGTGTTATTCTATTGGTTAATTATTTTAAATACTTAAATATAAATACCTCGGCGTAATTTCCATCATCATTGCGTTCTTGCTGCCTCCCTGCCTCCTTCGTGCTTCAGGTATTCACCTATTTCTCTCTTCCAGTCCTTTTCTTCTCCATTAAATTCCAGACCCAGAAAATTCCTGTAGGCTGTTATACCTGAACACACTGCCTTGTCAGCGGGTCCCCATACTGCGGGCTCTATCACCCCATTTCTGAAAAGGAGCCAGCAGACAACGGGTTCTCTGAAAACTTTTTTGGTTTTGTCATCGTAATATACAGCGCTGACATTCCTGTTTGTCGGCATTATCTGAATAATGTCATCTTCTTTTTCACCTATTACCATTTCAATTACCTCCTCTATAGTTTAATTGCGACTGCGTTTAACGACTGCTCTATAATATCTCACCGTAGCCCACCAGCCTCCACCGTCCCGAAAAAAGTTTAGATATGGCAACTTTTTCTCCCTTATCCGCGCAGATAGGGGCCTTCAGCTGAACGTCAATTTCGTTCGCTCTGGCCGAAGTCACGGAACCGGTTGTCCTTGTGGTTCCTACGGTGAGCATGAGAACATCGTTCGTTCGTATCTCTCCAACCTCCAAGCTCTCTTTCGTTCCTACCACGCGTTTGAGCAGGTTTGTTTTCAGCAGGATTTTTTCAAAGACAGGAGGCAGTCTGCCTGCGAGTCCAACGACGCTCCCTGATAATGAATCGGATTTCGTTAGGTAGGGATCCAGGCTTGTTGAAATTCCCACCAGCCCCCCGGGCTCGATCTCCTTCAAATTCCTGCCTGCCTTCTGCAGTCCTGTTGCTTTCGTTCTAAGCGGCTCGTATCTCTCCTTTATCTTTACGCCCGGCTTTACTTCGATCTCATCCCCTATTTTCAGGATGCCTCGAACGAGCGAGCCTCCCAACACACCGCCCCTCATCCTTTCTATTTCCGTTCCCGGTTTGTTCACGTCAAATGACCTGGCAACCAGGAACCTCGGGTCTTTCGATGGGTCCCGCTTGGGGACCTTCATTACGTTCTCTATGGCCTCGAGCAGAATGCCGATATTTATGCGCTTTACGGAAGATATGGGGATAATTGGAGCATTCTCAGCGATTGTTCCCTTCAGGAACTCCTTAATCTGTTTGTAATTCGCGAGCGCCTGCTCTTTTGAAACGAGGTCTATTTTTGTCTGCACAACAATTATCTTGTCTATCCCTACGATATTGACAGCCGTCAAATGTTCGTATGTCTGCGGCTGCGGGCATTCTTCGTTCGCTGCTATTGTCAGGATTGCACCATCCATAAGGGCCGCCCCTGAGAGAACCGTTGCCATGAGCGTCTCGTGCCCTGGAGCGTCAACAAATGAAACCGTTCGCACCGGTGTGCATCTGGAGAAGCAGTTTATGCATTTCTCGGTCGTCGAGTATGCTTTCGGTCCCTTGCACTTTGGGCACTTGTAGATAGTCATGTCCGCATAACCCAGTCGGATCGAAATCCCTCTCCTGACCTCCTCTGAATGCGTATCCGTCCATTTTCCCGTCAAGACCTCGGTTAACGTTGTTTTTCCGTGGTCCACGTGACCTATCATACCTATGTTGAAATCCGGAATCAGTCTTTTGTCAATCCTTTCTGATATTTGAATCACCTGAACTTTCTAAGGATGAAGGACAATGTCCTCCATCAAACTGTTGATATGTTGATTATGCGTATTTTAATTTATAAGGGTTTATGGGAACAACAGTTTTAAAACAAAAATTCATTCTATATTTTATGATTACGCGCATAAGACTCAAAAACTGGAAGTCCCACCTGGATTCCGAGCTTTCTTTTTCGAAGGGTGTGAATGCCCTTATAGGAATAATGGGCTCGGGGAAGACGAGCGTCATGCAGGGAATAGCATTCGCGTTGTTCGGGACATTTTCTGCCGTAAGGTCAAAGAGAATCGGTCTGGACGATCTCATAATGAGCAAACCTCATTCAAAGGATTCGGCCTCCGCCGAGCTCGAATTCGTTCTCAAGGGGAAAACCTACAGTGTGAAGAGGACGCTGAACAGAGGGAAAGGGACAGGATCGGCCGAGATTCGCGAGGACGGGAAGCTCCTGGAAGTAAACCCGAAAGGCGTTACGAGAGAAGTCGAACGTATCCTCCAGATGGATTATGATTTGTTTCAGAGGGCGGTTTATTCAGAACAGAATGCCCTCGATTATTTCTTGCAAATACCGAAGGGGAAACGCATGCAGCAAATCGATAGCATGCTCAAGCTCGACCGCTATGAAAAGGCGAGGGAGGCTGCCGTGAAGATAAAAAATAACATTTTCAATCTAAGACAGCAGAGGCTGAGAGACATAGAGGAAATGAAAGAACGCATGTTCGATGAGAGGATAAAGAGCATTGAAAGTGAGATAAGGGAAAAGCACGAGGAAAGGGGGGCGCTTTCTAAGGAACGTGAAATGCTCGCCCAGAAAGTAATATTGATGGAGAAAAGATTTGAAAAGAAGGAAAGCATGGTCAATGAATTAAGGAGCAGGATAGCTGATACAAACGGGATGATAATATCGCTCCAGAGGGACATCAGGGAAAGGATGAAGAGGTTAAGGGAAAAGGAGGAGGCAGGAAGGAAGTTAAAGCAGCTCAAGAAATCACTTGGGGACGAACCGGAAGAGCTGCTGAAGAACATGGAAAGGGAACTTGAAAGGAAAAGGAAGGAATTCTATTCACTTGAAACCCTCAGGTCAGAGATATCCAAAAGTATGGAAGAGCTGAAAGAGGCCGGAGAGAAGTGCCCTGTCTGCGAATCGCCGATAACAAAGGAAAAAAGAGATTCGCTGATAAACCAGAGAGAAGAACACATAAAGGGCATAGAGAAGGACATGGAAAGCCTTTCGAAGGCTGTCTCGAAAAAGGAATCGGAGCTTACGAAGATTAAAGATCAAATCGAACTTTTCAGGAAGATAAAATCGGAAACAAGGGGCATCGAAGAGGACAGGAAGAGTATAAGGAAGAATGAAAGGGAAATGAAGGCCGGCAGGAAGAAAGTAGCGCAGCTGGTTGAAATGGTAAGAAAAAAGGAGGTGAAAGAGAAGGAATCTAGGAAGGAGCTTCAGGAAGCAATCGCAAAAGAAAGGGAACTGAAAACCAAACTGGAATCCATAGAGGATGTGATAAGAGAAAAGAATGAAATCCTCAAAGAGCTCAAAAAGGAAAGAGAGACGTTCCTCGGGTACGTTGAGGAGGCCAAAAAATATGAAAAAATCATCGAGACTATGGACATGTTCGTTTCCGCCCTCAGAAACACGCAGGACCAGCTGAGGGATGAATTTCTCAAAACGGTGAACTACATAATGAACGAGATATGGGGGGAGCTTTATCCGTACGGGGACTTTACGGAAATAAGGATCGTGGTCGAGAAGGATTACATCCTGCAACTGAAGGGAACGCGTGGATGGGTTAACGTTGACGCTGTTTCCGGCGGGGAGAGGTCTCTCGCTTCTCTCGCCCTCCGGATAGCCTTCTCCCTTGCATTCACTCCGAACCTGCGGTGGCTGATTCTTGACGAGCCGACGCACAACCTGGATGCAAACGCAATCGAACATTTCGGAAGCGTTCTTCGTGACAGAATGGGAAACATAATAGACCAGGTTTTCCTGATAACGCATGAAGAACGCCTGTCTGACTACATAACTGCTTCGATATACAGGCTCGAAAGAGACAAGGAAATGGATGGGGTGACGAAAGTTATTGGCGTTTGAATTAATTAAGACGGAAAGCAAAAAATTAAATTATGAGATGGGGTTTAGTCGCTCTTGGTTTTTTGTTGGTTTTGCTAGTTTCTCTGCCTCTTTTTGTGAACGCGCAAGGAACATACCATAAATTCATCCGTACGTTTGCGATTCGTGGTGGTGGGAACTCTCTCGAATCTGGAGATGAAATAGTCTTGGCGAAGTTTGATCTTGTCGATTTTAACAGATTTCACTACGATGATATAAATGGGGATACATGGAAGACTATCAAAGCAATTAATCCTGACACGGAAATATATCTCTATCAGCTGGGACGCACAGTGGGAAACGATTCTGACGGCAAACCTATAATTTATCTCAACAATCTTGGAAGATGGAATATTTCAAGAGGTCATTCCATGGGAACTTTGAACATAGATAATCCTGAGATGTTCCTGCTGGATTCTGCCGGAAACCGAATAAATGTTCCCGCATATCCGCATGAATGGCTCATGGATGTCGGTTCAACAAAATATCAGAATTATTGGCTGGAGGGAACGATACATGACATTGTGGACCAGCCTTGGACTGCCGATGGAGTTTTCGTTGATAATGTTCAGCCTCGCCGTACAGGATTAAGCTCAATACCTGTGAAATACGCGACGGACGAAGAATGGGATTCCGCAATGCATAGTTTTATTAATGCGATCACTGTCGGCCTCCACAACAAGAACCAGAAAATATGGGGCAACAGGGGGTATATGAGAACTGAACTTGATTTTAATTCCTATGTCAATCTTGATAATCTTCCCGATCCCCCCGATGCCATGCTTGTTGAGGGGGTGTTTGCAGTTAAATGGGGCTACGGAGACGTGCAGTTTTACCCCAAGGATGACTGGAAGAGGCAGGTTGATCTTCTCTCAAAAATCCACAATTACAAGCTCTGTTACCAGAGCCATTCGGATTTGGGTGAGGATGAGGAAGGAACTGATAACTATGGAAGGCCTGTGAATTTCTGGGACGTTCTCTGGTATGCCATGTCTTCATATCATCTCGGAAAAAATGAAGTGGATAACAACAGTTATTTTGGTTTCAGCGAATCTTACAACAGACCTGTCTGGTACGACGAATTTGATTACATTGACCTCGGAAAGGCTCTTGGGAGCTATGAAGTAACCAATTACAAGGGCAACGATATTTACTGGAGGGAATTTGAAAGGGGATATGTTTACGTTAATCCCACACCAAATGACGTGTCATCAATATCCTTACCCGAGACATGCAAGCAGCTAACTCATTATAATTTCAAAAACGATCCGAACACAATTCCTGATGTTAATGAAATAAGCCTGAAGGCACACAGGGGAACAATAGTGCTGAAAACTAATCAGCCTAAAACCTATTACGTTGACGCCACGAAGGGGGATGATTCCAACGATGGGCTTTCCCCTGAGACCGCCTGGAAGACGATAGGCAAGGTGAACTCCATGAGTTTCAATCCCGGGGATTCAATTTTGTTCAAGAGAGGGGAGATTTGGAGGGAAAAACTGGTTGTTCCAAGTTCTGGTTCGCCGGGAAAACCCATCATCTTTGGGGCGTATGGGAACGGGAACAAACCAAGAATACTTGGTTCGGTAGCAAGAAATTCCCCGAGTGGCTGGACTCATGAAGGAGGGAATCTCTGGTTTGCGAGCTCAAGTGTTGAGGTTAAAAATTTGATTTTTGATAATGAGAGTTCTGAAGCTGCGATGGTTCAAGATAAGAAAGATTTAAATATTCAAGGAGAAGCTTGGTGGGATTCTAACAATAATAGAATTTATCTTTATTCAACCAGTAATCCAGCCACTTATTACCATGGGGGCATTGAATGTGCTTTAAAGCAGACCACAATCAATAT
Organism: uncultured archaeon; assembly: GCA_964613955.1. GTDB lineage: Archaea > Aenigmatarchaeota > Aenigmatarchaeia > QMZP01 > QMZT01 > CS3-C152. The sequence continues at coordinate 6,973 of CAZTJN010000010.1, read as the reverse complement.
TGATGATAAAGCATATATAGTCATTGATAGTCTCGATTTACGTTATGGGGGGAGTTACGCAATAAAAGCCAAGCATATATCTACTGGTTCAAACCTTACTGTAAGGAATTGTAATTTTAAATTCATTGGAAGTAATCTTTCGGGAACCCCTGGAGGGGATTTTAGTGGTAGGGCGATATTTATAGAAGATTACAACAACACCCTGATTGAAAACAATTCATTTGATCATACGTGGAGTTGTGTAGCCATGTTCTCCAAGTCAGGAGGGTACGTAGTTATTATCAGGAACAATACAATGGGGCCACATTTTCATGGATATGGTGGTAATACTGATGGTATCAATTTTAATGATGACCGTGGTGATTATAAAGGATCAATAATAGAAGGGAATGATATTTCTGGATTTTTTGATGATGGCATAGACCTCTATCATGCAAGTAATGTTATAGTGAGAAACAATATTGTTCATGACAATGCTTTGGGGGACAGAACAGGCGAGGGACATGGCATCAAGGCAGGAGGCTCAGATGATGAAGGTCATTCTGTGGGAAATCAAATATTAGGAAACCACATTTATAACATAACCCAAGGACATGGATGGGCGGTAACTACTAATAATGCTGAAAATGTAACTTTTGCGTATAACATTATTCATAATGTGAGAAGGGGGATACAGTCTGGGGCTAAAGGTATTTATGGACAAAATAATGGATGGAAAATCTATAACAACATTTTTTATGATTGTAGTAACATAGCAGTTCGTGTTGCTCCAGAGCTCAGGTGGGTGATTCAGAATAATATTTTTGACGGTGAAAGCTACGACCTTTATTGCAGTTCGGATTCTAGTATAACAGGTGGATATAATTGTTTGATGAATGATGTCTCTGTGGGTGGCTCTGGAAATTATACAGGAGGTGAGGATGACTTCTACCAGACCGATCCCCTCTTTATGAACGCTCTTGATCATGATTTTCACCTCCAACCGGATTCCCCGTGCGTCGATGCTGGTGTAGACGTTGGTCTCACACAGGACTTCGAAGGCAACCCGGTTCCCCAGGGGAACGCCCCAGACATTGGGGCGTACGAATTCGTGAGGAAAACCGCTGACCTCAACGGTGACGGTGTTGTGGACATCCAGGATTTGATCATGGTGGCAGGTGATTTTGGAAAAAAACATAATTTCAACCCGAAAGCTGACACGGACAACAACAATGAGATAGATATATATGATGTTGTATTCGTGGCAAGCAGGTTAACGTGAATTTATAAACAAAATCTTAAAATTAGATTATGAAGAAGGTTTTAATCGGGTTTGTTTTGTTTTTCACTTTCTTGCCCCCTCATGTATCTGCTGCTTTAATAGCTGACCACAACGCTGTCGCCGAATTCGACAGCATCCCCCAGTACTGGATTGAGAAAGCGAAACAGGATTTGAGGATTTCTTATGGTCACACATCCCACGGAAGCCAGATAACCTCGGGGATGCAAATGCTTGCCGGCGTAGAAACAAAATACGGTCTGCAGACGTGTGACGGGTATTCTACCAGCACCATCTATGCAGCCTGCGATGACTACAGCTCTGCACTCCCGGGCGAGACGCTGTCCCTCTGGGACAGAAGAATGAGCGGTGCGAGTGACCTCGGGAACCCTAACAGAACTGCATGGGCTGATGCGACAAGAAACCACCTGGATGGTGTGGGGAGCGACAGGAATGTGATTATCTGGTCTTGGTGCGGTCAGCACAACACCAATGAAGACAATATCAATGCCTATCTTAATCTGATGAATCAGCTTGAAGAGGAATATCCTGGTGTAGTCTTTGTTTACATGACCGGTCACCTGAACAGCGGAAGCGGACCACCTAACGGAAACACGTACCTGCGCAACCAGCAAATCCGCAATTATTGTATAAATAATAATAAAGTTCTTTTTGACTTTGCCGATATAGAGAGCTGGGACCCGGACGGGAACGATCACAGAGATGATGATGACGCATGTAACTGGTGTTCTAATTGGTGTTCTACGCACAGCTGCCCATCTTGTTCATACTGTGCGCATTCCCATTGCTTTAACTGCTACAACAAAGGCAAGGCGTTCTGGTGGCTGCTTGCAAGACTTGCCGGGTGGAACGGAAATCAAACCCAAAGCTGTTCAGGGACATGTAAATCCAATTCTTGTGGTATGTACAGCGATTGTTCGAATGCTTCCGGGCTTTGCTCCTCAGGCTTTTGCTGCTCAGGCACGTGCGCAGCATCCGCACCTGACACGTACTATGTTGACGCCACCAATGGGAATGACAACAACAGCGGATCCTCCCCAAATCAAGCATGGAAAACAATAGGAAAGGTGAATTCAATGACTTTTCAGACCGGTGATGATATCTATTTCAAACGCGGAGGAACATTCACCGATGCCACCTTGTACGTGAGACATGGCGGAACAGAACAAGACCCTGTGATTATCGGGGCTTACGGAAGCGGGCCCAAACCGGTTTTTGATTCCGGTGTTCATATAACATGCACAACAGATAACCTTGGCTACATGAGTGTTCAGGACATAAAATTCATAAACACAGGGACAGGTTCTGCCGTCGCTTTCCTTGCGAACAACCTGTCAAATGTAATCATCTCCCGTGTTGATGTTGTCAATTCATCACAGAATGCTATTTTTTTGGCGGGCGTGGATACCTACGTTGTTGAGGATTGCTACATCAAGGATGCTGCAAATAGCGGCATTGTAGTTTACGGTTCAGACCGGAGCCCGCCCATAACCAACGGGATTATCCGCAACAACGTTATTGATGGTGCATGGGGTAATGACTGCATCACTCTGCATAAATCTGACACGGGAGGATATGACATCGGGCCAAATCATTTACTGGTGAATAACACCGGCCATGATTGCGCAGAGCAGGCATTCGATATAACATCAGGGGACAACATCACCCTGGCTGGAAATGAAGGATACAACAACGGTGACAGCAGTGTTCTGGTTGGAGGCTCCAGTAACGTCTGGATTGACAGGTTCTATTCGCATGATGAAAAGCGGATGGGTATAATAATAGGCGGTGCTGACAATGTTAAGCTGACAAATTCGATTATTTACAACGCAGGTTATCACCAGTTAACAGTAGGGGGATCAACCGGCTGCACAAACTTTGAGGCCTACAACAACGCCATTGTCCACGGACCTGACAGCACGGGTTCAATAATCGACATTTCATCAAACGGCTCCCAGAACTTAACCTTCAGAAATAATATTATCACCTCCCTTCAGTACGAGCAGCCAAGCCGTTACGTCCGTTACCTTGGCGGGGTAACACCTGAAAACACCAACAGCGATTTCAGTCATAATGTATGGTGGCGGCCGGACGGAGGGAACACCGGGGACAACAGATTATGGTATGATGAGGTTTCGGGTGTTTACAGGTTCCCCGAATGGCAGGCCCGTTTCCCCCAGGACCAATTCACAGACCCAAAACTGGTCAACCCCGAAAACAGGGACCTCCATCTCCAACCGGATTCACCATGCGTAGACTCCGGTGTGGATGTTGGACTAACTTATGATTTTGAATTAAACACGCGCCCACACGGAAGTGCGCCTGATATCGGGGCGTTTGAATATATCGGGCACGGGAAGGTTGAAGGCGACATCACCGGAGACGGGAAAGTGGACATAGAGGACATGGGAAAATTGGCTGTTGACTTCGGTAAGAGTTCGGAGTTTGATCCTAGTATCGATGTCACATCCGACGGGAAAATCGATATATACGATCTTGTATTCGTGGCAAGCAGGTTTACTTAAACATATTTATTAAAAGAAATATAATATTTGAATATGGCTGATGAGGAGCTAGTTGATTACGTGACTTCTGCGATAAAATCCGGACGTGCGCCTGAAGAGATAAAATCCGAACTCCTCAAGAAGGGCTGGCAGAGGGACGAAGTCAAAAAAGCGATGGCCAAGGTTCTGGGAGAGAAATCCCCGGGAGAAAGGACGAAAAAACATTCCAGGAAACTTGTTTACCTTACCGGACTCGTGGTCATTATTTTGATCGTGGGTGTTACCTCCTACTATATTTTCTCTCTGTGGGGGGAAGAGCTATCACCAGATAAATGCGGCAACGGTGTGTGCGATGCCGGGGAAGATTATGATAGCTGCCCCTCAGACTGCCCGCAACCTTATACACAACCCACAGGACCGCAGACAGTGAGCGTGAGCCCTTCGATGCAATCTGTAGGCATGGGAGACACGGTTGCCGTTGAAATCAAGGTTTCAAACGCCAACGATTTGTACGGATTCCAGTTCGATATAGAATACGACCCAGGTGTCCTGAAATATGAGAAAATCGAAGAGGGACCTTTCCTTAGCAACAACGCTGCAGACACAAGTTATCCCATAGCTCCCGAGGTATCTTCAGGGCTCTTGGACAACATAGCCAATACTAGGCTTGGACCGGTCGGGGGCAGAAACGGCGACGGAACGCTAGAAACGATAACATTCACCGCAATAGGGAGTGGAACAAGTGACATAAAGATAACCAACGCCAAATTCCTGAATTCTAAGGTAGAGAACGTAGCAACAACCGCGGTGAATGGTAAGGTAACAGTCACGTAACCAAATGTAGTTTATATGAAAAGCAAAAACAGACACATGGTTAGAAAGTTTCTTGTTTTTTTGATAACTGTCGCTTTATCACTGCATGGTTTCTTGTCGGTGGCGCCTGCAAATGCCCAGCAAACTGTTGTTAGAATCTCGCCTTCGAGCCAGGATGTAAGCCATTATTCAGCCTCTGATATAGAAGTCACTGTTTATGTGGATGACGTAACCGATCTTTACGGGTTCCAGTTTGATGTCAGTTATGATCAGGACGTCCTGCAACTGAAACCGTCGAACAGTGTTACGGAAGGCGATTTCCTTAAGAAGGACGGAGCTGCCACATATTTCATACCTCCAAACACATCAACACCGGGTCTCATAGACAACGCAGCCTCAACAAGGCAGGCAGAAACGTCAGGCGTGAGCGGTTCAGGGACCCTAGCGCAAATACATTTCACGCCCAACCCCGACCTCACGACCCTTCCCACAACCACAACCATAGACCTTTCAGATGTAAAACTCTCGGACAGGGACAGCAACAGCATACCGGCTACCATAAACGACGGCACCGTAACCATAAGGATATGCCTCAACGGGGAAAACAAAACATGCGGAAGCTCAATAGGGGAATGCAGCCCGGGAACACAAACATGCTCCGACTATCATTGGGGTGCATGCGAAGGCGAAACAGGGCCTGTTGCAGAGGTGTGCGATAACAAAGACAACGATTGTGACGGAAACACTGACAATATACATGACACAACAGACCCGTTGACTCAGGATTGCTCTGTTCGTCATGAAGGCATATGCGCCCAGGGGGAGGAGACGTGCAGTGCGGGCGTATGGTCGGGCTGCCCTCAACCACAGCAGGAAATATGCGACAATGGAATCGACGAGGACTGTGACGGGACGGATTCCCAATGCAGGGGTGACGTAAACAATGACGGGTGCATAGATATTTCGGACCTGGCAATTGTGGCACTGGACTTTGGCAAGAAATCCGGCTTCGACAGCAGAGCGGATATAAAGAATGATGGTGAAATCGACATATACGACATAGTCACGGTGGCGAAGGATTTCGGAAGCGGGACTAGTTGCTAATTTATTAGAAAGCTCCCAAAATTAAACTATGAATAAAATTCTGACGGGACTTCTGTTCTCTCTTGTTTTGTTGCCTGTTTTTGTTAATGCACAGGATTACTACGTAGACAAAAATTCAATCAACGGGCTTTGCTCCGATTCTAATCCGGGAACATTCGAAAATCCGTGGTGCACTATAGGAAGAGCGAATGCTGTCTTGCAGACAGGGGACACGGTTTATATCATGAATGGCACATACAATGAACGGATAAATCCGGGCAATTCCGGAAGCGCGGGAAATTACATAACATACACGAAATACCCGGGACACGATCCGAATATCAACGGTGTCTCGAATCCGGTGTATATTGGGCCGAGCAATCATTATATAAAAATAAGCGGATTAAGATTCGATGGCGGCAATCAGAACGATTCCGTCATCTCCCTCTTTGTACGCGTTCATGGAGATCACTTCATCATTGAGAACTGCACATTAGCTTACGGGCAGTGGGGCGTACAGGGAGATTGGAACCGGGGCATCCAGTTCTTTTCTGGCTCCCAATACGGAATAGTCAGGGGATGTACAATACACCACATTGGTAAGCCGGCCCCGCCTGAACCCGATTTAGGGGAAGGAATCTATGTTGAAAAGGGAAGCGGTTACCATCTTATAGAAAATAACGAAGTTTACGCAGGTGGCCACAACACCATTCAGGTCTACGGAGACCACACAGTTGTAAGAAATAACAATCTGCACTGTGAGAACTGGGGGAAAGTCGCGGGTCTTTGGTCAGTAGATGATAACAATATCCGATACTGCGTGTGGGAAAATAATGATATTTATTACGGGGACAGCGTGGAAACCATGAGCAACGGTGGAACGTTTCCCAACAGCGGAATGCAGCTTGGGCAGAGGCGCGCGATAGTTAGGTTTAACCGCTTTTACAAAAATGCAGCAAATGGACTTGCTGTTTTCGGAAGCGGGGCACAGTATGCTAAGGATGCCAGAATTTACCATAATACCTTCTACGACAATGGCTTATACCGAAGTTTGAATGAAGGAGCCGGGATAAACCTGATTGAGAACAGTCCAAACCCCGACTTTACTGGCGTCGTGATGAAGAACAACATACTTTATAAGAACTATGCAGGAGGAATCTTTTACAAGCCTCCGAACGCAGACCCCGACGATCATTTTGAAGTTAACAACTGGGAGGATTCAGATGGTGACCCAAAATTTGCTGACCCGGAGAACGGCGACTTCCATCTCCAGCCAGACAGCCCCTGCATAGAT
>CAZTJN010000009.1:28446-34709 GCA_964613955.1 uncultured archaeon | reverse complement strand
GGCAAAACTGAAAGCGTGCTCTTCCCGATATTCGATGAATTCGTAAGGGAAAGGGAGCGAAGAAAACCCATCTCGATTCTCTATATAACCCCACTAAAATCCCTAAACCGCGATTTGCTGAAAAGAATTTTGTGGTGGTCCGAAAAGCTGAACTTCGAGGTCAGCGTCAGGCACGGAGACACCACACAATACGAACGTTCCATGCAGGCAGCGAACCCGAGCGATATGTTCATTACAACACCTGAAACCCTTCAGGCGATGCTCGTGGGGAAAAGGATGCGTTCACACCTTCGGAACGTCAGATGGATCGTGGTGGACGAAATACACGAACTTGTCGGAAACAAGAGAGGCGTTCAGCTTTCCGTCGGTCTCGAACGTTTGAAGGAGATAGTAAAGGAGAAAGACAAAGTACAGATAATCGGCCTTTCCGCCACCGTGGGTTCACCCGAGGAAGTTGCGAAATTTCTAACCGCCGGCAAACCGTGCGAAATCGTGAACACCTTCGAAAAGGGGAGTACTGAAGTGATGGTTGAATCCCCCAGACCGGAAGAGCGTGATTCGGAGATGTCAGAAAAGGTCCTTGTGGGCAGGGAAACCGCCGCGCGTCTGAGAAGGGTAAAGGAACTTATACAGAAAAACAAATCTGTCCTCACATTTACCAACACCCGCCAGTTTTCAGAGGTTCTTTCTTCACGGCTGAAGGCAATAGACAGTTTGCTTCCTGTTGAAACCCACCATTCCTCCCTTTCCAGAGAAGTCCGCATAGACGCGGAAGACAGATTCAAGCAGGAAAAGTTGAAATCCCTCGTGTGTACATCTTCGCTGGAACTGGGGATAGACATAGGTTCCATAAACCTTGTCATCCAGTACATGTCCCCCAGGCAGGTATCCAAACTTTTGCAGAGGGTCGGGAGGTCCGGCCACAGGGTTTCGGAGGTTTCGAAGGGAATAATAATATCAACGGACTCCGATGACGCCTTCGAAAGCAGTGTGATAGCGAAGATGGCGAAGGAAAACAGGATTGAGCCAACAGAAATTTACCCGAAATCCCTTGACGTTCTAAGCCACCAGATAGTAGGTTTGTCGCTGGAAGAGTACAAAATCCCCCTTGAAAGGGCTTATGAAATCATAAAGCGGGCTTATCCATTTCACGATTTGAAAAAGGACGAGTTTCTCAAAGTTGCGAAGCTGATGCAGAAGCTCGGATATCTGTGGGTGGGTTCGAAATTCGATAATCACGTCCCGCTCCGCAGGCGAAAGTCGGCATGGCTTTATTATTACAAAAACCTTTCCACCATCCCGGACGTCAAAAACTACAAAATTATCGATGTTGTCACCAGCAAGCCTGTCGGGACGCTTGATGCCGAGTTTGTTGCTTTGCACGGAAGACCCGGAACGTCCTTCGTTGTTAAAGGCCAGGCATGGAAAATAGTGGATGTAGGCGAACGTAAAATACTTGTGGAGCCCGAAGAGAATATACGTGCGGCTATTCCCGCTTGGGAGGGCGAGCTGATACCTGTTCCCTATGAGGTCGCGCAGGAGGTAGGTAAGTTGCGCAGGAAAATATACGGCATGGTCAGAAAAAAAACAAAAAGGGAAGGGATTTTGAAAAACATACTCTCGGAATATCCTGTTACGAGGGATGTGGCAAACAAGATGATAAGGGCAATAGAAAAACAGCTGAGATACGGTTTTGTTCCTGATCACGAGAACATACTAGTGGAATATTGGGAGGATTACGTCATCCTTCACACCCTTTTCGGCTCGCTGGTAAACGAGACTATCGGAAGGGTTCTCTCCTCACTCCTGACAAACAAACTCGGTTCTGTTGGCCTGCAAACAGACCCTTACAGGATAATAATAAAGCTTCCCGGTTATCAATACAGGGACGTGCTCGATACTTTCAAAAGCATCGACCCTGAGACCGTTCGCGGAATCCTTGAGATAACTCTTCCGAATGGCGAACTTTTCATATGGCGTTTTATCCATGTTGCCCAGAGGCTGGGGATGATCGCAAGGCAGGCAGACTACGGAAAGGCGTACATTCGAAAGATAATCAGCGTCTACTTCAAACTTCCCCCGTACCTTGAAACCCTCAACGAAATCTTTCAGGAAAAGCTCGACGTGGGGAAATCCAGGGAAGTTATGAGAGCCATAAGAAAGGGCAAAATAAAAATTCATTTCAGATCAGGTTTGTCGCCGCTCGGGGAATACGGCCTGACCAAACGCTATGAGATAGTGGCTCCTGAAAGACCTGAGAAGGAAATACTGGAGGCGTTTGAGAAACGGCTTATGGACACCAAAATCGGCCTGATATGCCTGAACTGCGGTGAGCTCTTGTATTCAAGCAGCGTAAAGAACCTCACGGGAAGCCTGCAGTGCAGAAAATGCGGAGCGAAACTCATAGGCTACGTTCCTTATGCCTATACAAGGGAAGCGGAGAAGCTCGTGAAAAAATCCCTGAAGGGCGGGAAGCTCACGAAAGAAGAGGAAAAACACATGGACGAGATGAAGGATTCCGCGAGCCTCATACTGGCGAACGGAAAAGACGCAATTCTTGCCCTCGCTGGCAGAGGGGTTGGTGTTAAAACGGCTTCGAGAATTTTGAGGAAAAATCTGAAGGGAAAGGATTTGCTGAAGGCAATCCTGGAGGCAGAGAAACAATTCGCCAGAACGAAGAGATTTTGGAAGAGGTGATATGCGTAACAGAATTTATGTTATTTGTAACATACCAGAAAAACCATTAGAGGGGACTTCGTTGGTCCCTTACGCCTTCCGATCCTCATTATAGAAGTTATTGGGATTTTTTGTTTTAGAAGAATTGGTGGTAGAGCAATTGAAAAAGCAACTTGAAGAAGCACTCAAAAAGAAGGTGTAAATAACCTTTTGTGAATTCTCAACCGCCCATTAAGTCCCTCACGAATTTCTTCGCATCGAATATCTCTATGTCTCCGTATTCCTGGCCTTTGCCTATGTACAATATAGGTTTTTTAACAGCGAAGCAGGCAGAGAGCATCCCCCCTCCCTTTTCATTCACATCAACCTTTGTGAATATCATTCCGTCTATTCCAACCGCGCTGTCAAAGTTTTTCGATTGATCAATTAAATCATTTCCCGTGAGGGAATCCATGACCAGAATTTTAAGGTCTGGCCTGTTCACCCTGACCACCTTTTTCAGTTCGTCCATTAAATCACGGTTGGCATGAGAACGTCCGGCGGTGTCCGCCAAAACAAAATCTATTCCCTTTGCTTTCGCGTGCTCTATCGCGTCATAAATAACGGCAGCTGAATCCGACCCGTACTTATGTTTTATAACCTTCAGTCCAAGCTTGTTCCCGTGGACTTCGAGCTGTTCGATGGAAGCCGCGCGAAACGTGTCCCCTGCTGCCAAAACAACACTGAAACCTTTATTTGTAAGATATTTTCCAAGTTTCGCTATAGATGTTGTTTTTCCTGAGCCGTTGAAACCGAGGAAAACAATGCAAACAGGCTTTTTGGATTTCGCGAGCTTTTCCAGTTCGATCCTTCCCTGGTCAAATATCTCAATCAGAATCTTCTCTAACGTGAGCTTTATCTCTTTTTCAATCTCGCCCCTTTTGAGCTGCTTGCCGACAAGATATTCCTTCATTCTAGTCTTCAGGAAATCAATCGTTTCCAAAGCAACATTCGCCTCTATCAAACCAAGCTCCATCTCCTCGAACAGCGAATCGATATCCTTTTCGGAAACCTTCCTTTCAAGGACCTTTCCGGCTATTTTCTCCCTGATTGTCGGCTTTCTTTCCCTTGGTATCTCAGGTTTTTTTCTAAGTTTCGAGAGAAATCCTTTCTTTTCCTCTTTCAAGGGTTCCGCTTCCCATTTCTTTTCAGGCCTGATACCTTTCTCTACTTTCAGAGGTTTTGGTTTTCCCGGTTTCTTGGCCTTCTTTTCTGGTTTCAGCTTTTCAACAGGTTTTTTTGCTCTCTCTGTTTTCTCCCTTGTTATTTCCTCTACCTCTTTCTTTCGAATCTTATCGCTAAGCTTTTCGACTGACTCCGAGAGCTTTTTCTTGAGGAAGCCGAACATAATAACCTTTTGCTTACCTGCTTTTTAATCTTTTCCACTCGTCCACTACGATGACCTTGGGTTTCACGCCCGAGAGATATGCTGCCTTGGTTATTGCATGCGTGGCGACAGGAGACGTCACGAAAATAAGTATGATAAGAAAAAGAGCCTTCACGGAAAACACCGAGAATAGCTGATCCAAGATAACACCCAACAGCATCAAACACACACCTCCCACGTTCACAACGGTCTGCGCATGCGAACGCGAGTAGACATCGGGGAAGCGCAGGAGCCCGAAAGAACCTATTATTGCCAACGCCCCTCCGACCAACATTAACGCTATGCCTATCATTTCTCTCACTCCTCATACAACTTCTTGCCCATTAGATACTTCGAAATTGCTAAATTCCCGATAAATGCGAGAATAGCATACACTATCGCCACGTCCATAAGCAGGGATACGCGAAAATAAAGCGAAAGCATGACTATTATGCCCACAACCAATGAAGACATGGTATCTATTGCTATCACCTTGTCCGGAATGGTCGGTCCCTTAATAAACCTGACAATACACAAAACGGCTGCGATTGCCAGCAGATACACAACGTACTCGTACATGTTAATCCCATATGTTTTTCAAAATTTTTTCGAACCTGTCCGCTATCTGTTGTTTGTCCTCCTTCCTGAACAGCCAGTGCACATATAAGTGTCTGGGCTCGGCCTCGAGTGTCAGCGTTCCCGGGGTCATCGTAATCGAGTTCGAAAGAACCGTGACTCCCCAGCCGTGCGCGTGCTTATGCGAAACTTTCACTATCGCCGGTGCTATTTTCCCGTTTAAAATCCTTAACACAACATCAGAGACAGCGAGAACCTCCTGGTAAATGTAATAGGGGATGTACGCAAGGAAGTAAGCGAAACCCTTCATGTAACTTACCTTCGGTCCCCTTAGAAACCTGTAACCCACTATAATGGTTATGATTGCCGAGACCAGGGCTCCCGCGAAAACCTCCTGATAGCTGAAACCACTCAAAAGTACCCAGAAGAACCACAACAAGAAAAACAGCAAAACCGAACCCTTCATATAAAATTAATTGATTTTCTTAATAATTAATCTTATTTCTTCACTTTCTTTGTTTGGATTTTGATTTCTGCAGTTTTTTCTTCGGCTTCTCTTCCTTCACCTTGAGTATCTTGCCCTTCACCTGCTCGAAAATCTTCGGCATATCCTTTAACTTTTCGTTATTGCCTGCTATGTGTTTCCCGGCTATGCGTTCGGGTTTGGGCAGTATTTCCTCCGAATGAGGGATTTCCAGACCTCCGTCCAGCGCTCCTTTCAAGGCTGAATACAGACGATTGCCCGGGGTGGAGGCATACAGACCGATATCCAGAACAGCGTGACCTATCTTGTGTTTCTTTGCTTTCTGCGCACACAGAAGTCCTGTAAGGTATGCAGAAGGAACGTTCCCCCCGTGAAACTTCCAGCCGAATTTTTTCAATTCCCTCGAATTTGCGAAAATCATTGTCCTGTCGCCCTGTGGTTCATATTTAACAATATGACACGTTATGTTGTTTAGCGATTTTCTCACAACAAGTCTGGGTTTCCCGGATTTGAGCAACCTCAACCTCAATTTGTAATCCGTTTTGCCCTCCCTCTTTCTCCTGTGGGGAACTCTTCGTCCTTTCGGCCTTCTCATTTCCTCACCCTTTCTCACCTTTCTTTTCAGGTTTTTCGGTTTTCTTTCCTTCCCCCCTGATTTTTTTCAGGAGTTCGTGCTCTTTCAGGTAATAGAGAAGATGCTTTTTGTTCCTGAACAGGCCACCCTTAACAGACAAATAGAGCTTTCTGTACTCATTCTTTTCCAGTCTCCCGGAGTCCCTCAGTTCCCTGAGCAGTTTTCTGAGGGGTCTCACCTTCTCCATCCACATTGCTTTTTTCTTTTTCCTTGAATAGTAGGCTCCTTTCCTGCTTCCATGACCTTTCTTCCTTCCCTTCCTCTTCTGTTCTCTCCTGAACTTTGAATCTATTTTGCATGATCCTCTCTTTCTTATCTTCTTGATTGCACCCTTTGAAACGAGGTTCCTGATGTCATTCCTCGTTATCGCCTCGCTCACATCTTTTCCTTCGGCGGGCATAATCCTAACCCTGGATAAACCGACCTTCATTACCTTCGCTGCAAGCTTTTTCTGCGATTTGACGTTCATAGTTAAAACCACCTGCGGG
>CAZTJN010000009.1:10122-28346 GCA_964613955.1 uncultured archaeon | reverse complement strand
CTTCGCTGCAAGCTTTTTCTGCGATTTGACGTTCATAGTTAAAACCACCTGCGGGTTTTAACGAATCCAGCGACCAAGTCGGAACCTCCTGCGGGTTCCAACACCTCCTGCTGCCATGTTAAAACCACCTGCGGGGATTTCGAATGATGTGGGCTTCACCTGTGTCTGTCCCTTCGAATACATCAACCCGCCTCATATCAAGTCTCATTTACTCCCCTCCGAATTCTTTGACGGTGTATTCGAAATCCTTGTTCGATTTTATCTTTTTCCTCTTCTTGAGTATTTCTCTTGCAAGTATCCAGAATATCAGAGCAAGAGACTTCTTTCCGTTGTTGTTCGCAGGTATGACCAGATCAACATCCTTTACTTCGTTGAATGTATCGCACAAAGCAACAACAGGAATTCTCTTCCTCTTTGCCTCGGTAACGGCCTGTTTGTCTATCAGAGGGTCAACAACTACGACGACATCCGGCTCGTAAAATTCCCTGAAGGAGGGATTCGTCAGCGTGCCTGGCGGAAACCTTCCCACCACAGCCTTTCCGCCCACGACCTCTACGAATTTCTTCACTGCCTGAGCGCCATTCGCTTTTCTCGATACCGCAAGAATGTTTTCGAACTTGGAAAGGAAGTTCGAGGCAATACCTACCCTTCTGTCGACCTTCTGAACGTTGAACACAGCGAGGCCGTCATCTCTAATCTTGTATATAAATTTCTTCATGTATTTCGTGCATGTCTTCATTCCTATGTGAACCCCAGACGTGAGATACTCAGTTCTGTCCACAAGCATCTCATTCGAAAGGTCACCTTTGCTCGTCTTCACTACCATTTTTCCACCAGTAAATATATAATAAACGTGATATTCCTAATTATTTGAGTTTATATTAATAAATATGCATTTTTTAAAACTTTCCCGTGAGTTTCCTAAAACACGGCTATGGAAGTCTTGCCATCTCGTTGTGGGGTATGTCCCCCCAGAGTTCAACAAGCCTGTTATGCTTGGGGAGGTCCGGTCCCATATTCCCTATTTTTATTATCGGCATCCTCCAGAGTATTGAAAGGTCCACCAGCCAGTCATCCTCTGTTTCTTTCGACCTGTGGGAAGCAACCGGAACCATGTTGTTGTCATGAATGATGTCGAGAACCTTCTGAACCTGGTAAAGCGTCCCCAACTGGTTGGGTTTTATAATAACCGCGTTGCTGGAATGTAATTTAATGCCTTTCCTGATCCTGTCGGGATTCGTGCAGTAGAGGTCGTCACCGACCACAAGCGTGTTCTTTAGCCTTTTCGTAAGTTCTGCGAATCCCTCGAAGTCATCCTCGTGAAAGGGGTCCTCAATGTAGTAAAGCTTGAACATCTTTGCGAACAGGGTGAGCAGTTCAAGGTGGTCTGCTGGGTCGATTGTCTTGTCTTTGTATTTGTATTTCCTCCCGTCCCAGAAAGATGAGGCTGCGACATCTATCCCTATCCTGACGTCAAAATCCTCCGCTATTCTGCTCAAAAGGTTCAGGGTTTTGGTTTCATCCAGCTTGGACATCCATGCGTTCTCTATGTTCCTTCCCAGCAAAACACCCTTCTTCTTCAGTTCTTCACCCACATTTTTCCATACTCCGAAATTCGTTCTTGCCGCCTCCAGAGGATCTTTTGCCCGATGGGGAATAACAAGAAATTCTTGGAAGGAAGTTGAGCCGCCATGCTTTCCTCCGCCTATAACATTCCCAAGGGGGTAGGGAAAAAAGAACTTGTTTTTGGGCCCCTCCAGCCTCCAGAGTTCCCCGTTGCTTGCGGCCTTTGCAACAGCAAGTGAAATTCCAAGGGCCAGCCCGATGCCTATTCTCGAGAAGTTCTTGGTTCCATCTGCCTGTTCCAGTATTTTATCCGTTGTAATCCAGTCTGTTTCATCGAGACCAATCAGATCCTCCCTGATCTTTGGAAAAATCTGGAATGTCTTTTCAAAAGAGATTTCTTTCGCTTCATTTTTCCCTTTTGACGTCCCCGAAGGGATGGATGCCGTATAAGAATGGTTGAGGGTCCAGACCTTTACCTTCAGGGTATCCTCGCCCTTGGAATTGAACATATGGTATATTTTAACGTTCCTAATCATTCACCACAACCCCATGTTATATTTTGTATCGGATAATAAATAGAATTAAGTCAATTCTTTTCTCTTGACATCAATTGGTATTACGCCTGCGTGCCATTCCAGTTTGGCGATGTCCATGGGATTTGTCATATCCTTGGGAAGCTTTATGAGAACGGGCGCTCCCTGTGCAATCTGGAGTGCGCGGGCAGAAATGACCCTTGTTTTCTCGTATCTGGTGTACCCCCCACTAACACTTTCCATGATATTCACCCTATATACCTTAGAGTTTCTTCCTTTTTGCTCTGTTTCTCATGTACCTTCGTGATATCCATCAAAGCCTTCTTCTGCAGTGATTCAACCTTCTTTATGAAACCCTCCATTTCCTTTACCTTTTTATCCAGCTTGGTCATGTCGATCTTGATGTTGAGGATTTTTACCAGCACATTCAGGACCTGCTCTGCTGCCTTAGGGTCGGTAACTATCGGGAAGCCTGTCGTCTGTCCGAGCAAACACAGACCATTCTTTCCTCTCTGCTTCCACAGACCAAGCAGCAGACCCGCCGCACCTACAATGTATCCTACCTTTTCACCCGCATTAAAGTCTATCTTTAAATTTTTGAATTTCTTGAGGGTCTTTTCATCCGTTACCGCTCCTATCACGTCCCCCCTCTCCTCCAGTTCACCTGTTGCAAGACCGCCAACGGTTATCACCTCGGTCACGCCAACCTTTTCTGCGAGGTCAAGTATCTTCTCCGTGACTTCATAGTGTCCCTGAGGGGAAAGTGACTGGCAATCCCCAACCAAGAAAACTATATCTCTCTGTCCCTTTTTTTTCGCTTTCCAGTAATAGAACTCATTTTTAAGCAGATGAATTTTGTATTTCTCACGGAGCATCACAAACGGGAAGAACCACTTCGAATAGAGGTCCCCGAACTTCTTTGCCTTCAGTTCTTCTATGAGGTACCCTACAGCGACTCTTCCTATGTTACCAACGCCAGGAAGGCCCTCGATTAGAACAGCATTCTTTAGTTTTGGTTTACTGAAAAGATTTATCACAGTCATTTGCTCACCGCAATTTATAATTTAATGTATTTTGGTATATATAAATAATTAAATTTATAATCATTCCTCTCTTTAATCCTTCCCCAGAGACTCTGTCATGATAATCCTTTTGCCTTTTGTCCTCTGCATATAATAAAGGCCCATCCCCAGGAAAAAAATTGCTATACCAACGAACACCAACGCGACCCATGGGAAATTGAAGCATTTTCTTGGGCATTTCCCTCCGCAGTCTGTTCCTTCCTCGCCCAAGTCATGCTTGTTGTTGTAACATGTCTCGTTCACGTTCGCGCACTCTTCATCCACCTGTCCGTTGCAGTTGTCATCCAGACCGTTGTCGCATATATCAATATTTGATGTGGGCTTCTTTTCCCCTATACACTCACTCCATTTGCCTTCGATGCACGTCCTCAGGCCGGTCTTGCACACGCCCGTATCCGAGCCGCAAGGCCGTGTGTATCCGCTTTCACATTCCTGACCACGGACAAATTGTAATGACAGCAAAATCAGCAGAACGGCAAATACAAAAAGAATCTTCATGTTTAGATATTGGATTTATGTTTTTAAATTCCTCATTATCAACCTGGCATCCGTTATTATCTTTCTGTGATCGAAGCCCATTTTTTTCGGGAGTTTCCTGAAGTACCTTATATCGCTTGCTTCGCTTTCATCGTGCTTGATTTCCCCGCCTATGGGTTTCAGAATGTACGCTATCGTTATCGAATGCCCGCGCGGATCCCTCTTGAACTCGGAATATATCCCTACCATCCTTTCTATTTCCACATCCAGGCCTGTCTCTTCCTTGGCTTCCCTTGTAACGGCCTCCTCAACCGTTTCCCCGAATCTTACATGCCCTCCCGGCAGACACCAGTATCCCCTGTATGGCTTTATCGACCTTTTGACGAGAAGAACCTTCCCGTCCAAAAATACAATTCCATCCACCGTAAGGAGGGGAACGAGTTTTCGTATCTTTTCAAACATTCTTTTCGGGATCCTCTTTTGTCCCCTTTCCGGCGTCATATTATTAAATAGTTTAAATATTATTAATATTTTAAATCCCCGAATACAATTAACACGCGAAACAGACAACAAAACACTGGACGCGGTAAAACCCGCGCCATTCGAAACCCTGCCCCTGTAGTCTAGAAAGCCTTTTCCAGGAGCTTCCACAAAGGCTTTAGCGAAAAATGAAAAGGTTTGGGCAACTGGCCAAGGATACCGGCCTCTCGTCAGGCTTTTCGCTTGCGCAAAAGCCCGAACGCCAAAAGGCCTGAGGGAAAGCCGGTGACCCGGGTTCAAAGCGATCCTTTCCGAACGCTGTCGCAGGTCGCAAAGGCTCGCGACCCAAAAGGAAAGTGTGTGGAAATCCCGGCGGGGGCATAACAGTGAGAGACGCAGATTCGTCTGTGTCATCAGAACAGGTGAAGGTGAATATATGGTTGTATTTGAGAGGTATTGTGACAAATGCGGAGAGCTTTCGAAGAGGCTCAAAAATGTTAACGGGAAGATGCTCTGCCCAAAATGTAGGGGACTGAAAACAGAAGAAGATGAAGAAGTGGGCAGGAGAGCCCAGCTCAGAAAGTTGTGGACAGCAAAGAGGTGAATTATTTATTTACCCCTTTCTATTAATTATCATAGCATAAAGGCTTCACAGCCCAAGAAATGCGGGGGTACCCAAGAAAGCCTTTTATCCAAAAGGCTTTAGCGAAAACAGGAGCTAAAGCTTCCGATAGGCTTTGGCAATGGTCAATGGCTTCGGCCAAGCACATGGCCATTCTAAAATGGATGGTCCTGGGCTGAAGGGGCTAGAGTGCCTAAACGAAAGTTAGGTATGGCCAAGTTTAGGTATGGCCAAGTTCAGGAAAGCCTTTTCCGGGCGTAACTACTGCCTCAAAAGGCTTTAGCGAAAAACTGAAAGGGCTTTAAGAAGCCTAGTAGCTTAGAACCCTTTTCCGGGAGCTGAAAAGCGCTCGAGGAAAAATTCGGGTGGGCACTGCTTTCCAGGGTTCGAATGAGCCTTTTTCAGGAAAAGGCTCAAGCCAAAACGGAGCCAACGTCATTCGCGTTGCTCATTTCTGGCTTCCAACGAAATTCCCTGCCCCCGCATCTTTTTCTTTAAGCGATAAGATACGGCGTGTTACCCGAAGAAGATGAAAATTCTAAATAATAGGCAAATCTAAAAAATAAAACAAAAGACGGCGTTGCCGTCTACTTCGATAATGTGATGGTTATTGTTGAGACGTTGAGTTCGCCTTCTTTTTCTCCCTGTATCTTTTCTGTTCCTATCTCAATCTTGTGCTTCAGATCGTTTACGAATCTGTTTCTAACGACCTCTGCGACGTCCACTGCCCTTGAGATGGATTTACCTCTTGCCTTGAGGAACACTTCCTTCGCTCCTTCTGAAAACTGTGTTATCACGGCAAGGACATAGGACATGGTCGGTTTCTTTCCAACGAAAACTACGTTGTCATCTGCTCTTTTTGTCTTCGCCTGTTTCTCTTCTGCCTGCTTTTCTTCTGCTGTATTTTCTGCCATTTTCAGCACCTCCTATTAAACTGAAAGTTTTGCGTTTCCCTGTTGATACCAGGTAATATTTTAATTGAAATTCGTGCTTTTTAAAGCTTACGCTACACGATTTTCACCAAAAACACCATGCTCACATTTTGGAACGTGGTGGTGGTTCCATCAAAAACAGGGAACCTCGAACTTGAATCTGTGACATTGATTTTAACTGTTGCTTCGCATGGAGTATCAATCTTGTCAAGCACAACAGCGTTTACGAGATAGCTGCTGCTCTTTTCGTTGTCCTTTGGTTTGTCGCCCTTCTTCAGGGCTGCGCACTGCAAAGTTTTCACTTCGCCGAAAACCTCTGCTGATTTCTCGTAAAGTCCGAAATAGTCCACAGGATATTTGTTCACAAGGAGAGGCACGGATTCTATACTCACCCTCTCTTCGCCTGTCAGATGAGGTATAACATCGTGAAACTGAATGGTTCCGGATGTTTCAGCAACTGCTTCTGTTCCGTCTTTCAAATCGTTTACCTTTATTTCATCGCTTTTAAAAATCGGAAGGGCGTAATATTTCCCGAGAAATGTGTATCCGCCGGCTACGTATTTGTTGAGATTTTTCGCTACCTCGGATTTCAGATGGTTTTCCACATCCTTTTTTGAAGGGCTGATGACGCCTCCTATTTCCTGCCAGTAATTGTAGGCAGCGCCTACAGGCGTCTCGTCCAGGCCGCCTCTCCTCCCGTTGTCGAACATCGCCTGGTAAACAGCGTAATCAAAGGAATCCTGAAGGTAAAGATTTGCAAGGTTCATGCCGTTCTTCACAACATAGACATCAAAAACAAAGTATTCGATTTTGGTTTGGCTGTGAAGGAGGAAGTAAATGAACTGACCAATAACTAGGATGAAAATTATTACAAGGACTATTGCGTAAAGTGTATTTGCCGGAACATCGCCCTTCTTCATTCCCATACAACCAGCTCCACTTCTCCCTTCTTCCCTCCGGGCAGGGGAATATCAACTTCATACCCCGTCTGCCTGTGCGAAGGCTGTTCGCATTCCACGGGGGCGTTCGGGAGATAAGGGCATGGATCAACCGCCGTTGCGTCGCTCTTTTTTTCTGATGTCCCCAGTTCGAAGTGCAGATGCGCTGCAGTTGAATAGCCCGTGCTCCCTATAGTTCCTATTACCGTGTTTGTGGTCACCTTATCGCCTTTATTCAGGGCAGACGTGACCTCCTTCAGATGGTCGTAAAAGGTATAAAAGGTCTGCCCGTTCTGGTGGTGTTTGATAGTCACGTAGTTTCCAAGACCGCCGTTGCAACCGCATTCCGGATGGTTGTATTTCTTTGGGTTCTTGGAAGCCGTCACGCACGAAGATGCCGCCGCCTGGCACCCCCTTCCTATCCCCACAACCTGCCCGTCCGCCGCGGGGTAGACCTTCGTTCCCTCAGGCAGGGCTATGTCTATGCCTCCGTGCATGTCGAGCTCGTTGTTTAGCAGCCTGAAGCCGAATCCAGAGGAAATGACAGGGGTTTCCCTCACAGGCCAGTCAATGTTTATGTTGCCCAGCTTGTAGACCTTGAAATTTTTAGTCGGCGTTCCTCTCTTCTTTTCGTATATTATCTGCCCCGTGGAATCCCTGACAATCAGATAGTAGTTCTTCAGCTTGAACAGCGTGTTTTCCACTCTGCCGAGCTCATCCTTGAGGATTTCTTCCGCGTCTTTCGCGGCCAAGCTCCCCAAGACCTCCATGTAGTTCTTTTCGCCCGTTTTGGAGTTCAGGAAAGTCAGACTCTCTGTTCCCTTGTCGTCCAGCGTGATGTAAACATTGACCTTTCCCTTGATCTTCACGACCTTGTTTATGATATGCATTTTCGCAAAGATATGCATGCCCAAGATTACGAACACAAAAACAAAAATGATTACCCACAAACCTGTAAATGCCTTCCTATATCTTGACACCCAATCGCCCCATGTGAATTTTATTTATATTTTCGTAGACTTCTATGCATGTTTCGCTATCTGTATAATGCAAAAGTCCCCCTATTTTATCGCATTTCTCCAGTTCGTAATCAAAAGGCATTATGCTTTTGACAGGCGTGTTCTGGAAGTTCACGACCCTTGAATCGAATTTTATCCCGTTTTTTTCCATGTCCTCGAGCCATTGTTTGACCTCGTAAGGTAATATTGTATTTACATTAACAGGCAATCTCTTGTAATAGCTTTTGTTGTAAAGCCTTAGAACCATATCATTCGCTTTCAGGCTCCCGAGGCCTTCCCATTTGGCCTGAACGAGGAACTCGCCATTAAGCTCTTCGTTCTCATCTGTTATTCCCCTGACTTCTGGAACGGCGATGGAAACCCATATCATATGCTCTGTTTTGATGTCCTTTTTGGTCCACCGCCTGATTTTTTCTATGAAATCGTTAACCATTGCCGGAGGAAAGAGTTTCTCCACTAAATTTTTATCCGGAGGCGGGAAGAGATATTCGTCCCCCTCTTCCACGTCTTTTACATACCCCCACATTACAGGTTCCTGAATTTCGCATATTCTGTTCACGCTGTCTCCTGCATACTCTTCGAGCATGTTTTTCGAAATGAACTGCTCGTTAGCGCTGAGCCTTGCAAGGCAGATCTCAAACGCATGAGAGGCCTTGACTACCTGAAGGTTTTCTATCGGTATTTTAACATAGCCCGCATAATCCGCATAGTATGTCTTGAGGGTTACAATAGTTGTGATAATAGCAACACTAAAAAGAAGTGTTCCTACGATTGCATTCAAAGTAGTACCTCCCTTAACGGGGTTTCCAAGTTTCTTGTTAAACATACTTCTTCCACTCCTCTGCATAGCTTAGCACACTGCTGACATAACCCGGGTTCGCTTCTACATTACACTTGCCACTATTGTACATGCGCAATCCTCCCTCCACACTGCCGCATTTCAGTATGTTATCGTACAATAAGTGTATGCCGGCTATTATCGCTTTATCCGGGTCGAACCTTTCATCCTCGTCAGGTGATTTGCACTGCGTGGGGTCGCAGGCGTTGCAGGAGGAAACCATTTTCCCGCATATGTCCATGCGGCACTCGACAAACGGATACTTGGGAACTTTAAGACCATAGCTTCTCGCGGTTGCCGGAATAAACTGCATGAGACCGGCGGCACCGCACGGGCTTACGGAAAGCGGGTCCCATGAATTACCGGCAGACTCTTGGGTTATCAGCCCTGCCACGAGAGCTTTCGGGTTGTCATAATACGGGGAAAGGTCATAAATTTTGAGGCCCTCCTCTATCCTGCCTTTGTATTTAGAATACCTGGAAATCGCAAGGTTCGTTAAGCTTACGGGAGAGATTGTAAATGTCTTGGTTGTGATAAGTTCGACTGGCTTGTTTGACTCTTTCAGAATCGTGATAACGGAGACGTTCCTGAATATCTCGCAGACGGTTGCCTTGAACGCTCCTGTTCCTCCGCATGAAATGGAGAGGTCGCCAACAAACGGAACCTGTCCGCTGTCCCTCTTTCTGTTTCCCTGTTCATCGTAAGCGGTCACCTTTACATAATAGTTTCCAAGCGGCTTTATTGAGGTGAATGTCCGTTTAGACCACGGATATTTGCCTATCTCTATGTCGAAAGTCCCGTTAAGAAGTTTTTCCACCTTTCCCTTCTCCACTGTCGATAGCCCGCTTATGTAGGAGGCAATCGAATGCGCGACAAAGAGTGATTGCCCTTCGAGGCTTGTTGGGAGGCTTGGTCCTGATATATTCCAGATTATAATGATCCCTGAAATCGATATTATAATGACTGCCATTAATAGCATTACTGGCCTTGTGATTTGACCTTTTAGCATTCTAATCAACACTCAGCTATACTTTTAACATTGGGTGTTGGTGTATCTCCCACATATATACAGTGTTCCTTGTCGGCACCTTCAACAACCAATTCCTGCAAAATAACATAGCCCTTCCATACGCACTTGGGTTTCGGCTTGCCAAAAACCCATCCTTTTACCGTCTTAACTATGTCGCTGGGTGGGTTTTTGACAGGAACCACTATGACAAAACTCCCGCCCGTCTTTCCTCTTGTCCGGCTGTCGCAGCTTTTGAAGATGTCTATTTCACTGGTTACGGCAGGGCTTGTCAGACTGTTCGTGAATATCGCCTTATCAACACACCCCTTGAAATCGATTATGTTCTTCCCGTCCCTGAGGTCTGTGAGTTTGTTGGCAGGTTCGCTCCAGCAACTTCCGTAACGAATCCATTCCCATCTAGACATGAGGAAGACAAGAGCAAGTATAACACCTAAAACAGCAAGCATCAGGAGAAGGGCTTCTAGAGTTACTGTACCTTGTTTCAATTTCTTCATAAAAATAATTTTGTTTTCCACCTTTAAATTTCGGTGAATATTCGAGGTCTATGAAAATTGATATTTCAGATGCATAAATCTAATGAAAACTAACAGTGCAAGTACAAGGAAAGCAAAAAATAGAATGACACGTGCAGTAGTTCCCAGAGTCCACCCTACTGTATTCTGACCCTTTTTCATGCGTATCGTATTCACCATCATGAACAAAATGAATGGTATCATGAAGGCAAACCCCCCATTTGTTTGAAAAATAAAAGTATCATCATGACAATCCCCGCTAGGACGAGTATCGTTATCAAAAAATCCATCGTAATCCCCTTCTTCCTCATATCTATTAATTGGTCCGGAAGTTTTAATAAATTTAAGGAAACGGATTTTCTACTTGTTGACGCATTTATTCGTTGTCGGGTCGCATTTGAGGCCGCTCTGGCAGTCGTTGTCGGTCTGGCAAGGCCCTCCCACGGGCTGCTTTGTGGATGCCCCGGGCGTGAGACCTCCCGGGATGTACTGCGCGCAGTCGCACGAAATACCGTGTTCAGAACACTGGTAAGTTGCCCCACCGACCTGAACGCTCCCCCAGCCGGCAGGTTGTCCGGATTTCGTTCCCGTGCTGTAGCAGAGTTCCGTGCACCGGGTCTTGCAGGAGGACTTAACGAGCTGGTCCGTGGAAAACCCGCCCCAGATAAAGTTAAACCTTTCTATGCCGCCGCCAAAAATGGTAATGAGTATAACCGCGATTATAAGTATCACAACAGCCGTAACAACAATTAAAATGGACACCCTCATGCCTATCTTTTAATAATTGGCTCAGCTGCTATAAAAATCTGAATTTGCCTGACTTTACTATGTCGGTGTCGTGAACTGGCAGGTGGAGCATGTCTGAGCGTTGAGCTGCTCGCCGCAGGTTGCCCTCATGAGGTATGCGCAGCTTCTCAAGACTGTCTGTCCGGCTTCGTTAACTTTCATCGTTGGTATCGCCCAGTTTGCAGGCAGTGTCCCTGCCGAGGCACATGTTGATCTCCCGATTTGGGCACACTGGCTCTGCGCTCCGGCTATAGTGTAAATGTTTCCTATTCCCGAGCTGAATATGGTGAGCAAAACCAGCGCTATTACCAGTATCACTATTGCCGAAACCACGATAAGTATGGAAACCCTCATAGTTTAAATTATGCCCGAGCCCTCTTATAAAGGTTGGCGTTTTGTTTCGGTTTGGTCCGGGCTTTCATTGGGGCATCAGCCTGTCCACAAACCCGAATATGTCCTGCATGATGCTGCCCGATTGCCCTGCCCAGCCTGTCATCAGTCCTATCAGCACGATGGCCGCTATCAGGAGGATGATCAGAACAACTATCACCTTTATTGATGTATGCATGTTAAATAATTGGTCGGTTCAACAATTTATAATTTCATAACCAAATATAGTATCAGGCGATACGCATGCCCAAGAAACTGATTGAAGCCGCCCTGTTCATGTCCCCAAGGCCATTGTCTGTAAGGGAGATATCGAAGATTACGGGGATTTCTTCCGAGGACAGGATAGAGGAGAAGCTTGTGAAACTCCAGAAGGAGTACGAGGGCAGGGGAATCGAGATAACCAAAAGCGAAGAAGGATGGGCCATGGAAGTGAGGAAAGAAATCCTCCCTAAGGTTGCACATCTCACTCCCTATTCCGACCTGAGGGAAGGACACAGGCGAACGCTCGCTCTTGTGGCGTACAGAGAGCCTATAAAGCAGAGCGATGTTGTTCGCATACAGGGCAACAAGGCTTATGCGTACATCAAACTTCTCGTGAAGAAGGGACTTATAAAATCGGAGAAGGAGGGGAGAACGCGAATCCTCACGCTGACAAAGGAATTTGAGCGATACTTCGGAGAAGAAAAACAGAGGATAAAGGATATGCTGGAGAAAGGAGCCATGGAAACGAGCGAATCCCAGGAAGAGAACAAAGAGGAAATGACAGAGGAAATAAGAGAAGAAACAGAAAGCGGGAAGGGGAAGGAAGGAACTGATTCCGGAATCACTGAAATCATACCGTTCGATGAAAATTAAACCAATATAAGACACCTCAGACAAGATTTACTTATGAGGGGTTGGATTTTGGTTTTGTTAATCGTTGTTTTAGCGGCGTTTCCCTCGTTCGCAGCTGCGCAATGCACGCCGCCGGCAGCAGGGGACTGGCATGTCAACGAAAGCATTTTATGTTCCGCGGAGAACATAACCCTCAACGGTAACCTGATCATAAACGAATCAGGAAACCTCACATTGCAGAATTCGAAACTCCAATTCAATTCAAGTTCGGCCGGGGAATACGGAATAGTGGTGGACAGTTCACTTCACGTCATTGGTTCCACCATAGAGAGTCTTTCGAAAGCTTATACATTTGTTTCCAATCCGGGGGCGATCCTGGAAATCCATGATTCGCGCATCCATGATTGTGGGTATGACAGCGCGGATGAAAAGAAGAGCGGGCTTTACGTTGGTTCCGGAGGCGCGCGCATAACAAACACCCAGTTTTTGGATAACTTCGCTGCCGTCATTCTGGGAAGCTCCGACAGTATCATAGACAACAACACGATTACCAACAACACAGGCACGGGGCTGATGGTCTCGGGGGACGGCAACAATGTGACAAATAACAAGATAGCAAATAATGGATTGGCAGGGATTGATGCTAGGGGGTCTCAAAATACGAAAATAACAGGGAACACAATAACAGACAATGATTACGGTGTCTACCTTCTACAAACGAAGGACACACTCCTCAGCAACAACCTGTGCAACAGAAGCAGCTCATACGACATTTACATGCTCTCTGCCGAAGAAACGGCATTCGTAAACACAGATTACACAACCCTGTGGAAAGGGTGGTACCTGAATGTAACAGTGGTGGACACCGGAGGAAGCCCTGTGGAAGATGCGGATGTGATAATAAAGAATAATTTTACGAACATCGTTTTTTCCGGCACCACTGATTCCCAGGGAAAGGTCGGGACAACGAAAGAGCAAAAGATCGAGAATGAAACAGGGATATTCTATTTTTCTCCCTATACAATAAACGCGAGCAAATCAGGCTATTCGAATGCGACTACCGCTAATCTCACCGGCGACATTACCGCTGAGATAGTTTTGAAATCAAATGCCTCGGCAAATGTCTCTGGTCTGATACTGACGGCAATATCGCCCGAAAACAATTCCGTGTACTTCAGGCCGGACCTTGTGAATGAAACCCTGCTTTTGCTGGAAGTGAAAACCAATTTAAACGTGACTTCGTGCAGCTACATGATTGACACAAGTCTGCTCGGTTCTCTTTCCGAGGTTAGCCCAAAAAAGTTCAGCAAATACCTTAACGTTTCCAATTTTTCCGGCGGTGATTATGATATAACATTTCTCTGCGAAAACAATGAAACCGGAAACACAACAGAGCTAACATTCTTTGTTTACCCGGAAAGAGAGTGTTCCTCGGATACGGACTGCGCAGACGACGAGGAATGCACCAGCGAATACGTGTGCGTGACGCTTTCGTGCGACTGCGGTTACGCTTTGAACCATGAATGCATAGATTACGAATGCTGCGATGACAACACATGCGAGAGCCAGGAGTACTGCGACATGACCGATCATACCTGCAAGGACGTTCAGTGCGACTGCGGGGTTCCAAGGAACCACCAGTGTGTCTTTCCGTATGCGGGCTACTGCTGCACGAACTCGCATTGCGGGCAGAACCAGACATGCGATGTCATAAACCACAGATGTGTAGACCGGATTTTGCATGTCTATTTTCCTGAAAGAGTAACACAGGGAGAAACGATAGATGTGCATATCAGGGACCAGAACAACCACTCTGTTTCGGGTGCGTCCGTGACTGTTACGTACTCGGATTCCGGAAACATGTACGTTTACACGACGGACAGCAATGGCATGGCGAGCATTCTTATCAATGAATCCGGGAACGTCCAGATAGCAGCCAAGAGGGCGAATTACTTCGCCGGATTCAAATCCGTAAAGGTTTCCCCGGCCTTTAACTGGTTTCTGTTTTCGGTCATTTTCATTGCGATATTCGGCGCGCTTTTCTCAATCATCCTGTACAAAAACAGACATCTTCTTCGAATGGGCGGACCGCTGAAGCTCGAAAAACAGATAGGCGGGGGAATGGCGATGCTCAGGATAAAGAACAAAACCAACAATACTATCAGGCTTCTCAACGTTCTGGACAGCGTCCCAAGGGGATCTTTCATCCGCTGTAACATAACCCCTGAAATTGAAGAAATGGACAGTACAGCGGACAGACTCAGATGGACAATTCTTCAGCTAAGACCGAAAGAAGAGATAGTGATAGAATACGAAGCAAGGGGATTCTGCAAGGGCTTTTCTGTCGAGACTCAGGGAAAGAAATACCAGGGCTGATCCTGATAGGAAAACACGAACGTTATTTTAATACACAATTCCTTCTTTAACATTATGAAAGAAATTTTTTTCGTGACAGGCAACAAGAACAAATTAAAAGAAGTCCGGAAAATTTTGGGTTTCGAAATAAAGCACACTGAACTCGAAATCCGCGAGATACAGTCGATGAGCCTCAGGGAGATAGTCGAAGACAAGGCGAGGAAGGCGTTTGAAAAAATCCGGAAGCCTGTGATAGTTGAAGACACCGCTCTCTATATAAAAGCCTGGAAAAACTTCCCCGGCCCGCTGATAAGGTGGGTTATGGAAACGATGGGGGTGGAGGAGATGTGCGAACTCCTCGGTAAGAATAGGGTAGCAAAAGCGGAGGCGTGCGTTGCTTATTATGACGGAAAGCGGATGAAAATTTTCTCGGGGACGGTGAGAGGGGAGATCGCGAAGAACCCGAGAGGAAGGAAACGTTTCGACTGGGACAGGGCCTTCATTCCAAAGGGTTTCGAAAGAACATTCGCTGAAATGACGATGGAGGAGAAGAACAGGATTTCCCACAGGAGCAAGGCGTTCCTCAGGCTGAAAGAATATCTGAAATCCAGTCGGGGCCCGTGAAACAAATTTATTACTTTGTGCCAATTCAAATTTATGACTCACACGAACACTGCGTATGTTGTTTACATTCTGATTGCATGCTTTGTGGGAGGGCTGTTAGGATCGCTGGTAACGTTATCCCTGCTTCTGCCCGGGGGGTACGTACAGACACGACCAGCTAACACGACAACAGTAATCCAGAGGGTTTACGTTAACCAGAGCATACCTATTGAGGACAGGGTAATGGACATACTCCGGAGCAACAAACAATCGGTTGTTTACATAGACACAATCAGGTTCACACATACCTTTTTCGGTATTTTTAAATCAGAGGCCTCCGGCTCAGGGTTCATAGTTTCAGAAGACGGTTACATAGTTACGAACGACCATGTCGTTTCGGATGCCTCGAACATAACGGTTGTTTTATCCAACGGGGATGAATTCCCAGCGGTTCTAAGGGGAGCGGATCCTCTGAATGACGTGGCGGTCATAAAGATAGACCCTCCTTACAAATTGAAACCCGTTGAAATAGGCGATTCGGACAGCGTAAGGGAAGGGGAGTTCGTTGTAGCGATAGGGAATCCTTTCAGGCTCCAGAACACGATAACACTTGGAATCGTGTCTGCCCTTAACAGAACACTCACATCCGAAGGGGGATTCAGGATAGAGAAGGTTATACAGACGGATGCGGCAGTCAATCCCGGAAACTCCGGCGGCCCGCTTATCAGTCTCGAAGGGAAGGTTATAGGGGTTAACACGGCAATAATCTCGAAGTCCGGCGGTTCGGAGGGAATAGGTTTTGCGATCCCCATAAATACAGTCAGAAGGATTTATACGGAACTCATAGAGAGGGGAAAAGTCAGCAGGCCTTGGCTTGGGATAACAGGAGCGGACGTTACGAAGGAGATGGCAAGTGTATGGAACATCGGAGTTGATTACGGTGTTCTTGTTGTGGACTTCGCAGATATAAGCCCTGCAAAAGAGGCGGGGCTCAGGGAAACTGCTTCAAGGCCCGGAAAATCCGACTTCATTCTCGGTGACATAATAGTTTCGATAAACGGAGAAAAGATATCCAACAACGTCGACCTTCTGAACGTTCTGCTCAGATACAAGCCTGGGGATACTGTTATATTGAAGGTCTACAGGGATGGCGAATTCCTGGAATTCCCGGTAACGCTCGGGGAAAGACCGGAAGGTATGTAACATCAAGCGAAAAATAATTATGATATGAAAATTTTCTTGTACTCCGGAACCTTGTCGGCGTCCTCTGAGAACTTTATCATCCCCTCTACCGTTTTGTCGTGGAATAACATCTTTTTAAGAACAGGAAAGGGGATCGTGGCTATGTGAACGCCCGTTTCGGCAACTTCTCTGACCTGTCTCGGGTTTCTCATGCTTGCTGCAATGACCTCTGATTTCAAATCAGGGTATCTCGAGAATGTAGTCATTATCTTCTTCACAAGGTCTGCACCGCTTACTATACCATCGTCATGAATTAATTCTCCTTTCTCCTCAAAAATCCCGCCTGCAGGAAAGTAGTCTCCCTTTTCAAATTTCTGCTTGGCCTTTTTCCTTAGCTTGTCATCAACCCTTCCTGCAAACGGGCTGACGTAATTTGCACCTGCCTTCGCAGAAAGCATGGCCTGTTCGGGCGTGAATATCAGGGTGGCATTTGTTTTGACCCCGTTTTTATTCAGTTTGTATATGCATTTCAGTCCGTCAAAATCCAGATTATCTGATTCATCTGTGGATGGGTTCACGGGTATCTTTATGACGACATTTCCTTCTCCATTGAAGGTATCATACAATCTCATGGCCTCATCGTACATTTTTCCCTGGGTTTTGCTGATTACCTCAAGACTGACAGGATCCTCCTTCCCGATAACCTCGAACAGTTCTTTCAGATACTTTATCATATCAGGCACTTTGTATTTTTTGGATGCCTTGTATATGAGCGATGGGTTCGTCGTCACGCCGTTAACTATGCCCCAGGAATAAGCCTCTCTTATTTCTTCCAGATTGGCGGTGTCCACAAAAATTTTCATGCTATCACAGAAATTTGATATTAAAAATTCTATCGAAGTTATAAAAAATTTTATTGTCCCAAATGAGCCCGGGAGGATTTCCGATTCGGGTTGCTGGATTCCTCAAAACCCGCTGGAGGTTTTGAGTTTCGAACCCCCAACCTACCGGTTTCTTCCTTTGGTTGCTGGATTCCTCAAAACCCGCTGGAGGTTTTGAGTCCGAAGCCGGTCGCTCTTTACACAACCTAACTTTTCCGTAAACGTTTTTGCGTAAGTGAAGCTACCGGAAAAGGGTTTATCCGTTGAGCTACGGGCCCATATTTCGTAAGACATAGACTTCGTCTATGTCAAGTCGTCAATCTCGTAAGACATAGACTTCGTCTATGTCAATATAGATATATCTAACGTTTGGTTTAAAAATGAAAAATCGGCTTTTACCGGTAGACAATTTCCTTCCTGACCTCTTCTGCCTTGTCCCTGCCCAAGAGCTTTTTGATTATTTCCAAGGCGAAATCTATTGCTGTTCCGGGTCCCTCCGAGGTTATTATGTGGCCATCGACTATAACCTTACCTGACCTGGGTTTTGGGATCTCCCTCTCCATTCCCGGGTAAACTGTCGCTTTCCTATTATCCAGTATCCCCAGTTTGGAAAGTATGGCAGGCGACGCGCATATCGCAGCTATGAGCTTTTCCTGGTCATTAAAATCAACGAGCATGTCAAGAATTTTTTGTGATCTTCCGAGATTAACATATCCTGGATCTCCCCCAGGGAGAACAACCGCGTCGAAATCTTTCGGGTTGACATCCTCTATCTTCCTGTCGCTTATTACCTTTATACCTGACCTTCCCTTGACTATGCTCCCCGGCAGGCCGGTCAAAACTACCTCCAAACCAGCACGCCTCATAACATCGGTCACCGCCAATGCCTCTATCTCTTCAAAGCCTTCGGCCAATGGAACCAGAACTTTCCTCATCATAATCACCCCTGAATCTCAGTTTTCTTGATGTGTAATCCTTAATTATTTTTTTGTTTAATTTAAAGACTTATAAAGAAATAATTAATTTATATATCAAAATTCATAATTTCATATTAAATTGATGCAGAATGCAAAATTCTGCATCTTCCGAAAGTAAACCGATGCAGAATGCAAAATTCTGCATCTTCCGAAACTTATGTTTAACTTGGGAGGTTTGATATGCAAC
>CAZTJN010000009.1:0-10022 GCA_964613955.1 uncultured archaeon | reverse complement strand
CAAAATTCTGCATCTTCCGAAACTTATGTTTAACTTGGGAGGTTTGATATGCAACCTATACCGCCAAACTACATGGCTTACGACAGAACCATCGTAGTCTTTTCACCTGATGGTAGACTTCTTCAAGTGGAGTATGCAAGGCAGGCTGTCAAAAGAGGGGGGACAGTGGTAGGTATTGTCACAGACAGGGGAGTCGTTCTGGGCTCCGTGAAATCCCACATACCCCTCGCTGTTAGCAATACTTCGAAGAAGATTTTTGAGATAGACAACCACATCGGCTTGGTCGGTTCAGGGATACTGGCAGACGCAAGAGACCTGGTGGAGCTGGCAAGGGTAAAGGCGCAGATAAACAGGATAACATACAACGAACCGATATCTGTCAACAGCCTTACCAAGTATCTGGCAAATCACAAACACATGGCAACCCAATACGCAGGTCTGAGGCCGTTCGGCGTTGGTCTGCTGATAGGCGGAGTAGACAAGACGGGTCCGAATCTTTATGAAACAGATCCCTCAGGGACCATGATAGAATGGAAAGCGCAGGCGATAGGCAGAGGAGCAGAGAAGGCAAAAAAGGTTCTTAAAGCCGGTTTCAAGGATAACATGTCGGAAAAAGATGGACTTAAACTCCTTCTCAAGGCGATGAAGGCCGGAGAAAAGAACATCGAGAAAGAAAACATAGATGCTGCAGTAATAACAGGTAAAGAATTCAAGAAGATTTCTGGGCAGGAGATAAGCAGGGTCGTAAGGGAAAAGTAAATGAGCTTCTTGTCGCATCAGGTTGAATAACAGGTGATTTTATGGTTTCTGTCGAGGATGCTGTAACTGCGAGAATATCAAAGGAGGAGATGCACTTCGAGGTACTTGTCGATCCGGACAAGGCCCTGGAGCTGAAGAGAGGAGCGGAGGTGAACATTGAAGATGTTCTTGCGGTCTCCGAGATATTTAAGGACGCGAAAACAGGGGAAAGGCATTCCTCCGAAGACCTTCACAAAGCGTTCGGAACAACCGATGTCTTCGAGATTGCGGAAAAGATTGTAAAGGAAGGCGAAATACAGCTGACAACAGAACAGAGAAACAAGTTCATGGAGGAGAAAAGGAAGGAGATAGCAAACATAATATCACGGCAGGGGATCGACCCGAAAACCAAGGTTCCGCACCCTCCAAACAGGATACTCAATGCGATGGAGGAGGCACACGTTTCCGTGGACCCCTTCAGACCCGCGAAAGACCAGATAAAAAATGTTCTCGAAAAGATACAGGAAGTCATCCCTATTTCCCTGGAAAGGATGGAAATCGCCATACGCGTTCCCATGGAATATGCCGGCAAGGCAAATTCAATCGTCAGGGAAATAACAGAGGTGAAGAAGGAGGAATGGACATCCTCCGCCTGGGTCGCCGTCATAGAGATCCCTGCAGGCATGCAGGGTGATATATATGACCGTCTGAATAAACTTACAGGAGGAAAAGTGGAGATTAAAATTTTAAAAGAGCATAAATTATAAGAAAAAAATACGTGATTTTATAGATTTTATATTTACATGAAAGGTGATGATATGGAAGAAAAGAAGGCTGAAGACAAAAGCAAGATATTCAAAAAGGAGAAGGATGTTGTTTTACCGGGAGACAAAATAGTCGACAGCATGGATTATCTTCCGGGCAAGAACTGCTACAGGGAGGGGAGCGCAATAATATCCAAAAGAATAGGCCTTGTTTACTTCAAGAGCAGGGTCATAGAGGTTGTTCCCCTTGCCGGCATGTACATGCCCGAACCAGGAGACATGGTGATAGGCGTGGTGGAGGACGTCCAGAGGAACGGGTGGATAATAAACATAAATTCCCCTTACGATGCGTTCCTTCCGCTCTCAGGCGTGAGGGAATTTGTGGACCCCATAAAAACTGACCTAACAAAAATATACGCTATAGGTGATGTTATCTACGGGAAAATAACGTCTGTAAGTCCTCTGAAGGACATCCATATTTCAATGCAGGATGTTAAAACGCGAAAGCTCGTCGAGGGGCGGATAGTTAAGATAGGTCCTGTGAAGGTTCCGAGGCTCATAGGCAAACAGGGTAGTATGATAAACCTCGTGAAAGACAAGACAAGATGCCGTATTTCGGTAGGGCAGAATGGTCTGATATGGCTGCAGGGCGAGAACGAAAACCTTGCGGTGAAGACAATAAAAATAATAGAGGAGATGTCGCACACAAGCGGACTTACTGATTATGTTGAAAAATTTTTGAGTAAGAATAGGTGATAATATGGCTTTTAAAAGAGAAAACAACAGGAAAATGGAAGAAATGAGACCTGTTGAGATGAAGGTTGGCGTGGTAAAGGAGGCTGATGGTTCTGCAATGGTGGCCTTGGGAAGTACGCGTGCTATAGCAGCTGTGTACGGCCCGAGGGAACTTCACCCAAAGCACCGCCAAAACAACGAGCGTGCAATCCTCCAGTGCAAGTACATGATGGCGCCATTTTCCACGAAGGAAAGGGTGAGACCGGGACCTTCGAGAAGGAGTGTTGAAATTTCCAAAGTGACAAGGGATGCGCTGGAACCGGCTTTGTTTCTTGAAGATTTCCCCAGAACAACGATCGATGTCTACATAATCATACTGGAGGCCAATGCAGGAACCAGAACTGTGGGGATAAATGCCGCGAGTCTGGCCTTGGCGGATGCGGGTGTGCAGATGAGAGACCTTGTCTCATCCGTTGCAGTGGGCAAGATAGAAGGTCAGTGTGCGCTCGACCTGGAAGGAGAAGAGGAGGAAGCTACGGCATGCGATCTTCCCATAGCATATATGCCACGTTACAAAAAATTCACACTCCTTCAAATGGACGGCAATATATCCAAGAAGGATGTGAAGAACCTGATACAATTGGGCGTGAAGGGCTGCGAAATACTTTATAAAAAGCAGAGAGAGGCGCTGTTAAAAAAATGGTCAGCAAAGGAGGCGAAAGAATGAACATACAGCAGGATTACATAAACAACATCGTGAAAAAGGGTCGCAGGATAGACGGAAGGAAGCTTGAGGAAAGCAGGAAGATAATCATAGAGAAGGATGTTATCAACAATGCAGAAGGTTCAGCCAAGGTCAAGATCGGTGACACGGAGGTAATAGCCGGAGTTAAGATGGACGTGGGCGAACCCTTCCCTGACACGCCAAATGAGGGGGTTCTGATAGTAAACGCAGAATTCTCACCTCTGGCGTCGCCCGAATTCGAATTGGGCCCGCCCGGGGAAGATGCAATAGAGCTCGCCAGAATAGTTGACCGCGGGATCAGGGAATCGAAATGCATTGATATGGAAAAACTCTGCATAAAGAAGGGAGAAAAGGTCTGGATGGTTTTCATAGACGTACAGCCTATAAACCATGATGGAAACCTCATAGATGCTTCGGGCATTGCGGCCATTGCGGCACTGCTTAACACAAAAATGCCGGAATACAATGAAAAGGAAGAAAGGGTGAACTACGAAAAAAGAAAGGGAAAGCTTCCTGTAAGGGAAAAGCCCATACCGGTCACGATAGCACAAATAAACGACAAGCTGGTTATTGATCCCGGAAGAGAAGAAGAAGACTTTATGGCCAGCAGGATAACGGTTACCACAAAGGATGACGATAACATTTGCGCGATGCAGAAGGGTGGAAAGGGCGGTTTTTCCATAGAGATGCTGGAAGAGGCCATTGATCTGGCAGTAAAGGAAGGCAAGGCAAGAAGGAAGATGTTATAGACACACTTAAATAAATTAAACCAAATTAGATAGCATGAGAAGAACAAAGAAAGTCGGGCCTTCGGGAAGGTTCGGTTCAAGATACGGAAAGGGAGTAAAAAAGAAACTGGTAGAAATTGAAAGGGTTCAGAAGAGAAAACACAAATGTCCGAACTGCCTAAAACCAGGACTTAAAAGGATTTCCCCTGGAATCTGGAAGTGCAATAAATGCGGCTTGAAGTTTGCCGGGAATGCTTATGATCCAAAAGTTTAGATTAAATTTCAGAATAGGTGTTGCGTGTGTATAAGTGTTTGAATTGCGGAAGGAGTGTTGAGGTGGATCTCAGCAGGGAGAAGAAAATCATATGCCCTTACTGCGGGTACAGAATACTGGAAAAAAGCAGGCCTCCAGTTGTAAAAAGGGTGAAGGCTAAGTAAATATTGAAAGGTGCATTTATGACTTCAAAAGAGGTTGAGCATCTGTTAGGTCAGGCCCAGATATATCAGCAGCAGATACAGGCAATACTGACGCAGAAGGGAGCTTTCAAACTTGAAATTGATGAGGCAAAGAAGGCCCTGGATGAACTGGAAAGGACCAAGGAAACCACGGCGTACAAGATTTCAGGCCCTATACTCATAAAAGACAGCGTGAAGAGCCTGAAAAAGGAACTGAAAGAGAAACTGGATTTCCTGAACATGAAAGTAAAAGGCATAGAGAGACAGGAATCCATGTTAAAGTCAAAGATAGAGGGTCTGAGGGAAAAGCTCACCGAGACAGAAAGGCAGGCAGCTGGCGGTTAGATACTCGGAGGAAACCATGAAAAAATTTGAAGAGGCCATAAACCTGCTCGAAGAGATACTTGGAGACAGGGGGGTCCCGAGAAATATAAAGAGCCGCATAGAGGAATCCATAAAGGAGCTGAAAGAGGAGAAAGAGAGCGACGAGGTCAAGATTTCGACCCTTGTTTCTATCCTTGATGAATCATCCAGCGACCCGAATATCTCGCTTTACGCCCGAACAAAGATGTGGAATATCGTATCAAGGCTTGAAGAATTAAACCGCTAAACACATAAAACTTTTTAAGTCTTTTTATCATTTATATTAACATCTTGTTCGATGCATCTTGTTTAATGGTCAGGAGGGATAAAGATGGTGTTTGACAGATTCAAGAAAGGCATTTCAAGGATAGAGGCCGAGGAAGGTATACCGAGAGAGGAATATGTTGAAGTTGGTGTTGCCGAGTCCTCAGGACCTGGAAAGATTGGCATAACAATAGACAAGCTTGAGGAATTTGCTGATACCGAAAGGATACTCAGGGCAGTAAGAAACGGCTCGCTGGTCTTTCTGAAGATAAAAACCCTGAAAGAAAAGGACCTTGGAGAACTCAAGAGATCGGTTGAGAAGCTCAAGAAAACGGTTCTTGCCCAGAATGGGGACATTGTGGGTGTGGAACAGGACTGGCTGATTCTCGCGCCTGAACACGCAAAAGTCGAGAAATAATTTCTTTGTTTTTTTCTCTTCTTTTCGCATTTTATTTAAATACGTTTTTATAGTTTTGAGGATTTTGACGGCTCTGAAATAAAATGACCCAATCCTTATTTCAACCTTATAACTTCGAGGTTTTTGGGGGCAAGTGTCTCCATTCTCTGGTATTTATGTATATCCCTTGCAAGCTCAACCGCCGTGTGGCCGTCCCCATGGCAGCAGATGACCCTTTCCGGTTTGCTTGAAAGTCTCTGAACGAAGTTCAACAGCTGGTTCCTGTCCGAGTGGCCCGACAATCCTTCGACGGTCTCCACTCCCATCTTCATTTCAAGCGTTTTTGTCTTTCCGTCTTCGCCCTTTATGGGTATCTCTCTCCACCCCTTCTGTATCCTCCTCCCCGGGGAGCCCTCCGCTTGGTAACCAACAAAAACGAGCGTGTTTTTCTTATCCGGAGCGAACGCCTTCAGATATTCTATTGCCGGCCCGCCGACGAGCATGCCTGACGTCGCGATAACAACTGCTGGCTCAGTTGAATCCAAGACCTTGTCTCTCTCTTTCGGGGCAACCCTTTTGAATATCTCGGAAATGAAAGGGTTGTTCCCGTAATGGAATATCTGTTTCTGAAGATAACGTGAAAGGTATTCCGGGTAGGCGGTATGTATGGCCGTCGCGTCCCATACCATGCCCTCCATATAAACAGGGTGCTGGAAATTGTTCATCGCCAGTATGCACATGATTTCCTGCGCTCTTCCCACAGCGAACGATGGTATCAAAACCTTTCCCTTGGCCTTCATCGTACTCTCTATAATCTGCATCAACTTCGTTTCTGCATCTCTCCTCGGCGGCTGGATATCTTCAGAACGCCCGTACGTGGATTCCGTAATCAGGGTCTCGACCCTCGTGAAATTCGTGAAGGCCGGTTCGAAAAGTCTTGAAGGACCGAACTTGAGGTCTCCTGTGTAAAGTATGTTATGCAAACCTTCACCAACATGGAGATGGACGAGGGCAGAGCCGAGCAAATGGCCGGCAGGCTGAAGCGTAAGCCTTATGTCACTTGTAAGGTCAGAAACCTCGCCATACTCCAGCGCTAAGGTGTGTTTAACAACGTTTTCTATTGATCTCTTCATGTATGGAACTTCCTTTCCTTCTCTGTGGCATATGTCTATGTAATCAAGGCATAGCAGAACCATCAAATCGCGTGCAGGCGGTGTCGCGTAAAGCGGGCCCTTGTAACCGTTCTCGTACAGCCACGGAATATATCCGCAGTGATCAAGATGCGGGTGCGAAAGTATGACGGCGTCAAGCTTGTCTATGTCGAACTCCGGTATGTTGGTGTACGGATAAGAGTCGTTTGCGACATTAACGCCGAAATCCACAAGAACGTTGGACTCCGGGGTTTCCACCAGCATCGCCGACCTCCCGACTTCCCTGAAACCCCCCATCGCAGAAAGCCTTACCCACCTGTCGTTCTTGGCTTGTTCTTCCGGTCTCTTTGCATTTATTTTCTGACCTATGCTGTTCAAAAACTTTTTTCGGTAATCGATTTCCGTATGCAAGAGGTTTCGGACTGCCCTGACAATGGGGCTTTTTATTGCAGGGGCCCTTTCGATTTTCGGGAGCCACATGGTTTCGTTTTTTATCTTCTTGTACGTTTCCCCTCCCTTGCCTATAACCATCCCCGGTTTCTGGGATTCGATGACCACCTTCCCGAGTTCCGGTTCGAAGTATATTTCCTGTATACCTGCCTCTTTGGGGACGATCTGTTTTATGAGTTTCTTGGTTTTCTCCATGTCGAGCGTTATGCTCAGGTCCGGACGTACCTCTATCCTTTTCTTCAAATTCGAAACTATCTCCCTTATAACCTTTTCGTGGTTCCTGAAGAATTCCTTGTTTTTTGTGTACAAAACAATCTCAGGACCCTCAAATTTTACCTCGGTTATCTGGGCATCCCTAGGTAAATTCTTCTCTAGTTCCTTCAGAATATTGCCCACTAAAATCTCCCCGTTGTAAAATTAACATGAAAGTTACTTTGAAATATTTCTCACTTCTTCTTCCGAAACCATTCTGAAGCCCCTGCTGTCAACAACTGCCAGGTCTATGCCGGAACCTCCAGAAGCGATGTCCCTTTCTATAGCGGCCTTGATCGCACGAACAGCAAGCTTTTTCGCTTCCTCCGCGTTCATGCCCCTCTTGTACTTGTCCTCAAGGACCCCGAGAGCCATGACTGATCCTGAACCTGTAGAGAAATACTCCTTTTCCTCGATGACGGAACCTGTAGGGTCGAAAGAGAACAGCCTCGATTTGTCGTCGTATCCGCCCACGAGGAGCTGTACGTAGTAGGGGAAGTAACTCCTGGAGTAAAGGATGTTTGCAACGAGTGTGGCCGCTGCCTTCACGGGCATTTTCCTCCCCTCTTCCAGCTCGTAAAGTTTTACTTCTGCCTTTATGTACCTTTCCAGTGCCTGCGCATCTCCCACGTTGCCTGCGATTGTCATTGCAAGGTGCCTGTCGAGCTGCAGAATTTTTTTTGCGTACTTGCTTGCAACTAGGTAACCCATGGTTGCCTTCCTTTCGGCCGCAAGAACTACGCCGTCCTTGCATATAATCCCGACTGTTGTTGTCCCTGTCTTCAATTTTTCTATCCCTTTATCGACCATAGTAACCACAAAAATTATTCAATACGTTCAACAAAACGCGCTTCGAGATGTTATTTTATTGTTGAGTGTATTTAAATATATTTCGGTTATTGTTAAATGCAAAAGAAAATGAGATATACCTTGTGATGAAAAATGATTTTTTGGGGTGTCCTGCCGTGGATGGGATTCTTGGTTGACAATGTATTGGCAATAGATTTGATTCATGTAGCACTCGTAATTTTATTTCTTCTCTTGTGTAGGAAATACTTGAATAAAAACATACCAATCGATAAAAAGGATGTAGTATATATAGCCATAATTCTTGCAATTTTCATTTCATCCGCTTTTTATCTGGCAATGGAGAAAAAAATATGCCTTAATAGCCCGTTTCAGCAAGGTTGGGTCCCGTTAAAGATAGCGAAGATAATGGCAAAAACAGGCAAATATTACATGTCTGAATTTTCACTCAGCCATCTAGATAACGAATCAGAATGTATGTTCTATATCTTCCCTCAGAGGCTTGATGCAGTGCCTTTCATTTATTTTCTGGTTGTAAGCTTTATCGGCACGAATACGTATATCAATCTCTGGGCAAATTTCATTTCCTCGATGTTCTTCATAATATTGGTTTACATTCTGATGAAATTTGTTACAAAAAAGCACGAAATCGGACTGATGGCATCAATAGCTTTCATTGCATCTCCGGTATACCTGATGGGTGTCTTTTACAATGAAATTGCAATATCTTCTTTTTTCATAGTCCTTTCGATATTTTTCATACTCCTTTCCCTGAAAATCAACAAGCTGCACTTTTACATATTAACATTTCTTATAATATCATTCACTGCCAAGGTAAGGCCGGAGAACTCGATTCTGTTTGCAATATTTTTCATATCGGTTTTGATATTCAACAGATCCTTTCTCAGGCACAGAACTTTTTGGAAAAATATTTCAGTTTCCCTGATTTTGGCTCTGCTTCTTGGAATAATTTTTATCACGCACATATTATTCATGCCAAAGTTTTGGGGGTTGGAATTTATGGGACCAGAATATAAATGGAAATACCCGTTCGCGTTTGAAAATTTTTCTGAAAATCTTAAGGAGGATTCTCTTTATCTGGTGCAGCAGAACGGCATTGTAATAATGATTTTCCTGGTATTCGGGATTTACTATGGTTTCATAAAGCATAGAAAGGTGCTTCTGCTGTTCCTGTCATCCATGATGCCATATGCCATTGTCTACCTTTTATATGCGCACGGGTCAGAAAGATACACATATCATCTGAACCTTTTCATCATACCAATAGCCGGTATGGGAATTTATTTTGCATATAAACTGATATCCGAGCATTTTCATTTCAGAAACAAAACAGTTTTCGCAGCAATTTTTTCATTAATTGTTTTTCTCTTAATTTTTTTGCCGTTCGCTGTCCAGAAGAATTCATGTGAGATAGGAACGATAGAATTTCTGGGGGGTTTGGACGAATTAGCAACACGGTTTAAAAGCAATGACATAATTGTTACAGGAAGGGATGATTTTGCACACATCTTCAACTATTTAACCGACAGTTGCGTAATTTATGTTGCATTCACAACCGATGGGTTTGTAATAAAGGAATACGAAAAGGCGGACTGGGAGAAGATAAAATCATTCATAGAGGGCAACGAAAAAATAACCTATTATATAATGCCCAAGAGAGAAGCAACGGAAAACTACAAGTATTACGAGGGGATGTACAGGAAAATTTCCAGCATTTTCGACCTGAAACCCGTGTTCGAGAACAAGGTTGCCTCTGTTTACAGAATCATCACCAGATGAACAAAATAAAGTGCCCCCGCCGGGATTTCCACATTCTTTCCCTTTGGGTCGCGAGCCTTTGCGACCTGCGACAGCGTCCGGAAAGGATCGCTTCGAACCCGGGTCACCGGCTTTCTTCGCCTATTCACTGGGAAGTTTTGGCTGACGCGGGCAAAGCCTGCGTCTTGCGTTCTTTCCCTCATACCTTTCAAGTCGAAAGTTTCAACTTCTGTTTTTGCTTGAGCTTTTTGGATAAAAAGCTCACTCGAAAGGCCGGTATCCTTGGCCAGTTGCCCAAACCTTTTCATTTTTCGCTAAAGCCTTTGTGGAAGCTCCTGAAAAGGCTTTCTAGACTACAGGGGCATAATAATACATAAGTCTATCTAATATTTA
>CAZTJN010000008.1:0-35732 GCA_964613955.1 uncultured archaeon | reverse complement strand
AAAGGGCATCGTTGTAATCCTCAAAGACATCACCGAGAGGAAGAAGGCTGAGGAAAAAATCAGGGAGTCGGAAAGAAAATATAGGTTATCATTCGACAATTCAAGGGATGCCATCAACATTTTTTCAAAAGAGAAGAAAATTCTGGACTTTAATAAGGAATTAATCGCGCTTAGCGGTTATTCAGAAAAAGAACTGCTTTCCATGAAATTGGAGGACCTGTTCCCCGAAGCCAAGAAACCTGAGACAGCAGAAAGGCTAAAAAAAATGTTAAGTGGGAAAGAAATACCTCTGTTCAAGACACACATCCGGACAAAAAAAGGAAGGGATGTGCCTGTTGAGATAGGAGTAACCGTATTGAAGAATTGTTATGGCGGGGATATTGTATTTCAAGGGAATATAAGAGATATCACCGAGCGCAAGCAGGCTGAGAAAAAAATCAGAGAATCAGAAGAAAAATTCAGGATGCTGTTCGAATACGCTCCGGATGCGATTTACATCAACGACCTTAAGGGGAACCTCATGGACGGCAACAGTGCTGCAGAGAAACTGACAGGGTACAAAAGAGAGGAACTTGTTGGTAAAAGTTTCTTCAGCCTAAATATTCTTCCCAAAGACCAGATACCCAAAGCAGCTGCAGCTCTGGCCAGAAACATTGCAGGCAAACCCACGGGGCCGGATGAGTTCACACTGATAAGGAAGGATGGCAGCAGGGTAGATGCCGAAATAAGCACGTATCCTGTGAAGATTGCCGGGAAAAGATTTGTTCTTGGAATAGCGAGAGACATCACCGAGAGGAAGAAGGCAGAAGAGGCGATCAAGGAAAGCGAGGAAAGGTACAGGGTGCAATTTGATGAGGCGCTGGATGCTATTATTGTGGCCGATGCAGAAACAGGAATAATAGTCGACTGCAACCGCGCAGCAACAAGGCTATTCGGCAGGGACAAGTCAGAACTTATCGGACAGCACCAGAGTATACTCCACCCCCCCGGAGTAATTAAAGGGGGATTGAGTGAAACCTTCAGAAAACACTTGGGAGAGGATGAAGGCCAAACGCTGGAAACACGGATCATAACCAAAGGCGGAAAAATAAAAGATGTCGTAATAAAAGCCAATTTAATTGAATTAAAGGGCAAAAAATTTCTTCAGGGAATATTCAGAGACATCACAGAGCAGAAGAAAATTCAGGATGAAATAAAAAAAAGCAGGGATTTCCTTAAAACCATTATCGAAACCAGCAGCAGTATTGTGGTTGGCCTTGACCCGCACGGGAAAATAAAGCTTGTGAACCACGCTCTCGAGGAAATGACAGGGTACAGGAAAAAAGAAATCCTCGGAAAAAACTGGTTCGATACATTCCTGCCCGAAGACACGAAGAAAGAAATAAAAAGGGTGTTTGCTGACTTGGTGGAGGGTAAGTGGAAAATGGCAAAACACCAAGAGAATCCCATACTCACGAAGTCAGGGGAGGAGAGGATAATTTTCTGGAGCAACAACATTATCAAAGATGAGAAGGGCAGGACAGAGATGGTTGTAAGCATAGGGAGCGATGTCACCGAGCGGAAGCGTATGGAAGAGGAGCTGAAAAACAGAATAGAGGAAGCAGAAAGGTTCACAAAACTTTCGGTCGGCAGGGAACTGAGAATGATAGAGCTGAAGAAGAGGATAAAAGAACTTGAGGATATGTTAAAGGAAAGGAAAAGAAGGTGAAGTGATATTATGAGGAAAGTTTTTGTGTTGTTGTGTTTGTGTATTTTGTTCGTGTTGATTTTATCCGGTTGTGTTTCAAAGCCCGAGACCGAGGAGCCTGTGAAGAAACCCGAACCTAGGATTTTAATTATGGGAACTGCTGTTGACCTTTACAACATAGACCCTGCCGTAGGGTTCGATGAGGCTATATCGAGCACGCTCCTTTCGCTCTATGACAACCTCTACAGGCATGTGGGCACCCCTTCACGAACGATTCCTTGGCTGGCGGAAAGGTACGAGGTTTCGGAAGATGCGAGGGAATGGACTTTCTATCTCAGGAAGGACGCGAGATTTCATGACGGCTCGCCGGTGACGGCTTATGCCGTGAAGTATTCAATGGACAGGCTTCTTGAAATCGGGAAGGGTCCTTCCTCGCTGTTTTCAGGAGTGATAGAGAAGGGCAACACAGTTGTAATCGACGACCACACCGTAAAATTCAGACTTTCCAAACCATTCGCTCCGTTCCTTGACGTGATTCCATGGCTATTCATAGTCAATCCGAAAGTTGTGGAGGAGCACAAGCGGGATGATTTCGGTCAGACTTGGTTGAGCGAACACGAAGCGGGGTCAGGTCCTTTTGTTATAAAGAAATGGGTTCCAGGCGAGGTCTACGAATTCGAAGCGTTCGAAAATTTCTGGAGAGGCTGGCCTGAAGAAGGGAGGCTTGCAGGATACGTCAGGAAGGTTATGATGGAGGCAACAGAAAGGAAGGAAGCCCTGGAAAGGGGAGAGATACATGTTGCGGATTGGATGTCTGCAGAGGACCAGCTCGTTCTCCGCGACGTGAACGGTATGTTGA
This sequence comes from uncultured archaeon, assembly GCA_964613955.1. Taxonomy (GTDB): domain Archaea; phylum Aenigmatarchaeota; class Aenigmatarchaeia; order QMZP01; family QMZT01; genus CS3-C152. The sequence continues at coordinate 33,186 of CAZTJN010000008.1, read as the reverse complement.
TAATCGATGAACCAGCCATAAACACATTCGAGATAAAACTTAACAACAAGAAAGGATACACTTCGAATATATATGTAAGAAAAGCAATATCCTACGCATTTGATTACGAGGCGCTGAAAAAAATATGGGCAGGAAGAGCGGAACTCATGGAAGGACCGTTACCAGCAGGTTCTGAGTGGGTGAACAAGAATTTGAAAGCGTACAGGCTTGATATAAATAAAGCAAAAAGCGAACTTTCAAAATCTCCATGGCCGAACGGTGGTTTCGAACTGGATTACGTGTATGTGACGGGTTTGGAAGAGGAGAGAGAAGCGGGGTCAATCCTCAAAGACCAGCTTGCAAAACTGAACATAAGCGTTAACGTGATACCCATGTCTTGGACTGATGCTGTTATCCTGTTCGCAGAGCCTGAGACATCCCCGGACATGTTCCCGTTGTATTCAAGCTCCGCTTATCCAGACCCTGACAACTATCTGTGGTCCGGTTATCATTCGTCCCAGGCAGGGCAGTGGACCAATCCAGGGCACTACGAAAACCCCGAACTGGACTCGCTTCTGGAGGAAGCGAGGGGAACTCTGGGCAAGGAGGAAAGAAAGAGACTTTACGATGAGGCCCAGGAGATAATAGTCAGAGATGCGGCGAACATATTCGGGGTGAGCCCTCCTGACTTTCATGTTTGGAGCCCGAAAGTCAAAGGCTTTGATTACTGCCCTGTGCAGGGCTCGGACGAGGAATTTTATTGGCTCAGGATAGAGGAATAAGATGAGATGGAAAATAGGAGGAAAGCTGATATTGTCTTTTTTGGTAGTTGCCTGGTTGATGTGTGCTTTGGGATATTCGGGCATCTACGCACTCGAACAGTTCGACGCCACCACAAAGAAGATACTGGAAGAACAGCAACCAATCTTAACCCGTTTATTGTACGCAAAATCTGATATGACCATCTCTGGGATAAAACTGAATCAGTACCTTGCTACCGGGAACGCTGCCCATCTTCAGAGTTTTAAGAATATTATCGATTATGCGGAAAGCGAACATATTCCATTTTTGGAGAAAAGGATTTCCGGCGAGGACGAAAGGAAAATTCTGGATGAGATAAAAAACGCTCTGGACTCCTACAAAAAACTCACAGGCAACCTGATTTTATTTTATGAAAAAAATCCAAAAGATTTAGAAACCTTATATACAAAAAAACAAAAAATAGACTCTCTTCTGGGGAACGCATTGCTGGTAAAACTGGACAGATTATACACTATCGAGGAGGATAAAATGGCCGGACTTGGTGAATTAAGCCATGATGTTTTCATTCAATCTTTCTGGACAATCATCTTCTTTAGCATATTCATCATCATTGCAGGAGGGCTAAGCTCCTTTTTTATTTCAAGAAGTATTGCAAATCCTCTGGTCAGGATGGCAAAAATCGTTCCTCGTGTCGCTAGGGGCGAATTCAACCAAAAAATTGATATAAAATCAAACGATGAGATAGGGGAGCTCGCTTCTGCCTTCAACCAGATGGCAACCGATTTGAAAAAATCCCAAGAACAAATAAAGAGGCATGCCGAAGAACTTGAGGGGGAGGTTCGGGAGAGGACAAGGGAATTGAACAGGAAGGTAAAAGAATTAACAGATATGAAGACTGCGATGCTCAACATGATGGAGGACATGGATGAGACCAACAAGGAACTCGAGGCGAAGCAGAGGATGATAGAGGAGGCGAACAGGGAGCTGAGAAAACTGGACAAGATGAAGACTGACTTCATGAACATAGGGGCGCACGAGCTCAAGACGCCACTAATCCCGATAGTGGGATATCTTGACATGATACTGGGTGATAAAAACCTTAATGAAAAACAGAAAAAGGAAATAAAGATATGTTTAAGGAACGCGAAAAGGCTGCAGATGCTTGTGAACGACATCCTGGACATATCAAAGCTCGAATCAAAAACCATGAAGTTCGTTATGAGGGATTTGAATATAAAAACAGTTATCAGAGATGCAATAGCCGACCTGAAGTCGTTCGCAGAGGAAAGGAATTTGAAACTAGTTTTAAAGGTTCCGAAAAAGCTCCCGACTGTTTACGGGGACAGGTACAGGTTAACCCAAGTCCTCGAGAACCTTGTGAACAATGCAATAAAATTCACCGAAAAGGGAACGGTAACAATCGAAGCCGGACAGGAGGACGGAAAGATTGTGGTTCACGTAAGGGACACAGGGGTTGGCATACCCGAGGAAGATATGCCCAAGCTGTTCACGAAGTTCTTCCAGGTTGACACGTCCGCCAAAAGGAAATACGGAGGTTCTGGCCTTGGACTGGCCATATGCAAGAATATCATAGAGGAGCATGGCGGAAAGATATGGGTTGAGAGCGAACCCGGGAAGGGTAGTGTGTTCAGTTTCAGTTTACCTGTAAAACAGAGAAACAAAAAAAGTTAAGATTGTAAAATGAATGTTTAAATATATGAAGGATATAATCCACTTTGGATGTGGTGATATTTATGTCAAAAATCCTTATCGTGGATGACGAACCTGACACAGTTGAACTGATGAAAATGATTTTGGAAAAGGAAGGTTTTGAAATACTCTCCGCCAACAACGAGAAGGAATGTCTGGAAAAGATAGAGAAGGAGAAACCGGACCTCATTCTCCTGGACATCATGATGCCCGACATGTCCGGGTGGGACGTGTACAACAAGATAAGGAAAAATGACAGGAAAACAAAGGTTATGTTTGTCAGTGTCGTGGAGATATCAGAAGAAAGAAAGAAAAGACTGGTGAATGATGGTGTTTCAGATTACATAATGAAGCCTTTCACAAGAGATGAACTGGTCAGGAAGGTCAAAGCAGTAATTCAGCCTTGATTGGTTTAAAATGAAAACTTCTTTTTCCTGAAAGGGTTATAATGTGAACCAAATGCTTAAATATGTGCACGCCAAGATACGAAATATCGGGGTCCCAGACAAAATTTAAACATTTTAAAGATATGTTTAACCAAATGGGTTTTTAAGTATTTATTTATACTAATATATAATTGAGGGAGAAAATGGCCAAAATACTTGTCGTGGACAACGAACCGGACACGGTTGATTTGATAAAGTCAATACTGGAGCGTTACGGGTTTCACGTTACAACCGCCTATAACGGGAGGCAGTGTCTGGAAAAACACAAAAAGGGGAAGCACGATCTCATCCTTCTGGACATTATGATGCCGGATATGTCCGGATGGGAGGTTTACAGAAAAATCAGAGAGAGAGACAAGGAAACGAAAATCGCATTCGTGAGCGTAATAGAAGTTTCTCCTGAAAGAAAGGAATCCCTCAAGAGAAACGGCATATCGGAATACATTACAAAACCGTTCACCAGTGAAGAGCTTGTCCAGAAGGTAAAGGCCATCATTTGATTATCTTGTCAAAAAACAGGGAAACCTTGTTCATGAAGTTTCCGCCTCTCGGCTCGGTGGTGAACATGACAGTTTTCAGTCCGTGCCTTGCAGATTCCTCTATAACCGATTTGACGAATTTCACCACGAGGTTTTCCGTGTTGTAAATAAGAAGGCTGCTAAGCGCGTCTATCACCAGGAATTTCTCAGATGGTATTTTCTCTACGAACTCGCTGATGGCGATGCTCAGACTCGTGAGGTCTGCCGGGTTGGAGATATGCAAAACATTCTCCTCGTTTTCCACCTCGCTTATTGCGCTTGTTATGCAGTCCACGAAGAAAATTTTCTCGGTATTTATTTTTTCCGCTTCCAGAATTCTTTTGATGGCCTTCTGTGGCTTGTTAAAGCATACGTATATGCCAGGGATTTTTCTGTCTGTAAAGTAACGAATGGTTTCATTCGTAGCGTCCTGTATATTGTCAATTGAGGTTATGATCAGTACAGAATACTGTTCTCCAAGATTTTCCAAATCTTTTACATACATCTAACACACTACCTATTTTTTGGCATTTTAATTTTTAAAAGTTTACTGTTCACTATTTAATCAACTTTTTGTTCTTCTTGGTTTTACAGATTACTCAGCAGCTTCTCCTTGAACTTGTCTATCTCGAAAATCGGCAGGGGCCTTCCTTTCATCTCCTTCCCGAATTCGTCAATAATCTTGTGCAACAGTTCCACAGGCGAGTTCTTTATAAAGCCGTGGTGAGAGAAAATGTAAATCTTCTCTACCTGGATATACTGGTTCAGTGAGGAGACCGACTTCAGCGTACGGAAGTATTCATCAAGTTCTGCCAGGTTCCTGAACCCGCACAGGGCGATGTGCGTTGCTGAACCCTCAGGGATTCTGTAAACGTCAATTACGTGAGGAAGATTCGCTATCTTTTCTTCGATGCCCAATTCTCCCATATCCTCCCAGCTCCTTGGAGTGAATCTCAGGATGGCAAATGCAAAGGTATTCAGTCCCAGTTTCCCGTAATCCATCTTCGCCGTGTAGCCCTTCACTATACCTGACTCTTCGAGTTTTCTCCTTATCTTTCCTACTGCCTGCTTGGTTATTCTCAGGTTTTTTGCTATTTCTGTGTCACTTATTCTGCCGTTTTCGAGAAGAAATTTCAAGGTCTTTTTTTCATTGATTGTTAACTTTACCATGTCAATTTTTAACAATCTTAGGATTTATAAAGTTAATGGTAACTTTTTATCAAAAACTTATGAAATAGACAATAATGAGAGGAACGAATACGTGCGCGAGAAAATTGAATAGATTCTGGATTCTGCCTTGGATTTTTTTTGCATCTTTCATAGTCATGATTTCGGCATCCGTCGCTCTTGCCGAGTCTGCGGGTGTTCTCAATAAACTGTCCGTGAACAAGGCATCGTACAATACGGGTGACTTGGTTAAGATAACAGCGGAATTCGAGAACGTAGGAGATGAGGAAGTCACGGCGATGCTGAAAGGGGAATTATATATATCGGGCAGGCTGCTGGATGTAATTAACAGCGACGAAATGAAAGTGGAGCCGGGGGAAACAAAGAACCTTACGGTTTATTTCACCCCTGACCAGTACGGTTTTTATTCCTTTTATGGTTATGTTACGTATGCGGGGAGGACGACATTAGGAAGGTTGATAAGGTTCAAGGTAACAGGATGGGGCGCGGACAAAAAGAGCCCCCGCACGTACATAGGCACTGGCCCTAAAGACAGCATCATACCCCTGGTTATGTCAGGGCTAATAGCACTCATAGTCGCGGGCTTTGTCCTCCTGTTCAGGAAAAAAATCCCCGCGGTGGAGTACTGAAGCAGGGATGTTCAAGGATGAACGGAAAAACCAGGAGAAATGGAACAAAAGGAGGAATAAAATGACAGAAATCAAATTCAAGAAAACCGAGAGAATTATGTTTATACTGATTGTATGCTCTCTGATATTCGTTTTGTTGTCGGTCTTTTGTGCAGCGGAAGCCAATGGAGAGGCCAAGGGGTTCAGTGAGATGAGCGCAAAACAAAGGTTCGATACAGGCGAGATGGTCAAGATAACGGCCAAATTCGAAAACCCCATGAACGAGCCCGTGCTAGTCAAGTTTGAATGCGAATTGTACAAAGACGAGACCCTTGTTGACTTTTTCGAGAGCGAAGAGCTGAGGGTTTCAGTTGGAGGAACACGCACGCTGAGTGCTTATTTCAAGCCAGACTCCACAGGGTCTTATACGGCGAGGGGGCATCTCATGTACGCCGGCAGAACCACGGAAACAAAAGTCCTTGCATTTACAGTGGTCGACAAGGAAGAAGAAAGGGAAAAGATAGTCCCGCTCGGATCAGGTATCTTGGCAATAGCCATCGTTCTCGTGTGCCTTACATTGTTCTTTATTTACAAAGGCGGTGCCGGAAGCAATCAGACAAAGCTGAGCCAGTTCAGATCCCAAGCGATAGATAACAAATATGGATTTAATTGATTATGGTAAAATAAAATTTAAAATAATTTTACAAAATAAACGAAATGTTTTTATTGATGGTTGTCACTCCTTAAAGGAGTTAAATCCGAAAAACCCCGAAACTCATGGAAGTTGAGAGAGCTGGCTGTACATTCCACCTGCTGCATAACAAAATTGGCGTTCCCGTGCAAATCCCCTTCTCGACCTGCCATTGATTTTAAGGGGAACCAAAGAGGAGGCCAAGGTTCCCATGCAGCATTTTGGGTGCAAGACCCTCTCTCCGATACACACTCAATTTTTGGTTATCTTGCTAAACCCCAAAATTCATTCTCCTTGACTAAGTAAACAGCAGTTATTAATATGATGAGTACCATTTTAAAGCAGAATCAAAACAAGGGGGTGTTGGAATGGTTTATGTCATAAAAAGTGATAACAGAAAGGAAGATTTTGACAGGGAAAAAGTCAGGAGAGGAATAGAGAGGGCAGCGGAGCGAATAAAAGAGTTGAACAAGGACAAGGCAAAGGAAATAGCTGACAGAATCGCTAAAGATGTGGAAGAGAGTTTCAGGGACAAGGATGAAGTGAAAAGTTCCGATATTCGTGACACTGTTCTTGACCGGCTCGAAGCCAGGGACAAAAGAATAGCCCAGGAATTCAGAAACTTCAGAAAGTGAGCACAAAAAGTAAAAACAGGGAAAATAGGTTTTCCATGTAAATCTTTTTTCGTGGCAGCATTGATAAAATAAATGTCATTTATTTATAGAGATACTTCACTTATAAACTGTTTTTGGTAGGCCTGATTACACAAAGGTAAACCATGAAGGAATTAATTAATTTCGTGAAAAAAATAAACCTTCCCGGATACCACACCAGAACGCTTTCCTATCTGCTGATGACGGGAAGGATGAAGGCAACGGAGCTCGCAAAAGTTGCAGATGTCCCGCGAACAAGGATTTACGATGTGCTCGAGGATTTATTCAAGATGGGCTTGGTTAAATACAAACCCGGCAGGCCCAGCATCTTCCAGAGCATAAACATCGAGGATATCCCTGAGAAGCTAATTCTGTGGAAAAAGAAAAAAACAGAGGAAGAGATAAACGAGTTGAAAAACCTTCAGGAGGATATCAAAACCCTCAGCATCCCTACCTACAATTCGAACATGAAAGAGCTTCTAAATATGATACTGGTAGGGATCCCTTCCGAAATGGAAACAAGAAAGATTATAGAAAATGCGAAAAGAGAAATAAATGTAGTTTCCCACGCCTTCGAGCACTACGGAAGGCTGAAAGAGAACATTATCAATGCCTACAGGAGAAATGTCAGGCTGAGAGTTCTCCTGGCCCACCCAAATTCAATGGACGTGAAATACAAAGAAAGGCAGAAGTCGCTTAAAAAATGGATGAAAAGGGACATGCCAAGAATAGAAATAAAAATGTTCAACGGAAAGATTCCTATAAAGGCAACTATTGCGGACCCCGATATCCAATACAAAACAGGCTCTGCCATCTTCATAGTTGAGCAGAAGGAAATCCCTCTTTTCATGAGGGAAGCCGCCGTGACTCACAACCCCTCACTGGTTTACGGCCTCAAGAACTACTTTGACCATTTATGGGAAAGCGCGCAAAACGAATTATAGTGACTCATAATATGAAGGTATCCATTATCATCCCGGTTTACAATGAAGAAAAGACCCTTGGTTCAATTCTCTCGAAAACCCCCAAGGAGTACGAAATCCTTGTCGTAAACGACGGCTCCACCGACAGAAGTTCCGAAATTGCTGAACTTTTCGGGGTAAAAACTATAAAACATGAAAAGAACCTCGGATATGACGAATCGATCAAAACAGGGTTTCTGAACTCCACGGGAGACATTCTGGTAACAATGGACGGCGATGGCGAGCACAGCCCCGTGTACATATATAAGTTGATCAAGAGAATGAAAGAAACCGGTGCGGATATCGTTCTCGGTGAGCGAACCAATCTCCCAAGGCTCAGTGAAAGTTTCATCTCCTGGATTGCACGGACCAGGGTCAAAAACATCAGGGACTTCACAACCGGGTTCCGCGCAATCAGAAGGAGGTCCCTTGAAGGGATCAGTCTGGACAACATGGCCTTCGGGGTAAACCTGATATTACGAATGAAAAAGAAAGGCCTGAAAATAGAATCCGTGAAAATCTCGAGCACCCGCAGGAAAAAGTCAAGAATAAAGCTGACCAAAATCATCCCGCGGATATTCAGCGTTTTAAGGGAACTTTTAGTTGATTAAGTTTGTATTCCAAAAACCGAGTGAATTAGCAATATATCGAATGTCATTTTTTAAAATTAATATGAGAGAAAGAAAATCCAGAACGGTGATAATAGGAATTGACGGCGTGCCTTTCGAACTTATGGATAAACTTTCGAGAAAGGGGGTAATGCCGAACTTCAGGGAACTCAGGAAAGACGGCGTGTTTAGGAAAATGGAATCCTCAATCCCTGAAATTTCCTCTGTTTCCTGGAGTTCCGTAATAACAGGCAAGAACCCCGGGGAACACGGAATTTTCGGCTTCACGGACATGATTGAAGGAACCTACACCCTCAGGTTTCCGGATTTCCGTGATCTCAAAGCAAAGACATTCTGGCATATGAACCCGAAAAAAAGATACGTGATAATGAACGTTCCCTCTACTTACCCTGCAAAAGAGCTGAATGGCTTTCTGGTTTCCGGTTTTGTTTCCATTGACATGGAAGGGGCAGTCTATCCCGGTGTCCACATTCCCATGCTGAAGAAAATGGACTACCGAATCGATGTGGATTCCGAGAAGGGTCACAAATCCAAGACGCTCTTTCTCAATGACCTGTTCTACACGCTGGAGAGAAGGATAGAAACGTACAGGCATTTTTGGAGATCACTGAAATGGGACGTTTTCATGCTGGTATTCACGGGGAGTGACAGGCTGGGGCATTTCCTCTGGGACGCCTACAAAAATCCGAATCACGAACATCACGAGGGATTCCTTGAATTCTTCAGAAAAATCGACCAGGTAATAGGCGAGATAAACGGCAAACTCAGCCCAGAGGACAACCTCCTGATGCTTTCCGACCACGGAATGGAAGCTATCGAAGAGAACGTTTACGTGAACAGCCTGCTTTCTGATGAGGGGCTACTCATCCTGGGAGAAGACAAAGACAAGAGATATAACAACATAAAATACGGGAGCAAGGCATTTGCTCTTGACCCCGGAAGGATTTATCTGAACAGGGAAGGAAAATACCCGAACGGGAGCGTGAAAAAATCAGAAGAGAACAAGCTGATAAGACAACTTACTGAATTGTTCGAAGGACTTGAAAAAGACGGAAGGAAGGTCATCAAAAGCGTGTTCAGGAAAGATGAAATTTACATGGGAAGCCAGATACACAATTCCCCTGACCTGATCCTGCTCGCAAACAAGGGATTCAACCTTAAGGGCTCGCTAAGAAAACATAAACTCTTCGGAAAGGACATATTTACAGGCATGCATTCCCACGGCAACGCGTTCCTGTTCATAAGGAACAGAGAAAACGAACCGTTCGTCCCAAAAAAACCCAGTGTCAGCGATTTTTTAAATGTTATGGAGGCTGTTTCTGAATGATATCAAAAACCCCAAAACCTTGGAATGCAGAAAAAACCTGCTGGAACTGCCCGGCAGCGAAGTTTAAGGGCAACGTGGATTTCAGGGCCTGCGGGCAATCAAAAGAAAAGATAAAGGAACTTCAGGAGAGCAAGGAGGTTGTAATAGAGTGCCACCGGAGGAAAGAACTGGGGCATTTCGAGCCAAACATAACATTTGAACAGTGCCCGGAATGGAAGCTCAACAAGAACTACAATATTTACATGCTCAGAAACATGCGAATCATGATACTGGGGATAGACGGGTATCTTGGATGGACGCTTGCCCTCAAGCTGGGGAAACTCGGCTGCAAAGTAAGCGGGATTGACAATTTTTTCAGGAGAGACTGTGTGATGGAGAAGGGCTCGCATACGCTTGTTCCCATAGAAAGAATGACAGAAAGGTTAAGCGCAGCCAAGGATGTCTTGGGTGTAGAGATAGACTTCAGGAAGATTGATATAATGGACATGGACAGGCTGAAGGGATTCATGGAAGAGGTCAAGCCCGAGTCAATCGTGCATTATGCGGAATGCCCCAGTGCTCCCTATTCCATGGTTGATGCGAAGCATGCGATAAAAGTTCAGAAGAACAACGTTCTGGGGACGCTTGGTCTGCTGTTCCTTATCAAGGAGATAGTTCCTGAGTCATGCCTGATAAAGCTGGGAACCATGGGGGAATACGGAGCACCTCTGACAGGAAGACCCCTGTTTGAGGGCATTTTCCCTGCAGATGCGGTGATGAAATGGAACGGAAGGGAATGGAGCATGGGAGGCGAACTAACCCCAAGGGACCCCGTAAGTTTCTATCATGTAAGCAAGGTCCAAGACACCTTTAACATCTATGAAGCCTGCAAGTACTGGTGGCTAAGATCGTACGACATAATGCAGGGAGTGATATACGGGGTGCATACAGAAGAAACAGCAAAGGATGACAGGTTAAGGACAAGATTTGATGTGGATGAGTGGTTCGGAACCGTGATAAACAGGTTCGTTGCACAGGCCGTTGCAGGGATACCTCTCACAATATACGGCTCAGGGGAGCAGATAAGGGGGTTCATCGCCCTCGAGGACGCAATGGAATGTATGGTCAGGCTTATATTTTCCCCTCCCGAGCCCGGCCAGTATGATGTTGTGAACCAGGTTTCCGGGCTCCATAAAATAAGCGAACTTGCTGAAACCGTTGCAAAAGTCGGGAAGGAATTCGGCCTTGATGTTAAAATACAGAGACTTGAAAATCCACGGGTCGAGGCAGAGGAACACCCCATGGAAGTGGTTTCAAAAAAACTTCCGAACACATTCGGTTTCGAATGCAAAGTCACCCCAGAGAAGGAGATCAGGAGGATGTTTAAAGTCCTGACAAAACCCAACATAGTTAAAAGAACAGGTGAGAAGAAGCATGTGATATATCCTATGACCAGATGGAGCGGGGAGAAGGAAAAAATGGGTGTTCTTGAAGTGTACGAGCCTGGAACCAAGTTGATGGGCGGCTATGTAGGGAAACTCCGTATATGATAAAGATGACGCAGGAGATGGTCATGGAATTCACCGAAAAGAATTTCGAAAAGGAGGTCATAAATTCAGAACTGCCGGTAATGGTCGAGTTCTGGGGTTCCTGGTGTCCGCCCTGTAAGATGATGGACCCTGTGATGGCCAAACTGGAAGAGGAATATGCAGGAATGGTAAAAATAGGAAAGATAAACGCAGACAGAAACCCGAGATTAAGGAACCGGTACAATATCAGGGGCGTTCCCACCTTTATAATGTTTGCAAATGGAAAGGAAATGGAGCGTTACGTTGCCGCCAAATCCGAGGATGAACTAAGGAAAATTCTCAAACGAATTTACCAGATAAACCGCCAGACAGAAAAGGATTGATTTGGTCAATGGCAGTTTTATATGCATTCTGAATACTACGATTGTAGTATGAGTTCACCGCGAAAGAAAGCAAATCCGAAGCTGAAGGTTACCCTGAAAATACCGCGTGAATTATACAACTCCCTGAAAAATATGATAGAAGGAACAGGATTCGGCTCTGTTAACGAGTTTGTCGTGTTTACCATGAGGACCATAGTCAAAGGAGGAAATCTGGAGGAAAAGAAGTTCAGCGCAGAGGATATTGAAAGAGTGAAAAAACGTCTTGCAGAACTCAACTATATATAATTTTCGAAGGCGGAATTATGGACCAGCTTGATGAGCTTGAGAGCAGGAGCATATATGTCATCCGTGAAGCCTACAAGAACTTCCGAAAAATAGGGATGTTATGGTCAATAGGCAAGGATTCCACTACCCTTCTCTGGCTTTGCAAAAAAGCATTCTTCGGGGAGGTTCCTTTCCCTGTTATTTACATAGACACAGGAAGGCACTTCCGGGAGATGTACGCCTTCAGGGACTGGTGCGTAAAGAAATGGGACCTTGACCTGATAGTTTCCAGGAACACTGAAGCTGACAGGCTTGGGATAGGGCCTGAAGACAAAATAAAATGCTGTGACGTGAGAAAGACACAAGCCCTCAAAAACACGATAGCTGAACACGGATTCGATGCTCTTCTCCTGGGAATAAGGAGGGACGAACATGGAATAAGAGCAAAGGAAAGGGTGTTCTCCCCCAGGAACGAGGATTTCAGATGGGATTACAAGAACCAGCCCCCTGAACTCTGGGACCAGTACAAAACCAAGAAAGAAAGTGAAGAGCACATAAGGGTTCACCCTCTCCTTCACTGGACAGAAATCAACATCTGGAGATATATACAAAGAGAGAAACTTCCGGTGAATCCGCTTTATTTCGCAAAGAACGGGAAGAGATATCGAAGTCTGGGATGCCAGACGTGCACTCAACCAGTTGCCTCCCAGGCCGATACCATCGAAAAAATAATAGAGGAGATAAAAACATCAAAAATCGGGGAGAGAAGCGGAAGGGCACAGGATAAAGAAACCGCCTACGCCATGCAGCAGCTGAGGGCACTGGGGTATATGTAGCATGAAAGAAAAACATTCTAGGAGTATCGCGAAGGGTGCGAGCTGGCGCGTGATAGCCACACTCACCACCATCATTCTCGTTCTCCTCTTCACGGGTCATCTTGTCATAGCGCTCGGAATAGGCACAGCCGAGGTTATCAGCAAACTTTTTCTCTATTACCTTCATGAAAGGATATGGAACAGAATAGGATGGGGGAAATCATGAAAGACTCGCTTAAGTTTGTGATTGTAGGTCATGTGGACCACGGGAAGTCCACATTGATAGGGCGGCTGCTCTACGATACAAACTCCATTCCTGAAGGAAGGATGGAAGAGATAAAATCAGTATGCAAGGAACTTGGAAAGGACATTGAGTTCGGATACCTCATGGACCATCTCCATGAGGAAAGGGAGCAAGGCGTGACGATAGACACAACCCAGACATTCTTCAAAACCAAGAAGAGGGACTATGTTATAATTGATGCCCCCGGCCACAGGGAGTTCATCAAGAACATGGTAACAGGGGCAAGCCAGGCTGAAGCGGCGATACTTATGGTGGATGTGAATGAAGGGGTTCAGGAGCAGACAAAAAGACACGCCTACATACTTGGAATGCTCGGTCTCAGGCAGGTCATAGTGGCAATTAACAAGATGGACACAATCGGATATGAGAAGGGCCATTTCCATAAAGTGAGAAACGACATTATGGGAGCCCTTCACTCTATCAAAATTTCTCCCTCTCACATAATTCCAGTCTCTGCCAAGAAAGGGGACAACATTGCCAGACCATCCAAAAAAACGCCCTGGTACAAAGGACCCGCAATTATCGAAGCACTGGATATGTTCACACCCATGGAAAGCGAAAGAAACAACCCCCTCAGGTTTCCAATACAGGACGTTTACAAGTTCGCCGAAAAAAGAATTATTGCGGGGAGAATAGAAAGCGGCACCCTGAGAGCTGGGGACAGCATCCTCGCCCTTCCCTCAGGCGAGAAAACCAGAATCAAATCAATCGAGTCATACAAAAAGGAAAAGAGCAAGGCGGAGGCAGGGGAAAGCATAGGGATAACGCTCGAAGACGACCTCTTCCTGGACAGGGGGGACATGATAGTCGACCCGGCAAATGCCCCGGAAACAACATGCACTATAAAAGGTCATGTGTTCTGGATGGACAAAAACCCCTTAAAAAAGAACGAGCGTGTAACCTTCAAATGCGCCACTCAGGAATCCGCCTGCATGATAGAAAAGATAGAGAAGGTCACAGACTCCTCCACATTAAAAATCCTCAGAAGGGACTCCAAAACCCTTGAGGAGAGGGAAGTTGGAGACATCACAATAAAGACGGAGAAACCTCTTGTGATAGAGAATTTCAACCAAATCCGAAATCTCGGGAGGTTTGTTCTGGAAAGAAAAAACGATGTCTGTGCAGGCGGAATCATAACGTAAACATGACCAATCCGTAAACTTCTTTACCTTGTTAATCCAATCAGCACAACGAATTTACATAATAAATGACACCTTTTTAATGAAAAAATTCACTCCCTAAAAGGATGAAAAGGTACCTTGTTACAGGTGGCTGCGGGTTTATAGGTTCCCACCTAGTTGACGAACTCTCGAAAAAAAACGAGGTCATAATTCTCGATATTGGTTCCAGAAAAAACAGGCCCAAATGGGACAAAAACGTGGGTATAGTTAACGGCGACATAAGGGACTACGAGCTTGTCAAGACCCTGACCAAAAACGTGGACTGCGTGTTCCACCTGGCTGCCCAGACAAGGGTTCCTGATTCTATAAAAGATCCGCATTTCGACGTGCACAACAACATCGTGGGGACGCTGAACATACTGAACGCTGCCCTCGAATCCGACAAGAATAACATTCAAATTGTTTTCTCCTCATCCGGGGCGGTCTACGGTGATCCTGAATACACCCCGATAGACGAAAACCACCCCACGAATCCCAAATCTCCTTATGGAGTTTCGAAACTTGCCTGTGAAAAGTACTGCAGGGTTTTCCATGAAACATATGGCCTGAAAACGATTGCACTCCGATTTTTTAACGTTTACGGCCCCAGGAACAGGAAAGGTGTGATATATGAATTCATCTCCCGCCTCCTCAGGGGGAAACCGCTTGAAATTCACGGTACAGGCAAACAGATGAGGGATTTTGTTTACGTGAAGGACATAGTTCTCGGAAACATCCTTGCCTCCAAATCGCATGCCTGGGGCAAGGTCTTCAATATAGGAACCGGGGAGGGAACGAGGATAACAGAGCTTGCGAATCTCCTTGCAGAAAAAATTAACGGAAACAGGAAAACTTCGGTATTAAAATACACCCTTCCCAGGCCAGGGGATGTAAAAAAGAGTTTCGCAAACACGGAAAGAGCGAAACGTTCACTGGCCTACAAATCCATGTATCCCTTGGAGAAGGGACTTGATGAAACAATCAACTGGCTGAGAAAGGGGGGTTTGTGAAAATGGACTTGTCCATAGTTCTCCCTGTTCACGATGAGGAAGGCAATCTCATTCCTCTCCACAGGGAAATCAAGGATGTGATGAAGGGAATAACAGACGATCATGAAATAATATTTGTGGATGACGGCTCCGCTGACAAGAGCTTCGAAGAGATGAAAAAAATAAGGGAGAATGACAACAAGGTAAAAATCCTCAAGTTCAAGAAGAATTTCGGCCAGAGTGTTGCCTTGCAGGCAGGTTTTGACTATGCGAGGGGGGATGTAATCGTAACGATGGACGCCGACTTCCAGAATGACCCGAAAGACATACCAAAACTTCTGGAGAAACTCAACGAGGGATTTGACTGCGTCTCGGGATGGCGTCAGAAAAGGAAAGACCCACTAGAAAAACGTATATTCTCGAAAATAGCGTCCAAAATGAGAAGAAAATTCATAGATGCGAAAACCCATGATTACGGCTGCGCCCTGAAGGCATTCAAAAGGGATTGCCTGAAGGACTTGGAGCTCTATGGTGAGATGCATCGGTACATCCCCCCTCTCCTCAGATGGAAGGGTCATAGGATAGAAGAAGTAGAAGTCAACCACAGGGAAAGGAGGAACGGAAAAACCAAATACAACTGGCAGAGACTCGGAAAGGGTTTCATAGACATGATAAACGTGTGGTTCTGGCAGAAGTATTCAAATCGCCCCCTCCACATCTTCGGAGGCCTGGGTCTGGTGCTCTTTTCCCTTGGATTTATCGGGCTACTATATTCATTCTACCAGAAGCTCTTCTTTGGCATGGACCTAACAAGAGATTTCCTCCCTGTGGGCTCCTTCCTCACCGTAATCATTGGGGTCAATTTCTTTGTCTCGGGACTGCTCGCCGACATTGCCCTCAAGAACTACTACAGCGGAATGGGAAGAAAGACCTACACGATTGAGGAGGTGGTGAGGTGAAAATCAGTGAAAAAATTATGGTCACGGGCGGAGCAGGATTCGTAGGGTATATCGGCAAAAACCACGTCAAAAATGGAGACTATGATTATATCATACTCGCAGTCAGGCACAAACAATTCGATAATATAAAAAAGGTGATAGATTATTATATCTGAATGTAACTTAAACACAAAAAACAAAAAGGTCTTGGATTTAAATGACAGATCTGTACTAACAACTCCCGATTATTTTCTAGAGGAATTTATCAAAGAGCTTGATAAAGGTTCTGTCGTATTGGATGCAGGTTGTGGTACTGGTTATTTATCAGCGGCTCTTTCTCGGAAAGGGTTTAATGTCATATCTATGGATATGAATGAAAAAAGTATCAAATTTGGGAATAAAATGAAAAGATTTCAAAAAACAATTATTTGTGATGTCCAAAATATGGAATTAGAATCCGATTCTGTTGATGCTGTAATTTCAGTGGAGGTAATCGAACATCTAAAAAATACAGACAAGTTTCTTGAGGAATGTAGGAGGGTTATTAAAACAGGTGGTATTATTGCAATAAAAACACCTAATAGATTTGTTCATGACTGGTTTTTAATTCTATGCAAAAGGCGTTTTACTCTTCTTCTTGGTAAGAGACTTGATTATCATCCGAGTGTTATGCTTCCTAGAACATTATTGTCCAAAATGAAAAAACATGGATTTGAAACAAGATTGGTTAAAGCAAAAAAAATACCGACAAATCAAATTGAACAACTTGGTTTTATGGGTAAGATTTTAAGTAGAATGAGGTTTGAATACTTGCCGAATTTTCTGCAGCCAAGTATTATGGCAATAGGAAGGTGCATGAAATGAGGATACTGATGCTTAATTACGAATTCCCTCCGATAGGTGGTGAGGTGAAGAAAACAGGTAAATTTTTGATCACAGGAAGTAGCGGTACAATTGGTACCCGATTATGTGAAAAATTACTAGAATTGAATTATGAAGTTGTCGGCTTAGATTTAAGAACGAATAAATGGAATGATGAAATTAATGAACTGACCATAATTGGGGATTTACGTGACAAGCGGGTCCTAAAGAAACTGCCAAAAGATGTTGACCTTGTAATCCATTTAGCTGCAAATGCCAGAGTTTATGATCTGGTAGTGAATCCAAATTTGGCAAAGGATAATTTTGAAATCTTATTTAACACATTAGAATTTTGCAGAAAAAATAACATAAAAAAGTTTATTTTCGCTTCAAGTAGAGAAGTTTATGGCAATTCAAAACAACCAATTCATTCAGAAAGCGAAGCCTATGTTAGAAACTGTGAAAGTCCTTACACAGCATCCAAGGTTGGTGGTGAAGCCCTAGTTCATGCTTATCATCAATGTTATGGTATAAATTTTATCATTACCAGATTCTCAAATGTTTACGGAATGTACGATGACAGCGACAGAGTTGTTCCCTTATTCATCAAATTAGCTAGAAGAGGTAAAGATCTGATTGTTTACGGTAAGGAAAAGTTATTGGATTTTACCTATATTGATGATACAGTTTCTGGAATTCTGAAATGCATAGAAAATTTTAATAAGGTGAAAAATGATGTGTTTAACATCGCTTCTGGTAAAGGTGTTTCAATTATAGAGGTAGCACAATTAATTCAAAAACACATGAAAAGTAAAAGCAAAATAGTAATCAAAGAAAGCAGAACAGGCGAAGTTGAAAAATTTATTGCTAACATTTCAAAAGCAAAGTGGGAATTAGGATACGAGCCACAGACGACAATTTCTGAGGGAATCGAAAAATCTATTAGATGGTACAAGGAGAGGATGTAGATGCACAAAGAAGATTTTCCAATTTTCAGCACACCAAAAAGAAAGATGTGCATAACTGACCAGGTGATTGAGTGAAGAGAGAAGTTTCGGATTTGAATGATGGGTCTATATCGATGGATGTGAATGAAAAACAAACAGAAATCAGAAATAAAATGAGAATCTTAATGCTCAACTACGAGTATCCTCCGCTGGGTGGGGGAGCATCACCTGTAACGAAATCCTTGGCAAAAAAACTTGGGAAATTCGGACATCAAGTCGATATAGTTACGATGGGATTTAAGAACCTAGCAAAGATCCAGAAGGAATCAGAGAATGTCACAGTTTACCGCGTGTCATGTATCAGAAAATCCAAGGAGATTTGTCATTCACATGAAATGTTAAGCTTTCTCCCGTCTGCCCTTGCCATATCCTCAGGACTCATAAAAAAGAACAGATATGATATACTTCATTCCCATTTTATCATACCCACAGGAATAATATCCTACCTGCTGAATAAAATTTATTCAATACCATACGCGGTAACCATTCACGGTTCAGATGTACCTGGTTATAATCCAGACAGATTTAATATTATGCACAAGATAGTTTCACCACTTTGGAAAAAGATAGTATCAAATGCGTCACTCATAATATCACCCTCCAATTATCTGGCAAAGATGGTAAAACTTAGATATCCATATGCAAAAGTAATCGTTATCCCATATGGGATCGATTATGACAAATTCAACCACAAAAGAAAAAAGGAAAAGAGGATCCTACTAACAAGTCGGTTATTCAGAAGAAAGGGCATGCAATATTTTCTGGATGCTCTTAAAAAGGCAGATACCAGTTGGAAAACAAGCATAGCCGGTGAGGGTCCGTATAAAAAAAGACTTGTTGAAATAGCGGAAGAGAGTAAACTGGATGTTAATTTTCTGGGCTGGGTAACAGGGAGCAAGTTCAAGGAGCTTTTGGAAAGATCTGAAATATACATATTCCCCTCAAGTCATGATAACTGTCCTGTTGCACTCCAGGAAGCAATGGCTTCAGGCTGTGCAATAATAGCGTCTAGATACAGCGGCACTGGTGAAATTATAGACGGCGCGGGAATAAAGGTTGATCCAAAAGATACCGAAGATTTTGCAAACAAGTTGGGTATGCTGATTAAACACCCGAAGCTTCGTCGAACTCTACAGAGAAAATCACGTGAAAAAACCGAGCTTGAATATGACTGGAAAAGGATAGTGAAAAAATACATGAAAGCATTCCAATCGGTATGTTTGCAGGAGGGTGGTGCTCATGCAGGTGGATAATAGAATAGCATCATTTTTCTGGAACAATTTTGATTTCCTGATCAGAATGGGATACTGCAAAACAGGACCTATAGGTAAAATGGTAAATGACAGACTTTTCTGGAATCTCTACTCAAGCGATTTCAGGGAGCTCGACAGAATGTTTGAAGAAAGTGCAAGCCTGCTGAAGAAGCATGGGATAACGATCAGGGACAAAGTTGTTTTGGAAATAGGTCCCGGAAACTCCTACATCAATGCGTACAACTTCCTGATGTGCGGAGCAAAGAAGGTAATACTGATTGACAAATTCCCGAGGATTAATAAAACAGAGAAACAAAAACAATATTCTAAGCTGGAGAGGGAATACATCTCAAAAAAGTATAATCGTCCGTTGTTCTTCATAAACAGTCAAGTGAATGGGAAAAGAATAGAGTTCATAGAGGGGGATATCATAAGAACCGATGTAGAAGAGGTGGATTTCATATTCACAAACAGTGTTCTTGAGCATATAAAACCAATAGAGGAGACGATCAAAAAGATGTCAAGCATTTTGAAACCAGCTGGATACATGCTGCACAACATAGACCTTCGTGATCATTATAATTTCAATGAACCATTCCTTTTCTACAAATATCCAGAATGGGTGTGGAATGCGTTCATGACGAAGGAAGGTTTATCATACACGAACCGTCTAAGGTATGGGGATTTTGTGAGACTCTTCAAAGAGAACGGTCTTAGAATTGTGGCAGAAAAGAGAAGGGGAAAAAAACTGAAAAGCGTTAGACTGTGCAATAAATTCTCGGGAAAGGGGAAGGAAGACCTCGAGACCGTATACCTCAGTGTATTGCTCGAAAAACTATCATATGACGAGGTGTCCAGAGAATGAAGATAGGCATATATGCGAGGGGAGTTTCAGAAAAATCAGGCGGGGTCAAGCAGTATATAGAGTCAGTGACAAGGGCTATCATTGAAAATGTATCTCTGAGTAATGAGCTTTATATATTTCACAACAACGGAATGGGATACTTCGACTGCTCTCAAAAAGGCAATGTGAAGGAAATAATCATGAAACCGAACAACAAGGTTATATGCGATTTTTTGTTATGTCCATATTATGTCAACAAATACCAGCTCGACGCGATTATTTTTCCTAAGAATGTTGTCCCCTTCTTTTTAAAATCAAAGACAATAGTGGTTGTACATGATCTTGCCTATTTCATGCCCGAATACGGTGCATATCCCTTTCTAGACACAGTATATATGAAAAAGATGTTGAAAAGCTCCTGCAAGAGAGCTGATATGATAGTTGCTGTATCAAAAAATACCAAGAATGATATCATAAGAATCCTCGGCGTGGAGCCTACCAAGATTAAGGTTGTTCATGAAGCGGCAGACACGAAATACAGGATAATTATGGACAGAAAAAAACTCGAAGAGTTCATGAAAAAATATAATCTTAAAAATAGGTTCATCCTCTTTACCGGCGGTATATCCCCAAGGAAGAACCTTATTCGGTTAATGAAGGCTTTTCAGAATGTTTCCGCCGTGATAACTCATGACCTCGTCATTACTGGAGGATGTGGCTGGAAGAATAAGAGAGAACTTGAGATTCTGGAGAGCAACAGAAGATTAAAGAGGATAGGATTTGTCCCTGAAGATGAGATGCCCTACTTGTACAATTTGGCAGATATATTCATTTACCCCTCCCTTTATGAGGGGTTCGGCCTTCCTGTGTTGGAAGCACAAGCATGCGGCGTTCCGGTAATTGCTTCAAATGTTAGTTCAATCCCCGAAGTGGGCGGGAATAGTGTTTGCTATGTTAACCCGAACAGTACAGAAAGCATCGCCGATGCTATCCTAAAAGTGAGCCTAGATAAAAAATACAAAAAATCGCTCGTAAAGAGAGGATTTAGAAACATTAAACGATTTAGCTGGAAAAAGGCAGCTAAAAAAACATTAGACTTATTTGAGAAAATGACGAGGTGTTGAAAATGAAGATTAATCTAATTTCTTATCATTTCGGTGAGACCGGGTTCGGAAAATATAGCCAAAGTCTGTATAATTCTCTTGTGAATCTAAGGGGGAATGAGTCTATACATAAAACTCACTTTGATTTTGAATCTAGAAAAGTTAAAAAAGGCAACGGAAACATACGTATCATTAAAAATGACTACAAGATACCCCTAATTGATAACTATCTACTTTTTGGCATGAGAAATAAAAATGTCTTGTCAAGAGAGGGCTATGATATAAACCACATCCTAGTACAGACATTATCCTTTCTTAATATCTCCCCAAAGATAATAACCTGTCATGATATAATCCCCTTCAAGGCACCGCAAATGTTTTCAGACCACCTCTTTAACCGCCTAAAATATCGTGGATTAAAAGAAGCCGATGCAATTATAGCAGTATCCGAGTATACAAAAAAAGACTTGATTAATTTTGGGGTGAATGAAGAAAAAATACATCGTATATACCAAGGCATAGAAATAAAAAACTCTAACATACCCAAAGAACAACTTTGTAATAAATATGGACTTCCGAACGAAAAAGAATTTATATTATTTGTGGGGATGGAAACTCCTAGGAAGAACTTTATCAGAATTTTAAAAGCATTTGCGAAGATAAACAATTCTGCTAAAAATATTCATTTAATTAAAGTTGGCATTGCTGGAGGAAAGAAATTTAGAAAAGAGAGTCTGAAAATTGTTAAAAAATTAAATTTAGAAAAAAAGGTTACCTTTGTTGGCCATGTCAGCGATTCGGAACTTACCGGTTTTTATAAAATGGCAACCTTATTTATTTTCCCTTCTCTTTATGAGGGTTTTGGACGACCCGTTCTTGAAGCTATGACCTGCGGAACTCCTGTTATAACTTCCAATACTTCTTCACTTCCTGAGGTCGTTGGAGATGCAGGTATTATGGTCAATCCATATGATGTCAATGCTTTAGCAGAGGCTATGGAAAGAGTTTTAAAGAGTGATAAGATTCAGAGGGTGATGAGAAAGAATGGTTTGAAAAGGGCCAAGAAGTTCAGCTGGGAAAAGTGTGCAAAGGAAACATTGAAGGTTTATGAAAAAGTTTTGGGTGAGGGCTGATTGTATGAAAATCCTACTAGTGAATGACTTCGAAAATAAAAGCAGGGGTGCAGAGATATACAATTACAATCTGAAAGAACTGCTCAGAAAAAGAGGTCATGAAGTTAAAATATTCACCGGAGATGATCACGAAGAAGACAGTTTAAGAACATATTTCAGTAGCTGGTATAATCTGCGTAAAAAGAAAGAAATTTCAAATATACTGGATGATTTCAAGCCGGATGTAGTTCAGTGCCACAACTTATTCGGGTACGTTTCGCCCTCGATACTTTATGAAATCAAAAAAAGAAACACATCCTTGATAATGAAAATCGGGGATATGAGACTTTTGTGCCCTAGAAACGATCTGATGTTAAAAAACAAGGAGGTATGTAAATACGGATATTCCACTAAGTGCATAACCTCGGGGTGCTTCTTATCACGTCCTAGACTAAAAAAGAAACTGCATTCAATTATGTACCTCGGCAAGATCGCACTTCATAGACTTCTAATAAGAAAGTATGTTGATGCATTCATTGCACCTTCTGAATTTAGTGGTTCATTCTTAAAAGAAAATGCAGGGTTTGAACCAATGATTATAATAAGAAATCCTATTTTCTGGGAAAGGAGTGTTTCTAAAAACTTCAAGTCAGGAAAAAAGAAAAAAATCTTGTTTGTGGGAAACCTTACCAAGAGAAAGGGAATCGAAAATGTTATTCAAGCATTTGATATTCTCAGAAGTAATTTTAACAATGTAAAACTTGAGATTATCGGGGAAGGGGAAGAGAAGGAATCATTGATCAGGTTCGTAAATTCTAAAGGACTAACAAATCACATTACTTTCAGATATAATACACCACATGAAAAACTGAAGCAAAAATACAGGGATACAGATGTTTTTGTTTTGCCAAGTACAATTGCAGAGAATTCGCCCTTAACAATAATGGAGGCGATGAGCCAGGGAACGCCCGTGATTACAACAAACATTGGCGGCCAAAAAGAACTTGTGAGAGATGGTTATAATGGCTTTTTGGTGGAACCTGGAAATTCTGAAGATTTGGCTGAAAAGATTAAAATTATACTGCAAGATGAAGAACTTCGAAGAAAAATGTCTAAAAATTGCCTAAAGGAAGCAAGAAAGTTTTCTCCAGAAGAGCACATTAAAAAGATTGAATATTTGTTTCAGTTAATGATAAGAGGTGGTAAACATTAAAATTGCTTTGATAAGAGGTCCTTACCTTAGGCCAAATGGGATTTTGCCTTGGGAATGGCTCCATAATAATTATGAATATATTGATGTAACTGCTTTCAGAAGCAAACCTTCCAGGTTTGATACTTCTGTATTGAATATGCCCGTCAGAGAACTTCATTGGCTTGATGGTAAAATAGATTTATTCGATAAGAAATATTTATTATGGAAAGGACTGGGGTATATGAAACTTCCAAAATCAATTTTGTTGGGAATCAGAAAAATAACCAGCGAATTTGACATAATCCATACAAGCGAAAACTTTAATTTCTTCTCTTTTCAGGCCGCATTCTGGTCAAAACTCAAAGGTAAAAAGTTTGTATTTTCAGCGGGTGATAATATACCTTACCCTCTAAGGCAGCGAAATTTCATTACATGGCGAATTAAGAAGTTTGTCAATAATTCTGCTTCCGCAATAACAACTACAACAATACTTGGAAAAAGGGCTCTGATTCATGAAGGTGTTAATCCGGATAAAATAACAGTAATCCCGAATGCTCTTGATTTCAAATATTTTGATAAAGCTCCTAAAGACAGCCATAAGGTCGGTTTGCCTGAAGAACTTGATAGGACATTTAACATTCTTTTTGTGCACAGATTAACGGAAGAAAAAGGAATCTATTATCTCATAAAAGCGTTTAAGACTATAAGCAAAGAAATATCTGACCTTAGATTGATTCTGGTCGGCGAAAATAAGTTAGATGAGAAATATTATAATAAACATGTTAGGAGCAATTCCAAGATATATCATGTTGAATTTATTCTAAATACAGAAATCAAAAATCTTTATAATCTCAGTGATGTATTCATCCTGCCGAGCATAACGATGCCCAATAACGAAGAACAATTCGGGATGGCTCTCTTGGAGGCAATGGCATGTGGAAAACCCAGCATTGTCACGGATGTGGGCGGACTTCCATATGTTGCCGATAAAGATAAAACAAGCCTGATAATTAACGAAAGATCAACAAAGGAAATTGGAGATGCAATTAGAGTGCTTTATGAAGATGAAAAATTACGAAATAGACTTGGTAGATACTCATATGATTATGTTAGAAAAAACTTTTCAAAGAAAGTTGTTGGGGAAAAAATACACAGCTTCTATAAAAATTTGGGTGTGAAATGAATATGCCAATAAAACTAAAGGATTATGGTAAGTATTGGGATAATATAAATAAGATACCTATTCATGATGTGGGGCATATCCTAAGAAGAAAGGAAATATCAAGACATATACCTCCCAACAGCAAAAACATTTTAAGCATAGGAAGCGGATATGGGGAAGAACTTTTGTTGTTCAGAAAGGAAAGACCTGATGCCAATATTTTTTGTGTTGACCTGTCTGCCAAAGCTCTTGAGAAATGCAAAGCGCTGTTAAGCGCCAAGACCTTTTTGTCAGATGCCCAGAATCTGCATTTTAAAAATAATATGTTTGATTGTATTGTCATTTTAGAAGTTTTAGAGCATCTGCAGGATGATCAAAAGGCCGTGAAAGAAATCAACAGGGTGCTTAAATCAGGAGGCGTGGTTATTGCAAGCGTCCCGTCGCCACCATTCACGGATAAAGACATGAAAAACGGGCATTTAAGGGTATATGGCAGAGATGAATTCTTAAATTTGTTTGAAAAAAACGGATTTGAACATAAACATGACATTAACTATTACGACAGACTGAGATTTTTTTACAATCCCACGAAAAAAATAATCCGCACCCTCAATTCCGTTCAAAATAAATTATTCAACCAGAACAAGGAATACGTGGAGCATTGGATATACGGAAAAGCCATCAAGCCCCTGTTCATTTTCTTGGCCAAACTGGAAGAAAAAAAGGAGCCATTAAGAAGGAAGAATATAGCAGTCTTTGAAAAGGCAGAGAAACCTTAAATATGGGCAGGAGGTAATGTATGATATGCTTAACTGCTGATGTTCACCATTTTTTAGGAACCCCTGGTCAGTTAATGTACAAAGATTCAGAATCTAAGTTAGCAAAAAAATATCTTGAAATTGCAAAAAAATACAATTTAAAGGTAACTTTGTTCATCACGGGAAAAGCGTTCAAAGAAGATAAGGAAGACATCAAAAAAATTTTAAATTTTAGTAATATGGAAATTGGTGGGCATACTTGGAGTGCATTTAGACCCATTTGGATTCATAAAATATTTAAATTATTAACAGGTTCTGTTTACGGACCTTGTTTTTATCAGAAGAGCGACATTAGAAAAACTCTCTTCATAATAGAAGAAAAAACTGGAGCAAGACCGGTAAGCTGGCGTACACATGCATACGAATCCGATGAAAACACTTTAAAAATTTTGGAAAGGGAGGGGATAAAAATAGTTTCGGATGAATTGAGCGTTACGGATTACTGGCCAAAAAAAATGAATAGCTCGGATGTAATTTCACTACCTATAAATGTAATGCCTGATCATGAGCACGTGTACTACGGTCCTGAAAGGAGAATGAGAAAGCAAATGAATTTAAAGAAAGTAGATGTGTTTACCAATAAAGCTTATAGTATTGACAGATATTTTGATATCATAAAATCCCAGATAGTGAAAATTAATAAAGCAGGTGGAGTAGCCACGCTGCTTCTCCACCCGCAATGTATGTGGCTTTCTGACAAATTCAGAACGTTCGAGAAAATATGCAGATTTATAGCCGAGAATGGATATGAAACAATCTGGTGCAGAGAGGCTCCTAGATATGTGGGTGACATGAAATGAAACATACAAAGTTAATTGTAATAGGTTTGGACGGAGCTCATTTCGAATTGATAGAACCGTGGCTGGAAAACGGGGACTTGCCCAACATTAAGAAATGTATCGAGGGTGGTGTTTCTTCGGATATGGAAGTATGTTTACCGCCGGTTACATCACCAAACTGGAAATGCTACTCCACAGGCAAGAATCCTGGGAAATTAGGAATATTCTGGTGGGAGAATATCGATTTGGAAAGGAGGAAGGTTTACTATCCTCATGAAAGGAAGAACATGCATAAAGAGATATGGGACTACCTCAGCGATGCCGGTTACAAGGTTTGTGTCATAGGGACGCCACTTACTTATCCGCCAAAAAAGGTCAATGGTGTTATGATTTCCGGAGGGCTGGATTCCGCTGAAGAGGAAATAACCTACCCTGCGGAACTTGAGAAAGAATTAAAAGAAAAATATGGTTACCGGGTACACCCGGAACATGGAATACAAACAGACAGAGAAAAATCTGCTGAGGAAATCCTTGAACTCATCGAGCTGAGATTCAGGGTTGCACTGGATTTAATAAAAAGGGGAAAATTTGATTTTGTTCAGATAACTACGTTTTACATTAACGTCCTCCAGCATTTTTTGTGGGATGATGATAAAACTAAAAGAGCTTGGAAAATCGTGGACAAATATGTTGGAAGATTAATGGAGGACAAGAATGTTAACCTTATTTTTATGAGTGATCACGGTTCGAACAAAATAGATACAGCCTTCAATATAAATACGTGGCTGAATAAAGAGGGATATTTGAAATACAATTATAATTATTGGGTTGCTAAAACTATTTCCAGGCTTGGATTCAATAAAGAAAATTTAACGAAACTTGCAGATTTCTTGGGTTTAATATCTGTTCTGAAAAAAATTATCCCGAAAACCACGCTAAGAAAAATACCAAGTAAAGAAATGAAAAAAGAGGCCAAAACAGGAATAATAAACTGGAAAAAAACTGATGCGATAGCAAGCGGACAAGGACCAATATATCTGTTGAACGAAGACAAGAAAGAGGAAATCAAGGAAAAACTCAGAAAACTGGAAACACCAGAAGGAAAGAAGGTTTTGGAAAATGTCTACGAAAGAGAGGAAATCTATAGCGGGAAATATCTTGCAGAAGCTCCAAGTCTGATTATGGACCAGGCAAAAAACATACATATTACTGGCGGCTTAGGAAAAAATAGAATTTTCGAGATTCCGGAAAAGTGTAAATGGAAGGCTGAGAATAAAAAATATGGTCTCTTTGTTGCATATGGACCAGATTTCAGTGGTAAGCAAATGGATAAAATATCTATACTAGATTTAGCACCCACAATACTCAAATTATATGGTCTAAATAAGCCTAAAGACATGGATGGGCGAGTTTTAAGAGAACTTCTTGGATAGGTTACTGCCATGACTGAAGATAAATTAATGGAGGAACTAAGAAGGCATATAAATCAGATAATCTGGGGGAGTTTTTATATTTTCATAGGAATTATAATCACTCAGGTTATTGCAATCCTAACCCAGGTTTTAATAGCCAGATCACTTGGACCCGAATCATATGGATTAATAGTCCTTGCCCTTATGGTAGTCGCTGTATCCACACGCATACTTCAGCTAGGGCTTCCTAACGGACTAACAAGGTATATAGCACAATTTAAGAATATCGAAAAGAAGTTAGACATTGTCAAATCTGGATTAACCCTCTCCTTGCCAGTCACAATTGTCTTTTCTTTACTAACTTATTTTGGTTCTGATTTTATTGCAAACGGCATCTTTCATGAAGCTGAACTTGCATATATAATAAAGATTTTCAGTTTTGCAATCCCATTTTCGGTTTTACTTGAGTTGTTAATTTCGTCATTGCGTGGATACTATAAGGCAAAGGAAAAGGTATTGGTTGAAGTCTTTAGAATGGGAGGATTATTAACAATTCTGTCAATATTATTTTTAACTGGATTTCTAAATCCCGCTACAGTGAGTATTTTCTGGGTTCTCTCATTTGTTATAGGAACAGTAACAGCCTCCTATCTTCTTTTTAGAACAACAGGTAAATCAATAAAAAAAATAACAGCTATCAAATCGTCCTTTAAAAAAGAATTGTTGTTCTTTTCCTTTCCCTTGATGATTTCAGGAGGTTTAGCCATTTTGATGAATAATTTCGATACAATTATGATTGGCTATTTTCTTGAATCAACGGATGTGGGAATATACAACGTTGCGTATAAACTTGCTGGTTTTATGCTAATCCCCCTGTCTTTTTTAGGGTACATTTATTTCCCTTTGTGTTCAAAACTATTGAAGGAAAACAAAGTTAAAGAATTGAAAAAACTTCTACCGCTGATAAATAAGTGGGGCGCCGTGTCGGTTTTTCCATTGATATTTCTGTTTCTTGTATACCCGACTCAGGTGATATCTGCACTCTTTGGGAATGAATATATAGGTGCTAAATATGCACTGCAGATATTAACTCTGGGCTATCTGGTTCATCTTTTAAACGGAAAAACAGGAGAAACATTAAAAAGCGGAGGTTATACCAAAGTTATTTTATGGGCCGCCTTACTATCTGTAGTTGTAAACATTTTCCTGAACATATTATTAATCCCCCTCCTTGGTATAGAAGGTGCGGCTATAGCCACTGGAGCTTCTTTTTTCTCGATAGGAATAATCTATATTTTCGCTGTTGAAAGGTATATGGGTATCTCCCCTTTCTCAAAGAAATATACATTAAATTGTTTTCTTGCGCTCGTTTCA
The DNA here is from genome assembly GCA_964613955.1 of uncultured archaeon. Lineage (GTDB taxonomy): Archaea > Aenigmatarchaeota > Aenigmatarchaeia > QMZP01 > QMZT01 > CS3-C152. Next base: position 4,435 of record CAZTJN010000008.1, on the reverse strand, counting down.
GGGATTTCTGTGGTGCTCCTTTACAATAACATTCCAATTTCATTTAGATTTTTGAGTTTGGTAACTTCAGTGCTTCTGTTTACGATTTTTTATTTATTACTAAATGTAATTACAAAAAACTTTGAAAGGGAGGATATATTCTTGGTCGAGATGCTTGAAAATAAAACACACCTAGATTTAGGATGGCTAAAAAGAAAAATAATAAAATTTGGAGGAGATGAATAATAAAGGAAATTCAATTTATATTTCATATATAAACTTTCTAGGGTTACGCTATTTCTGTCTATAAACCCACAATATTATATCGGGTAATACTCATAAGGTTATCTCTCGATATAAGGGGCACTTGTTCTATGGTTACCATACATAAACATTTATGTGATTTTCTTCTATTTCATATTCATCGAAATTCTCTTTAATGCATTTCAACATTTTATTGTTTATCCTATATCCTACCTCAGCCTCGTTTATGACTATAAGTCCGTGTTTATATTTCTTTTTTATCGTTTCGAGATCCTCTTGGGTTTTCACTTCCTTGATATTAATTCTTGTATATGTGCTGTTTTTTACACCACACCAATTTTCAGTAAATATTGAGATTGGTATCACTAAGTTGTTTTTAGTGTTTTCATTAATCTTCGTATACCAATACAAAGATGTGGGATCCGGAGAAATAATCGCTACTCTCCCTGTTTTATCATTCAAGAAATTTGGAAGATATTTTTTATAAACCACGGTGGACCTAAAACGAGGAGGGGGGTCTTCCCAATTCCCATCTACGTATTTTGTAGGCCATATGCCTCCCCTGTCTTGACCTTCTCTACTATACTCTGTAAAGGGTAGAATGAAACTATTGCTCAAAGAAAAGACTACTAAACTTAAACATATCAAAAAGAAGACAAAAACTTTCTTGTCGATTTTTTTGTTGAGTCCGGATTTATAATAAAATGTGTGCAAGGTTTTAGAAACAAGGACTGCCAAGAAAATGATAAATAGAGGATATAATATAGCGGTATATCTCGGTCTTAGAACTCTACCTATATAATTTATCATAAAAGGAAGGGAGATTAAAAGACTGTAAAAGATAATATTTAGGTATCTGCCTTTTGAAGAATTGATTAAAAACAAAGAGCCAATGAAGGATAGAGCAATTAAAGGACTAATATAAGCAATATGATAATGTGCGAATTGAAATAAAATTGTCCTAGACTGATTTATAGGGTTTAAAAAAATAAAAAGTCCTGCAAAAAGAATTAAAGCCAAGTTTAATATTCTAGTGATTTTTTCTTCGTTCTTAAAATGACTAATTACAAAGGAGAAAAGCAAAAATATAGATACTACGAACGCCTGCTCATGTGCATGGATTAACAAAGCCAAAGCGATAAGAAATAAAGAGAAATAAGTAGAATTTCTTTTTTCTAAATATTTCATGAAGACAAATAATGTTATCAGAAAAAGCGGGACGTATATACTATAGTTCCGTAAAAATGTAGAAAAGGTTACCGACCACCCAGAGAAAGCGATTATGATAGCAGCGATAATCCCTGCCTTTCTTTCAAAAACCTTCGAACCTATTAGATAAGTAAAAACAGCACCTAATGAACCAAACAATATCCCTGGAAATCTCAGCGCGAAGTCAGTAAAACCGAAAAATTTAAGGGAAAAAGAAAGTAAGATAGAATAAAGTATTCCGTGATAATATACTACCCCAGTCGGGAATTGAAGATTTAGCTCCAAAGCAGGGAAAATATAGTTAAGGCTAAGGTGCAGAATACCATTTTTAACGGCGTTTACTGCAACTAGGGGCATATAGAAAGAGTCAGCCACGTAAAGCGTAGAATCTATCGATTTAAATCTGACGAGAAATGCCAAAATAAAAATCAAGGCCATGATCAATAAGTTCAGGTTGCTTAGCTTTCTTAAATGTTTAGAAATTGGATTTCTAATCTCTTTTCTAATTATAGGCAAATTGATTTTTATTCTATATAATAATAGACAAATAAAAATAACTATTGCAGGAATGAATAGGATACCTGGGCTTCCAAAGTTTTTAAGAACACCAAAAAAATCAACAAAAATCTCTAAGCCTAAATACCCAAATATTAAACCTGTATTTAAGTGGAGAAAAAGAAAATAAGAGAAAATAAGTACAAATGTAGATAACGGAGAATTTAGAAGTTCTTTGATAATATTTTTAAACTCAAACCCCTCAGAGATTCTCTCTACAGCATAACGAGAGTGGTGTTTTTTATCTAAGAAAAGTATACCTAAGAGGAGCATGACTAGAAAAAGACATAAACTTACATCAATGCTTATTCGTGAAGAGGAAACAAAGATTAGAAAAATGAAAAATGTAAAAAGGTATTTTAAAGTATTTCTAAAATTCTTTGTATTTTCTTCATATCTTAAATAAAATATTGCAGCAAAAAAATCGAAAAACAGAACTAGTAAAAAAAACCATTTAATATTTAGATATTGGTAAACCGTAAAAAAATTCAAAAAATCTAAGAAAGTTGTTAGAAGAAAAAACATTGTAATGTTTCTTGAAATAGAATATAGTAATTTTCTATTATCCTTTACCGTCTTCTTTATTTTTTCTATGGTTTGCATCTTCTTCTCACACCTAATTCTATAATTGAAATTATAACGGCAATAAGGACTATAAATGATAACAACAAGTAATCAAATTCAGGATTATGAAGAAACAAAATGATTTCTTCCTTACCATAATACAATCCTTCTATTTCCGCTTCTGATAGTGAATAATTATAGATTCGGATTTCATCTATCATGCCGTTGAAATACCAATCACCCAGCTTCGTTCCGATTAACAACGAATTGGCATTAGTTTTTAGATTTCCTGTTAATAAAACGGAATCGGCCAAATTATTATCCACATACAACCTACCTTCACTACCATCATAAGTTACAACTATGTGGTGCCATTCGTTATCCGTTATACCTGCGTAGTCTAACCATGACCCGCCTGCTTCCGTGTTAATCAATGCCCTGAGATGACCATCATTTCTTATTCTATAATGGATACCAGAACCATCCTGATAAAGAAAAGTTCCATCATGATTGAGCCCGGTTCGCAACCACAAAGAGACAGTCATTTTATCTGCAATATCAGTCAAATTGTTATCAGGAATTTCAATATAATCTCCGTTACATTCAAACTTCAAGGCTAAGTATTCTTTACCTACCGTCCATTTGGGGTTTCCATGGATTATACCCGTGTGATTATAGGGACTTTTGTCAATGACGTTGTTCATTCTACCTCCATCAAATGGCAGATAGAGCATAAGACCTTCGTTAAGATTTTTGGTTTGAAAGCAATAGGATAAAAATCCATTTATTTTATTTACAATAAAACCAGTAACATGGAGATTAAACTCTGATTTTTGAGATTTTTCTTTCATTGTAGTAAAATAGATTTCATAAGAATTATTGGTATTTGCCTTTATTTTTGGTATTGTGAAAGAGATTTTTGAATCATTAAAAGTCAGATTTGTCAAATTCTCTGAAGATTCCAAAGTATCGTCTTTTATCGATAAATTGGTAGAGAAAGCAACAGTTATATTGTAAAAATTCAAATCAATCGTGTTGTTTACAATGATTTTTTGTTTCCAAAACTGATAATCAGTTTCTATTTTTATGGGTTTTGGTATAGTATAATTTAGTCTGCTTACAGAGGAATGGATAAATACCTTCTTTTTTTCATCTGTTCCCGAATAAATATTTTTAATTTCCTGTTCGGATAGTGCCTTGTCATAGACTTGAATTTCATCTATTTTACCTTTAAACATACGATCCCCACTACCCGGACTCCATGTATTTTGGCCTATTATATAATTTCTATCAGAATGAACAACTTCTGAAATAGAACCTGAAGCAACATGTTCCCCATCCACATATAGAAAGGTACCACTATCATTAACAATGCCTACTAAATAATGCCAATCGTTTTCTGGAAGATTCCCCCCACTTATCCTCTCGTCTGAAGCATCGTTACCTACCCAAAAAGCTGCTCTGCCATTGTTTCTTGATAGATGAAATCCTTTCTTTTGACCAAGATTTGCATTAGCAATTATATACTCATCATCATCGGTTGTATTGATTGGGAATATCCAAGCTCCTACACTCAAATAACATGGTTTGAGATTATCGTTTGTTAGTATTTCAACATAATCATCCTTTCCGTCGAAATACAAAGCGTTTCCGAACTTCCCATCCACCCATTCCGGACCACTGCTCTCATTGGGCTTGAGCATTCCATTGTTGTGATAATCCGAACTATCCTTTACTACATCCCCCTTCCCCTCATTAAAAGATAGTCTAAGAACGGGTTTAATGTTCCCTATAGTTATGATTTTATTACAGTCCGTACAGTTCCCGGGCATTTCATTCGAGAGATTTATTGCTATGTTCCAGG
>CAZTJN010000007.1:18992-38839 GCA_964613955.1 uncultured archaeon | reverse complement strand
TCCATGAGGACGATCTGCTGCCACGTCCCCAGAAGCAGTTTTTTGTCCTTAAACGGTATCGTTATCCCGGGCTTCATGAGCGTTGCTCGTACGTGAGCGGACCCGTTGTCGTCACCCCATGTCTTGTGATGCTCGTATTCTCCTTTCTCCGGGGCGATTCTTTCGAGCGCCTTTTTCATATCCTTTATGAGGTTCGGCTCGAATTCGAGCGTGGAAACGGAAGCGGTTGAGCCTGAAACAAATACGGAAACCAGGCCGGATTTTATTTTTGATTTTCTGACCGCTTCCGAAACTTCCCTGCTGATGTCTATAATATCGGTCCCTGCCTTCGTGCGGAAAAGGAGGGTTTTTGTTTCAATCATATCAATTTATAGTAAGGCAGGCAATATTAAAAATATGAACCTTTGGAAAGGCATTTCGAAGGCCGTTGATTCTGAAAAAGGGGAAATGCTCAGGCTCTTGGGAGAGCTAATCGCGCAGGACACAACAAACCCCCCGGGAAACGAATGGAAGGCTGCGAAGGTGGTCGAGAAGTTTTTCCAGGAAAACAGGATATCCTACAAAACTTTCGAAAAAGAGAAGGGGAGAGCGAACATAATAGGTTACATCGGAAAGGGGAGACCGAGAATAATCATTGCCTGCCACCTTGATGTGGTTCCTGCGGGAAGCGGGTGGAAAACGAATCCCTTCAAAATGGTGGTGAAGGGAGGGAAGGCGTACGGAAGAGGGGCGAACGACGACAAGGGACCGACAGCCAGCGTTCTGATAGCCGGGAAGATACTCAAACGTTTCGAAAAAAACCTTCACGGACAGGTCATCCTTGCATGCGTAGCGGACGAGGAGAGGGGTTCGAAATACGGGCTTCATTACCTGCTGGAAACCGGTAAAATAAACGGGGAATACGGCATAGTCCCGGATGTCGCGAACAGGATGAGGAAGATAGACGTCGCTGAAAAGGGTCTGCTCCATTTGAAGATAACATCTTTCGGGAAGCAGGCGCACGGCTCAAGGCCGCAGAAAGGGGTAAACGCAATATGGAACATGGTCGACTTTCTCAACCTCCTAAGGAAATACAGGATGAAGTTCAGAAAACACCCGCTGCTTTCAGACCCGACGGTTAACCTTGGCTTGATTAAGGGAGGGTCCGCAGCGAATATCGTTCCCGGAGAATGCGAAGTTCTTCTGGATTTCAGATACGTCCCCTCGGTAAAGGGGAAGGATATTATAAAGGACATGAAGAGCCTGCTCAGGAAGGTCAGGGAGAAAAACAGGAAGGCGAGATTCAGGCTCGAGGTTGTCGATGACCAGAAACCGGTCGAGATTGAAAGAAAAAACATTCTCATCAAAGCCATAAAGAAAAACGCCAAGAAAGTGATAGGGAAGGAGCCCGGAGTATTCGGCCTTTCCGGAACAACGCTTGTCAAGCCCCTGGCCAGGAAAGGGATACTTGCCGTTGGTTTTTCCCCCGGCGATGATACAGCTCACATAGCGAACGAATACGTATCGATACGGGAGCTTTTGGATTTTTCAAAGATTTTGTGCGGGGTTTGCCTGGACATGCTCACTTAATTTTTAAATATTTCAAACATCCAAATTGATTGTTATGAAGGTCCTCTGCGTTGCCGATTACCACAGGGAAGAAAAATTCGCAAAGAACGTTGATGAACTGGCGAAGAAGGAAAAGGTAGATGTTATTGTAAACGCGGGAGATTTTGTCTCAGAGGATTTCGCCAGAAAAGTTCTGGACAGGGAGAAGGTCCAGACGTTCGTTGTGAAAGGCAATTGGGATTACGACCTGCGAACGAAAAACAAGAAGGTTAAGATACTGGTGAATGAGGTTGCGGAATACAGGGGATATTATTTCCTCGGGGTTGACTGGGGATTCTACGCCAGGATACCTGAACTGGCGAATGGCATAGACCCCAAGAAACTCGTTGTTATAACGCACGACCCGCCCTTCGACATACTCGACATGAGCTACTTCGGAAACAGCGCGGGCATCATGGAACTGCGGGCGGTAATAACAGAGGTCAGACCTGTTCTCCACGTATTCGGGCACATACATGAGGCTGCCGGCTACCTTAAACACAAGGGGACGCTCTTCGTGAATGCTGCCCTCCCGGAATTCAGGAAGGCTGCGATAGTTGAGCTTCCAAGCCAAAAAGTGGATGTTTTCGAGGTGTAGTGCAAGGATTTATTTCTTTTCTCTATTTTTTAAAAATGAGTGGGCAGCTGATAGCACCTGAAAGGGAAAGAAAAAAGGTGAAACTATCGGACCTGAAACACGAGTTCGTTACGTTCAGGGAACTGGACGAAGACAATCAGAAGAAGGTTGTCAGGGATTACATACTTGGCTGGAAACCTGTCCTTGACGAGGAGGCCCGGGTGGGTGTTATAAAAACGCCCTACGAAGATGAAATCTGGAGGCAGTTTACCTCGGAAGCCTACAAAAAACACTTTCACAGGGGACAAATGGTTCTGATGGCAGAGATTGAGGGGAGCTGGGAGCCTATTCGCTCTATCAGGTCCGTTATATGGAGAATACCTGAAAGGAAGACGTTAAAACCATCCGAATGGGAGGGGACAGAGTACGGTGAGCAATGGTATCCGGAGGACCAGATGCTGGAAATCCGTATTGAGAAGTGTCCTGAGTGTTATCCAAAGACATGGTACGAGGCCTCAAACCGGGGATACGGCTACACAACGATCAAAATGATTGAAAACGGGGAAATAAAGGACTACCAGGGGACGGACTACGAAAGGGTCCAAAATTCGAGCAGGGAAGAGAACAGAAGGCATAAACTGGTTCTCATAAACTACGCGGTGACGAGCGGAGGGAGCCTGCCTGATGATATTAAAATCAGCGGCGCCACCAAGACAATCATCATGGAAAGGGGGAATTTCGCGGAGGAATTGGGTCTCGGATGCGATACGTATACGCCCGCGAGCGGTTTTGCCGAATGGCTTTCCAGATTAAAAATCTCCGAGGAAGAGTTAAGGCAGAATGAAGAATTTTTTGTTAAAAGTCATATCGACAGGAACATGTTAAGAATGGCTGCGAAAAGGGAAAGGTCTGATATTTTTGATGCAGCAACCATGCATTTAATGATGGGCGCGAACTTTGTGGGGTACGTTAAAAATGCCAGGCATGACCCAAGATCAAAAAACTACTGCATAATAACAAGTTATCTTGAGTAAACAGACAACTGAAATTAAAATACCCCGAACTAAATAATAATAAAGTGATCATCATGCCGGAAAAGTTCAGGCTAATGAACGCGAGGGGAATGAGGGACTTTTTGCCAGAGGATTCCATAATGAGGCAGGGGATAATCGATACCCTCCGGAGGATATTCGAAAAATATGGATACTCCCCGCTCGAGACGCCTGCAATCGAAAGGTACGATGTTCTTTCAGCGAAGTTTGCGGGAGGAGCTGAGATACTCAGGGAGGTATTCCGTCTGCAGGACCAGGGCGGTCGTGAGCTTGCCCTGCGCTACGATTTAACGGTTCCCATGTGCAAGGTCGTGGGGATGAATCCTAACATCCCGAAACCCTTCAAACGCTACCAGATACAGCCTGTGTGGAGGGACGGGCCGGTCAAGCTCGGGCGCTACCGCGAATTCCTGCAGTGCGATGTGGATATCGTGGGAACGAAGAGCATGCTCGCAGATGCGGAAATACTTTCAATAGCGAACGAGGTCTTCGAAACGCTCGGCCTTGGCGTGGTCATACGCGTGAACAACCGAAAGCTTCTGAATGGCGTACTGGATTATGCAGGTATAAAAAAGAACAAGATGGACGCGATACTTTCAATAGACAAGCTCGAAAAATTCGGCATAAAAACCGTCAAAGAAGAACTGGAGACCAAAAATTTCGAGAAAGGGCAAATAGAAAGGCTCATGAAGATTCTTAAGACCAGGGGAAAAAATGAAGAGATTCTGAATAAGGTCGGGAAGATAATTAAAAGCAGGGAAGGAAGGGAAGGCGCGGACGAACTGAAAGAACTCCTCGAATACTGCGAGCTCATGGGCTTAGAAATCCAGATAGACATTTCGCTTGCCAGAGGTCTCGAATATTACACAGGTCCTGTATACGAGGTTTACCTCAAGAAATCGAAGGTTACCTCCTCTGTCGCTGGCGGAGGCCGCTACGACAGAATGATTGGCATGTTCATAGGAAGGGGCGAATATCCGGCGACGGGCATATCATTCGGTCTGGAACCCATAATAGAGGCCATGAAGGAAAGAAAGAGGGAGAAAGTCAGGACCGTAACCCAGGTTCTGGTCATACCCATCAAAACGCTGAAAGAATCGATAAAGATAGCAAAGACTCTCCGAAGGCTCGGGGTGAAAAGCGAGATAGATTTGATGGGAAGGGGGATTTCCAACAATCTGAATTATGCAAATTCCATGGGCATTCCATATGTTGTTTTTGTCGGGAAACAGGAACTTGCGAAGAAAAGGCTGAAGCTCCGGGATATGCGGACAGGGAAGGAAATTTTGCTCAAAACCGAGGAAATTCCCAAGAAAATTGCATGATATCCATTTTTAAATACATATGTCCACTTAATTAATTAATCATAGTTTCAAGATAAACATGATATTTAAAATGATGTTCAAAGGTTACTTCTTTGAATTTATCATAAAATAGGTGATAAAATATGATAAAAAGAATGAAAAACATAACACACATAAAAAATTCGAAGGTAATAGTTCCGGACACGTCTGTCCTGATAAACAGGAGGCTTACGGAACTGATAGAGAAGGGAAAACTTGACAATACCAAGATAATCATACCGCGAATTGTTATTGATGAACTTCAGGCACAGGCCTCCCGCGGAAAGGATATAGGTTTCCGCGGACTGGACGAAATAAAGAAGATACGGAGGCTCTGCGATAAACACGGGATAAAGCTGAGTTTTGACGGGTCAAGACCCACACAGGAAGACATAAATCTCGCGAAAAAAGGAAGAATCGACGCGCTGATAAGGGATTTTGCTGTCAAGGAGAAGGCCACACTCGTCACGAGTGACTATGTTCAGGCGCTCGTGGGCGAGGCCGAAGAGGTTTCTGTCTGGTACATCCCGTCCGACGTGGGGGAGAAACGCATAAAGCTGGAGGAATTTTTCGACCCTGATACACAGTCCGTCCATTTGAAGGCCGGAGTGAAACCCTACGCGAAAAAAGGGAAACCAGGGAAAGTTGAACTCACATACCTGAGAAACAAACCGGTCGAGGAGGATGAGCTTAAGGCAATAATTTACGAGATACTCTCGAAGACACACAAGGACCCCGGCTCCTTTATAGAAATAGGCAAACAGGGGGCGATGGTCGTTCAGATGGGTGTCTACAGGATTTCAATAACAAAACCTCCGTTCTCCTCGGCGACAGAAGTGACTGCCGTGAGGCCGATAGTCAAACTTGAACTGAAGGACTACAAACTTCACAAGGAACTCGAAGACATGATAGTCAGCGGTTCAAAGGGCATTCTCATAGCAGGGCCACCCGGCTCAGGCAAGTCCACATTCGCTGCCAGCATTGCGGAATTCCTATCAAAAAAGGGGAAGGTCGTTAAAACATTTGAGCAACCGCGCGACCTTCAGGTAGGCCCTGAAATCACGCAGTACGCCCCGCTCGAGAATGACTGGGAGAAGAGCGCTGAACTTCTCCTGCTCGTGAGGCCGGACTACACAATCTTCGATGAAATCCGTAAGACAAGGGATTTCCGCGTATTTTCCGATATGCGTCTTGCCGGCGTGGGGATGATAGGCGTTGTCCATTCCACAGATATAATCTCGGCGATCCAGAGGTTCATAGGCAGGATAGAACTCGGGATGATTCCGCACGTTCTTGACACCGTTATTTACATAAAGAACGGCAACATAGAGAAGACATACACGCTCAGCCTTACAGTCAAGGTCCCCACAGGGATGACGGAGAAGGATCTGGCAAGGCCCGTGGTCGAGGTAAGGGATTTTGAGACCAAAAGACTTGAATACGAGATATACACGTTTGGAGAAGAAAACGTGATAATTCCCATAAGGGAAGCCCCAAAAAAACTGAAGAAAAATGTGACGAGGATCATAGAAAAAGAGCTGGGAGATATATGCAAAGACATAGAGGTTGAATACCTTTCTGACAGCAGGGTTGTACTCAAGGTAAGGAACGAGTTCATACCCAAAGTTATCGGAAGACAGGGAAAGAACATAGAGGCTCTCGAAAGAAAAACAGGCGTGGGAATATCGGTCGAGCCTCTCGAAAGAACCCTCAAGCAAGAAATCAAATACCTCGTTGGCGAAAAAGGAGCGTTCTTCAACGTGAAGGTTGAAAAGAAATACACTGGCCAGCAGGTGGACCTTTACGACGGCGACAGATATCTCTTCTCCCCGGTTGTGGGAAAGAACGGAAACATCCGAATAAGAAAACGCTCTGAAGAGGGAAAGAATGTTCTCAGGGCAATAAGCTCGAAGAATTTGAGGGTTATGATATAGTTTTTCTTTTCATTTCCCTTATCATCTGCTTTATTATTTCCAGGTCCTTCTGCATGTCCTCGATTTCGAGTTCGGACTTTTTGTTTATTCTGTGGTCGTATTCAGCCTTTAGTCTATCCCTTTCCGCTTCCCTGTTCTGGCTCATGAGAATAATTGGCGCTTGCACAGCAGCGAGACATGAAAGGGTGAGGTTCAGGATGATGAAGGGCCACGGATCCCACTGGTAGAGAAAGCCAATGGTGTTCGCGATGATCCAGACCGCCATGTAAATCGACAGGAGAAATATGAATGTCCAGCTACCTACCCACTTCGTCATCCAGTCGGCGGCTTTCTGACCGAGTGTTCTTGGTTTCGGACCTTTCACGATATGCTCAAGAACCTTTTCTTTTTCGGATTCCCTGACTATCTTTTTCTCTATTTCATGTTTGGTCGGTTTTCTGGCTTGTGCTTTCTGATTGGCCCGATTGAGATTATTCATAATTAAATATTCTCTGAATTCCTATAAATCTTTCGGAGTCTATATTCCGAGTCCAAATTGTTTTGCAATTTTCGCAAAAGGTCCCCTCTTGAACGCTTTACCCCCGCCCGTCATCTTAAGAACCTTCTTTATCTGTTTGTAATTCTTAATCAATTCCCTCACATCTGCCTGGGTCGTCCCGGAGCCCTTCGCGATTCTTTGAACGCGCGATTGCTTTATAATGTCAGGATCTTCCCTTTCTTCCGGGGTCATGGAATCGATTATGAACTTCCACTTCTTCATTTTATCTTCCTGAACGTTCAGAAAATCCTTGGGAAGTTTCTTTGCGAGCATACCGCCGGAGAATCCCGGAATCATGCTCATCACACTCGAGAGAGAGCCCATCTTCTGGAGAGAACCCAGCTGCTCATAGAATTCGTTGAGTGTGAACCTCCCTTCCATCAGTTTTTTTGCGGTTTCCTCCGCCCCTACCTCTTTCGCCTTTTCAAGCAAGCCCTGTATGTCCCCGTAGCCTATCATCCTGGAAACGAACCTTTTGGGGTCGTATTCCTCGAAATCATCCAGTTTCTCCCCCATGCCTATCATACGAACCTTCGAACCAGAAACATTCGCCGCCGCTAACGCGCCTCCTCCTTTCGCGGTCCCGTCAAGTTTCGTTACTATCAGACCTGTTATACCAACAAGGCGGTTGAACTCCTCTGCCTGCTTCCTTGCAGCCTGGCCTATGTCCGCGGGTATAACGAGGAAAACTTCATCCGGTTTTATGATTTTTCCGAGGTTTTTCAGCTCCTTTGCAAGTTCCTTGTCAAGGGCATCCCTTCCGGCCGAATCGAAAATCAAAACGTTTTCTTTCGCTTTTTTCAGGGCATTCTTTGCTATATCCTCGGGCTTCTTTCCCTCGGAATATACGGGAATTTCAATCTGCTTGCCTATCTGCCTTAACTGGTCCTGCGCAGCGGCGCGGTGCGTGTCGCAGGCGACGAGTGCGACCGAGAGGCCGCGCTTCTTGAACCATTTCGCCAGCTTTCCGCATGTTGTTGTTTTTCCGCAACCGAAAAGACCCATCAGAAGTATCTTCTGGTTCTTGAGCGAAAGTTCTCCTTTCTCCTTCCCGAGCAAATCAACTATTTCATCATACAGTGTTTTAATGAAATACTCCTTAAGCGTCATACCTGCCGGTGGTTTTTCCTTGAGAATCCTGTTCTTTATGCTGTTAGACAATTCGAGGACAATCTTTATGTCCACATCCGATTGTATTAAGGTCCTTTGCAGATCTCTGACTATTCTCTCCACCGCTTCCCTGTCAACCACGCCTAACCCGGTTATCTTCCGGAACGTTTCCTTCAGGCCTGATCCAAGTCTGTCCAGCACCATTTTACCACATTCGGCACTAAAATTTTATAAAACTATTGTTATATATTAATATCCCAGTTTTAAAGTGCGAGTTTAAGGTGCAAGGGTTCGTTAGGGGGAATGTTAGGAGATGCCGAAACCAGGCCGTCTTCGTACGGGCGAAAATGTGAAAGTTATGTAGACCCCTCCATATTCTACAAAAAATTCGAAATAAGATACGATCTGATCGTTTCTGACCATTTAGTTGAGGAATACCTCAGCCTTTTTGAAATTTTCCGCGAAATTAAAGACGATGATCACGCGGACGAATTCACCATGGACAGCAACTGGCAGGTGACAGACAAGAACCTCAGGGACGGAGACATGCCCTATGACGTGCAGGAAGAAGTAGCGAGAATAGATTACACACCTCTCCAAAAGGATTTCGAGATATCAGAAGAACCAAATATGATTGGAATTCCTGCATAATTTCCGCCAAAATATTCCGCCGAAAGCTTTAAATACCCCCAAATCAATAATTATTTACATAATTAACTATTAATTAGTAATAACTTAATGGGGGTGTTAATGATGAAAAAAATTAGAAAAACAGCGAAGTATGGCGTTCCGATACTGACAGGATTTTTAGCATTTGGTGGCTGTAATTTAGAGAGGCAAACTCATCCTGTTGACGGCATAGGAACATATACTGCTAATTACGAAACACTCAGAGCCGACTATGGAAATGATTTCTGGAAGTTGACCGACTCTTTCATGAAAGAAGAGGGAGAAAAAACGCACGGAATGACTGAGGGCAATGCCAAAGCAAGCAGAATTATAAGAGCATACAATCAGAATTTTGAAAATCCATTTTTATACAAGGGAAAAATTACATTACCGGATTTGAATCATGACGGCAGGGTTCTGGGGAGACCGGTCAACGGAAAATATATTTCACGAAAAACTGTTCCCAGAACAGGCAAGAGATAGGAGGTGTTGGGATGGCATATAAAATTCACAGGGCCGCTATTGTGCTAAAGGATACGGGAAACGGAGAAGTGTACATTGGTGTGAAATATCCAACCCCGGAACTTAAAAAACTGGCTTTGATTCCGGGGAGGGAACTTGAAATGGAGATGTTCGAGAGTTTTAATTCAGGAAGATTGAAATCCTTGGTTAACAAAAGAGGCAGAGAACTTTCGAAAGAAGATGGTATTCCGTACGTATCAAACCTTTGAAGCCCTTTCTATTTTTCCAGCTCAAAACTGGCTTCTCCGTGTTTTTCGAAGCCCCTCGCTATATTTTCCCCGATTGTTTTAACTTTGTTCTCCACTTCCTTGTAGTTCTTCCCCGTGCCTATGATGACGTATCTGGGAGGAGATATGTACCGCACCTCAAGGCCCTGCTTTTTGGCCTTCAGCAGGGCATTCTTTATGAGACCCGCGCCGTCAGGTTCGTGTGTGGTGAGACTCAGCTTGCCCTTGACGCTGAACATTTTTTCGGCGTAGTTCTTCTTTGCGATGTCGATTATGGCCTCGGTCCATTTCTTCGGGATATTCTTTGTCTTGAAAATATCGGGATTTTTCAGCGCCATCTCAAATGTTTTGGTCAGCGAGCCGAACTCCTCGATCAGAACAGGTATTATTTCCTTGCGGGTTTCTTCAGGGCTCTTCTTCAAAAGCTTCCCGCACATCTCAAGCAGCTTTCCGGACCTTCTTTCACGCTTGAACTCGTTAAGCTTCCTGGCAGCATCCTCTCTGTGAACCCTTTTCAGCGAGAGAGAAACATGTTCGCTGTCCGCCTGCATTACCCTGCAGACCACGTACTGATTCTCCTTTATGAACTCCCGGATATCGCGAACCCATCTGGAAGCTACCTCAGAGACATGTATCAGGCCTGTTCTCTCGTATTCTATCATGTAGGCTATCGCTGAATGCGGATTTATCTTCCTGATCCTGCACACAACAAGTTCATTCCTTTTTGGCAAACCCTTGTCTCCCAAGATAGCACCTAAACTTTTGAAATGACATCTGTCTTTACCTTTGCTCTCCCGCCCGTGGATTCTGCCAAAACCTCGCCGCAGACTAGGCATTTGACAGTGGAGGCAGGCCTATCGAAAATAACCTGCTCGTTTTTGCACTTCTTACACTTCACCTTGATGAATTTTGAAGCCATCGAATCACCAAATTTTCACACCAATTCAAACTTCTTGATCCTGAATCCCTTTTTCGTGTGAGCCTTCCCGCACTCCTTGCAGATAAGCCTCAGGTCCACTTTCTTTGTCGGCTTTCCCTCGCCCTTTGGATTGGGTCTGGGGAACGATCCGTACCCCTCCATCTTTCGTTTGAACCTTCTCTGCGACTGGGACTGCGGGTGAGCCTGAGAGCGTCCTCTCCTTTTCGATTGTTTTACCTTGTGTTCCGTATGCTTCCTGCATGTGGGGCAGTACGTCCGCAGGGTTTTCGGGAATTTCATAAACGTTATATAGGGATACAAGTTTAAAAACTTTAACAAAAAGCACACGACAACGAATAAAAGCTTTAAATTCTTTACCTTTAAATAATAACTATGTTCTCATATGCCCATCTGTTCAGGCACTGGGAAAAGATATTCTGGTTGCTGTTCGCGGCCATGAGCCTCTCTCTGATTGGAGGAGCGATAGCCCATGCGATAAGCTTCGGAATGTTCGTAATTCTTGGTCTGATTATAGTCATTATCGGGGCAGGGAAACTTGCCGAAGAGCTTACGAACATGAAGGTTCTAGGATACCAAGACGATATTTACAAGAAGCTCACATCCATTTCGCAGCAGCTGGAAAAGACATTCGACCTTGCGAGCAGGCACAAGAGGACTACAGATTACAGGGTTCACAAGCTTGAGAAGAGAAGGATAGACACGGATATAAAGCTCGAAAAAAGGTACAGGGAACTTGTGTCGAAGATATTAGAGATCGAAAACAAGGTAAACAGGCTCGAAAAGGCGATGAAGAAATAAAAACCAAGGAATTCAATATTCTACAGGTATGCATGTGGGTTGAAATTGTTGTTCTGATAATTCTTATCGTGCTTTCAGCTGTCTTTTCAGGTTCGGAGATCGCGTTTTTCTCGTTAAGCGACATAAAGGTCAGAAAACTCGTGCGCCAGCGGAAAAGGGGAGCGAAGACACTCAGAAAACTGAAAGAGGGACCGCACAGGCTATTGGTCACAATACTCATAGGGAACAACCTTGTCAACATCGCCGCTGCGGCGCTGGCAACGGTCGTGTTCACGGATATTTTCGGATCCCAAGGAATAGGAATAGCCACAGGGGTAATGACGTTTCTCATTCTTGTTTTTGGGGAAATAACACCCAAATCATTCTGCCACCAGAACGCAGAGAAGGTCTCGCTGCTCATGGCCGGGCCCCTCTACGTTCTCACAAAAATTCTCTATCCTGTGATCATCTTCATAGAGTATCTCAGCCTTGGTATTTTGAAGGTGTTTGGAACAAGAAAAAAGAGGCCAAAAATAACAGAGGAAGAAATACGAACGGCCCTGCACATGGGAACGGAGATAGGGGTGATAGACAAGGACGAGGAGGAGATGATACACAACATCTTCGAATTCGGGGATACGAGGGTCTCTGAGGTGATGGTACCTAGGAAGAAAATCGTTGCGATTCGTTCGGACATGCGAATCTCGGATGTGCTGACGAAGATGCTCGAATCCCGCTACTCAAGAATACCTGTCTACAAGAACAGCTTTGACAACATGATAGGGGTCATACATATAAAAGAGATACTGAAGCATCTGAAACGCAAGCAGTTCGACATGGAGATCGAAAAGCTCGTTTCCCCTGTCATGTTCGTGAGGGAAGACAGGAATCTCGACATGCTCATGGACGATTTCAGGGAAAGCGGGACGCATATGGCAATCGCAACCGATGAAAAGGGGAACGTGAAAGGTCTTGTAACGCTCGAAGACCTGCTGGAGGAAATAGTCGGCGAAATATACGATGAGAGTGACATCAAAAAAACCAAGCTTCGTTTGTTCGATGAGAAAAGCATAATTGTCGAAGCGGAAACACCACTTAAGGACGTAACGAAAGTCATGGGGATGGAGTTCAAACAAAAAGGTCTCGAAACCATCGCGGACCTCATTGTCAAAAAGCTCGGCCGCTTCCCGAGGAAGGGAGACGAAATACGGATGAAGAATTTCAGGATAATAGTGAGCGACGCAGAGAAGGACAGAATAAAGAGGATAAAGATAATCAAGAGAAGGGGGAAGATAAGGAGATAGCATCACGCTTTCTTTTCCTCTCCGAGGAGGCTTTCTTTTCTTATTATTATGGGCGAACCGCCCGCATGCCATGAAAACCTCGGCCTGATCTGCACTTCGTATATTCTTTCCAGGTTATCGTCAAGTATTATTGCCGAACCCTTCGTCCGTGGAAGTTCGTTCAGGTAGTCCTGTATATCCTCGAGCATGTAGGTCTGCATTATCGACCGCAACGCCTCTATGTCCACCCGCGATGTCAGCCTGTGGGATATTATGAGATCGGCCTGGGACAGGGCGTCCTGATGGAGTTTGTTTGGCTGCTGGGTAATCATGAGAATCGATATCCCTGGTTCCCTGCCCTCCTTTATCAGCGTCATGAGAGGACCGCTTGCTGCGGTCGAGCCTGTATGTGGTATGAACTGGTGCGCTTCATCTATCATGATCCATACCAATGGTATGGTTTTTCTTGCCTGCCCGGTAACCTGTCCATACTCCTCGATCTTTCGGGCGGTGAGTCTCTCCGTGAATATCTTCCTGCTCAGCAAACCAACCAGCATCGTGCGTATGGACCAGGACTCGGAGACCCTCATGTAATGCGACACGTCAAGGATTGAAATCGCCCCGGGCTTCAGGAGGTCCTCTGTTTTCGTTCCCTTCTTTTCGAAAATACCCCAACCTTTTGCAGCGAGGAATCTGTTTATCAGGGCGTCTTTGATTCTCTTTTCGGACATCTTGTCCTTCTCTATCGCCTTTATGATGTCATCGATGGAATAGTTCTCATAATTCTCCTTTAATTTGTCTATTACCTGCTCTATGAGAATCCCATACTCGTCTATCATTGAAAATCCGAAGGTAATTGCCCAGTCCTCTGCAGTCAACTCGGAGACAGAAATCGTGAAGGGAAAATCAACACTTATTCCCGCTTTCTTGTACTCCTCAAAATACCCCTTGGGAGCGAAAAGTTTCGTTTTTATCCCCTCGGGCTTAATTCCCCATTCCTTTATGATGTCCGTGTCCTTTTCATTCGGAAGTTTCATGGACCAGTAAATCCCCATGGTATCTATCATCAGAACGCAGATGTTATTTTTCAGGTCTGGCGGGAGTTTGGATATTTCTTCCGTGATAACCCCTGCAGTGTATGATTTTCCAGTTCCGCGCTTTCCGCAGACAAGAACGACGTGCGGACGCGTGATGTCCATGAGAACAGGATTGGTCAGGTGGGATTCTTCTCCTTTGCCTACAATATGCTTGCCTATGTAAGCGGTTCCCTTCTTTCCGAATTTTTTCAGGTCTTTCCAGTCCTTCCCGACAATTATCTTCTCAACCATATAATAAAATTTGTATCAAGGATGTTATATAAGTTATATAAAACAAAATACATATATTATATAATCTGGTCTTAAGGTGGTGTCTATGGGTGTTTTGGAGGACATAGTCAAGAACAAGGAAGAGCTTTTAATCAAGATATTGCAGATACTTGAGGGGAAAGAAACCAAGACAAAGGTGAACCTTGACGGTGTCGAATTCAACATAGGGAATTCAAAGGTCAGCGTTAACGGGGACATAGAATTCACAATCGTTCCGTTTGTCAAGAAGAAAAAATAATCCTCGATCTTATATGAACGGCATTCTTGGTGAAATTTTCCGTAGCATCGTGGGCAGGGTCCATTTTATGATTTATCTGGGTAAGGCCCCTGCAGCAGAGATAGAGATTAAAGACAAAAACATTGTAGTGAATATCATACACCCTTTAATAGCGCTAGAGCTGGGCATCGAGGAACTCATGTCCAAAAAGGGAAATTATGACATAAGCATACTGAAAAAAATAGAAAAGGCAGGTTACAGAATAAAGATAAAATACAAAATGTTCGAAATGGAACTTTAACCTATCAGTGCCAATTCTACCTTGACAATTCTTCCTTTGTATGAGCAATACCTTTCAACAGGGACTATTGTCCTGTCTGCGGGTTCGCTTCCTATCGTTCCATAGTTCGTTCCGTTCAAATCGGTTATGCTGAAAAAGAAATCGTATTTTCCCGTGAGGATGTTCTTCGTTAGGTTATAGTTGTTGTTGCCCATTGAAATGAAATATGAAACCTTCTCCGGATCCAGTATATTTTCCTCCTGCGCGAGTCCTATTATGTTTACGTTGGTCGTGTTCCAGTCTTCAGGCAGGCCCCTTGTCCTTATAAGGGAATCAGAAACCGCAAGCGCGGTTGTTTCTATCTCATCCAGCGTCTTCTGTTCCATGTTCTGGACATTTACGTAATTCCATACAAAGAAGAGCGTGACAAGAACCAGTAAAAAAATGGACATCGAAGTTATAAAATCCAGGGACCAAGCCTGAGCCTTTCGCTTCATAATATTGCAACAACCCCGTTCACATTCTTTATGGTGTTTTCCCCCTTCTCAAGGTTTCCTGTTACATTTTTGGTTATAAGTCTTTTTACGTAAACCCTCCCGCTGAAATTCAAAAACACAAAACCTCTTTCTATGCTGACAGAATAGTTCCTGCCCAAGATGGTGTCGGGCATTGTGTAATTGGTCAAAAAACCATCACCTTCCAGAAATACGGTATCCACCCTGCTTGATATGCTGTCAAGAAATTTGTTTGCATGCAAATCATTTGTCGATACGTTGATGTCAAAAACGTAGTTCCAAATTGAAAACACCATAATTATTATGGCGAGTAAGAAAACCCCGAAAAGTATCATGAATTCCACGCCGGTTTGCCCCCTCATAACTACAACGTACCTATCTGAACATAATCGCCCATGGCCTCTATGAGAACCCAGTGAAAGCCAGCGTCAGCAGGAAGGCTCCCATTCAGATTGGCCGTGGATGTTTCGAAAATATCAACCGTTCCCGATGAAGAGTAAACCTTCATTATTACCGTTTTTCCTGTTATATTTATTCCCTCAACACCATTTGGAATGTATACCCCGACTTTGACTTTCGCCCCCAGTCTCTGTGAGTAGACAAGATCCGCGTTCTCTGCCAATTTTTTAACAGCGTTCTTGGCATACGTAAGGGAGAACTGCTCTGTGCTCTGTGTCTGAACTTGGGATATGTAAAGCCATACAGGGGTCAGAAAACCGAGAACTATTATTGCTATTATCATATACTCAAAAGCCGTCTGGGCTTTCATATTAATTCTTTGTCTTGGCTGTAATAAAAAACAGTTGGGAGAAGGAAAGAAGCGAATGGGGCTGCTGGGAGCTTCAGACGGATTCCGACAGAATCGAAACATGCGCCTTTCGAATTCCTGTGGATAATCGTTTCCGATTTTCCATCCCAGGTATACGGGTCTCTTCCTATCATCTGGGATCAACAGACCCTTCAAATTTCCAGATTTATTAAATCTGGAGCCCGCCAGGATAGCCAGACTACCTCACAGCCCCATTACTAATCAATAAGAATTTGATTGTTTTTAAAATTTAAATTAATGGGCCTGGCGGGAATTTCCTTTCTTTGGGGTGAAGCTTAGACCTTTCTTTTGAAAAGAAAGGGATCAGCATTCGAACCCGCGGCCTCCAGATCCGCAATCTGACGCTCTAATGCAGACCATTTCGGCAGACGTTAAAGTCCACGTCCTTCGAAGCTTCCTGCTGAGCTACAGGCCCATCTTTCAAGAATAATTTCCACAAAAGAATTAATAAAACAAGCAGAGCGTTAACCTTCGCCTTTCCCAAGCTTTTCCCTTTCTTCGGGTGTCGCTTCATCTTGTTTTTCAGGTTCCTCCGCCCTTTCTTTTTCCTCATTTTTACCTTCTTCGGCCTTTTCTCCAACTTTGTTTTCCGGTTTTGCTTCTTCCTGGGATTTTCTGCCTTCGAAACTCGTATAGCCGCACTTGCCGCAGTACAGTCTTTTGGCATGTCTGGAAAGCCAGACTCCCGGTCCGCATCTGGGGCAGAATTTCCTGGTTCTTTCAAGGGTTTCGCCTTTGATTTCATAGTATTTGTTTACCTTCACAGATTCGTGCTTTCTCCCCTTCCTTATTCTCTTGCCCTTCTTGACCGCTTTCTTCTCCTTCTTCGCCATTCAAACACCTAACTATTTCCTTTCGCCCTCTTCCTTCGCTTCCTCTTCTGCTTTCTCACCCTTCGCTCCTTCGTGTTTTTCCTCTGCCTTTCCTACTTTCTGTTCCTTCTCCTTGGCTTTTTCCTCTTCTGTTTCCCCTTTCTTTTCCTCGCTCTCCTCCTTTGGAACTTCCTTCTTGATTTCCTCAGGTTTCTCCGGACCTGCCGGCTTTTCTTCTTCGGGCGGTTTCTTCACTTTTGCCTTCTTCTCCATTCTCCTCTGCATTTTTTCCAGTTTCTCCTTTGGGATATCTTCCTTTTTCTTGTAGACGAGTACGTGCGCTTTTGACTCGCCTTTGCCCTTCACGGAGAAGATTTTGTCTATTATTATGAGGTCCTTTTTGGTCTTCAGGATTTTTTCAAGGTCGGGCAGCATTTCCTTTCTTGAGGGGGTTGCCCTGCCGGGATGTTCAAATATACACTGTATTTCCTCCCTCTTCAGCAACGGATTCCTTTTCTGCTCACCAAGTTTCACATTCATTACATCACCTACTTTATCCAGATGGCATACTTGCCCGGAGCGGTTATGCCCAACAGTTTCGCTATCTCCGAATTCTGCGGGTCGTTAACTATTACCACGCCCTTCCATGTCCTTGTGAAGTCCTTTGTGTTGCATGCAGGGCATTTGTCTCCAGTAACAAATCTTCTGCAGTGCTTGCATACCTTTTCCCTTTCAACCATCTAAAACACCCGATAAATTTACATTATTTTTTCTTTGGTCGGGACTTTTCACCCTTCGCTTTTTTTTCACCCTTCTTATACCAGTCCAGCGCCCCTAGGCCTGGTTGCCTTGTTGTCAGACCTATCTTGTATTGGTTTTCTATCATACTGACGGAAATAACCCTTGCAAAGACCTGTGACTTCTCCTTTAGTCTCCTCTTGGTTTTTTTGCCCGTGAAAACCATATTCTTTGGATCGTAAGAAACAAAATCATCCATGAGCTGCGAGACATGAATCATTCCGTCCACAGGACCCATCCTCACGAAAACACCAAATTCCGTAACATCTATAACGTCCCCTTTAACAAGTTCGTGCTGTTCAGGGAGGTAGGTCAGCATTTTAAACCTTACGGGATAGTACAAGGCCCCGTCTCCTGCAATTATTATGCCCTCTCCTATATCCTCTATCGAAAGTATCGCCAGAATAACGCCTACATTTTTGTCAATCGATCCCTCCAGTTTCTCCTCCAGGCTGGCCTTCACGGCGTCTTCAAGATTCATGCTGAACTTGTCCGGAGGGACCCTTATCCTGTCGCTTACATCCAGTATTTTGTACATGCCAACAAACCTGATTTAATTAAGATTAATAGAGTTTTTATAGTGTTATATTTATAAATATGGGTTTAAATGTCTGATTCTACACTTCCTGAAGGAGACATATGTTGGGCTTGACCACGCTCGAAGTGCAGAACATGTTGGCGAGTTCTTCGGTTGTGTTCACGCCCTCGAGGGGTATCTGATCCCCTGTATACGCCATGATCATCCATTCCGCTGTCGCGTTCTCGCTGACCGCGGTTTCAAGGACAACGTAATCCTTGAACTCTTCGGATGTTGCGAAGCTTTCGTAAACATTTCTCCTTTCCGGACAAGACGTGCAATTCTCCGGGTACAAAAACTCTATCAGACTCTTCCCGCCCCTGAGTATCTGAAGCCTCTCCTGCGGTTCTATGACTCTCTCGATAACATTGGGGAAGTTCGCTTCCTGCTGGTTGTTTTCAGTGGGCGTGTTCCTCAACAGAGCGAAACCGACAGCAGAAGCTATCATTATAACCGCGATGAACAAAGCCATTAGCACCTGTTTGTGTTCGCGTTTCATAAAATTTAATTTAAACTTTTAACTATAAAAATCAATCCTTTATTGAGGCGATGTCTATGGTTTCTCCTGCCCGTCTATGTCTCATATGCAAGGGTTCCAGAAGGCTCTGCGGTTGGAGATTTTGTCCGCTGCTCTCGAGAGAGAAAGCGATACCCAGGATAAGGGAGAAGGTCAGCGAGAGCTTTTTTGGCTCCTCGACATCGGTATTCGTTGGCCATAATTTTTACCCGAATGTTTATGTCGGACCGCTAGCTTCGATGGACTCCGAAAGTCCCGAAACATTCGCTTCTCCTCGGGAGTGGTTCGGGAAGCCGTATTCGAAGATAATAGAGACGCGTTCCTTTATTCTGCGCTCGAAGTATAGGGAGAATATATACTCAAGGTCCCGATTTGTGGAGAGCAATCAGGAGCTTGCCCTTGCAGAGAAGCCAACGGACGTCGAGCTTGACTTCAAAAAGAAACCTTCAATAACTTTCGAGTATTCAGACATCACGCAGCCCATGGGACCTTCGGCCACACTTAAGAAAATGAGAATAACAGAAAACCCGAAGATACCGATAAAAACAGAAAAGATCGTTAGTGATGAATTAAAAGCGGAAGAGGCAGGATTTCTTCTTTACAAACACGGACAGGATGTATACAATGTTTCCACCATCCTGTCCTCTGGTGTACTCGGTTTTGAAAAAGGGAGGAAGCTTGTTCCCACGAGATGGTCCATAACAGCGACTGACGACATGGTATTCAGAAGACTCGTCCAGAAAGTCAGGGGATACAGGCAGGTGAATGATTACCTCGTTTTTTTCAGCGAATACCTGGATAACCACTTCCTTTTTCTTTTAATGCCTGGCAACTGGGAATTTGAAAACTTCGAGGCATGGTCTCCCGGGTCTTCCTGGTCATTTAATCTGAAAAGAACGGAAATCCTTGAAGAGTACGAGCCCTTTCATGGGCGAACGAGCTACGCGAACCTTCAGGCAGGGGGGTATTACGCAAGCAGGTTTGCTGTAATCGAATACCTTCACAGGATAAAGAGGCAGGCACGCGTGGTTGGATTCCGGGAGATACACGAGGGCTACACGATCCCGCTCGGGGTGTGGGTCGTGAGGGAAACAGCGAGAAACGCTTTTCGTTCCGAACCTTTGAAATTCCAAACCCTCAGGGAAGCCCTCAGCCACATAAATTCCAAGCTGAGGCTGGATGCAGCAGAATTTGTCAAGAGGAGCAGGATACTCAGACAGAAAAGGCTGGGTGATTTCAATTAACAGAAAGGAGATGGCGAAGGT
This sequence comes from uncultured archaeon, assembly GCA_964613955.1. GTDB lineage: Archaea > Aenigmatarchaeota > Aenigmatarchaeia > QMZP01 > QMZT01 > CS3-C152. The sequence continues at coordinate 19,103 of CAZTJN010000007.1, read as the reverse complement.
TCTGGTGAAGTTTCTCAAGGAAAAATACGGAGATGTTGCCAAAAAACACAGTTCCAGAAACAAAACCGTCTTCCAAACCCTTATAGCATGCGTTCTCTCACAGAGAACAAA